>NC_014551.1:3369159-3980199 GCF_000196735.1 Bacillus amyloliquefaciens DSM 7 = ATCC 23350
AAAAAACAAACGATTGAGCAGGATGATATCATATCGGAAGAAACAATCGTGCAACAAAAGTTGTAAACGCATACACTATGCAAACCGCAAAAAACATCCATCTCCTCTGAGGAAATGGATGTTCTTCTTTCAAAACTATCCGCAGTCTCTTTCTCATCTTATTCTCATACATATGTCTTATCATCAAGAAAGGCGTGAGCGCAATGAAGTGGAGAAGACGGTCTTTTCCCAGAAAGAAAAGGTATTTTATGGGCGGAGAACTTTCCGATCAGGATGGATTAGATGCAAGCTACGAACAATCTTCCTTCAGAGCAGTTGATGCCGAAACATATTTCAGGCCCTCTTGTCTTCCTGTCCTGAACACAGCAATTGAAAGTTCCTTTTTTGATCCTTATATTGATAAGCCTGTGAAAAGCATTCATCTGCCCCAATCCCTCTCTTTGGCTCCGGACAAAACGATCTTACATTATTTTAGTGTTTTACGTGAAGCCGAAAATCTTACGCGCGAAAAAGCCGGGGGATGCGGTACAGTCGGCCAGGCACACATTCCCTTTCCGCTGGCCTATGCCTTTTTCACCCCGTCCTATCATAAGAAACATTCCTACAAAGCTTTTCTTGCCTCATTCGAAGGTATTGGCCAGACCCATCTGATTAAATTGAACCGGCTTGAAGACTTGCGATATTTCGTTGAGATCGAAACCATTCAAGGTTCAAATCAAAACGTCACGTTTTTCGCTTATTATCACGGCGTTGTCCAGCTGGAAAAACATAATGGACGATTTCAGATCGGACGAATGACTTGGTATGGCGAAGATTTTTTGTGTGCCGCTTATCATTTGTGGCAGCACAATGCAGAAAGCAGCCTTGATATCAAATTCGGCAAATGGTGCAAGCTTATTAAAAAAAGATGGCCTGTCCGGCAGAATGGTTATGTCAAAACAATTGACTTTGACGGAACAGACGGCCATCATTATCGTTTTGTCTATTTTCAGCTCACGAATGATACAGATAGGTTAGCAAAACAACTGAGAAAAAACAGCTCCGGCCAATGGGAGCAGATTCATATTGATCCTGATGACTGCTTATAGAATCTCCCTTTACACTTCCCGCCATTTCTTATCTAAAATCGGGTATGTGTACTGATTCATCTGTTCAATCAGCTCATCCGGACGTGATGATGTATGAATCAATTGAAGATGAGACTCATTGGAAAAGCCTTCTTTTATACTGTATTTGACCATATTGATCAGCGGTTCAAAATAGCCGTTTACATTATAAAGTCCGATCGGTTTTTGATGAATGCCGATCTGGGTCCAGCACAGCACTTCAAACAATTCTTCATATGTTCCGAATCCGCCGGGCATGGCAATATAGCCGTCAGCCAGCTCACTCATTTTCGCTTTCCGCTCATGCATGCCGCTGACTTCAATCAGCTCCGTCAGATTCTGATGAACAATCTCTCCGCTGAACAGTCCGCTCGGCATGACACCGACAGCTTTTCCGCCGCCTGCCATTAACGCATCGGCAACGGTTCCCATAAGACCGACCCGTGAACCGCCGTAAACAAGGCCGATTCCCTGCTCCGCCATATATTCACCGAGTTCGGCCGCTTTGCGTTTGTACTCTTCATTTACCCCCGGGTTTGACCCCGCAAATACACAAATGGTTTTCATTTTTTCATCTCCGCATCTATATATGTACATCAAAAAATCAAAACACACTATATATTGTCCCATCTCTATATGATAATATCAATAAGAATCATACAGGACATAAGGAGTGTTTCACATGCAGATGGCTGAAACGGAACAATGGATGAAAGACTTTTACGAAAAAAGAGGATGGACGGAATACGGGCCATTTATCAGAATCGGCTTTTTAATGGAAGAAGCGGGTGAGCTCGCCCGGGCGGTAAGAGCATATGAAATCGGGAGAGACCGGCCGGATGAAAAGGACGCGACACAGGCTGAACGCAGGCAGGAGCTGATTGAAGAAATGGGTGATGTCCTCGGAAACCTCGCCATCCTCGCCGATAAGTACGGGATCACCTTAGAAGAGGCGATGAAAGCCCATCAGGAAAAACTGATCAAACGCTTTGAAACCAAATAAAAACACGGCCTGTCCGTTTTTTTCTTGGACAGGCCGCGCCTGAATTTATCCCGTTATCTCGTCCTGATGTTCAAAGAAGTGCTGTTTTCCGATTTTATGGAACAGCCCCGTTTTACGGATCAGCTCCCTCGGCTGTGATTGCAATCCGACGATCATCAATCTGCCGTTATGGCGTTTGATCCGATTCATCACATTCCCCAGCACCGCTTCTGCGGAGGTATCCATGTAATGCACATTATTCATCAGCAGAATAAGCGTCTTCGGCTTTTCCTGAAGCCTCTCCAGCAATGACGATTCCAATGAATCAATGGAACCGAAAAACAGCGGCCCTTCAATGGAATATGTGCTGACGGATGAATCATTTTTCACCGATTTGACGGCGGCATGCGGTGTTTTGATGCTTGTCGATTCGCTCATTTTCCTGATAAAGAAAACAAAAGCGAGCACGAGACCGGCGGAAACGCCGATGATTAAATCAAACAGAACCGTCAGCAAAAAGGTAACCGCCAGCACGAATGAATCAGTGTTTTTCAGCCGCATCATATTGGCGACTTCCCTCCGCTCGCTCATGTTCCAAGCCACAACCATCAACACCGGCGCCATGCTTGCCAGCGGTACATGAACGGCAAGCGGTGCGAAGACGAGCAGGACGAGAAGGACGGTGACTCCGTGGACAATACCGGAAATCGGAGAAACTGCGCCGTTTTTAATATTTGTGGCGGTCCGCGCAATCGCTCCCGTTGCCGGTATGCCGCCGAAAAGCGGCGCGGCCATATTGGCGATGCCCTGCCCGACAAGCTCCCTATTGCTGTCATGCCGTGATCCTTTCATATTATCCGCGACCATCGCTGATAAGATGGACTCAAGTCCGCCGAGAAGCGCAATGATCAGAGCCGACGGAAACATCATAATCATGTTATCAATGGAGAAATCCGGAAGCTGCAAAGCCGGGAGCGACCTCGGAATTTCTCCGTAAGCAGAACCGATTGTCGCCATCCTGTCAGGAAAAAACACAACCGCCGCGGCTGTAGATACAAGCAGCGCCACAAGCGCGCCGGGAATCTTCGGCATCAGCCTTGCTGATAACAGCAAAATGGCCAAAGCGATACCGGCGATGAAAATGCTGTACAAATTAAAGGTTTCGAGCTTCTTGCCGATCTCCGCAATGTTGAGGATAAAGCTTTCATGCTTTTGAACATTGCGCAGACCGAGAAAATGGGCAATCTGCTCCGAGAAGATCAGCACCGCGATTCCGGCCGTAAATCCGACGATCACCGGCTTCGGCACGAATTTCATAATCTTCCCGAGTTTAAATACGCCGAACAGGACGAGCATCACGCCTGCCATAAAACCGGCTACAAGTAAATTCTCAAAACCATACTGCATCACAATGGCAAATAAAATGGGAACAAACGCCCCCGTGGGCCCCCCGATCTGATACTTAGAGCCGCCCAACAGTGAAATCAGAATTCCGGCCACAATAACGGTATAAAGCCCGTATTCCGGACCGACCCCCGAGGCGATGGCAAAAGCCATTCCCAGAGGAATTGCTACAATCCCAACCACAATTCCCGCGATCAAGTCTTTCTGAAATTTCTGCAAATTGTATCCCTGATATCTGCCGGAAAATTGCATCGTCAGCTGCATCCCCCTTTGACCGTTTCATAACCGTCAACGACAACATCCAGCGTCCCCGTCCCCGGATCGATCACAAGCCCGTGCACAGGCACCTCTTCAGGCAAGAGCGGATGATGCCTGACCATATTCACGCTGTGTGCCACGCTTTCTTCAACGCTGTGAAAACCGGTCAGCCATGTTTCCAAGTCGACTCCCGCATGCTCAAGAAGGCTGAGACATTTCTCCTCCACGCCGCGATCTTTTGCTTTATTTAATATGGAAGCCGCATTTAACCCCGACATTCCGCACTCGCGGTGCCCTACGATACAGACTTCCTCAGCTTCCAGTTCATAAACGGCAACCAAAATACTCCGCATGACACTTCCAAATGGGTGAGAAACAATGGCCCCCGCGTTTTTTATGATTTTGGCATCACCGTTTCTGAGTCCCTTCGCCTGCGGCAGAAGCTCCGTCAGCCTTGTATCCATACAGGATACGATGACAAGCTTTTTTTTCGGGAATTTTGTCGTTTGGTAAGGCTCATATTTCCTTTCTTGGACAAACTGCTGGTTGTGCTCCAAAATGCTTGATAAAGAAACCATTTTTCTAATCATCTCCCATCCGATTGTATTGCAAGCCTTCTTACCCAGCTTACAGTAAGGAATTATAGCACAGAAAAAGGCGTGGAAAAGGCTTTCAAAAAAAGACACGATAATTTAACTGTAAATTCAGATTATATTCATTTATATCTTTCAAAAATAATAAAATTTATCTTTATACCAACCTATAAAGCTTTTGAAAGCAGCCGTTTCGCTCATTCTGCCTTCAGAAATATAGGCGGATTCTGTTATGGTTTGGGGGAAATACCTTTTCCTCTTTTCATTTTAAGTTCAAAAGAACCAGAAATTTATTCAAATGTGTTTGAATATTTCTCACTTTACCGCTTCTCTTTTATAATAAAATAGAGAAGAAAGACAAAGGAGGAGAAGCCCGTTGAAACCATATGTATTCATCGCGAAACCGATACCGCCGGAAGTCGAACAAATGATAGGCGAACATTGCCGCTATGACATCTGGAAAGAAGATACCATTTCAAAAGAAGAACTGTACGAAAAAATGAAGGATGCTGAAGGCCTGCTGACATCCGGAACGGCGATTGACAGTGATTTACTCGATCACGCGCCGAAGCTGAAGGTCGTCAGCAATAATTCAGTCGGCTACGATAATTTTAATATAGAAGAAATGAAAAAACGCGGGGTCGTCGGCACGCATACGCCATACACCTTGGACGACACTGTTGCTGATCTGGCTTTTTCATTAATCCTGTCTTCCGCCAGACGGGTTGCCGAATTGGATCGATTCGTCCGCGCCGGCAAATGGGGAACTGTTGAGGAAGAATCCCTTTTCGGTATGGATGTCCACCATCAGACGTTAGGAATTATCGGCATGGGCAGAATCGGTGAACAAGCCGCCAAACGGGCAAAATTCGGCTTTGATATGGACGTGTTATACTATAACCGCAGCAGAAAACCGGATGCTGAGAAAGAGCTTGGCGTTACATATGCCGACTTAGACACACTGCTGAAAACGTCAGACTTTGTGCTGTTAATTACGCCGCTTACTGACGAAACGTATCATATGATGGGAGAACGGGAATTCAGACTGATGAAAGATACGGCATTTTTCGTCAATATTTCCCGGGGAAAGACGGTTGATGAGAAAGCGCTCATCCGCGCATTGCAGGAGGGCTGGATAAAAGGCGCCGGTTTAGATGTGTTTGAAAAAGAGCCGGTCTCAGAAGACAATCCGCTTTTACAGCTGGAAAACGTCACATTGCTTCCGCATATCGGGTCAGCAACGGCTAAAATCCGCTTGAATATGTTCACACAAGCCGCTCAAAACATGATTGACGCCGTATACGGAAGAACGCCGAAAAACCTTACTAAGGAATTTCAATAAGAAGAAAAATCCCGGTTGGTTCAGCCGGGGTTTATTTTTCGCTAGATAAAAAGTACTATTTTTAAATTCTTTCTATTCCTTTCTTTCGTTGCTGATACAATGAAAAGGAATCAGCTTCACATGATGAAAATGGGAGGTATTGCTTTGAAAAAACGATTATCGTGGATTTCCGTTTGTTTACTGGTGCTTGTCTCCGCGGCGGGGATGCTGTTTTCAACAGCTGCCAAAACGGAAACATCTTCTCACAAGGCACACACAGAAGCACAGGTTATCAACACGTTTGACGGGGTTGCGGATTATCTTCAGACATATCATAAGCTACCTGATAATTACATTACAAAATCAGAAGCACAAGCCCTCGGCTGGGTGGCATCAAAAGGGAACCTTGCAGACGTCGCTCCGGGGAAAAGCATCGGCGGAGACATCTTCTCAAACAGGGAAGGCAAACTCCCGGGCAAAAGCGGACGAACATGGCGTGAAGCGGATATTAACTATACATCAGGCTTCAGAAATTCAGACCGGATTCTTTACTCAAGCGACTGGCTGATTTACAAAACAACGGACCATTATCAGACCTTTACAAAAATCAGATAACGAAAAAAACGGCTTCCCTGCGGGAGGCCGTTTTTTTCAGCTTTACATAAAGTGTGTAATAAATTTTTCTTCAAACTCTGATCGGTCAATTTCACTTTTTTCCGCCGGGCCATCGTGTTTTTGAATCGTTACATTGCGTTCAGACAGAACCATGTGCCCCTCCGGCGTCCGCTTAGAAGCAAGCAGGCGTTTATTGAATGGAGACCGCTCATGTTCAAAGATCGTTTGTTTCATGGCCTTGAGGTCCTTTTCACCGATTTCTTCAAGTGAAAATGCGTAACCTGTCTGCCAGCCGTCCCCTTTGTTCATTTCAAGCACGTGTGTCCCGAATTCCGTTTGTTCTTTTCTCACACGAAACGCTCCGGCGGCAGATACCGCCTCGGCGCCGGACAGCGGAACGGGCTGCATAGCGAGATTGAGGCCGAAGCCTGTATCAGCGATATATTCATTTCCTTCGGCGGAAAGAAGCACGGCCGCATGTGTGCCGGGCAGCTCCCATCCGTTGTTCCAAACCGTTCCGCGGATCAATTTGACGTCAAATCCGGCGTCCTTCAGTATGAAATAAAGCAGTCCGTTCAAGTCATAACAAAGTCCGCCATGAGGCTCTTTCACCATATGCCGCCACAGTCCTTCTTTCGTGACGTCATATTCTTTTTTGGACAAAACCGCGCGATTTTCAAACGGAAACCGATACGCGAGCGCTTTTAAAAATTCGGGCAGGGTGCTGAAATCGAGTGACTCCTTTTCCCATCCTATCGTTTGATAACAATCTTTCAGGAACTCATTCATCGTTCCGTCCTCCTTACAAAGCGCTTACACTTCTTCCTGCACGTAAGCGGACAGCTTTTCAAGCGCTTCCTTTTCATCCTCGCCTTCAGCGATCAGAGTGACTTCCGTCCCCGTGCTGACCGCCAGGCTCATTAACCCCATAATGCTTTTGGCATTCACTTTCTTGCCGTTTTTCTCAAGAAACACATCTGATGTAAAGCGATTTGCCTCCTGTACAAACAATGCAGCGGGACGCGCCTGCAATCCCGTCTTTAAACGCACTTCCACTTTCTCCTGAACCATAAGATCTCCCCTTTTCTGTACGGTTATTTCAAAGTGATGCTTTGTCCTGTACGCAGCTGTTCTGCGATTTCATCGAGCTTTCTCAGCCTGTGATTGATGCCGGATTTGCTGATTTTCCCGCTTGCAACCATTTCCCCAAGTTCTTTCAGCGTGACTTCCTGATAATCAATCCGCAGCTGCGCAATTTCGCGAAGCTTTTCCGGCAGCGCTTCAAGACCGATCCGTTCATCAATGTATTTAATATTTTCCACCTGTCTGAGCGAAGCCCCGATGGTTTTGTTTAAGTTGGCTGTTTCACAATTTACGAGGCGGTTCACTGAGTTTCTCATATCTCTGACAATCCGCACATCTTCAAAGCGCAGCAGTGAATTGTGGGCGCCGATGACATTCAGAAATTCGGTGATTTTTTCCGCCTCTTTTAAGTACGTAATATAGCCTTTTTTCCGTTCAAGCGTTTTGCTGTTCAGATGAAATTCATTCAGCAGCGCGCATAATGAATCGTTATGTTCCTTATAAAGCGAAAAGATTTCCAAGTGGTATGACGATGTTTCGGGATTATTCACAGATCCCCCCGCCAAAAACGCCCCTCTCATATAAGAACGTTTGCAGCACCGTTTCGCCACCAGTTCCTCAGAAATATTCCGTTCAAATACAAAGTTCTCTCCGAGGATTTTCAATTCCTCCAGAATCAGCTTTGCGTTTTCAGAAAAGCGTACAATATAAACATTGTTTTTTTTCAGCCGCATTTTTTTTCTGACTAACAGTTCGACCGATACATCATATTGTTTCTTCAGCAATGTATAAATGCGGCGGGCAATCGCCGCATTTTCGGTTTGAACGTCAAGCACGAGATGGCGGTTTGAAAATGACAGTGAACCGTTCATCCGAATCAGAGCGGACAGCTCCGCCTTGGCGCAGCAGTCCTTTACTTCCAGATTCGTCAGTTCTTTTTTTGTTTCCGATGCAAATGACATATGAGCCACCTCATTTCAAAAGACCTCTAGTCCCTTAATAAATCAACGAGAAGAGAAGCCACTTTATGTGTATCGTGACGGATTACGCCATTTTTATACGTGATAATCTGGTCCCTGATGACCTCAAGCCCCATGGCTTTCAGCTTTTCAACGTTAAATTCAACGGGCCGGGCCAGCTCTTTCGCATATTTGCTTTTGATTTCGTCAGGGATATCTTCATTATTGATTAAAATCGTATCGATAAACGGCTGCTCCATATGATCGTTCAGCGCCTTAACGTGGTCGGCTGCGCTGTATTGAAGCGTTTCGCCGGGCTGCGTCATGACATTACAGATATATACTTTTTTGGCCGCAGCCTTGACGACTTCCTCTCCGATTTTCGGCACGAGCAGGTTCGGGAGAATGCTTGTATACAGGCTTCCCGGGCCGATAATGATTAAGTCGGCCTGGCGGATCACGTCAATCGTCTCCGGCAGCGGATCAATTTTTTCAGGCGTAAGAAACACCCGTTTAATGCGCTGGCCGTAAGAAGGAATGGTCGATTCTCCGGAGACGACCTGCCCGTCCTCCATTTCGGCATGAAGAACGACGCTGGTGTTGGCAGCCGGCAATACTCTGCCGCGGACATTCAGCACTTTGCTCATTTCGGTAACAGCGTGAAAGAAATCACCGGTTATATTCGTCATCGCTGCCAAAATCAAATTGCCGAGCGAATGTCCGGTTAAGTCGCTTCCTTTGTTGAAACGATGCTGAAACAGGTTTTCAACAAGCGGCTCAACATCTGACAAAGCAGCCAGTACGTTACGGATGTCACCCGGCGGCGGAATTTGAAGTTCATCCCGCAGACGGCCTGAACTTCCGCCGTCATCGGCAACGGTCACAATCGCCGTAATATCAACGGGCTTATGCTTTAATCCGCGGAGCAGCACGGACAAACCCGTTCCGCCTCCGAAGATTGCGATTTTCGGCTTCTTATTCATTTCCGGCTTCTCTTTTCAATGTCCCGGTGAGTAACATGAGTATAGAAATCCTTTTTAAAGTAATCAGCCAGATACTCAGCGAGTGTAACAGAGCGGTGCTGGCCGCCCGTACAGCCGATCGCGATGACAAGCTGGCTTTTTCCTTCCCGCTTATAAGACGGAAGCATAAAGCCGAGCAGATCAACAAGCTTTTCGATAAACTTTTGTGTTTCATTCCACTTCATCACATAAGATGAGACTTCCTCATCTTTCCCCGTAAGCGGCCTCATGCTTTCAATGTAGAACGGATTCGGCAGAAACCTTACATCAAACACGAGATCGGCATCTATCGGAAGACCGTATTTGAAACCGAATGACATCACGTTCACTGTAAAGGTCTCACCTTGGTTCGTGGCGAAATGCGCCACGATTTTTTCACGCAGATCACGCGGTTTCATATCCGACGTGTCATAGATCAGCTGAGAGCGCCCTTTCAATTCTTCAAGCAGCTGGCGCTCCAGTGCGATTCCTTCGAGAGGAAGCCCGGTAGCGGCCAGCGGATGAGAACGCCTCGTTTCTTTGTATCTCGTCACAAGGATGGAATCCTTCGCATCTAAAAAGAGAATGCGCGGTGTAATCCACGGATTTTCCGCCATTTCATCCAGCGCCTCAATCAGCCTGTCAAAAAATTCACGTCCCCGCAGATCCATGACAAGCGCGACCTTGCTCATTTTTGAACTTGATTCTTTCATCAGTTCCAAAAATTTCGGCAGCAAGGAAGGCGGCAGATTGTCGACGCAAAAATAGCCGAGATCCTCAAAGCTTTGAATGGCGACGGTTTTCCCCGCTCCAGACATTCCCGTTATGATGACGAGCTGAATATCATGATTTTCATTCACACTCATCTCTCTCCCCCCTGAGGTCTTTCTTTTATTTGATAAGCTGCGGATCTAAACGATAGCTGAGCAGCTCGAAGTCCGGCGTATACGTAAAGGTGCCGTGCAAAAGCCCTTGGCCCTTGATCATAAAATCAAGGATATGTCCGTCTCCGGGCGCCATCGGAAGGCTGTGGATATCTTTCACGTCATGCCACTTCAGAATGCCTTCCTCTGATTCAGCGACATTCCGCCCCGTGTAGGAATCGGCGACAAAAGTAAACATCATCCACTCTGACACGATTTGTTCCTGTTCCTTAATAATAAAGGTAAACACGCCTTTTAACTGCGGATTTAATATATAAATTCCCGTCTCTTCTCTGTACTCTCTAATGACGGAATCTCTGACTGATTCACCGCTCTCCATCTTCCCGCCGGGCGCGACCCACCAGCCCCGTCTCGGCTTTTGGAGAAGGAGAACCTGATCATCTGTCTGCAGCACACAATTTGTCACTCTTTGCACAAGTACGTCACCTAACCTTCTCAACAAATCATCGTCTCTTCATTATACCGTTTCGGCATGTCTCTCACAATGCAGAGACACCGACATCCTTTTCTTTTATTTGACAGAAAACAAAAATTTACAAAAAAAGGGCACGGATACTGGAATCCGTGCCAAGGTGTATTCATATAAAAAGGGGGTCAATTACTACATTCATCTTAAAACATCAGTATTTCACCCGTGTTACAGCGGAATTAAAAGCCAGTAACGATTCAAAAACTGAACATTACAGCGATTATTTAACGGTTTTGAGCGTCTCCTGAAGCTCTTCCACATAATGCTGAACGCTTTGGGCCGCAATACTTCCGTCACCTGTCGCCGTAACGATCTGGCGGAGTGATTTTTCACGAATGTCTCCCGCAGCGAAAATGCCGGGAACTTTCGTTTCCATTTGATCATTTGTTTCAATGTAGCCTTCTTCATTTGTGATGCCCAAGTTTTCGAACGGTTTAGAAAGCGGAAGCATGCCGATATAAATAAAGACGCCGTCAGCTTTGAATTCTTCCTCTTCTCCCGTCACAGTATCCACAAGTGTCAGTCTGCCGACTTTTCCGTTTTCTTCATGGATTTCTTTTACGGTTTTATTCCATTCGAAATCAATTTTGTCATTGTCAAAGGCACGCGCCTGAAGAATGCTTTGCGCACGCAATTTATCACGTCTGTGAACGATGGTGACTTTTGAAGCGAAGCGTGTCAGATAGACGCCTTCTTCCACAGCCGAGTCTCCGCCGCCGACTACGACAAGCTCTTTATTTTTGAAGAATGCGCCGTCACATACCGCACAGTACGATACGCCGCGGCCGCCAAGTTCTTTTTCACCGGGAACGCCGATCTTTTTGTATTCCGCTCCGGCAGAAATGACGATGGCGCGCGCTTTATATTCTTTTGAACCGGCTTTGACCGTTTTATATTCTTTACCGTCGACAATTTCTTTAATATCGCCGTACGCATATTCCGCACCGAATTTTTTCGCATGTTCAAACATTTTATTAGAAAGTTCAGGGCCGAGAATGCTTTCAAAACCCGGATAGTTTTCAACATCCTCTGTGTTGGCCATCTGGCCGCCCGGAATTCCTCTTTCGATCATTAATGTGGATAAGTTCGCTCGTGATGTGTAAACGGCAGCGGTCATCCCCGCCGGACCCGCGCCGATAATGATCACATCATAAATTTTTTCTTCTGACACCATGATTCACTCCTTTTCGAAATGGGGCGCACCCTATATGAATAAGAATCCCCATCAATCGTATTCCTTACCCATATCCTATAAAATCTGAGGGCGATTCGCTATCTTTTTGCTCATTTTTCTGAGCGTGATTAGGCATCTCCTGAGCGGGTATACAAATAAAGAAAGAGCCTTCCGGGATGGAAGGCCCTTGTCTTATTCATTATTGCACGACACGTCTTACATTGCCGTTGAATACTTTTTTCCAGTAAGGGTTGCTCATAGAATCGATGGATACACCATGAGATGTATTATCGTTCAGGAATGTCCCATTACCTAAGTAGATGCCGACGTGACCGTTTGTTTTATACGTATCGAAGAATACTAAGTCTCCGCGTTTCATGTCAGACGCGCTGACTGCCTCACCTCTTCCGATTAGCGTATCTGTGCTTGTGCCGCTTACAGGTCCGAGGTTAACGCCTGCGTTAGCATAAGCCCAGCGTACAAATGAAGAGCAGTCAAAGATACGGTTGTTAATATCAGATTGTGTGCGTCCGCCGCCGAATTTGTACGGAGATTGACCCACAAGGCTTGATCCTACGCTGATCGCGCCTTCAATACCGCCTGAATTTGAGATAACAGATCCGCCGTCAGAATCATCTGAACCGCCGCTGTTATGAGATGATCCGCCTGAATTGCTCGGTTTGCTTGAGCTGTCAGATGAATCGGATGTTTCAGTTGAAACAGCCGCTTTTTTCACAGTTTTAACCGCAGGTGCCGGCTGGCTGTCATCTTTTTGGTTTTGGTCTTCAGAGGCTTTTTGCGCTTCTTCCTGTTTTTTGATCAGGGCAGCTGCTGCAGCCTGCTCTTCTTTAATGCGCTTCTGTTCTTTTTCAGTGTCAGCTTTTTCGTTTGCAAGCTGTGACGCTTCTTTTTTCAGATCAGAGATAGCGGAAGCCGCTTTTTTCTGACCGTTTTTCGCTTCGTCGAAAAGCTTGTCTTTCTGATCAAGCTGTTTGTTCAGGTCTTTTTGCATAGACTCTAACTTCGCAAGATCATCTTGGACTTTTTTAAGCTTCACGTTAAGTTCAGCTTCAGCATCTTCGAGTTTCGCTTTATCCTGCTCCTGCTGTTTGATCAGGTCTTTATCCGCATCAACGATAGAAGATACCGCAGTCGCACGGGAAATGAAATCTCCGAAGCTTGTCGCTCCTAAAAGAACGTCAATGTATCCTTGAGAACCGCCGTTTTCCTGTAAAGAACGAACGCGTTTTTTCAGGATTTCATTGCGTTTTTCAATGCGCGCTTCTGTTTCTTTGATTTCTTTTTTCAAATCAGCGATTTGCTTTTTCGTTTTTTCGTTTTCAGCTTTTTTATCTTCGATTTTATTACTTGTATCCAACGCTTTGGCGTTAATGTCTTTCAGTTCTTTTTCAATCTTAGCCTGCTTGTCCTGAAGCTTAGATAATTCCTTTTCTTTCGCTTCGAGGCTTGAAGCCACCTCAGATTGCTTGCTTTCGATTTTTGCTTTTTTGCTGTCTAATGTTTCCGCCGATGCAGTTTTTGTAAACGGGATCAAAAAACTGCTTGTCCCGATGACGGAAGCCAAACCAAGTGTTAATAAACTCTTTTTCACTTTTTCTTTCCTCCCTTTTACTTTAAAACCTGTTCTCATTTGGAATTCTATTATGAACATCAAAGTTACGCTCCCTCACATACCGTGAGGCTGATGATTTTTATGTATGAATCTTTGAAACTGGTTAATTGGTATAGATTATACAGCACATGTAAAAAAAACTAATCTCTTATGTACGAGAATCATTATACCATCATGTTTCGACAATTTTTATTACAGTTATATTTCAATGTGATTGCAAAATTCATCATTTGCAAAATAAATGATGATTGCGGTCTGTTTTTGATTCAAAAAGCAAAAAAATACGTATGAAAATCTCTTTTTTCGGCAGTAAAGTTCTGTTTTATCACTTTCTGATAAAAAAAGAACCGACTCTTTATATAGAAAGAATCGGTTTTATTCTAATATATCATCTATTTGTCTGATGTATTTTGAGAGTGTTGCCGCGGATATACCGTAAACGGCGGCGGTTTCTTTTTTCGTCGTTTTTTCGCCGTTTGCTTCCTTCCATACGTATGCAATGGCTGCGGCCCATGCCCGCTCATTCTGTACGGCAGCAGCAGCGCGGATGTGCTGAATAACGTGAAAAACCCAGCAGCTCATGACGTCAGTCTTTAAACTGTCGGCTTCCGCTTTCTCCAGCAGCTTGACCGTCCGATACGTGAACAAAGCATCACGGGAGACGCCTGAAGCGCCTTTTTCACCGGAAAGCAGCAGTCTGACGAATTCCTGTTCAAACGGCGTAGCGGCTCGTTTTGCAGCCAGAACTTTTTCAAGCTGGTGCCGCTCTCCTTGAGCGCTGCTGATATAATAGGCGGCGAGCCGCTGTTCAAGTGAAGCAGGCAGCGGTTCCTGCCGCTCCGCCCAAGGCGCGGGGCGGTCTGATTCGGGAAATTCAGTTTCGGCCTTTCTCCAAATGGTTTCGGCAAATTCTGTACGGCCTGTCCCGTATGCTGAGGCGGCAAGCCAGTAATAAAACGTGTCGTCGCCTTCAAATCCGCTTTTGTATAGAGAACGGAGCCACTTATAGCCAAGATCATGTCTGCCGACAAGCGCAAGCGTCGCCCCCAGCTTGTAACGCTGTTCGAATAATATCGGATACACATTGGCGAGCCTTTCGCTCAATTCTCCGACTTTTTCATCTTCCCTCTCGTAATAGCAGAATACAAGGTAGTTGCACAGGGCGTGGAGATTGCCTTCGTTTTTCTCAAGCACTTCAAATACCGTCTGTTTCGCTTTTGTTACATTGCCTGAGTAAAAATAAGCGAGCGCCAGGTTGTTGTATGCGGACCAAAGCTCGGGGTAATCGGCTGTAATCTCTTCAAGCATGACAACCGCTTCATGAAGCTGGCCGCTCTCAAGAAGCGCTTTTGCCCGGTCCTGCCTGATCAGCAGTTCATCTTGGTCATAGAGCGATTCGTTTTCACCCGCTTCGCCGAAATCCAGAAGCTCCATCAGGTTTTCAATCTCTTCGCTGAATTCTCCGTCCGGATCGGCATCAGAATAAGCCGCCGCTTCTTTGTATGCTTCCTGAAAGAGCCCCAAATGCGCGAAATTATTCGCTTTAAAATAATGACACTCGGGCATTTCTTCTTTCAGGTTCACCAAAATAAAGTCGAACAGCTCATTTGACTGCTGGTAGTGCCCCATTTCAGAATAAATGACGGCCAGCCGGGACAGCATTTCGGAATCATTCGGTTCGAGATGAACGGCTCGCTGAATCAGTTTGCTGGCCCGTTTTAAATTCCGCTCTTTATATGCTTTTAAGCCTTTATGAAAAAAATATTGTCCATCCTGAAGCAGCTGGACAATTTGTGCGTGCTTTTTATGTTCAGAAGTGTGTTTTCCCACAAATACCCTCCGTTTTATACGTATTACCGTCAGTAGTATACCATAAAACGGTTTCGCCTCAATAGTTCAAAAGACAGGATCGGCTTCGTTTTTTACTGGCTGGTTCGACCAGATTTTAGCTGTTTGTTTCATGAGGGTCGGCAGGAAGAATGACGCGGAAAAGGGTTCCTTCGCCGCGCTTGCTTTCAACCTCTATCGAACCGCCGTGCAGCTCAGCGATTTTTTTGGCGATGGACAGGCCGAGCCCGCTTCCCCCCGCGTTTCTCGCTTTATCCGCTTTATAAAACCGTTCAAATACGCGCTCTGCCTGCTCAGGCTCCATTCCGATTCCGTTGTCGGCGATTTCGATGGCCGCAGCCTCCGGCAAATCTGTAATTTTAACGGATATGCGGCCTCCTTCTCCGGTAAATTTCACAGCATTGTGAATGAGATTCATCCAGACTTGGCTGAGCAGCGCTTCATCTCCGTACACATACGACTCCTGTAAATCAATGAGAAACTCAATCTGTTTGGCGGACCACTCTGGCTCACAAGTCAATATGGTGCGCCGCAGCTGTTTGTCAATGCGGAACGGTTTTTTTTGTATCGGTTCGGTCTGACGTTCGAGTGCGGTGAGCTTCAGCAGATTTTCACTGATTTTTGATAATCGTTCTGTTTCTGTCTCGATGATGTGTAAGTAGCGCCCCCGCTCCTCATATGATAAATCCGGTTTTTTTAAGAGGTGCGCATAGCCCTTTAATGAAGTAAGCGGGGTTTGAATTTCATGGGAAACGTTTGAAATAAATTCTTGTTTCAGTTTTTCCATTTCACTCAGTTCCGCGGCGAGTGTCGACAGTTCATCAGCCAACTTCGTCACGGGGTGATCCCGCTCAATTTTCTCCATTTTCCGGGAAGCGGCCGCGGTGAAGTTGCCGCTCGACATTTGCTTGATCGTGGCGGTGAGCGAATCCCAGATCGCATGATGTCGTTTACGCGCTGACTTTGAAAAAATAAACATCGTTAAAAACAGCAGGCCGAACACAAGCCAAAGTGTCAGAATTTGCTCGACGAACGGCGTCAGCAAAATTGGCCATATAACACCGAAGCCCTGAACGATCAAGTGGGCAGCAAGCCATAAAAATGCAGTGAATACGAGAAGGATGATGATTCTTCCCGCCGTTCTGAGAATCCGTTTCATTCTGTCACCACAAACCGGTAGCCGAGACCCCGCACCGTATGAATGGCAAACGGATAGTCCTTTTCAGGAAACCGTTCTCTCAGCCTTTTAATATGAACGTCAACCGTCCGCTCGTCACCTTCATAATCAAAGCCCCAAATATCTTCTATTAAATGCTCTCTTGAAAACGTCTTATTCGGATAACCGGCGAGCTTAAATAAAAGCTCAAATTCACGCCGGGGCAGCGTCATTCCCGAACCGCCGCCGCGCGTTACAGTACGGGATTGCTTATCTAATGTGACCGTTCCGATGGTCAGCAGTTTTTCAGCGGTGATCCGGTAGCGTTTCAGCAATGCTTTGACCCTTGCTTCCAGCTCAAGCGGCTCAAACGGTTTGACGAGATAATCGTCCGCTCCGGAAGTAAAACCCTGCACTTTATCCAGCGTTTCGCCTTTTGCCGTCAGCATCAAAATCGGAATATCCGTAAAGCTGCGGACGGCTTCACTGACTTCAAATCCGTCCATTTTCGGCATCATCACATCCAGTATGATGAGATCAATATGTGTTGATTCTATCAGCTGCACCGCCGCTTCCCCGTCTTCCGCTTCTGCGACGTCAAATCCGCTCTGCTCCATCATAAGGCGGACAAGCTCACGGATATGGCGGTCATCATCCGCAACCAATATGACAGCCATGAAAATCCCTCCTTCTGCTTTTTCAAATTTTTTAGTCTCCTGTATCTTCAGCAGACTCTCAAAACGGTCCGTCACTGTGCCATATCGGCTAAGCTGTAAAATAAAAAGCAGCTTTTCAGCTGCTTTCTTTTCATAAAGTCTTGCTTTACACAGCTTTGTTTTCTAAGTCGGCATTCAGCTTCAGCTGCTGCTCCGCAAAATCACGGTACAGCGAATGGGATGCCATTAATTCATGGTGTGTGCCCCGTCCGGTGATTTCACCCTGTTCGACAAAGAGAAGCTGATCTGCATCCACAACCGTGGATAAGCGGTGGGCGATCACGATGGTGGTGCGGCCTTCCATCAAGACTTCCAGCGCCTGTTGCACCCATTTTTCAGATTGGCTGTCCAGACTTGATGTCGCTTCATCAAGCATAAGAATGCTCGGATTGCGGAGAAGCGCTCTGGCAATGGCGATGCGCTGGCGCTGTCCGCCTGACAGCATAATCCCCCGTTCACCGACCTCGGTTTCAAATTTCTTCGGTAAATCTTCAATAAATTGCAGGGCGTAGGCCATGTCGGCCGCTTTTCTCAGTTCCTCATCGGTCACCTCGCGTTTTAATCCGTAGCAGATATTGTCGCGGATGGTGCCTGACATTAACGGACTTTCTTGAGACACGTAGCCGATATGCTCCCGCCATGATTCAAGGGAATACGTATCAATCGGTTCATTCCCGAGCAGGATACTGCCGGCCGTCGGATTGTAGAATCGTTCAAGCAGTTTAAATAACGTTGTTTTTCCGCCGCCGCTCGGTCCGACAATCGCAGTGACTTTGCCGGCCTCAATCGTTGCCGTAATGTCTTTTAAGATGGTTTGATCTGTTTTGTAGCCGAATGAGACTTGTTCAAGCTTAATCGGCTGATCCGCGTTTTCAATCGCTTTCCCGGTCTGGATGTCTTCTTCTTTTTCTGCAAGAATATGAATCATCCGTTCTGTTGCGCCGACGGATTTTTGAAGCTGTGTGAAAAATGAAGTAATCTGGCCCATCGGCATAATGATCTGAAACAAATACAGGATAAAGGCAACGAGTGCGCCGGCTGTCAGTTCACCTGATGATACCTGCATTCCGCCGTACCCGATGACAGCGACCAGCGCCGCCATTAATACGAGTGTGATAAGCGGGCCTACAAGTGACTGCACCTTCGCTTCACGCAGACCGAGTTTAAAGAGCGCCATGATGCCCGCTTTTCCGCGGCCGTATTCCGCTTCTTCAGCGTTTGACGCTTTCACAAGCCTGATTTCCGGGAGGATGTGGTTCAACAATCCGGTGAATCTCGCTGTTTCATCCTGTGTTTCCCGAGATATTTTAAACATTTTCCGGCCGATCGGCACTAAAATAACCGCAGCCAGCGGCACGACGATCAGCACGAGCAATGTCAGCTTCCAGTTCATGATAAATAAGATCGTCAGTGATCCGATAACGGAAATGATTCCGGTAATAAATCCGCTGATATTGTTTGTGATCAGCTCTTTTACCACCATCGTGTCATTGGTGACACGGCTGATCGTTTCGCCCGTGGCGTTTTTGTCAAAATAAGAGACGGGCAGTTTAATTAATTTCTGCCATAACATATCACCCAGCCCCGAGATGATTTTCTGGCCGCTGTAGTTCAAGGCGTATGTGGCGTAGGCGCTTAATGCGGCCTGTACGATAAATACGGCTGCGATGATCCCGATTTGCATGCCTGACAGCGACGACATGGAAAAACCGTCAACGAGCTGCTTTGTCAATAGCGGAATCAGCAGGCTGACGAGCGTTGTCACAATACTGAGAGACAGCGCGAAGGCCAGCATTCCGTATGATGGTTTTGTTTTTTTGACTAATGAAAAGAATGAACTGAATTTCCCTTTTGGTTTCGGTTGTTTATTCGGCATATGTTTTCCTCCTATATCACTGTTTATACTATAACGGATGAGCATGAACGGAATATGAACAAAACGTACATTTTTAATAAAAACCAAAATAAACTCTATTAGTCAATATTATCAAATTCATCTGCCTCCGGTTGAGAAATAAGGAATATTTTAATGAATGTTTAGGTTTGGCATGTAAAAAACCTCACGAATCTCTCCGTGAGGTTTGTTTTACTCAGATGACGAATGGCGTTTCGCAAGGACGGCAAGCACGTCGTCCAGAGGAAGCGACTGCTCTCGCAATAGAACGAGCAAATGATAAAGCAAATCCGCCGCTTCCCATTTTAATTCTTCATGATCGCGGTTTTTCGCGGCAATAATAACCTCTGCGGCTTCTTCGCCGACTTTTTTGAGGATTTTATCGACACCTTCCCGAAACAGGTACGTTGTGTAAGCCCCGTCAGGCATCTCCGTCTGCCGTTTGGCGATTACGCTTTCCAGTTCATTTAAGATGCCGAAACGATCCTGCACGTCCGCTTTTTCCGGAGTAAAGCAGCTGTAGCTTCCCTTGTGGCATGCGGGTCCTGAAGGCTCCGCCAGCACGACAAGGGCGTCTTGATCACAATCATAGCGGATAGCTTTTACCTTTTGGGTATTCCCCGACGTCGCTCCTTTATGCCACAGCTCCTGCCGTGAACGGCTGTAAAACCAGGTTTCTTTCGTTTCTATCGTTTTTTCATATGATTCACGATTCATATAAGCCAGTGTCAGCACTTCTTTGCTTGCCGCATCCTGTACGATGGCGGGAATCAGTCCGGCCTCGTCAAACCGCAGTTCATCTGCCCGTTTCATCTCACATTCACCCCGTGTTTCTTCATATAATCTTTCACTTCTTTTATCGATGTTTCTTTGTAATGAAATATTGAAGCTGCAAGCGCGGCGTCCGCTTCACCGATCGTAAACGCTTCAAGCATATGGCGCGCGCTGCCGGCTCCCCCTGACGCAATGACGGGCACCGGGACGGCACGTGTAACAAGCTTTGTGAGCGTATGGTTAAAGCCCGTTTTCTCTCCGTCTGCGTCCATGCTTGTCAGCAAGATTTCACCCGCACCCCGGCTGACGGCTTCTTTTGCCCAGGCTGTGACTTCCCACTCGGTTTTCTTTCTGCCGCCGTGTGTGTACACTTTATAGCAACCCGAGTCTTCGTCATACTTTGCGTCGATCGCCGCTACGATGCATTGCGAGCCGAAAAAGTCCGCCCCTTCCGTAATCAGCTCGGGCCGGAGGACGGCCGCTGTATTAACGGATACTTTATCAGCGCCGGCGCGAAGCATTCGTTTCATATCGCTTAATTGATTGATTCCGCCGCCGACCGTAAACGGAATTGCCAGTTTTGCAGCAACTTGTTCAACGACGTCTGTCATCGTCTTGCGGCCTTCATGAGAAGCGGAAATGTCGAGAAAAACGAGCTCGTCAGCGCCCTCCCTGTCATATGCTTCAGCCAGCTCGACAGGATCGCCGGCATCTTTCAGCCCGAGAAATTGAATGCCTTTGACCACGCGTCCTTCTTTCACATCAAGACACGGAATGATTCGTTTCGTTATCATGCGTCCCTCACCCCGCTGAGCGCTTCGGCCAATGTAAATTGTTTAGTATACAGCGCTTTTCCGATAATCGCTCCCGATACACCGGCGTCTTTGTAGCGGGCCAGCGCTTTTAGATCAGCGACTGAGCTGACCCCGCCTGAAGCGATGACGGTTTTTCCCGTTGCTTTTGCGAGCTGGACGGTGCTTTCAATGTTCGGTCCTGACAGCATGCCGTCAGTTGCAATATCCGTGAAAATGAAGGTTTCCGCTCCTTCCACAGCCAATTCACGGCCCAGATCGGCCGCTCTTACGGAGGATGTTTCCAGCCAGCCTTCCGTCGAGACATACCCGTTCCTCGCATCGAGACCGATGGCGATTTTCCCGCCGTATTGTTTCAGCATGCTTTTCACAAACGCCGGATCAGAAACGGCCGAACTGCCGAGAATGACACGATCGGCGCCTTGTGATAAGTAACCGTACACGTCTGCTTCAGAACGGATGCCGCCGCCGATCTCGACTTTGACATCAAGCTGCTGCACGATGTCAAGAACATGCCGGTCATTTACTTTCTTGCCTGCTTTCGCGCCGTCAAGATCCACAAGATGAATCCATTCCGCACCTTCTTTTGCAAATTGCGCCGCCATGTCTAAAGGCGAGTCTCCGTATATTGTTTCCTTGCCGTAATCACCTTGGATGAGCCGGACGCATTTGCCGTTTCTCATATCGATTGCCGGATATAATGTAAAAGCGCTCATTTCTTCACCTTCTGTTCCGCTGCCATTTTTGTAAATTGTGTTAGGATCGCCATTCCGGCCGAGCCGCTTTTTTCCGGGTGAAACTGCGTCCCAAAGACATTGCGTTTCCCGACGACCGCGGGTACTCGAACGCCGTACTCGGCACTTGCCAGAAGATCTCCGTCTTCCATCCCGTCTATATAATAGGAATGGACAAAGTAAACGAAGCCTTCTTCCGCTTTTGAAAGCAAAGGAGACGTTTGGTGAAACGTCAGCCGATTCCAGCCCATATGCGGCACCTTCAGCTTGTTTCCTTCAGCGTCCCTGTCTTTTAGTCTCACTGCTTTTCCGGCTAATAAGCCAAGTCCTTTTGCAGTGCCGTTTTCGCTGCTTTTTTCGAAAATAAGCTGCATGCCGAGGCAGATGCCGAGAAGCAGCTTCCCCTCCTCAACCATGCGGTGAATGAATCGATCAAGCTTCATGCTGTGTAAATTGTCCATGGCGTCACTGAACGATCCGACACCGGGAAGAATAAAAGCATCCGCTTTTTCCAGCTCTTCCGGCCGGTCTGATACGAGATACGGGACGCCGACGCGTTCCAGCGCCTTTGACACGCTGAATAAATTGCCCATTCCGTAATCAATTACACCGATCATTTACAGCATTCCTTTCGTTGATGGTACACCCTTAACCCGCGGATCAATGGATGACGCTTCATCCAGCGCTCTGCCAAGCGCCTTAAACACGGCTTCTATCATATGGTGGGTATTCGTACCGTAATGAACGATCACGTGCAGATTCATTCTCGCTTCGAGCGCCAGTTTCCATAAAAATTCATGTACAAGCTCGGTATCAAACGTGCCGACTTTCGCTTGCGGAAATGCAGCGCGCATCTCAAGGTGCGGCCGGTTGCTCAGGTCTACGGCAACTTGGGCGAGCGCTTCGTCCATCGGCACAAGCGCTGATCCGTACCGTTTGATGCCTTTTTTATCACCAAGCGCTTCCAAAAGAGCCTGCCCTAAGCAGATGCCGATATCTTCAGTCGTGTGGTGATCATCTATTTCCGTATCGCCTTTTGCATCAACGGTTAAATTGAATTGCCCGTGCTTTGTAAACAAATCAAGCATATGGGTCATAAACGGCACATCCGTGCTGATATCTGCTCTTCCTTCTCCGTCTATCCCGAAAGCCAGCTTAATATCCGTCTCATTTGTTTTTCTGGCGCGTTCCGCTTTTCTCATCGGTCACTTCCTCCGTTTCTCGCTTCAATCGATTTTGCGTGCGCTTCAAGCCCTTCCAGTCTCGCGAAGGCGGCAATGCTGTCCGCATGGGATTCAAAAGCCTTCCTGCTGTAAGAGATGATGCTCGATTTCTTTTGAAAATCTGTGACATTCAGCGGGCTTGAAAACCGTGCCGTGCCGTTTGTCGGCAGAACGTGATTCGGTCCGGCAAAATAATCTCCCACCGGTTCAGCGCTGTATCGTCCTAAGAAAATCGCTCCCGCGTGTCTGATGCTTCCAAGCAAAGCCTCCGGCGAATGCGTCATGATTTCTAAATGCTCGGGCGCCAGCGCGTTCACCGTGTCTATCGCATCCTCCATCGATTCCGAGATATAAATGCGCCCGTGATCCATGATCGACGCTTCGGCGATCTCTTTACGCGGCAGCGTCTGAAGCTGTTTATCCACCTCATCGGATACCGCTTCGGCAAGCTTCCTTGAATCGGTGACAAGCACGCTTGAGCTGAGCATATCGTGTTCGGCTTGTGAAAGCAGGTCAGCGGCGACTTCTTGCGGCACCGCCGTATCGTCTGCCAGGACCACGATTTCACTGGGACCGGCAATCATGTCAATATCCACATCACCGAAGACTTCGCGCTTCGCGAGTGCCACAAATATATTGCCGGGGCCCGTAATCTTATCAACAGGCTGTATCGTGTCCGTTCCGTAAGCGAGCGCGGCAATCGCCTGTGCGCCCCCCGCTTTGTAAATTTCATTTATCCCGAGCTCAGACGCCGCAACCAGAACGCCCGGCGAAAGGCGGCCGTCTTTTCCCGGAGGGCTGACGAGAACGATCCGCTCCACTCCCGCAGCAAGAGCGGGGATGACATTCATTAAAACGGAGGACGGATAAGCGGCCGTCCCGCCCGGCACATATACGCCCGCGGAATCGAGCGCCGTTATTTTCTGTCCGAGCATCGTGCCGTCTTTGCGGTGGTAAAACCAAGAGGATTGCAGCTGGCGCTCGTGATATTCTTTAATATTGGCAATTGCCTGCCTGATCACTTCCAGCAGCTGATCATCAAGCAGACGGTACGCCTCGGCGATTTCGTCCCCGCTCACCGCCATCTGGTCCAGGCTGATCCCGTCAAATGTTTTTGTATAGGCCAAAACGGCTTTGTCGCCGTTTTTTCTGACGTCTTCAATAATCGCTCTGACGGTTTTTCGCTGCTCTTCGGTTCCGCTGTCAATAGAACGCTTCAGTGAAAACCGCTCGCTTTTTTTTATTGCGGTTATTTTCATTTTGCCGTGTCTCCTTCCACAACCCTTGCCAGCCTGGCCGCCATTTCGTCGATTACATCGTCCTTCATGCGGTAGCTGACCGGGTTGACAATAAAACGCGATGTGATGTCACAAATATGTTCCGACTCTACGAGACCGTTTTCCTTTAATGTCCGCCCTGTTGATACGATATCCACGATTCTGTCAGCAAGCCCGATTAAAGGCGCCAACTCAATGGAACCGTTCAGCTTAATGATTTCCACCTGCTCGCCCTGTTCTCTGAAATAACTTGACGCAACATTCGGATATTTTGTCGCAATCCTCGGAGCGACTCCGTTCCAATCCGCTCCCGGAAGCCCTGCAACGGCGAGATGGCATTTGCTGATATTCAGATCGAGCACCTCATATACGTCACGCTCTTCTTCAAGCATGACATCCTTTCCGGCGATACCGGCATCAGCGACGCCATGCTCGACATATGTCGTGACGTCCATCGGCTTTGCCAGAATAAAGCGGAGATTTTCTTCCGGAACGTCGATGATCAATTTTCTCGATTCTTCAAACTCCCCGGGCAGCCTGTATCCGGCCTGCCTCAGCAATCCGGCCGCTTCCTCAAATATCCGTCCTTTTGGCATAGCCATTGTGAGTACCTTACCCATTCTGCTCTTCCTTTCTGGCACCGATAAAGTAGGTGACGTTTGCGAATGATTTTGTCATATGATCGATATTTTCAATGCCCGCCAAATCCTGCAGGACGACTTTTCTGCCTCTTGCCCTTTCTTCCTCCGCGAATAAAATGGCCTGCGGCCGCTGCTCCTTGCTGAAAATAACGGCGTCCGCATCACTTGTTTCTCCCCGGATGCCGAGCGCTTCAATCAGCCTGTCGATACGGAGCCCGAAGCCCGTGGCGGGAGCAGGGCTGCCGAAATGGCCGAGAAGATTGTTATAACGGCCGCCGCTTCCGATGACAAACCCGACATTTGCCGCGTACACTTCGAATAAAATCCCCGTGTAGTAACTCATATGGCTTACCATGTTCAGATCAAGGCGAATATGCTCGGCACACCCGTAATCTTCAAGAATGTCCCACAGGTCTCCCAGCTCCTGAATCACGCTTTGCCCGGAGATGCCGATGATCTCCCCCGCTTTGGCGCAGATCTCTTTTCCGCCGCGCAATTCCAGAAGTCCGAGCAGCCGGCTTTTGTCTATTGAAGAAAGCGGAAGCGACTTGACATGTTCTTTGTACCCCACGTAATTCTTTTCAAAGAGAAAGCGCCGCAGAACATCCGCCCGCTCGGCATTTCCCAAAACCTCGACAAACAGCTCATCTGCGAGCCCGGCATGGCCGATCGCGATTTTAAATTGGCGCAATCCCGCGTTTTTCAAAGCGCCGGCCGCGAGCGCAATCACCTCGGCATCCGCGCTTGTTGATCCATCGCCGATCAGCTCCGCGCCGACCTGTTCGAATTCAGCCGGACGTCCGCCTTCCCGCTCCTGAGCGCGGTAGACGCTTGCCGCGTACCCCGCTCTGAGCGGATGATTGTTTTTGTGCAGCTTAGACGCCGCCACCCTGGCAATCGGTCCGGTCATGTCAGGCCGAAGCACAAGCGTTTTTCCGTCCTGATCGAGAAGCTTAAACAGCTGCTGTTCGTCAATGGCTGACTGGGCACCCACTGTTTCATAGAATTCAAGAGTCGGTGTCTCCATAAACTGATAACCCCATTTATCAATTAAATCCGTTAGTGTGGAACGGACTTTCTTCTTTGCTTCGTATAAACCGGGCAGCGTATCTCTCATGCCATGCGGTTTCTCAAACATAAACATTCCCTTTAGCACCCCCGCTTTTTCTGAAGAAAAATTCCGAATCCTTTAGTTCGCTAATATGATAATATGTTAGCAGATAAAAGAACGGATTGCAACGCCCAATGTCCTCCTATTCTTTCCCATAATCATGACTAAATCATGAATAAATCTGTAAACATATCGGAACAATCCAATCAGGTTGAACAGAAATGCTATAATACATTAAATAGCTTCATCAGAAACAAGGGAGAGTAATCATGAAGACGCTTGGAACATTATGTGTGCTGATTCTGACAGCCGTCCTTGTCTATCTGGGGTACAACATCTATACAAACGATATCCATTTGAATTTTTTCAATCAGCAGTCTGACGAGCCTGATGAGAAAACACCATTAAAAGGGAGCGCATCACCACTGAATGTCGTTCTGTACAGACAGATGGATTCACCCAGACTGTACAATGGCTGTGAGGTAACAAGCCTTGCTATGATTTTGAATAATGCCGGATATCATGTATCAAAAAATACATTGGCGGATCAAATCAATACGGTTCCGCTCACATACAGCAGCGGGCTGAAAGGAGATCCGAACGAAGGATTCGCCGGAGACATGGAGAACGGCCCGGGTTTAGGCGTTTATCATGAGCCGATTGATAAACTTGCCAAAAAGTACGCGGGAAACAAAGTATATGACCTTACGGGAAAAGACATTTCTTCAGTGTACCGGCAGCTTGAAAAAGGACGGCCGGTCTGGGTGATTATCACCACTTCCTTCAAACCGGTTGATAATATGCAGACTTGGAATACGCCGAACGGAAAAGTCGACATTACGTACAGCATGCACAGCGTAGCCGTCACCGGTTATGATCACGATTATGTATACGTCAATGACCCTTATGGCTATAAAAACAGAAAAACTGACCGGACTGAATTCGAAAAAGCCTGGAAGCAGATGGGCAGCCAGGCCATTGTGATCAAGTCCTAAAAAAACCCCGCTGACGTTAATCAGCGGGGTTTCCCATTCGTTTTTTCATTTCTTCGTCCGTATAAATCAGCTTCATCGGGTTTCCTCCGACAAACGCCCCGGCCGGGACATCTTTGTGTACAAGCGTGCCGGCCGATACGACGGCTCCGTTCCCGATGGTAACGCCGGGCAGAATCGTTGTGTTTGCCCCGATCATCACCTCGTCACCGATTGTGACAAAACCGGTCCGGTACTCATGTATTAAATATTCATGAGCCAAAATCGTCGTATTGTAGCCAATGATGCTGTTTTTTCCGACAGTGATTTTTTCGGGAAACATGATATCCGGCATTACCATCAGCGCGAATGACGTCTGTTTTCCGACCTTCATTTTCAAAAAGGTGCGGTACAGCCAGTTCTTCACGCTTAGAAACGGCGTATACCTTGCGATCTGAATGATGATGAAATTTTTCATCACCTTCAGAAAGGGAACCGTCTGATAAACATGCCACAATGAATTTGCACCTGAAACCGGATGGCGGTCTGTTTTTCTCACTGATTACTTCACTCCGGTGATGTGCAATAAATCACTCATTTTCTCAAGCATATAATCGGGTTCATAAGCGGAAAGCGCCTGTGCGCCCTTAATCGTCCACGCGACGCCGGCTGTTTTCGTGCCGGCGTTTTTCCCCGCCATGACATCGTGATAATTGTCACCGACCATCATGGCTTCCGACGGATCGCACCCCAGCCGGCTGAGCGCAAGCCTCACAGGCTCGGGGTCAGGCTTCGGGTGCTTTACATCATCAAGCGTGACGACAGTATCGAAAAACGCCCCGATGCCTGTCAGCTTCAATCCCATATTGACTGTATCCCTCAGCTTTGTGGTGACAATACCGAGCTGATAGCCCGCTTTTTTCAATTCATCAAGCGTTTCATAAACCGTTTCGTACTCCGTGACGAGCTCATCGTGCTTTTCATGGTTGAATGCTCTGTACATGCTGATCATGTCATCGCACTTTTCGGCATTAATGCCTGAAAACGTTTCGTACAGAGGCGGGCCGATAAACGGAAGCACATCTTCCCGTTTATACTGCCCCGGGCAATAATGATCAAGCGTATGAAGATAAGAAGCGATAATCAGTTCATTCGTGTCAACCAGCGTGCCGTCGAGATCGAATAAAATGGCGGTTAAACGTTTATCAGTCATCTTATGTCCTTTCCGATTTCAGACGTCAGTCTGTATCCGCATACCGCTTTTCGGCATACCCTTTCACACGTCTGAAAATCATTAAAATAATCGCAAGAACAATCAGCACAATGGAAATAACCTGCGCGATCCGAAGCTGGCTCGTGAGCATCAGGCTGTCCGTCCGCATTCCCTCAATAAAGTATCTGCCGATCGAATACCAGATAATATACGTCAAAAACAGATCGCCCCTGCGCAGGTTCACGCGGCGGAGCAGAAGCAGAATCACGACTCCCGCAAAGCTCCACAGCGATTCATACAGAAAAGTCGGGTGATAATATTGTCCGTCTATGTACATCTGATTAATGATGAAATCCGGGAGGTGCAGACTTTCCAAAAATGAACGGCTGACCGCTTCGCCGTGAGCCTCCTGGTTGATAAAGTTCCCCCAGCGTCCGATGGCTTGGCCGAGCAAAATACTCGGTGCGGCAATATCCGCGAGCTTCCAGAATGAAATGCCTCTTACTTTTGAAAAGACGATGCCTGTTGCGATCGCGCCGATTAATCCGCCGTGAATGGCGATGCCGCCTTTCCAAATTTTAATGATTTCCCCGGGGTGTTCCGAGTAATAACTCCACTCGAAAAGCACATAGTATGCCCGCGCGCAAATGATTGCGATCGGAATGGCGAAAAGAACAAGATCAATAAAAATGTCCTTTTTCAGCCCCCGCTTTTCACTCTCCCTCATGGCCATCCAAAGCCCTAATAACGCACCCGCACCGATAATGATTCCGTACCAGTGCACGGATAAAGGCCCGAGCTGCAAGGCAATCGGATTGATTGGTGTACCTGCTTCGTTCATATCATTGCCAACTCCTATTCGTCTTGTTCGCCGTCCTCAATGACATCCGCCAGCTTATTCGTAAATTGCTCGGCGGCATTTAAGCCCATCCGCTTCAATCTGAAGTTCATCGCGGCAACTTCGATAATAACGGCGAGATTTCGCCCCGGGCGGACGGGAATGGTCAGTTTTGTAATTTCCGTATCAATGATTTTCATTTTTTCTTCTTCCAGCCCGAGACGGTCGTATTGTTTCCCTTGCTCCCAAAGCTCAAGGTCCATGACGATTGTGATTCTTTTGTTGCTTCTGACGGCGCCCGCTCCGAACAGCGTCATGACATTTATAATGCCGAGCCCCCTGATTTCGAGCAGATGCTCAATCAGATCAGGCGCATTCCCGACGAGCGTGTCCTGATCCTCCTGCCGGATTTCGACGCAGTCATCCGCGACGAGGCGATGGCCGCGTTTGACGAGCTCCAGCGCCGTTTCACTTTTACCGACGCCGCTTTTTCCCGTAATGAGCACACCGACGCCGTAAATATCCACGAGCACGCCGTGAATGGCGGTTGTCGGCGCGAGACGGCTCTCAAGAAAATTCGTCAGCCGGCTTGACAGTCTGGTTGTTTTCAGAGGCGATCTGAGCACCGGCACACCGTTTTTCTCGGACGCTTCTACAAGCTCCGGCGGAATCGGCATATCTCTGGAAAGTATGATAGCCGGCGTCACATCGGTGCACAGCGATTCCATCCGCTGTTTTTTATCTTCCTCAGGAAGCTGATCGAAAAATGACAGCTCCGTTTTTCCTAAAAGCTGCACCCGTTCTCTCGGGTAATATGTAAAATAACCGGCGATTTCAATACCGGGCCGTGATAAATCACTCATCGTAATCGGGCGGTTAATTCCTTCTTCTCCGCTGATCAATTCTAAATGGAACTGCTCCATTACGTCTTTGGTCCGAACCTTTGCCAAGATATGTTCCTCCTGTTCTGGGATGTTCCGAGCTTTGAACAGTTATATTTTATCACTTTACCGTCTGAACCAAAACAGATTTATACAATTCCGGGATAACTGGTCTAGATAACTAGTCTGAAAAGGAGTAAAATAAAACTAACAACTAACCAGAAAGGCGTGTTTTAAAGTGGCTGAAAGCTTGTTAATCAGCGGTGCGGACATCGTAACAGAAGATGAAATCATCCAAAACGGATTTCTCGGCATAAAAGACGGCATCATTTCTTACGCGGGTAAAACAAGACCGCAAGAAACGTATGAGAAGGAATGGAAGGCGCCCGAGGGCACGTATGCGCTTCCCGGAATGATTGATATCCATATTCACGGCGGATACGGCGCGGATACGATGGATGCCGATTTCGCGGCGCTTGATACAATGGCCGCCCGGCTGCCCGAAGAAGGAACAACCTCTTTTTTAGCGACAACAATTACACAGCAGCACGAAAATATTGAAAAAGCGCTCGAAAACGCCAAAGAATGGACGGCATCTTCACCTCAGGCGCATAAAGGCGCTGAGTTGATCGGGATTCATTTAGAAGGGCCTTTCGTCTCTCCGGAAAAGGCGGGAGCACAGCCGAAACAATGGATTACCCCGGCCGATACCGGGCTCTTTCAGAAATGGGAACATCTTTCTGGAGGGCTGATCAAAATTGTGACGCTTGCGCCGGAAGAAGATCCTGATTTCAGCCTGATCCGTTATTTAAAAGACCGGAACATCATCCCCTCAATGGGACATACAAACGCGGGAGCCGATCTTTTAGAAAAAGCGGCGGATGCCGGAGCGCTGCATATGACGCATCTCTTCAACGCCATGAGCTGCTTTCATCACCGTGAGCCGGGGGGCATCGGTACGGCTCTCGCCTGCGGCCGCATCACGGCGGAGCTGATCACTGACGGTATTCATTCCCATCCTTTAGCCGTAAAGCTTGCCTTTTTGGCGAAAGGAAGCCAAAACCTGGTGATGATTACAGACTCCATGCGGGCAAAAGGGCTGAAGGACGGAGAATACGAATTCGGCGGACAAAAAGTCACCGTTCGCGGGAACACGGCGCTTCTTCCTGACGGGACGCTGGCCGGTTCCATTTTAAAAATGAATGAAGGCGCAGCGCTCATGCGCAGGTTTACAAACTGTTCATGGCTGGATATAGCAAATATGACGTCGGCAAATGCAGCCCGCCGCCTCGGCATATTTGACCGCAAAGGAAGCATTGCGGAAGGAAAAGACGCCGACGTTATACTGACGGACGGACAGTGCGGCGTGCTGGCATCCATTTGCCGCGGAAACACCGCATATATTTCAAAGGAGGCTGATTGGTCATGAACATCATCACATGCAGACATTATGAAGAATTAAGTGAAAAAGCCGCAGCGATTATCGCTGAAACAGTCAAACAAAAGCCGGATGCCGTCCTGGGCCTTGCGACGGGAGGCACCCCCGAAGGCGTATACAAAGAACTTGTGCGGAGGCACCGCTCCGAAGGTTTGTCATTCCGGGATATCACGACGATCAATCTTGATGAATACGCCGGACTTTCTCCCGAGGACAAAAACAGCTATCATTATTATATGAATACACATTTTTTTGCACATATCGACAGCCGAAAGGACCGCCACTTTCTCCCTGACGGACGGGCAGACGATCTTGATGCTGAATGCGAACGCTATGACCGATTAATTCAAACACTCGGCGGAGCGGATATTCAGCTTTTAGGCATCGGACACAACGGCCATATCGGCTTTAATGAGCCCGGGACGCCATTTGAATCCAGAACCCATGTCGTTGAGCTGAATGAAGAGACAAGACAGGCGAATGCGCGGTACTTTCCGTCAATCGATCAAGTCCCTGAAAAAGCTGTGACAATGGGGATCGGGACTATCTTGTCCGGCAAACGCATTTTGATCATGGCATCCGGAAAAAGCAAGGCCCAAGCGGTGAAACAGCTTCTGGACGGACGCGTCAGTGAAGCATTCCCCGCCTCTGCCCTGCACGCACACCCGGATGTGACGGTCTTGATTGATGAAGAGGCTGCGGGCGGCGATTGAAAGGATTTGACCTATGCAGATTGATAAACAATCTCCGGTTCCGATTTATTTTCAGATTATGGAACAGTTGAAAACACAAATCAAAAACGGCGAGCTGAAAGCGGATGCGCTGCTTCCGTCGGAGCGGGAATACGCTGAACAATTCGGCATCAGCCGAATGACGGTGCGCCAGGCGCTTTCCAATTTGGTGAATGAAGGATTTTTATACAGGCAGAAAGGCCGGGGAACGTTCGTCAGCAAACTGAAGATGGAACAGCCGCTCCAAGGGCTGACAAGCTTTACGGAAGATATGAGGAGCCGAGGCATGAAGCCGGGGAGCAGACTTGCCGAATACCAGCTGATTCAGGCGACTGAAGAATTGTCTTCTATTTTAGGATGCGGCCATCAGGCAACGCTTCATAAAATCATCCGCGTCCGGCTGGCGAATGATATCCCGATGGCGATTGAAGCCTCGTACATCCCGTTTGACAAGGCAGGAAAACTGGACGCCTCCCATTTTCAGTCATCCATGTATGAGCATATCGAAGCGTACAATCAGATGCCGATCTCACGCGCCAAACAAGAGCTTGAACCGGGTGCCGCTTCCGAAGAAGAAGCGGAACTGCTCGGCATCCAGCCCGGCGCGCCCGTCCTCTATATAAAGCGGACCACTTATCTGCAGGACGGCACTGCCTTTGAGCACGTCAAATCCGCATACAGAGGCGACCGCTACACATTCGTGCATTATATGGACAGGGTGAAATGAAACATCTCCAACCGTTTCGGGTTGGAGATGTTTTTTTGATCTGCCATTTTCAAATCAATTCTCTATGACTCTGTCAAAACGGAGAGGCTGGGGTTCTGGTATCTATTTTTATAAAGAAAAGGGTAACAAAATGCTACCCTCTGTTTCGGACAAGATATGGAACCTGCTTTGAAATCAGCAGCAGCGGTTCTTTGTTTTTGTGAGCCAGTGAAAACATAATCCCGCCTTCAATCATCGAGTTGATTGTCATTCCAAGCTTCTCCGCTTCCTCTTGCTCAAATCCGTGCTGAAGAAATTTTTCCGCGAACACATCCGTCCACTGTTTAAACACCTCAACACATGTGCATCTTAACGTTTCATTTATCAGAGCTGTCTCACCCGCTAACAAACCAACCGGCACTCCCTCAATATTCTGCGGATCATTAAACTGTTCAGCCGTTACATGAATAAAGTGCTGAATGGCTTCGACAGGATCCGCGAATTGAGTCATACTATTCTGTATTTGCTTTTCAACGCACCTTCCCGTATGTTTGATCGCTGCAATGGCGAGTTCTTCTTTTCCGTTCGGAAAGTGATGATATACAGACCCTCTGGGCGCTCCGCTCTCTTTTATGATTTGATTCAAACCTGTCGCATGGTATCCCTGAATTTGAAAAAGGTATGCAGAGGCTTGAATAATTCTTTCTTTTGTCCCGGTTTTGCTGTTCATTATGTTTCCTCCTGCATATTAAGAAAACCAATCGGTTTTAAGTATAGAAAAGGGACATAAAAAAGTCAAAAACACTTATCACCGTTGTGCGCCGCCATTCGCGTTACAGAAAAAATCCTGCTGACCGTCAGATTTTGTTCTGAGCAATCAGCAGGCGGTATTCGCATTATGGGCTGGAAGCATGCTTAAAATCAAATTGATCCGGAGCCGGGTGATACGGCGTTTTTCCCGTTTTGAACATCCAGATCGGCGATATTGTTTTTCCGTTGTACGGATCCTTGACGACGGTGTACCAGTAATAAACGGAATCTGGCTGCAGGCCGTCCCAGACCCAATGCGCGGTTTTTCCGCTTTTCACGTGTTTTTTATGACCGAGCAGTTCATTCGTATAGACGTTGCATTCAAAATAATCGGTCGCTACCTTTTTCATTTTCGGCTGTAAATCCATTTCAGCCGAGAATTCATCTTTATCCGCGAACAGATCGGTGTCATAGTAATTGATGTCATCCGTATACGGCGAGTAGGAGAACATGTGAACCTGATTGGCGGCCTGATCGAATTGCATAATGCGCATATAGCCTTGCCCCCCTTCAGGGCCGTCCTGATAATCGGTCAGAATTTGATGAACGAGGCGGTCCGGTTTTCCGTCTCCGTCATCGTCAAGGGCATCGGTTTTTTTCATGGCATTATGGTAATGGCCGCTTAATACCATCGCCACATTGCGATTCGGCTTGACGACTTTTTGATAGATCGTCTCCCCGATCGGGCTTCGGTTTCCGCTTACAAGCAAATACTCATGAAAGCATAATATGGCGGTTCGGTCCGGATACCGCTTTAGCACTTGATTGATCCAGTCAATCTCTTGATCCGTAATGCCCCAGCCCATATAAATCATAATAAAATCGTTCCCGCTTGCCGACAGCAGATCATAATGCCCGCGGTTATTTTTGTATGACCCGCCATAATGCATTTTCTTTTCAAAACGGCGGCTCCCGAAGAAATCCCCGAAGGTTCGGTATGTGCCGTCTTTATGGCCGACGTCATGATTTCCGGCAAGCACTCCGTACGGAATCCCCGCCTTGTCGAGTGTCCGCATGGAGTGATCGGCGTTTTTCCACTGTTTCATAACCATCGAATCATCGACAATATCACCGGTATGAAAGACATATTTAATATTGTGCTTTTCCTTATTTTCTTTGATCCACTCCGTCATTTTGTCAAAAATGTTCGGGTGACCTTGTGCGTAATACTGTGTATCCGACATCCAGACAAATGAGTAATTGCCTTTCGCCGGTATTTGATCCTGCACGATGACATTCATTTTTGAGTTCTTCACCGCATCGGCTGCGGACACGGCGGCTTTTAACGTAAACGGCTTTTTATTTTTGGCAAGGACGCTGTCCGCCTCCTGCCAGCGGCTTGTCCGGTAATTCCAAATATACATGGTTACCTTCCGGCCGGGCAGAGAGCTTCCTTTCCAGACCGCCTCGGCCAGATCCGTTTCGTCAATAGACGGGTCAACGGACACTTCAAACCGGTGATAAGGGAAACGCTCCATGTTTTCCGTCGAGACGGTTTTTCCGTCATTTGCCGAGATGCGGTTCATTTCCGGCAGTGTAAACGGCATTTCATTTTCTTTCATGCCTCTCGGCGGTTCTGTCAATGAGGCGTGCTGATACACTTTCACGCTGCCCGGATTCCGCGCGGTATAACGGAAGCCCCGGTAAAATGATAAATTCATTTCATCCTTCGTCGGATCTTTTACCCGGACGGACAGCTTCGCTTTATGGGCGCCGGTTTTTTGGCCGGTAAACTCCGGCTGATTCGGCTCCTCCCGTTTGATGTGGAAGGTGCGGACGGATGTTGTTTCATTTCCCGCAAGGTCTGCCGCAGTGATGGTAAGGGTGTGCTTTCCGGGCTTAAGATCGGCTGATGACGTATGATGCGGGAGCGTGATGCTTTCTCCGTCCAAAAACGCTTTCACTTCTTCTACTTTGCTCCATTTATCACGGATGTCCGCTTTCAGCTCAAAGTTACCTTTCAGTGTCGCGCCTTCTTTGATTCCCGGAACAATCTTCGGCCCCGTATTGTCCACCAGCACAGACTGACTGAGCTGCTCTTCACCGTCGCTCACAAAAATGTGGTGATGCCCTTCAGAAAGCTTCACCGTATTCCATGGCAGAAGCCGCGACGTAAACAAATGATCCGGCAGGCTGAATGAGAAGGTCATGCGCTGATTCGCCCGCTTGCCGTCACCGATAAACAGCTGCTCAGCCGGATCCCGCTCCCCGTTTTTGATCACCGTTCCGTCTGAAAGCACCAGGCGGGCATTTTTCACGATAAAATCATCCCGATTCTCCCCTGTGTCATACGGAGAAACCTTGGAGCCCGAACGGATGGAGACTTTCTGTGTTTTGCCCCCTTTTTGCAGCAGACGTTCCGGCAGCAGCACCGAGTACGTTCTGTAGCGGTGTGCCGGATCGTCAAAAATGTGCAGCACCTCGTTTTCCATCATGACGGTGTTTTGGAAATAAAGATTCGTTTTCCGGGCATCGAAAGCGAAGTAAACTTCTTTTTCCAGCGCAGGCCGGGTCTCCTGCAGCTTGCCGTCAATCCACAGCTTGATCTTATCAGCGCTGACGTCGGATGTCGCTTTGAGGAGATAGGTGCCGGATATCGTATCTTCGGGTTCAATGTTCATCCTGAGTCCGTGTGATTTGCTCGTCTGTTTAATGTCAATCATCTTGACGGGCGTTTTTGCTTCATTTTCTCCGTCACCGGCTGCGATGTAATACTCAAGCTGATCCTGGCCGAGCAGTTCCGGGGAATAAAGAATGTGACGATATAACCTGTCGTTGCGGTCTTTTTCAGCCAGAATTCGTTTAAATGGTTTTTTCTCATTGGTTCTGTAATAAAACGCGGCTGTTTTGACAAGGTTTTTGTCCCGTATGTCAGCCTTTAATTCGATGCTTTCAGCGGGCCGGACCGGCTTTCTGTCTGTAAGGTCTTCAATGACCGGTTTTTCCTTGTCCGGTTTGATCACCCTTTTCTGCTGCGGAATCTGCGCCTGAAAAACGAATCCCGGTGACGGCTTATGTTCGCTCGTGGAAATCTTCAGCAATTCTCCCGTTCCGTTCAGCGGATATTTATAAAGCAAAGAAGTCAGCCGGCGGAACGCGTGTTTTCGATAGTGCGCTGAGGCGATGGTTTTTCCGGTATTTGCCGACAGCACCACCGTCCTCGGCCGGTCGTTGGACATTCCGTCCGTCCCCTCGATGACGGCGAGATGTTTTCCCTCCTTCAGCTGTGTTCCGTAGTAGCGGTTGAAATCATCTATCGTCAGTTCTGATGCGGCGCGTCTCAGCCAAAACACATAAGCGCCGCCTGACGGAATGACCGTATCTTCTTTCGGCCTCCATATCATATCTGACTCCGGCCCTTCCTTCGGATAGCGGTAGCGGATGTGATAATCCTTAAAATGGATGGGTCTGTCCGTCGTGTTATACACCTCGATAAATTCATAGGCATCCGCGCCGTCTTCATTTTTCGTATCAACGGCAAGTTCCGTAATCATCAGCTCGGGAATATGATTCAAATCGGCTTGATAGCCGTCAAGCTTCAGCCGCTTTTTCTCCGATTCCGCCCTCTGTCTGCCATTGGTGAAAACGAGGTAATATTCCAATTCTCCATTCCAGATATCCCGTTTTGAAACCTGTGCCGTAAACAGCTGGATTGAACCTGGAGCGGGCTCCATCGGCACCATCTTAAATCCCAGCTCATTACTTTGTTTATAAAAAAGAAACGCCGAAAATGCTTGATAGTCGGCATTCTTTACATGAGCCTGTATGAACAGGTTTCTTTTCATTTCCGCCTTTACTTCTATTTGGGGAGGATTCTCCAGAAGCGGTATGTAATGAGGCGGCTGTCCGAATTCCTGCTGATTCACGGGGATTGCCGATTCTTTGCGCGCCGCATCCGCAGAAGGACTCACACAAAGCAAACCAATCAGAAAAAAGAGCGTCATCACAAGTTTCATCTCATTACCTCCCTATGCATTATGTTGCGTCAGGAGGCGGCCGCTTATGTACCGCACATAAAAAAGCTGCCCCCCTTGGGGACAGCTTCTTTTTTTATCTTTTTCTAAGCGGCTCCAATATGCCTTTTTGAATCAGCAAGTGGAAAACGGACAGCACGACGGATGCCCAAATGGCGGTGCCGAACCCGTCAATCTGAAAGCTGTCTCCCATCAAGGCAGCGGTCATCATCAGCGTGATGGCGTTGATGACAAACAGAAAGAGGCCGAGGGTTACAACCGTGACGGGCAATGTCAATATAATGATGATCGGCTTGATCAGCACATTTAACACAGAAAGAATCACACTTGCGATGACAGCCGCGCCGATACTGCTGATATGAACGGAATCAAAATATCCCGCAATAACGATTAATAATAAAGCATTTACTAAAATGCTGACTGCCCATTTGATCATTTATTTCAAATCTCCTTCTAAAGGTACAACAAAACACCAGATAATATATACAATCGGCACGATTCCGCTCGTGACAAGCGCTAATACAACGGTTATGATGCGCAAAAGCGATGCATCCATATTGATGTACTCCGCCAACCCGCCGACGACACCGGCGATTTTACGGTTTTTTTCTGAACGGTAAAGTCTTTTCATCCAAATCACCTCTGAGTATGCTTGAGCTTAATGGCCCCTGTTAACGATTCTGAGAAAATCGAGAGATGCTGATCATGGCCTTGATTTGATGCCAGCATCAGTTCTTTTTGAATGGTATCATTCTTTTCCTTTAAAATCTCCGCATCAATCAGCTCATGGCTGAGAGAGCCGAGATTGCTTTTCAGCTCCGCTTTCACCGCCGCGTCATCAGGCAGGGCGATTTCCACGTTTCCGGTAGTCGTTTTCGTGTAGATGGAGCGGCAATGCGGCGCAGTCACGGTAAGCATGATATTGCCGTTAAAACTTTGGACGTCAATGGATTCACTCGATCCGCGCAAATCAATCAAGCCGTTAATCGTTTCCGCTTCAATCGTGCCGCATTGGTGTCCGGCCAGCTTGATTTGTCCGTTAGCCGTTTCCGCCGACGCTTTCTCAGCCGTCAAATGAGAGAATGACAGAACGCCGTTTGTCGTTTTCGCTGAGAATTCTTTTACATGTAAATGTTCCCCTCTGATCGGTCCGTTAAACAGCTTCACTCTTATCTTATCGTACTCTTTCTGAGGAACATAAAGCGTCACATTGGTTTTCATCGTTTTCTTTTCTGTGCGGACAAAAAACTTATTGCCCTTCACTTCACATTCAATGTGCTGAAGAAATGCGGTGCGTGCCGCCTCCTGACTGTCCGCCCGGTACACTTTCGCCTGGCATTCGGCTCTGATATCTTCATCCGCCCAAGGCACGATATTGACGCTGCCGTTTGCGATCTGCATATCAATGGCCGAGAACTCACTGTCTTTAAATTGAAAAATATGCTGGACTTCGTGTGCATGGCCGAAATTCAGATCGAGATCCGCTTCCTTCACTTTTTTGACGGCCGAATCAATCCAATCGAACAGCTTAGCCCCGATCGAGGGTTTTTGGCTTCCTTTTGTCCCGCTTTCGAAATCTTCCGCGGGTTCCTGGACCTCTGTTGATAATGCGGTGATCTGTTCTTCTTTTTCTTTATATTCGTGATCAAGTTTTTCAATGAGCGTCAGAGCTTCCTGCGCCGTCAGCCTGCCTTCTTCCACAAGCTTTAAAATCCGTTCTTTTTCCTGCTTCATACAAAACTCCTCCCCCGACTTTTCTTACACCTGGCGTAATACCTTAATTCCCTGCACGATATTCCAAATGACCATTGCGATGAGGATCAGAAAATAAACAGCAGCTCCTGTTATCATAACAAAAAACGGAACCATACTCTCCCCCTGAGCCGTAATCACTCCGCCGACAACGCCGGCGATCACAATCAACAATCCCGCAAACGGAATGATGTGAGAAATCAGGGCGCGCATGGCATGCCGCTTCGTCTCTTTTTCATCAACGACAAAGTAAGCCACAATCGGAAGAATGAGCGGCGCGAGAAACACGCTGAAATAACAGATTGATGCGATAATCGCTTGGTTTCGATTCAATAAAAACACTCCCTGTGCTGTCATGTAAAAAACCATTCCTTATACATACGTATGACGAATGGGCGGGTTTCATTTTCATGCTAAGGACATGCTTCGTTATACATAATTTTGGATTTCCGGGATCTCACTATAGAATCTTTTCCCCGAACCCATTACAATATGTAACAAAGCCTGACCGTATGCAAGGAGGACATACAATGGAGAAAGATCCCGGAAACGACCAAGTGACGGAAGAAAGTCTGCGAAAATTAATTCGCGAACAGAAAAGAATGAACAGTGAAATGCTGGCTGAATTGGAACAGATCAAGGCAGCCCCACTTCCCATTTCCCATGATATTCAATATATAAAAGTGCTGCTGGACAGCAGCAGCACCCATATTCTGCAGGACTTGATGCATTTAAGCAAACAGCTTCCCCGACAGAAAAAAAGCCTGTAACAAAACAGCCCAAAACCGATACGTTTTGGGCTGTTTTTATTGATCTATTACGTGGCTGCCGTTTCTTTTTCGGCCAGCAATGTTTTCATCCGTTTTTTATCACGTTCCATTACCGGTTTCAGATAGCGGCCCGTATATGATTCCTTCACTTCAACAACTTCTTCAGGTGTCCCGGAGGCTACGATCGTGCCGCCGCCCGCGCCGCCTTCAGGTCCCAGATCTACGATGTAGTCCGCCGTTTTTATGATATCGAGATTGTGTTCAATGACCAAAACGGTATCCCCGTTATCAACGAGTCTTTGAAGCACGACCAAAAGCCGTGCGATATCATCGACGTGGAGGCCTGTCGTCGGTTCGTCCAAAATATACAGCGTCCGTCCGGTGGAGCGCTTATGCAGTTCGGAAGCAAGCTTCACGCGCTGCGCTTCTCCGCCTGACAGCGTCGTCGCCGGCTGGCCGAGCGTCACATACCCGAGTCCGACATCGGCAAGCGTTTGAAGCTTGCGTTTGATTTTCGGGATATTTTCAAAGAAAGACAGAGCATCTTCCACCGTCATATCCAGAACGTCAGAAATGCTTTTTCCTTTGTATGTGACCTCAAGCGTCTCCCGGTTGTAACGTTTGCCGTGGCACACTTCGCACGGGACGTACACGTCGGGAAGAAAGTGCATCTCAATTTTGATGATGCCGTCGCCGCGGCAGGCTTCACAGCGCCCGCCTTTTACATTAAAGCTGAATCGGCCTTTTTTGTAGCCGCGCACCTTCGCTTCATTTGTCTGCGCGAACACATCGCGGATATCATCAAATACGCCTGTGTAAGTTGCCGGATTTGATCTCGGTGTCCGGCCGATCGGCGCCTGATCGATGTCGATCACCTTATCAAGATGATCGAGGCCTTTGATCTCTTTATGGCTTCCCGGTTTCGCTTTGGCTTTATGAAGTTTTTGCGCAAGCGCCTTATGCAGAATTTCGTTCACAAGCGTGCTTTTTCCGGAACCGGACACACCTGTCACCGCCGTAAAAGTGCCGAGCGGGAATTTGGCGTTCGCTTTTTTCAGGTTGTTTTCTGAAGCGCCTTTAATTTCAATGAATCGGCCGTCAGGCTTTCTTCTCTCCGGAGGCATCGGGATGAATTGAGCCCCTGATAAATAACGTCCGGTCAGAGAGTCCGCATCATTCATCACCTCTTCAGGCGTGCCCGCGGATATGACACGGCCGCCGTGAATGCCGGCGCCGGGGCCGATGTCTATCAAATAATCGGCAGCCATCATCGTATCTTCATCATGCTCAACGACGATCAGTGTATTCCCGAGATCTCTCATGTTTTTCAGCGCGCTGATCAGACGGTCATTGTCACGCTGGTGAAGGCCGATGGACGGCTCATCCAAAATGTACAGGACGCCTGACAAACGGGAGCCGATCTGCGTCGCAAGCCTGATACGCTGGGCTTCTCCGCCTGACAGCGTCCCTGCCGCCCGGCTAAGCGTCAGATAATCTAGACCGACTTTATCTAAGAAACTGAGCCGCTCCACAATTTCTCTTAAAATTAAATCGGCAATCTGCATATCTTTCTCAGACAGCGTCAGGTTTTTGAAAAATTCCAGCGCATCGCCGACGGAAAGCTCGGTAATGGTTCCGATGTGGCGTCCGTTGACCAAAACGGCCAGCGCTTCTTTCTTCAGCCGGTAGCCTTTGCACGTCGGGCACGGCTTCTGTGACATGTACTGCTCCATCTGTTCACGGATATAATCGGAGCTTGTCTCTTTATACCGTCTCTCAATATTGCGCAGCACACCTTCAAACTCAATTTCATTTTCCCGCACTTGCCCGAAATCATTCTCGTATTTAAAGTAGATCCGTTCATTGCCGCTGCCATAAAGCACTTTATCAAGCTGATGATTCGGCAGGTCTTTGACCGGAGTCTCCATATCAATGCCGTAATGAGTGCAGACCGCCTGAAGCAGCTGCGGATAATATTGTGAACTGATCGGCGTCCACGGCGCGATGGCGTGTTCCTTTAATGACAGTTCAGGATTTGGAATGACGAGTTCAGGGTCCACTTCCAGCTTCAAGCCAAGACCGTCGCAAGTCGGACAGGCGCCGAACGGGCTGTTAAACGAAAACAGCCGGGGCTCAAGCTCACCGATTGAAAAACCGCACATCGGACAGGCGTGATGCTCGCTGAACATCAGCTCTTCCTGGCCGATGACATCAATCATGACTCGGCCTTCTCCTAAGCGGAGCGCGGTTTCCAGTGAGTCGGAAAGCCGGGCGGCAACACCTTCCTTGACGACAATCCGGTCAATGACTACTTCAATGGAATGCTTTTTATTTTTTTCAAGTTCGATCTCGTCGGAAAGCTCGGCCATTTCTCCGTCAATCCGGACTCTTACGTAACCTTGCTTTCTGATTTGGTCAAGCACTTTGACATGGGCGCCTTTTCTGCCGGAGATAATCGGCGCAAGCACTTGAAGCTTCGTCCGCTCCGGATATTCAAGAATCCGGTCAACCATCTGTTCAATCGTTTGAGACGTAATTTCGATCCCGTGCTCCGGGCAGTGCGGCTTCCCGACTCTCGCGTATAACAGCCGCAGATAATCATAAATCTCCGTTACCGTTCCGACGGTTGACCGCGGATTGCGGCTTGTCGTTTTCTGGTCAATGCTGATGGCCGGAGAAAGCCCTTCAATCGCATCAACGTCCGGCTTATCCATCTGCCCTAAAAATTGGCGCGCATAGGCGGAAAGCGATTCAACATACCGCCTCTGTCCTTCCGCGTAAATGGTGTCAAAAGCAAGGGATGATTTCCCCGATCCGGACAGACCCGTCACGACGACGAGCTGATCCCGCGGAATCGTTACATCAATGTTTTTTAAATTATGCGCCCTTGCCCCTTTCACCTCAATCCGGTCAATTGCCATGTGTTCATCATCCTTCCGCTTTTAGCTCTAACAGTAAATCACGAAGCTCTGCCGCCCGTTCGAAATCAAGCGCTCTGGCCGCTTCTTTCATTTCGTGCTCCATTTGCTCAACGACTTTCTGGCGTTCTTTCTTCGTCATCTTCGCCAGCTTAGGAGCGGCTTTTGTTTTATATTCTTCTTTATCCTCAGCGGCCTGCGTCGCGCGGATCACATCGCGGATTTCCTTATTGATCGTTTGCGGCGTAATGCCGTGGATTTCGTTAAAGCGCTCCTGCTGTTCCCGCCGGCGCTTCGTTTCATTAATCGCAATTTCCATCGAATGCGTGATTTTATCGGCATACATGATGACGCGTCCCTCTGCGTTCCGGGCCGCCCGTCCGATCGTCTGAATCAGCGACCGCTCGGAACGAAGGAAGCCTTCTTTATCCGCATCCAGAATGGCGACAAGTGACACTTCCGGAATATCAAGCCCTTCCCTCAGCAGGTTGATGCCGATTAACACATCATGTTTCCCGAGGCGGAGGTCACGGATGATTTCAATCCGTTCAAGCGTCTTAATCTCTGAATGAAGATAATTGACCTTGATACCGATTTCCTTCAGATAATCGGTCAGGTCCTCTGACATTTTTTTTGTTAAAGTCGTCACGAGCACGCGTTCATTACGTTCAATCCTCGCCTGAATCTCACCGATCAGATCATCAATCTGCCCTTCGATCGGACGGACATCAATGAGAGGATCGAGAAGTCCCGTCGGCCTGATGATCTGCTCGATCATTTCCGGCGTATGCTCAATTTCATACGGTCCCGGGGTAGCAGAGACGTACACGATATTGTGCATGTGCTTTTCAAATTCCTCGAATCGAAGCGGACGGTTGTCAAGCGCTGACGGCAGGCGGAACCCGTGATCGACAAGCACCTGTTTTCTTGCCTGGTCACCGTTGAACATGCCGCGCACCTGCGGAATCGTCACGTGTGATTCATCAACGACAATCATAAAATCATCCGGAAAATAATCAAGCAGCGTATACGGCGTGGAGCCCGGAGGACGGAGCGTCAAGTGTCTTGAATAGTTCTCGATCCCCGAGCAGAAACCCATTTCCCGCATCATTTCAAGATCATATCTCGTACGCTGCTCAAGGCGCTGGGCTTCCAGAAGCTTGCCGTTTTCGCGCATGACTTTTAAGCGCTCCTCAAGCTCCTGTTCAATATTCAGAATCGCTTTTTCCATCTTTTCCGCCCGTGTGACGAAGTGGGAAGCCGGGAAAATCGCGACATGATCGCGGTCGCCGAGAATTTCTCCGGTCAAAGCGTCAACCTCTCTGATCCGCTCAATTTCATCACCGAAAAATTCCACTCTGATACAATGTTCGTCACGGGAAGCCGGGAAGATTTCCACAACGTCTCCGCGCACGCGGAACGTCCCCCGCTGAAAGTCGATATCATTGCGGGCATACTGGATATCCACAAGCTTTCTCAGCAGCTCATTTCGCTCAATCTCCATTTCCGGTCTGAGCGACACGACCATTTCCCGGTATTCTTCAGGCGAACCGAGACCGTATATGCATGATACACTCGCGATAATAATGACATCTCTCCGTTCAAACAGAGAGGATGTGGCGGAGTGTCTCAGTTTATCAATTTCATCGTTAATGCTTGCGTCTTTCTCTATAAATGTATCCGTCTGAGGCACATACGCCTCCGGCTGATAGTAATCGTAGTAGCTGACAAAGTATTCGACAGCGTTGTTCGGAAAAAACTCCTTAAACTCGCTGTACAGCTGTCCGGCAAGGGTTTTGTTATGGGCAATGACCAGTGTCGGCTTGTTGACTTCTTTAATCAAATTGGACACGGTAAAGGTTTTGCCCGTCCCTGTCGCGCCCAGGAGAGTCTGGTGTTTTCTGCCTTCCTGTATGCCTTTGACAAGCTTCTCAATCGCTTGCGGCTGATCTCCCTGGGGCTGATATTTCGAGACTAACTCAAAACGATCTTTCACAAAAAAGCCTCCGTTTCTTTACGAAATCTTCCTATTGATATAGTAACACAATGACGGGCAAAATCACTAAAAATACGAACTAAAGTTCGATGGTTTATTTTTACCAAGTAAATTTTTGTATAAAAAACCTGCTTTTATGGCGTAAAAGCAGGCATTCTATTTCATATTCACCATGTCAGGCATTGTCTTTCTTTTTGTCTGCTTCTTTTTTAGCCATGTACAGCCCGCCGGCTACCAGAGAGACGACATCCAATCCAACGATAAAATACGTTTCGGTGTAGCCTTTTAAATAGGATGCGAAAAGCAGCGCGGCTGTGAGAGCGATCGCCACATAGTGGTTAAAAGTGACCCTCGTAAAAAGGACGACCAGCATAAAAGGGAAACATAATGCAAAAACGGCTTTTGTAATCACAAAAACCCTCCTCGGGAATTCTTCATCTCATCTGATTATAGTAAAAAATGAAGAATCGGACAATCGTTCCCCTGCTATCACAATACCCTTTTTCACCATTCTTCAATCATCTGTCAGAAAAAATGTAAAAGTAAATCCATTGAACCGTTAACAAAATGAATCAAATTGCCTTTCTTCAGCCGAAAGGCGGAGAACGATTAGGTCTTTGTGTCTTTGACAGTTTCTTCCTCCCTCTTTACAATGTAATGATAGTGTTCACTATCATTTTCTTGGATGAAGAAAAAAGGGGGCATCACTCATGTATTCAGTACGATTTCAAAAAGCGGAAGAATCAAGCCGCTCAGCGGGAGCAAAAGGAATGAACCTGATTAAACTGACGAAAAACGGCCTGCCCGTTCCCGACGGTTTTGTCATTCAGACGAACGCTCTGACACGTTTTATAGAAGACAACCGGCTTCAAGCAGCAGACGCACATATGGAGCGCGCCATTATGAACGGCACGTTTTCAAAAGAGCTCCGAGATGAGCTGGCCGCGTCATTTTATGAATTGAGAGAATCATACGCCTCTGTCGCCGTACGTTCCTCATCCGTGTCCGAAGATCTTGAAGGCGCTTCTTTCGCGGGCCAGTACGAAACCTATTTAAATATCAAAACAGAAGAAGAGTTTCTAGGAAAAGTGAAAGAATGCTGGGCTTCCTTCTTCTCGGCGCGGGTCAGCGGCTATAAAGAGAAAATGAACAACGATACCGCAGAGCCGTTAATGGGTGTTGTCGTGCAAGGGCTGATCAATTCTGAGGTTTCGGGGGTCATTTTCAGCCGCAACCCGGTCACACACGATGACGGAGAACTGATGATCAGCGCGAGCTACGGCCTCGGAGAAGCAATCGTTTCCGGCAGCGTGACGCCCGACACATTTATCGTCAATAAAGGCACATTTCAGATTGACAAAGAAATCGGCTTAAAAGAAATATATATCGTTTCTCAAGAGGAAGGCGTGACGGAAAAAGAGACGTCCGCTGACATGAGAAACCGCTTCTGCCTTGATGATGAGAATATCAAAGAGCTTGCCATGCTGACGATCAAGACAGAAGAACTGTACGGTTATCCCGTGGATCTTGAATTCGGATTTGCCGAAAATAAGCTGTATCTGCTTCAGGCCAGACCGATTACAACGATCGTGCAGGATCAGAAAGCGGCGGACGAAGAACGGGAATTTATCATGACGCCCCGGGATCAGAAAGATTTTTGGCTTAATATGGAGTCCAATATAGAAGGCCCCGTGAGCCCGTTATTCGCCTCGCTCATTGTGCCGGCTTTAGAATACGGCCTCAAAGAGAGCACAAAGACATTCCCAGTAATGGGCATCGAAATCGAGCGTGTCAAGCTTCATCAAGGCCGTGTTTTTTCCAGACAGCATAAGACGGACGACAAGCTGCCCGCAGAACAGTTAGAAGCGCTATTTCCCATCTTGGCTGACCGCATGTACGATATTATTCAGGAAACCTTTCTGCCTTTTTATCAAAAGCTGGACGAACTGGCGCATACAAACCATACACGGGAGACTGCCCTCGATGCGTTCCGAAACCTGCAAGACTTCTATTTGAAAGGATACGAAGAACATTTCAACATTGTCTTTCCGCAGGTTGCGTTAAACATGATGCTGGAATCGATGTACGGACAGATTGAGAAAGAAAACACCTCCCTCTTGTACGAAATGCTGGCGGGTGTCATGAATAAATCATTAGAAACAGACAGACAGCTTTGGCTGCTTTCCGGACAAGTAAAAGACAGTCCTGAGCTGCGGCGTGTTTTTACGGTTTCTCCTGCCGATGAGCTTCATCAGACGCTTCTGCAATCAAATGAAGGAAAGCGCTTTCTTGAACAAGTCGGTGAATTTTTACAGGAATACGGCTGGAGATCCGTGAAAAGCCACGACCTGCTCGAAGAAACATGGGCGGAAAATCCTTATTTCGCTTTGGCTAACATTCAGAACTATGTCCGGAACGGCTACGATTTTGACAGTGAGTTTCATAAAACGATAGAAAAACGAAAACAGCTTTACGCCGCCTTCATGGAGAAAATCGAAGATGACGGCTTCCGGGAGAAGTTTGACCGCTATTATCAGTGGACGCTGTCTTCCTCCGTCATCAAAGATGATCACCATTTTTATATTGATGCGATGCTGGACGCCAAAGCGCGCCTTTGCCTCTTGAAAATCGGCGAGCTGCTTGAAAAACAAGGCGTGATCGATGACCGGGAGGATATGTGGTACTTATACAGCGATGAAGTCGAGAAAGCGCTGGCGTCGCCTGTTCCGATGCAGGAAAAAGCGGCTGAACGTAAACAGCTGTTCCAGCAATATCAGCTTCTTGAAGCGCCCGCTTATCTCGGCACTCCGACTCCAGAACAGCTGCAAGCGGCTGAGCAGATTACCGGTTCCATCACAGAAGATGAAAAAAACACTGAACATCATATATACGGACTTGCGGCTTCAAGCGGAATCGCAAGCGGCCCTGTGAAAGTCATTCGTGACGCAAGTGAATTTTCCCTTTTTTCATCAGGAGATGTGCTTGTCTGCAAAATGACGACACCGCTTTGGACCAGTCTGTTTCAAGACGCAAAAGCCGTCATTACGGACACGGGCGGCATCCTGTCACACGCGGCCATCATAGCTAGAGAATACGGGCTTCCCGCCGTTCTCGGCACTCGCGCCGCGACTGACAGGCTCAACGACGGAGATATCGTCTCGGTAGACGGCACAAACGGCAAGATTACGATTGTCAAACGCGCTTCATGCTAGGTTTCCCTCTTTATTGACGGGCAGGGCGGGTGTATACTTGTCCTGCCAGTATTTTCGCGAGGTGAAACATGTTGAGAACGACGAACAAGAGAATTCTTGACGCTGCGATGAATCTTATTATCCAAAAAGGATACCGCGCCGCGACAACAAAGGAAATCGCAGAAAAAGCGAATGTAAGCGAAGCAACGATTTTCCGTAATTTTAAAAACAAACAAGGACTAATGAAAGCAATGATTGAGCAGCAGGCGCCCGCACCGGAAAACATGATCGCCAAGGCGGAAGGCGACCTGTATGAAGATCTTCTTCATTTCGCCACGGCCCTTTTGCAGCAATTGGAACAAAAAAAAGAGGTGTTCCGTATTTGCCTGCGCGAACCGGAACTATTCGAAGACGTCCTGCAGGATATCATCGTATATCCGCAATCTGTGAAAAAGGATTTAATCGTTTACTTTAAGGAGCTGACCAAGAAAAACATCATAAGCCCCGGCAGTGAAGAAGCAAATGCAGACGTCTTTATGACAATGGTCTTCGGTTATTTTATGCACCGTCTGCAGCTGGGGAAAAGGGTCATTACTCTTTCTGAGGAAACGATGCTGAAACACAGCACTGAGATTTTTATCAAAGGAATCGTCAGCCGGTAATTTTTCCGGCTCCTAGGAGGATGAAGGATGGGTTCAAAGAAAGAATGGGCGCTGATCGTTTCGCTTTTGCTGGGAGCCATACTCGTTCCCATCAATTCTACGATGATCGCAGTCGCCCTTTCATCCATTTCCCGCTCATTCAGCGAATCAATTGCCAGCATCACATGGGTAGTGACGGTGTATTTAATCGTGATGGCCGTGACACAGCCCATTGCCGGCAAGCTCGGTGATATGTACGGGAACAAAAAAATGTATTTATGGGGCGTCGGCCTTTTTCTTATCGCATCATTGGGGTGCGCCCTCTCGCCAAGTCTTTTCTTATTGATTTTCTTCCGGGCGCTTCAGGCCGCCGGCGGCGCTTTGCTTACGCCAAACAGCATCGCCATCATCCGCCATGTCGTGTCTGAAAAACGGCTTCCGAAAGTATTCGGTTTTTTCGGCCTCGGTGCCGGACTGGGCGCGGCTCTCGGCCCGTTTATCGGCTCTCTTCTAATCGAGAGCTTCAGCTGGCATTCTATCTTTTGGGTCAACATTCCGTTTCTTGCGATCGCACTCGGGACGGCATTGATGATGTTTCCTAAATATAAAGAAGAAACTTCTGACGCGCCGCTTGATATCATCGGATCTGTTTTGCTTGCCGGAAGCATTGTATCTATTATTCTTCTGACGAAAAACGAAAGCTCTATGGGCTATTGGGTATACGCGCTGCTCATTCTTGTATTTGTTCCGTTATTTTTCAGGCGGGAGCTGCGCACGAAACATCCGATTATTGATTTTGACCTGTTTAAAAGCTCGACATTTACAAGCGCCAATTTGTCGGTTCTGTTAAGCAATCTAATGATGTACGCCGTGCTATTGATTATGCCGCTCTTTATGACCGGCCACTTCAGCATGAATACGTCGCACAGCGGCATGGCGCTGTCCGTCTTTTCGATTTTTATGTCCGCCAGCAACTGGGGCGGGGCTCAGCTGCATCATAAATGGGGCGCGCGAAGAATGATTTTTCTGTCCTTCATGCTGATGGCCGGAGCCAATCTCTTATTTCTGCTTTTGGTTTATTCCCATTCCGTCCCGTTCCTTATGGCATCGCTTATTGTCGGCGGCATCGCATCCGGTGCGGGGCTGACGAGCATGCAGGTGTCTTCTCTTGCGACGGTAGAACCGGGCATGTCAGGCATCGCGTCCGGGATTTTTTCCACCTTCCGTTATTTCGGAAGCATTATTTCTTCAGCACTGATCGGGTTAATCTCCGGATTTCATATTCTGTTTATCATATTGATCGGCGTTTCTGTGATCGGCATGTTCGTATCACTTGGAATTAAGTCCGGGGAAACCGTTCATACGAAAAAAAGCCATTCGGCGTAAACGAAAAAGGTTCCGTAAGCATCTGCTTTCCGGAACCTTTTCTAGTTTTTCTTCTTCATTTTCTCTTTCAAAGTGTCACCGCACTCCCCCGATGCATAGAGTATCGCAACGCCGTTTGCTCTATGAGAATCTTTTCGTTAAAAGAGAAAAGGGGAATGTAAATGGCTAAGAGTTCAGACCAAGTTAGGCCGCTGGCGCCGTCTCTTACAGTCAGCGCCGTTCAAAACAGCACAGAAGGAACAGCGTCAGATCTCGTTCTTACCTATTCGCCGAATTCCGTGCTTTCGTTAGGCGGAGTCGTATTCCGGCTGCCTGAAGGGTTTACCGCAACGACGAATGACACCATCAACAACAATAATTTAACTTCTTCACAAATATCAGAAGGCGGCAGAAAAGTCACGTTGCCATTGACGCTCGATCTTCTCGGACTTGCCCAGTTCACGCTTGTGCTGACAAACAAAACACTCCCGGCGGCAGGCACGTATACCTTTTCCGCAGAAAATACGGTGCTGATCATCGGTTCTCTGCTGCCGGCCTCCGCTGATCTCACTGTGAATCCGGCAGCTTTTGCTTATGTGACCAACTATTTGAGCAACCATGTCGGCGCTATCAACAGAATCACCGGCACGGTTTCCAGTGTCATTCCGGTTGAGGCTGCGCCGCTTGGCATCACAATAAGCCCGACGGCAGATTTTTGTACGTGTGTAATTCGGGAGAAAACAGCGTATCCGTTATCTCAACCGAGACAAGCAGCGAGGTCAAGAGAATTCCGACAGGCGCGTCTCCTTATAAAATCGCAGCTTCGCCAAACGGAAACTTTATATACGTCACCAACCAGCAAAGCAGCAATGTTTATGTGATTAACACACAAACCAATACCGTCATCTCAGTCATTCCCGTCGGCCTTCTGCCGACAGGCATCGCCGTATCGCCGAACGGACAGCTTGTATATGTGCTGAATACCAATACCAACACCGTTTCCATCATCCGCACGGCAGACAATACAGTGACGGCAACCATTATTCTGCCGTACAGTTCTCCTTCCGATCTCGTCTTTTCGCCGGACGGAAGCAAGGCTTATATTACAAACCTTAACAGCAACAATCTCTCCATTATTGATACCGGCACAAACACCATCATTGCTACCGTCAACACGGAGCTGAATCCGCTCGGTGTCACGATAACGCCTGACGGAGCGAAAGTGTATATTTTAAATTCAAGCAGCGGCACCGTATCTGTGCTCAATACAGCTGCAAACACGATCACAGCGATTATTCCTGTCGGTCAGTATCCGTACGGCGCCAAACCGGATACTGACGGAACACGTATCTTCGTCACGAACTTTTTCAGCAATCTGATTTCCGTCATTGACACGGCGTCCGATACCGTCGTCGGCACCATTACCTCAGAATTGTATCCGGCTGACATTGTAATCCGGCCGTAAAAAAAGCCCGGCCGCCGTGTTTCTAACGGCACCGGGCTTTTTTTATAATGCTGTCATTTCTTCTTGCTCATGTTCATCCTGCACGAATAAAATACCTAATTCATGATGTTCGCCTTCATAGGACGCGCGCTGATCAAACCGGATCTCACCGTTCAGGCCGATGATCTCCATTTTTACAAATGCGCGATTTTTTTGAAGTGCTTCATAAAAATCCGATACATGCTTCACGGGTATGCCGTTTACTTTCGTAATAATCTCACCGATCTTCAGATTAAGATCTTCCGCGGGCGTATTCGGAATGATACCGAGCACCATTAAGCCCTGATCCCGCTTAGAGAAATAAAACGGAGCCGCATTATCGTTCAACCGCTGTCTCAATGATAAAAACAAGCGTCCGAGCACCGCGATACAAACGGCAGCACCGGCAAGCGGAGTCCACCAAAGGGCCGCTGCCCCGAACGCGGTAACGATCATTCCGAGATACATGACACGTTTCGCCGTTATCCTTATGCTGACCTCCGGAAGGGATCCCTGCACACGCTGTCCGAAGCCCGCGATATAAGGAATCCAGATCAAATGGAAAGAGCCGCCCGGCACGGTAAAGACAGGCCACCAAGAAAGGTGTGTTTCAAGCCCGCTGCCCGGCACCAATAAGAAAAGCGGAAGCAGCCATGCGCGATTCGCCAATTGACGGCCGATGGGCAGGCCTCTGCTGCTGACGACAAGCGCCGGAGATGTTTTTTCATGCGCTGAACGGTAAGCAGCCGCTCCCTCTGTGATGATCAAAAGGCCCATGAACACGGCCGCCGATGCCCAATTCACGCCGAATGCCTGCGGAAACCGATCCGCAAACGGCAATGTGTGGGTATATTGAAGGACAAACACAATGAACATACCGGCGCTGACAATATAAGCTGATGACAGCCAATTCATACGGAACGTCAGCGAAGCCAAAGCCGTCACGGCCGCAATGATGCCGAGAAGACCGAATGGAATCGAAATTCCCAGTCCAAAAAATAATATGGAGAGAAGAATCCCCGGTATAAGCCCTTTTATGTATGTAAAGATAAGCTCGTCATACATATCTGCGATTTTTGTATGAAACGTATGGCGTTCACGTTTAATCCGCAAATATCCGCATGCGAGACTTATGATGATAAAAAACCAAAACATCGGGTGCAAAAAAAACAGACCGATACTTTTCAGAAGTTCAATTCCCCATTGAACAGACACTGCTTTCACCGCCTCAAGCCAAACATTTTAATTCTATTCTACCAAATAATCATTGGCTTGAATATCTCAAACGTCTATCTCTCTTCCGTCATCCACAGTGTTACATTTGAGAGAGAGAAATCTTTCAGATAGTGGTCGACCTCCACCTCGATCACGCCGCTGATCAGAAGCATGGACCGCTTAATATCCGTCAGATTGATTCCTAAACGTTTATGGTTTTTCATTAAGTAAGTGAAATAATGCTTTGCACACTCTTCATTGATTTCGTGAACACTTTCAACATTTGTGTAATTGACCAGGTATCTGCTGAACAGCATGAGAAGACTTAGTGCTTTTGTTGATGAAAATGTGACGTCTTTTGTTCTGTCTTTTAGTTGTTCCACTAATTCATAATATTTTTTTTCACGCACAATACTTGCCCTCTTCAATTGTGAACCCCCATTTTTTTATCCAGATAAGCACGGGTGATTACAGCTGCCGTGCTGAAGCGCCGCAAACACTTCTGCTTTCAATACTGAAATGCAGCTGCCAGACTAAAACTGTTCTCTATTAGAACCTTCTTTTATTGTAAGAACTAAAACTGACTGAGGCAACTTTCAAAAGTTTCATTTTGAATACATATTAACTCGGCATAAAGTCTCTCTTCCCTATAAATATCGGGTAATGTTTGTCCTTTATAAATGTTTAAATGTGAAAATTTTTTAAATATCTTGTCAAAAACGTCATAATTATATATCTTTCGATTCATTTTTGACGAAGGACAAAAGAAACAGGAGGCGAAAAAAACGCCTCCTTTTCATTTATTTTACAAATAATGATTTTAACGCCATTTGCAGCTGTAAATCATTTTTTTCGTCAGATTTCTTCTCGTTCATCAGCTGATTCATTTTTTCCGCTGTTTTTTTATCAATGACAGCTGTTTTATCAAGCTTGTTCCGGTCTTGAAACGCCAGAACGGCTTTTTTCATTGTTTTGCTGAAATAGCCGTCCGCCCTGCCCGGGTCGAAGCCCAAGCCTTTCAGCAGGATTTGGGCGTGTTTGACATCCGCACTGTTCATATCAGGCTGAAGCGGCTGTTTCAGCTGAAGCGGCCCCGCTGCAAAATAATCCGGCTGGCTCACGGCGATTGTCGGGGTAATGCCTTTTTTGTGAATCCAATTGCCTTTCGGTGTGAGCCATTTGTACAGCGTCAATTTAATGTTGCTGCCGTCTCCCATAGGTACGGCCTGCTGAACCGTTCCTTTACCGAAGGAGGTATCACCGACAACGTCATAATGTCCCGCCTCTTTCAATGCGCCCGCAAGAATTTCCGAAGCGGAGGCGCTTCCTTTATCTGTGATGACATTGATAGGATACGGCTTTTTATGTTTTAAGGTTGAGAAATATTGTTTTTTATTCCCGTTACGTTCCGCGATTTGAATATACGGCATGTCTTTTGTGACGAAATGCTTTAAAATTTGTTCGACGCTTTGAAGGTATCCGCCGGGATTTCCCCTTACGTCAAGAACGAGCCCGTCAATCCCTTGTTTCTCAAGCTTTTTCAGCGCCGCTGCGAAGTCCTGAGCGGTATGCTCGGAAAATGTGGATATGCCGATATAGCCGACATGATGCCCGCCTGATTCTTTGCGGGAAGCAAATACGGTTTCCAGCGGAATTTCCGCTCTTTTAATCCGGAATGACAGCTGTTTTTCAGTGCCCGGACGCTGTATTTTAATAGAAACTTTCGATCCTTTTTTCCCCCTGATTTTCAGCACGGCTTCGTTTAAATCTTTCCCGTTCATTGACTCGCCGTTTATACTGATGATTTCATCATTCGGCTTGAGGCCTGCTTTTTCAGCCGGAGATTGCTTAAACGGTGAAACGATAATGATTTTATTATCTTCCATACCGACTTCAGCGCCGATACCTTCAAAAGAAGAATCAAGAGAATCGGAAAACTGCTTGGCGGTCTGCTTGTCCATATAAACGGAATAAGGGTCGTTTAATGTAGACAGCATCCCCTGAATCGCTCCTTCAAGAAGCTTTTCTTTATCTACATTTTCTACGTATTCGTTCGAGATCAGCTCATATGCTTTTTCGATTTTTTCCATTGCCTGGCTTCTTTCTGCTTCTGATGAATTCGGCTGTGCCGCCCCGGCAATATGGGCGCCGCCGCACATGATGCTGACGGCCGCTATCGCTGTGATAATTTTCTGTTTCATCGTTTACCTCCTCTTAGTCCTTTTACGAAAACCTGGAGATAGTATGTGTAAACCGGAAAGAATTCATGTAATGGCAACAAAAAAATGAATACGCAATTGTTTCATATAAATGGGTAACGTATAATATTCTGTATATAATTCATTAAATATACAGGAGAATACGATATGAAAATAAAATTATCAATTTTATCCGCAGCGGTGCTGGCCGCAGGCATAACCGCCTTTTTCTGGCAAAAAACAGAGGCCAATGAAAAAACGCAGACGGATGCCCTGTATGTTTCTCCCGCAGGCAGCGATCAAAATGATGGAACGAAAGAAAAGCCTTTCCGCACATTGAAGCATGCGGCGGAAAAGGCTGAGGCCGGAACAACCGTATTGATTCGGGAAGGAACGTACGATGAAACATTTGAGGTCAAGCACAGCGGCACGTCTGAGAAGCCGATTACATTTCAGAACTATCAGAATGAGCATGTCGCCATCAGCGGCAAATCTGTGTCAGACGGCGATTCTGAAACACCATTAATTCAAATCCTCAATAAACAGTACATTACCATTCACGGCATTACGCTTGAAAATCTCTCCGTTTCATCAGAAGATGCGACAGCGATGGGAATCTACGTCACCGGATCAAGCAGCCATATTACCATTGACGGCAACCACATCCAAAACATTAAAACAACGGCTGATGACGGAAATGCACACGGCATCGCGTTTTACGGCACAGGCGCGATGAAGGATGTCAGCATCACAAATAATACGGTTGAAAAACAGACGCTGGGCGCAAGCGAGGCGGTAGTTCTGAACGGAAATATTGACGGATTTAACATCGCCGGCAATACCATCCGGGACAATAACAATATCGGGATTGACGTGATCGGCTACGAAGGAACGTCCAAAGAAAATGATTATGCGCGAAACGGCGTCATTGAAAACAATACAGTGAGCCATAATTCCTCTTACGGAAATCCCGCCTACGGCAATGAATACTCAGCGGGCGGTATTTACGTTGACGGCGCAGAACATGTGGACATTAGGAAAAACACCGTTTACAACAATGACCTCGGCATTGAAGCCACTTCTGAGCATAAAGGGAAATACGCACAAGATATCCGGATTACGGATAACAAGGTGTATAACAATGCTTACACGGGTATTTCAATCGGGGGCTATGACACGAAGCGCGGCGGCACAATTAATTCCGTGATCGCTCACAACATCATGTACCGAAATGACACGAAGAACCTTGACGGCGGCCAGCTGCTGCTGCAGTACGACACAAAAGGGAACACCATCGAAAAAAACATCATGACGGCAAGCCGTTCCCGGATTTTTATCGCAAATGATTTTACGAAAAACGAAAGCAATACCGTTAACCATAACGTCTATCACAAAGAAACAGGAAAAGACGGCATTTGGAATTGGAAAAACAAAGAATACCGCTCATTCACAGCTTACCAAAAAGGAACGGCAAACGATTCAAATTCGATTTATGCGGACCCGATGTACCGTGACGAATCGTCTTATGACTTTACATTAAAGCCCGGATCACCGGCCCTGCCCGTCATTCAGTAACGGAACCATCAAAAAAAGCCAGTCTTTATCAGACTGGCCTTTTTTTATTTATACACGAAGGAATTTTCGGATGGAAGTCAGGCTTCCCCATACTCCGATAACCGCGCCGATCAGAATGAGCACAAGTGATACTTGGAACACAAACGGACTGTACGGCAGAAGTGAAACAAATGAACCCTGAACTTTCGGAGCCACCCAAGCGACCATCGACTGGTACGTACTGAGCACGAGTGCGATCGGTATGACTGAACCGAATACCCCGAGCAGCAGACCTTCAAGGAAAAACGGCCAGCGGATAAACCAGTTTGTCGCACCGACAAGCTTCATGATTTCAATCTCTTTTCTTCTTGCGAAAATCGTGATTTTAATCGTATTTGAAATTAAGAACATCGCCGTGAACAGAAGGCCGATGATTAACGCAATCCCGATGTTGCGTGACACGCCGACGATCTTAAACAGACGGCTGACTTCTTCTTTTCCGTATGTCACTTTATACACATGATCAAGCTTCTCAATTTTTTTCGCGACTTTCGGCGTATCATGCGGATCTGTCGTTTTGACGATAAACGCGTTGTTCAGCGGGTTTTCCTGATCTTGCATTTTCATGGCCTTTCCGCTGTCGCCGAAGCTTTTGACCAATTGATCAAGCTCTTTATCTTTAGATGAAAACTCTACGCTTTGGATTCCCGAGATGTCCTTAATCTCATTCTGCAGCGTATCCTGCGTTTTCTTATTCGACGTCAAATCAATTAATACTTTAATCTCCACTTCTTTTTCAGCATTTTTAGCCATGTTGTTTAAGTTCAGCATAATGACTAAAAACACGCCGACCAATATCAATGTAACGGTAACGGCACTGATGGATGCAAATGTCATCCATGTGTTTCTTCCGAGAGATTTAAAACTCTCACGCAAATGGCGCCCGAGAATTTTAATCATAAGAACCATACTCCCCTCTTGACTCATCACGCACAATAATTCCGTCTTCGATCGCGATGACCCGTTTCTTCATGGTGTTTACTATTTCTTTATTGTGTGTCGCCATCACGACAGTCGTTCCGCGGTTGTTAATCTCTTCCAGCGTCTTCATGACTTCCCATGATGTTACCGGATCAAGGTTGCCCGTCGGTTCGTCAGCTATAACGACGTCAGGATTGTTGACGATGGATCTTGCGATGGAAACACGCTGCTGTTCTCCTCCGGAAAGCTGGTCGGGAAACTGCCGCGCTTTATGCTTCAGCTGCACCAGATCGAGCACTTCAAGCACGCGTTTTTTAATGACTGACTGCTGCTCTCCGATAACCTCAAGCGCAAACGCAACGTTTTCAAATACCGTCAATTTCGGAAGGAGTTTGAAATCTTGGAAAACAACACCTATTTTACGCCGCACGAAAGGAATCTCTTTTTCTTTTACAGCCGCGAGATCTTTATGATTAATCAATATTTGCCCTTTTGTCGGTTTTTCTTCTCTGTAAATCATTTTGATAAAAGTAGATTTACCGGCTCCGCTCGGTCCTACGACATATACAAATTCTCCGGGATGAATCATGACTGACAGCCCGTTAATCGCTTTTACACCGTTCGGATAGGATTTATATACTTCTTTCATCTCTATCATGAAATCACCTAATCTTTTATTTATGTCTTGCAGCCATAGAGTTCGCAAAAATACTGCGGTTTATGGCCGATTTACCAGGAAACAGATGAAAAATCTGAAAGTTCCTTTTCCTCAGTACACTTCATTATACGTCAAATTTAGACATATTACTATTACAGTTTCTTTTCATTCCCAGGCCGTGAAAAAACCTTGCCCCTTATAACAGGCAAGGTTTTTCTGTTATTTTTTCTGTGACAGCCATTTGGCGATCTTTGTGGCGTCCTCATCACTTACAAGATGGCTCGGCATATTGCCGCGGCCGTTTTTAATGATGCTTTCAATTTTAGCTTCATCATATTTCCCGCCGACTTCCTGCAGATTGGGACCTCCGCCGCCTTCTAAGTCTTTTCCGTGGCAGCCGATACAGCTTTGCTGATAAAGCTCTTCGCCTGCTGACGCGGAAGCTTTTGATCCGCCTGAGCTGTCAGAGCTTTCTTTTTTTGATTCATTGGATCCGCCGCATGCCGCCAGCAGGACGGACATGGTCAGAACCAGCGCCAGCAGCGCCCATTTTGATTTCATATGTAAGATGCACCCCTTCGCTATTATAACTCCGTTTATGCGCGTTTGAAACCCTCGCCGAGCACCTCGCTTGCGTCTGCGACAATGACAAAAGCTGACTCATCAATTTGTTTGACGATTTGTTTCAGTTTTGTGAATTCGGTCTGGCCGACGACACACATTAAGATCGGCCGGTCATGTTCCGTATACCCGCCGACTGCGGAAATCTTCGTCACACCCCTGTCGATTTGCGTAAACACAGCCGACCTGACGGCTTCTTCATGCTGCGTAATGATTAAAGCCATTTTGGAACGGTTGAACCCGACCTGTACGACATCAATCGTTTTGCTTGAAATAAATACCCCGAGCATCGCATACAGTCCCTGTTCCACTCCGAAAACGAGCATCGCGCTCAGCACAATTAATCCGTCCATGATGGCAAGACACGTCCCTAACGAAAGCCCCGTGTATTTGTGAATGATCTGCGCCGCCAGAGCCGTTCCTCCCGTGGAGCCTTTGCCGAGATAAACGATGCCGATCCCCGTACCGATCCCCACGCCTCCGAAAATCGCCGCCAGCAATTCATGGGTCGTCGCGGCAGGGAGATCTCTTGTTAAAAAGACGGCAAGCGGCAGAACGATGGAACCGACAAGCGTCTTCATTCCGAATTTCCCGCCGAGAATGATCACTCCAGCGATAAACAAAGGAATGTTAATAATCCACTGCACGTAAGCCGGTTCAAAACCAAATGTTTCTAAAATGGTGCTGATTCCGCTTACTCCTCCCGCTGCTATACGGTTCGGCAGCAAAAATACGTTAAACACGACCCCTGTAATCGCCGCGCCGATCATGATATATATGTAATCTTTGATCAGACGGAGCGGTTTATTGTGATTCACATCCATGCAAAATCCTCCGTTCTCCGATTTTCTCTCGATAGCATTTTAAGTCTTCCCGGCTTAGAAGTAAATAACAGCCAAATACCGTATTAATTTGCTAAAGCGCTATTGTGAAAAACGGAAAAAGAGAAGCGATAAAAAAAACACACCATGCCATTGGCAGGTGTGTTCCCGGATTATGACAGTTTGGAGCGTAAATAGGCATCAATGAAGATATCAATATCTCCGTCCATGACCGCCTGCACGTTCCCCATTTCCGTATTTGTCCGGTGATCTTTCACCATGGAGTACGGATGGAATACGTACGAGCGGATTTGGCTGCCCCAGCCAATTTCTTTCTGTTCGCCGCGGATTTCGTCAAGCTCCGCCTGCTGTTCTTCAATTCTGCGCTGATACAGCTTCGCTTTGAGCATTTTCATCGCTCTGTCGCGGTTTTTGATTTGTGAACGTTCCGTCTGGCATGTGACGACTACATTTGTCGGCAGGTGGGTGATCCGAACGGCTGAATCAGTCGTATTGACATGCTGTCCGCCGGCGCCGCTTGCCCGGTACGTATCAACTTTAATGTCTTCGGTCCGGATTTCGATATCGATTTCTTCATTGAATTCAGGCATGACTTCACATGACACGAATGACGTGTGACGGCGGCCTGATGAATCAAATGGAGAAATCCGCACGAGACGGTGTACGCCTTTTTCCGCTTTTAAATAGCCGTATGCATTGTGGCCTTTAATAAGCAGTGTGACCGACTTAATTCCGGCTTCATCCCCAGGCAGATAATCAAGTGTTTCAACTTTGCATCCGCGTCTTTCCGCCCAGCGGGTATACATTCTGAGCAGCATGGAACCCCAGTCTTGGGATTCCGTACCGCCGGCTCCCGGGTGAAGCTCTAAAATCGCGTTATTTTTGTCATATGGTTCACTGAGCAGCAGCTGAAGCTCAAATTCATTCAATTCCTTCGTTAATGACTTCAGCTCTTTCTCAAGCTCTTGCTGAAGTTCCTGATCAGGTTCTTCTTTTAAAAGCTCATATGTCATTTGCAGCTCTTCGTGAGACTCGCTCAGCTGATGATAGGAGTTCACGTAGTCTTTCAGACCGTTCGCTTCGTTGATGACGGTTTGGGCCTTCTGCTGGTCATTCCAGAATTCCGGTTCCGCCATCTGTTCATCTAATTCTGCAATGCGGGCTTCCTTTGATTCGAGGTCAAAGAGACCCCCTGAAGTCCGCTAAACGAGAAGCCATATTTTCGAGCTCTGCCCTGATTTCTGATAATTCCATTCCATTCACCTCATTAAAAGATCCGGGGCGTCATAAGACGCAGACCCGGTCATGTTCGCTTCCTGCAGTCGTGACTATTCTGTCCGGCCGCAGCAATTTTTATATTTTTTTCCGCTTCCGCAATGGCAAGGCGCGTTGCGTCCGATATCCACGACTTTGCGCACCGGCGCTTTTTTCGCTTGTTTGGCTTCATCGCCGTCCTGCTGCTGATGAGCCGTCGTTTGGCCCTGAACAACTTCTTCGCGTTCCAGATTGCTTTCAATCTCGGCCTTCATGACGAATTTTGCGACCTCGTCCTCAATGGACTCAATCATGTGCTCAAACATTGCGAAACCTTCCATTTGGTATTCACGCAGCGGATTTGTCTGCGCATAAGCGCGAAGGTGAATCCCTTGACGCAGCTGATCCATCGCATCAATATGATCCATCCATTTTGAATCGACGGCACGCAATACGATTACTTTTTCAAATTCACGCATCTGCTCTGCGCCGAAATTCTCTTCTTTTTCATTATATTTCGTCATGATGCGGTCCATGATCATCTCATGCATTTCATCAGGTTCTTTTCCGAAGATATCGCTCTTTTCAAGCGCGCCTTCATCAAGATACGTTGTATTGACCAGCTCCACGAGTCCGTCAAGATTCCATTCTTCCGGAAGCTCCTCGCTCGGTGTATAAGCGGCAATCGCACGCTCCAGAGAAGACTTGATCATGCCTTCCACAATGTCACGCAGGTTTTCAGAATCAATGACTTCAAAACGCTGCTTGTAAATGACTTCGCGCTGCTGACGGAGCACGTCGTCATATTGAAGAAGCTGTTTACGTGAATCGAAGTTGTTTCCTTCAACGCGTTTTTGAGACGATTCCACGGCGCGTGACACCATTTTGCTCTGGATCGGCGTGGTGTCATCCATACCAAACCGGTCAAGCATCGCCATCGTCCGTTCAGCTCCGAAACGGCGCATCAATTCATCTTCCATTGAAAGATAAAATTGTGTGATGCCCGGGTCTCCCTGACGTCCTGAACGTCCGCGGAGCTGGTTGTCAATCCGGCGGGATTCGTGGCGTTCCGTACCGACGACTGCAAGGCCGCCAAGCTCTTTTACGCCTTCGCCGAGTTTAATGTCGGTTCCGCGTCCTGCCATGTTGGTCGCAATCGTGACAGCGCCTTTTTGTCCCGCTTCTTCAATGATCTGAGCTTCACGCTCATGGTTTTTCGCGTTCAGCACCTGATGCGGAATTCCTTTGTTTTTCAGAAGTTTTGAAATCAATTCAGACGTTTCAACGGCAACCGTACCGACAAGAACCGGCTGTCCGGTCATGTAGCGCTGGGCGACATCCTCCGCCACCGCCTTGAATTTCCCTTCCATTGAGCGGTAGATCAAGTCCGGACGGTCGTCACGGATAACCGGCTGGTTGGTCGGGATGGACACAACCTGCATGTTATAAATATTGCGGAATTCTTCCTCTTCCGTTTTTGCGGTACCGGTCATACCGGCCAGCTTTTCGTACATACGGAAATAGTTTTGGAACGTAATCGTAGCCAACGTCATGCTTTCATTTTGAATCTCCAAGCCTTCTTTTGCTTCAATCGCCTGGTGAAGGCCTTCGCTGTAGCGGCGTCCTTTCATCAGACGGCCGGTGAAGGAATCAACGATGACGACCTGGCCGTCCTCAACAACATAATCCACGTCTTTCTGCATCGCTGCATGGGCTTTTAAAGCCTGGTTGATATGGTGGTTTAAGGCGACGTTTTTGACATCGAACAGGTTGTCGATGCCGAACGCTTTTTCAGCCTTCGTCATTCCTTCTTCCGTCAGCTGAACGCCCTTCGTTTTGACGTCATACGTATAATCCTGATCCTTCTTGAGTGTGCGGACAAACGCATTTGCCTGCACGTACAGTTTTGTGGACTTCTGAGCTTGTCCGGAAATAATCAATGGCGTTCTCGCTTCATCGACTAAAATGGAATCGACTTCATCAATAACGGCAAAATGAAGCGGACGCTGCACCATTTGTTCTTTATAAAGCACCATATTGTCACGCAAATAATCAAAGCCGAGTTCATTATTCGTGGAATACGTGATATCGGCTGCGTAAGCTTCGCGTTTTTCGTCTTTTGACATCGAATTCAGGTTCAGGCCGACCGTAAGCCCGAGAAACGTAAAAATTTCTCCCATTTGCTCAGCATCACGGCTTGCCAGATATTCGTTGACTGTTACGACGTGAACGCCTTTTCCCGTCAAAGCATTTAAATATACGGGAAGCGTGGACGTCAGCGTTTTCCCTTCCCCTGTTTTCATTTCGGCGATATTCCCCTCATGAAGGGCAAGGCCCCCCATCAGCTGCACTTTAAACGGGAACATGCCGGTTACGCGGCGGGAAGCTTCACGAACGACGGCAAACGCTTCGACAAGAAGGTCATCCGTCGTTTCTCCTTTTTCAAGCCGCTCTCTGAATTCTTCCGTTTTATGTTTAAGCGCATCGTCAGAGAGATTTTCATAATCTCCTTTTACAGCATCAATGTCATTTGCAATTTTTTCGTATTTGTTCAGCGCACGTTTGGTCGGATCAAACATTTTATTTAAAATCCCAAGCATCTATAACGCTCCTCTATGTTCACATGCAAATTTCGCATGGAATAAATGATAATTTTCTGTCCATGTATACCTCTCATTATCATAACATACCTTTTGTTATTTCCAAAGAATTTGCAGATAAAGATAGAGAAAAACCTTCCGCGCGTTCACGGAAGGCTGGATGGGTTTATTCAGTCGGTTCAATTAATCCGTATTTGCCGTCATTTCTGCGGTAAACGACATTTGTGAGATTCGTCTCCGCATTGGTGAATACGAAGAAATTATGTCCGAGCATATTCATTTGGAGAATCGCTTCTTCATTATCCATCGGTTTTAAATTAAAACGCTTTTGGCGGACAATTTCCGGGCTGTCATCTTCAATTTCATCCTGAACCGCTACCGTGTCAGCAGCGCTCCCGTTCTCGAAGTAATGTTTCGGCAGACCCTGCTCACGGAATTTCCGGTTGACCTTTGTTTTATGCTTTCGGATTTGACGTTCCAGCTTGTTTGTTGCGAGATCAATTGCATTGTACATATCCTCGTTATGCACTTCGGAACGAAGCGCCAGATCAGTCATCGGAATGGTGACCTCAACTTTTGATTCCTTATCATTATAGAATTTTAAGTTGACGTTCACATCGGCATTGACGCTCTGCTCGAAATATCGTTCCAGCTTGCCGATTTTTCTCTCCACATGATCCTTTAACGCAGGTGTAACCTCAATGTTTTCTCCTCTGATATTGTAGTTCATCAAAGAACGCCTCCCTTTATCTAAGGATATGTATCTATTTCTCTTTTACCCCTTCTGATCCCTGCTGAAACGTTAAAATAATGTGTAAAATCAGTGAACGATGACGAATGGTGTCGGCTTTTTATCCGGCAGCTTCCGGCAGGATTAAAGTATATGCAAAGAACGCAGGATAAAGACCTGCCGCTTGCAGCAGGTCTAATGAAGAACATACGGTTTGATGCAGTCGTGCGTCTGCTCCATCCACAGCTTATAATGCGGCAGAAAGATGGTTTTTAAAAACTCCTGAAATGGAGCGGACGGGAAATCATAATCATTTAACATGCTGAAATCCTGAAAAATCTCGTCAAATGACCGAATCGCAGTCTCCACGCATCGGCACTCAACGATAGACAAAAGAAGCGCATGAGAGGAGTCGAGATGAAAAAAAGCCTGAATCAAATCGTTGTAAATCCGTTCGCCCTCCGTCTTAAAAAAATCATCCTGCGTATCCAATAGGTAGCAAAGCCCCTCATCAATCGTAAAAAGAAGCTGGTAGTATGCTGACACCAAATGGTAATCGTTCAAACTTCTCAAAACACTCACCTATTTGCGTTTGTCGTAATAACGGCCGTCACTTGTCGTTTGATGATACGGATTAAAATACGTATTATGGTACACCCGTTTTTTCTTGAGCGTTTTTATTTCATTTCGGATGCCGTCCTGGATCCGTTTCACTTCTCCGGTAATCAGGCGGTCAAGCGCGGTCACCTGCTGAAGCAGCGTTTGTTCTTCTTCGGAAAAAGGCGGTTTTATGCCCGCAAGCATCTCTTCCCTTTTCTCCGTAAATGCCGTAACGCTGCTGATGAGACCGTCGCTTTCCGGAGCATCCTTCAGTTCGGTGTACATGTTCTTCGTTTCGTTATACAAGGAAAAGACATTGCTGTTCATCAGGCAAGGCCGCCTGTGCCATGGCTGTTTTTCCGTTCGCTCTGCATGGCCTGCTTCCACGTATCGCGAAATTCAGTAACGAGCTTTTCCGCTTCATCTAAAAATCCTTCGTTATTCTGCACGTTCGCTTCGATCAGGCGGCGGCGGATGTAATCATAGATTGATGACATCTGCTCAGAAATCTCAATCTCCCGGTTTAACGTGATGCTGAGCTCTTGAATGATGTTTTGCGCCTTTACGATATTTTCATTTTTGGCTTCAGGGTTGTTTTGCTTCATCGCCTGCCTGGCCAGCTTAATAAATCGCAGGCAGCCGTTATAAAGCATAAGGGTCAGCTCTTCCGGAGCGGCTGTAAAGACGGATGTCTGCTGATAAGCAGCAAAAGGATTATTTATTGCCATTTTTGTGAAACCTCCAAGATTATGATGTTGAAGATCCTAACATTGACGTGAGATATGAAGATTGGCTGTTCAATTTCTCCAATGCCGTATCCAACGCGCTGAACTTTTTATAATATCTCGTTTCGATGTCATCCAGCTTCGTTTTCATATTAGTAATATTTGTTTCTACTTCGTTCAGGCTTTTTCCGATGGCAAAGCTGGTTGATACCGAGCTTTCCGTGCCCGCTTGTTTTGAAATTTGAGTCTGCATTTTGTTTAATGTGTCTTTTAATCTCCGGGCAATCCCCTGCTCTTCCGGGTTTTTGGTTTTCGCTGTATCAGGGCTGTCCGCATTAAACAGCTTAGCCACGAGAGACGGATTCTCGGTAATTTTCTGCTTCAGTTTCGCTTCGTCTTTAATGACAAGCTTTCCTTGATCGGCGTAGTTATCAGACGTTTCAATTCCGAAATCCGCGAGCTGATATTTTTTCCCGTCAATCGTAACCGTTGAGTACAGATCAATCCGCATCTCCGCCAAACCGTTCTGCAGCGTGCTGTCGCTCCGTAATAAACCGCTTTTGGCTTTAGCCTCCCACTGCTCAACCTGCTTATCAGTCATCGCTTCTCTTTGATCATCAGTTAACGGCGTATAATCCCGGTATTTTGATTCCGTCACCTTCGCGTTTACGTTTTTAATTAACGTGTTATATTTATCAACAAAATCTTTAATGTTGTTAAAGATGCCGTCCGTATCAGTCGTGCTGTGAATCGTAACCGTTTTATTGCTATCCGTCACGCTGTTCAGCGTATATTTAATGCCGTTGATCGTAAAGTTATTTGACGTTTTGGTCATTTCAAGGCCGTTGAACGTAAACTTCGCGTTTTTCCCTTCGGCATTGGCCGTAAGTTCATTCGTTGTATCATCAACGGCAAAACCGAGCTGATCTTTCAGAAAGCTTTTGGTTGCGTCATCACCTGCGGCAAGGGTAAACCCTTCCCCCGTTTTATTGGAAGTGAACGCAATCGTGTCCGCATAATCCGTGCCATTGGAAATTTTCTCTCTTAAAGCCGTCATCCCGAGGCCCGAGCTGTTCAGTTTGGAAATCACATCATCAATCGTATCAGTCGCGGCGATCGTGACGTTTACCTCAGTCGGCTTCGTGTCACCCGGATTTGTGACATTGAATTTCAATGTTTGGCTCTGGCCTGATGTAAAATTGATGGCGCCTGAGGATTTATACGTCGTCGGCGTGGCCAGCTGCTGAACGGACATGCTTGTTGAAATATTTTGCTCAGCACTGACGGCCACCGCGCTGACACTGGAATCCGAACTTGTTACTGTTTTTTTATTCCAGTTTGTGGACATCAGCATATTATTAAATGTAGTGGAATACATGTCGGTAATCTGGGTATTCATTTCCCGATAAGCATCGCGCTTCCATTCAAGCGTCTGCTTTTGCTGGTTCAATTTATTAAGCGGCTGCTTTTCGGCATCCATCAGTTTTTTCACCAGAGAATCTACATCAAGACCGGAATTAAGGCCTGTGATTCTTGTGACCATATGTACCCTCTCCTTTTCAGCGTTTAGTCGTAGACGGCTCTATGACAACAGTGAGTTTCCGACTGTTTATCATATCGCAGCTCCATAAATGTATGATCTTATTCTTATATCGGTCATATTAAAAGGTTTTCAATATTTTAACTGAAATTATAATGTTTCATTTTGTCAATAGGGTTTCCTTGGCATGATGAGGGAAAAAGCGGAGGAAATAAAAAAAGACCCTGGAGAGCCAGGATCTTTCCGTCATTAACCTTTAAGCAATTGAAGAACTTGCTGAGGCTGTTGGTTAGCTTGCGCAAGCATTGCTTGAGAAGCCTGAGTAAGAATGTTGTTTTTCGTGTACTCCATCATCTCAGAAGCCATGTCTACGTCACGGATACGTGATTCAGCAGAAGTCAGGTTCTCAGAAGAAGTACCAAGGTTGTTGATTGTGTGCTCTAAACGGTTTTGAACCGCACCAAGTTTAGCGCGCTCGCTAGATACTGTGTCGATAGCTGTTTTGATTGTTGTAAGAGCTGAAGACGCAGCTTTAGCAGAAGATGAGATGTCGATACCTTTGGTTACTTTTGTATCTGCAGCCAATGCGCTGTCAGCTTGATAAACTAGTTTATCATCAGTGTCATAGTAGCCATTCGGTCCTTTAGAACCATCAGTTACGAGAGTTGCTTCTTTTCCGTCTGCAGTTACAAGCTTAGACCCGTCAGTATTTGCTGTATAAGTCGTACCAACTTGCAGGCTTTCAGAGTCCATTTTATTGATAGACAGGCTCATTGTTTGGCCTTCGTTAGCTCCGATTTGGAACGTAAGGTCTTTTGCAGTTCCGTCAAGAAGTTTTTTCGTGTTGAACTCAGTGTCAGTAGAGATTCTTGTTACTTCAGACGCTAATTGGTCCATCTCTTTTTGAAGCTCAGAACGGTCAGAATCTGTGTTTGTATCGTTAGCCGCTTGTGTAGCAAGCTCGCTCATACGCTGAAGAATGCTGTGAGTTTCGTTCAATGCACCCTCAGATGTTTGGATAAGAGAGATTCCGTCTTGAGCGTTTTTAGACGCCATGTCTAAACCGCGGATTTGAGAACGCATTTTTTCAGAGATCGCAAGACCCGCAGCGTCATCACCAGCGCGGTTGATGCGAAGACCTGAAGATAATTTTTCCATGTTTTTAGAAGCAGCGTTTGAACCTGCATTCAGCTGACGGCTAGTGTTAAGAGCCGCGATATTGTGGTTGATTCTCATTTTGTATTTCCTCCCTGAATTGTTTTTCGCACGTCCTTGTGCATTTTTCGCAGCGTCATTCTGAAGAAAATTTTTCCTCTCATTGGCTACACTATATATATCGGACGGCCGCTTCTATTGTTTATATGAAAATAAAAAATCCTCACTTTTTTTGTGAGGATAAATTAAGTAATAAATCGGTATTAAAAGATACGGCTCTGTTGTTCTCTTCCAGGATCGACAAGTATATTTCTTTCCGGTGAATATCCACATGCTGAGGCGCTTCAATTCCCAGCTTCACTTGCTCTCCTTCGATGGCAATCACCTTTATTTCAATATCGGGTCCGATCTGAATTGACTCATTCACTTTTCTTGAGAGAACTAGCATGATCCTCCTCCTATCAGATGTTTTGTTTCATAGGAAGCATCATGTAAAATGATTTGTTTCGCCTTCATTTCCTTTTTATTGACGATAATCGGCGCTTTTAAATTGGCGGTCGTGTTTTCAAAAGGCTCTTCCAGCGTTAAAATCGCCATCACTTCGACGTCCTCTATATCTTCAATATGCAAAAGCTCAAGCGTCGCATGGTCAATGTCAAATTCGTACCCTTTAAAGAAAATAAACGGGCTGGCGACAATAAAGGCGATGTGCTCCTGTTTGACAGATTGCAGCGCCAAAAACGGTGAATCTTCCGACAAAGGAAGAACAACAAATTGAGTCTCGTCATTAAATCCCGGCAGGCCGTTTTCAAATGAGATGATCTGCCCTTCGTCTATTCTGATTTCTCCATGATATTTTGTTTTAATAATCATGCTTCACAATCCTTTACCACTTTCATCTTTTATTCTGTGTTACCGTCGTCAACCGAAATCGTCACCTTAGGGTCTTGCATCATATCAATCTGAACTTTTCCCGGCGTGTAATTCCATACCGGTTTATGGGCGGCTGCTTCAATTGAAGGTTTGCGGGCTTCAATATCAATCGTCAGCTTTGAAGGAATGCAGTCAATGTCGACGAGAAACTGTGCAGGGAGAAAGTCGCTGAATTCGCCGAATGGCTCGGGCGGGCTGACATCCGCTGCCTGCCGGGCCATCACATTGCCGGTTTTCTTTTCGATAGCCGCCATTTCCTTCCCTTCTCTGACTGTTTTTGCAATAAACTCACTGCATGCTTCCGCGCCTTTCTGGGCGGCTTCCGCGTTCAGCTTTTCAAATGATTTGAGATTCAAGTTCTCCCAAGCCCTCGTCTGATCAATCGTCAGTTTGGCCGGCGTGCTTTCAATGTTCAGCTCTGCCGGCGGCTGCTCAATTTCCAGGTCAGCGGGCGGCTGTTCCATTTCGATTTCTTCCTTCTGAAAGGTAATACCGATTTTAGCAGGCACACTGTCAATAATCAATCTCGGCATCTGCATAGAAATCCCTCCTCTTTAGAATGTTCTAGTAAAAAAAGCGATCTCCCTGTTGTGAGTCGCTTTTTTTATATATTGAAGACGGTCAGTTATATTATTTCAGAAAGTCGATCAGTGACGGCTGAATAATATTCGCATTTACTGACAGCGCAGCTTTATGAACCGTCTGCTGAGATAAATAATCAACAATCACATCTTCCATTTCTACATCTTCATTATCTGACAATACTTTTTCAGCGGTAGCAGCTTGTGATTCCAGCCTTGTCTGAATGAGTTCCAAACGGTTTGTACGTGCACCGATATTGGATTTTTCAGCATTCATTTTGTCAGTAAAACCGTCGATATCTGACAGAATCTGTTTTGAATCTGCTTCGGAAAGCGTACCTTTGCTTAAAGAAGCTTCTAAGGAGTTGAGAAATTCAAATACATTATCCCCATTTTGAGCGACGCCCCCGAAAGCTGAATTCGGGTCAGAATTCACTTTCAGCACTGCCCCGTTCGAGATGTTGATGTTAACATCCGAAGCACTAGTGTAATTTTCATAGTTGTACGTATATGTACCGTCAGCATTTTCAGTAATCGGCGGGACGTCTGAATTGGTTCCGTTAAACAGGTAACGCCCGTTCACCTGAGTATTCGCGACAGAAACGAGCTGCTTTTTCAGCTGGCCGATTTCTGTACCGATTGCTTTTAATTCCGTTTCACCGTTCGAATCACTTTTGGCCTGAACCATCAAGTCCCGGATTTTCCCCATAATATCGGTTTCTGAGTTTACGCTTGATTCCGAGTTTTCCAGCCATGTAAAACCTTGCGAAACATTCCGCTGATATTGGTTTACCTGCGCAAGCTGAGTACGGTACTGCATTCCCTTCATTGCAACGACCGGGTCATCAGAAGCTTTCGTGATTTTTTTCCCCGTAGACACTTGCTGCTGAAGCCGATCGAGCTTGTCATAACTTGAGCCGATAAATCGAAGAGAATTTTTTGCGATCATCCCTTGAGTTACTCTCATTTACTTATCTCCTATCTTCCTCCGGTGCCCATACCGTTAATAATTTTATCGAATATTTCATCCTGCATCGTTATGATTCGCGCAGCGGCATTATAAGCGTGTTGAAACTGAATCATATTTGTCATTTCTTCATCTAAAGACACGGCGCTGACTGATTGTCTCCTTTGATCGGCTGAAAGAGTGTTGCTTTCAGAGTTGTTCATAAGATTGGCCGCTTTTTGTGAATTAACGCCCAGCTTGCCGATAAGGGATTCATAAAAGTCATTAATTGTAGTGGTTTCACCGTTAATAGTCAGCTTGCTGTTCTGCACGGCTGCCAGGTTAGTCGCGTTTGTGCCGTCACTTTTTTCTCCGTTTAACGACGCTGCGATATTGTCAGTAGACGCGAGGATTTTGTCACTGACTTTTATTTTCGCTGCCGCACCTTTTGCCGGCACCGCTTCATCACCGCTGAAATCAAAAAATGCCGCGCCCTGTTCGCCTGTATAGGTCTTTCCTTTTTCGTGAACTGCGTTAAACGCGTCAGCAAAGGATAGCGCCATATTGTCAAGAGCCGTCAGCATTTCAGGGTAGAGGCCTTTTTCTTCTCCATTCGACATATAGCCGTATGACTCAATAAGACCTAAAAGTGAGCCTTTTCCGGTAAATGCATCCGCATTGACCTCGCTGCTGCCGATTGACACACTCGACACAAGGCCGCTGTCCTTGTCGTAGTTGATTTTCATTTCTGAAACGGTTTTTGTATTACCATCCAGCAGCGTTCCGAGAGAATTGTTGTTTCCGTTCAGCAATTCCACGTTAACCGTGCCCTCAGCAGTCGCCAAGGAATGCCCGCCCGACTTATTATATGAAACTTTTATATTTGCCATAGAAGATAATTGATCAATCAATCTGTCTCTTTGGTCATATAAATCATTAGGGAGCATACCGCTCGGTTCAACTGCCGCTATTTGAGTATTAAGGTCATTCAGCTGATTGAGAATTGAATTGACCTGGTCCGCTGTGTTATCCAGATTCTTTTTAATATCACCCTGAATGTTAGTCAACGAGGTAGATATATAGTTAAAACTTTCAGCAAGAGATTTCCCCTGCTCCTGCAAGACTGAGCGCGCTCCCGTATTTTCCGGATTCGTCGCCAGATCCTGAAGGGCATTCCAAAACGAACTGAGCGATCCGTTTAAACCGTTATCGTCAAGCTCTTTCATGACGCCTTCCATTTGCGATAATGAATTGGAACGGGCTGTATAGTAGCCTAATTTTGTATTTTCAGTTCTGTACTGATAGTCTAAAAAACTGTCTCTGACGCGCTCCACTGAACCGGCTTTAACACCTGTTCCGATTTGGCCGGCTGTCAGATCACTGTTTTTTGATACAGCGGGATAAGGACTCGTCGATTGTAACGTGACTCGCTGCCTTGTATATCCTGCTGTATTTGCATTTGCAACGTTATTTGAAACGGTGCTCAATGCAGTCTGCTGCGCACTCAGTGCACGCCTTGCTGTTTCGAGCCCCATAAAAGTCGATGGCATTGAAAATCCTCCGTTCTAAGCTTTTGAATCGAATAATGTCAAACGGCTGACAGGCTGGCGTGCCGTTTGCGGCTCTTTATAATTCATATTCTCTTTTTCACCCGGCATTATCATATCGAATGCCCCGGAGATGAATTGCAAAGCCTGAATCGTGAGCTGTTTGTTCATCTCGTTCACTTCTTTCAGACGGTCAAGAAGCGCAGACAAAGAGTGAAATAACCCTTCAAGCTCCTGTTTTTCGCTGCCTGAAGTTCTGGAGATGCATGCAGCAATTGTGTTGTCCTCACTGCCGCTGAGAAACTGAGAAGTCAGCTTGATTCGTTCTTCTTCAGTCTGCCCGATTGCCTGAATATACTTTTGCTCTTTAGTCAATATGTTGGAAAGCTCTTTTGTTTTACCTGCTTTCAGCGCTTCCGTTTTCTCCTCAGACAGCGTGAGCAGATGTTCATGCAGTGCGCAAAGTCGCTTCAGTTGATCAATAATTGGCTTTGCTGACATTGGCTTTCTCCTTTTTATTGCTTTTTATAGAAATTCACTATTTTTTCAGCGATGCTGTTTGAATCTATTTTATATGTTCCGCTCTCTATATCCGCTTTCAGCTGAGCGATTTTTTCCTGACGTGTTTTAGTGACCGCATCTGACGCATTTTGAAGCTCTTTTGCATGAGAAGAAATTTCCACTTTGTCTTTCGGCTTTGCAGCCTCTTTTTGTACGGCTTGCTTTTCGTAATTTTTTTGGTATGGATTAACGGATTGTGTTCCGTACTGATTGATTTTCATAGGATTCCTCTCGCTTTCTGTTCGCAGTCTAATTCTTTTATCGACTGCGTTATCAGTTAGTTTAGGGAATCAGGTGTTTTTGGTATTATAGGCATAGTATGTGTCATTTGAACTATTTTTCTCTTTGAATTCAGCAGCTGTTTTTTGATTCATATGGTCTAATTGCGACTCAATATCGGTCTGACAGGACTTGCAAAATTTCCCCGTCCTGATCGGATTTCCGCACCTTTCACAAGGGTATGCCAAATTCGGAAGCTGGCTGATCTGAATCCTTTTTTGTTTGATAAACTTGAGGATCAGCTCTTCTTCAACACCTGTTTCCTCAGTAATCTGCTGCATCGTCGACTGTCTGTTGACTTGCTTTCTTAAAAATTTATAGACGGTTTCAAATGCTTTTTCTTCTTCTTTAATACATGCCTGACATACGGTCTGCAGGTTCGTTTTAAAAAATAAAGCATTGCATTTTGGACAATTCGCCAATTCACCCATCGTATTAACTCCTATTCCTTCTTTTATCTGCCTTATATTTCTATCAATTATATCGGCAGGATAAAAGAATGATTTAGCTCCTGATTAAAGTAAAAGAGGAGACCGATAACGCTTTGCCTGCTGTCAGCAGAGCTCCGGCAGCTTGATGCAGTGTGGCGCCCGTCGTATAAATATCGTCTATTAAAATGACGTTCATACCTTCGGCGGAGTTTTCGGCAGCTGAAAACTTTTTTTCTGCGGAGAGCCTTTCTGTTTTGCTCTTTTTGGATTGTTTTTCATTGTTCAGTCGGATGAGGGGGGAAATGACGGGCATTCCGAGCAGCGAGGCCAGCAGCTCGGATTGATTAAATCCGCGCTCCGCCAGCCGTTCGGGGCTCAGCGGAATAGGGACGAGGATATGTGTATTTGCCGGATATGCCGCTTTAAAGCCGGCAGTAAAATCACGTTCAAATGTTTGAATGATTTTCGTATCACCCCTGAATTTAAACCGGGCCAATGAGTCCTTCATTGCATCATTATACAAAAAAACCGAACGGTTCTGCCGCAACAAAAAGCGCTGTTCCGTTTTTGATTCCCGCGCCATGCAGTCAGCGCATTTTTTGTTTGACTGCTGAGGCCTTCCGCATAAACTGCACACGGGGCCTTCGATTTTTTCAAATTGATTGCTGCATGCGCTGCATACCTCTTGCTCCGGCGCCAGAGAAAATAGAGAACTCCAAGTCAGTGATCTTGAAATTGGTGAGTCACACAATAAACAATTCAGAGAAATTACGCTCCTTCCCGAGTCTCACAGAACTCGCTGGGATTAACCGAAACAATCGCCGCTGATTCAGCAAGAATGACAAGCAGCGCCGTATTTTTCTGTTTATCAACCATCTCTGCTTTTGCGTAAGCAACTTTCTTTTTATCAGTAACATATGCCGGTTCAGCCCGGTTTAATGAAAGTGCCAGTACATCATTTTTGCATACCCGGCATGTGCATTTCATATGAAGCTGAGGTATATAGCGGTCGAGAAGTTCCTTTAATACGATTTCTTTAGAATTGACAAGCATGTTGACAGCTCCTCATAGGAAAAGTATGAGTATACTGTATCACGTTTTCTGAAATTAACTAGTCCAACAATTTATTTTTTTGTGCCAATTTGTTCATATATTCTATATGTTTTTTTGCTTTCTTCATACCGTTTGTCATTCCGAAATGAAACATGACGACATCACCGCTGAAATGTTTATAATGCCTGCCCGTTCTGCCTGCAATCTGTACGAGTGCGCTCTCAGTAAAGATAGGTGCTTCTGCGCCGAGGACACAAGTCTGGACTTTAGGTACGGTAACCCCTCTTTCTAAAATCGTAGTCGTTACCAGCAGGTCAAACCGTCCCTCTCTGAACCGTTTCACTTTATCCTTTCTGCATGTGTCTTCCGCATGCACGCCTTCTGCACGGATGTTTAATTTCTGAAAATAATCCGTTGTCTTTCTTAATATATGTACAGACGGAACGAATAAGAAAACCGGCAGTCGTGATTGAAGTTTTTGCCGGACCCAATCCGTTACAGAACGCGGCAGTTTTCCTTTCTCAAGCTTCTTCTTCCAATTGCCGCACCACAAAAAACGCGGCTCCGGGAGCGGTTTCCGATGATATCTGGCCGGTATGCGAACGCTTTTCAGCAAACCGGCCTCAGCCCTCTTTTTTAATGTGTCTGAAGGAGTTGCCGTTACATAAACTAGGGCGCTGTTTTTCTTTCTGGCTTTATCAACCGCAAATCTTAATGTCTCATCAGCTGAAAAAGGAAAAGCATCTACTTCATCTATTATCATTACATCAAAAATATCTCGATAGCGCATCAGCTGGTGAGCGGTTGAGATCATTAGCGGAGTCAAGCTGCCTTTGTCCTCACTGCCGCCGTACAAAGCAGAAACTTCGACTTTCTCAAATGCTTTTTTCAGTCTCGGCAGCAGTTCAAGTACGACATCTGTACGCGGAGTCGCGACACAGACGCGCAAGCCGTGATTCAGCGCAAACTCTATACCCGGAAACAGCATCTCTGTTTTCCCTGATCCGCAAACCGCCCATACCAGCAGCTCTTGTTTCTCTTTTATCGCTTCTATAAGCGCTTCCGCCGCCTGCTTCTGTCCGTCTGTCAGTGTTCCTTCCCAAGAAAGCTTGATAGGCTCCCAGCTGTTTTCAGCCGCTAGATTCCAAGAGTATAATGACGTCAGTTCATCAGCCCTTCCCATTACGACACAGGAACGGCAATAGGTAATATGTCTTTTGGCAGAGGGCGCCCAAAATACCGCAAAGCGGGCTTGGTCAGACTGGCCGCATCGGCGGCAGACATAACGGTTTTTCCGGCGGATGACTGACGGCTCGGCCGTTATATATTCTTTTTCTATAAAACGCTTGATGCACTGATCAGAAAACGGAATCTCAGATCTCAATAAATGCCTGCCGTAAAAGAAATCCCGCACCTTCGAAAATTCTGAAGCACCTCCGGACATCTCTCAGCCTCCTTTCTGCTCAAAGTATGCCTGCCGGGAAACTTTTTGTCGAATTACGAAAATAAGAAAATAAAAAATCTCCGCCCTTGAAAACGGAGATTTGCACTTAGTTTTTAAAACACCAGCCGATTCCGATGGCGCCTTCGCCCAAATGGGTTCCGATCACAGCTCCGAAATAGCTGTTATAGAATTCGACATGAGGATATTTACCGCTTAATTCTTGAATAATTTCAGCAGCTTCTTCTTCCCTGTTTGCATGAATGACAGCGGCCCGCATCGGGATTCCTTTACTTGCATCCTCGGCAAACAGCTCCAAAATTCTAGAAATCGCTTTTTTGCGTGTCCGAATCTTCTCAAAAGGAACAATTAGCTTATTGTCAAAATGAAGAATAGGCTTTACCTTTAACAGACCGCCGATAAAAGCCTGAGCACTGCTTAGACGCCCGCCCCGCTGCAGATGTGATAAATCGTCCACCATAAAATAAGCACGGACTGTTTTTTTCATTTCTTCCAGCTCTTTTATAATCTCTTCCGGAGAGTCAACTCCGTCTTTAATAAGCTGTGCAGCTTTTAATGCATAAAAACCTTGCGCTAAACAGCTGATTTCTGAATCAAAAGGATAAACTTTAATATGATCAACCATAGCGTTTGCCGAAGCGGCGCTGTTATAAGTTCCGCTGATTCCGCTGGACAAATGTATGCTTATGACTGCATCATATGTTTTGCCCAGCTCTTCGTACAATGCGATTAATTCACCGAAAGAAGGCTGGGACGTAGTCGGCAGCTCATCATGATTTTTCACTTCTTTATAAAAGCTTCTCCAGTCGAGTTCTGTTTCTTCTCGGAATGTTTTTTCACCGAAAACCACTTGAAGAGGGATCATATGAATATGATGTTCTTCTCTCATCTCTATCGGAATATATGCTGTACTGTCTGTTACAACTGCAATATTCATCACTTTACCTGCCTTATTAAGTACTTAATACGTATTTTAATAGATATGTAGCCGTAAAAAAAGACTTGCCATAATAGGCAAGTCTTCTCACACAGACTAACGCATCTCTACCCAGCCGTTTTTAATGGCTACGACAACAGCTTGTGTCCGGTCATTAACGTTCATTTTCTGCAAAATATTACTCACGTGGTTTTTCACTGTTTTCTCACTGATAAACAATGATTCACCGATTCCGCGGTTGCTTTTTCCGTCTGCAAGCATTTGCAGCACTTCACATTCCCGTCTCGTTAATATATGTAATGGTCTCCGAATTTCCGGATAAACCTCATGCTGAGGGTGAGCAGAAACTCCGCTTGTCGCAAGACGGCGGAATTCGTTGACAAGATTGTGGGTTACTTTCGGGTGAAGGTAAGAACCGCCCTCGGCTACCACTTTCACTGCCTCGATTAAAGTATCCGCGTCCATCTCTTTCAGGAGATAGCCTCTTGCACCTGTTTTTAAAGCATGAGTCACATAGTTTTCATCATCATGGATGGAGAGGATAATTACCTTAGATTCAGGGTACAGCTCAACAAGCTGCTTAGTAGCCTCTACTCCATTTACATTCGGCATATTGATATCCATTATGACGACATCGGGATGATAATGCTCGACGATACGAGCCGCTTCATCTCCATCGTCACCTTCTGCTACCACTTCAAAGGTAGGTTCAAAATCCAATATTCTTTTTACACCCTCACGGAATAGTTGATGGTCGTCGATAATAACAATATTTACTTTAGTCACACGCTACGCCTCCTTATCCTATTGTTCTATATACGCCGCTGTTCGGTCAATATGTCTTTTGGCTCTATTTAACAAATTATAGGCCGAGAGATAAAGGAACCTTAATCATGATAAATGTCCCAAGACCTAGTTTAGAGTCTATCGTTATCGTTCCTTCGAGCAGATCTACTCTTTCTTTCATTCCCAGCAAGCCGAATGACTTGTTTTTCTTTTGTTTAGCTTCCTTGATATCAAAGCCTTTTCCGTTGTCCTTAATAATAAGAACCACAAAATCAGCAGTTACTTCCACTTTTACTGTAATTTCCTCTGATTCTGAATGCTTCAGCGCATTTGTGACGGCTTCCTGAGCGAGACGGAAAAGCGCCACTTCAAATTGCGGGGCAAGCCTTTTGTTCTCCGTGTCTCCGATGCACTGAAAATGTATTTTCACCTTTCCGTTGTATTCTTCAGTTGTATAAAGATATTTTCTCAGTGTCGGAATCAGCCCGAGATCGTCCAATGCCATCGGTCTTAAATCATATATAATCCTTCTGACTTCGTAAAGAGCATTCCGCACATTCTGGCGAAGATTTCTGATTTCCTGAAAGCCGTCCTCCGTGCCGCGGTCGCGGAAGATCCGTTCTATCAATTCCGATCTCATCATAACATTTGCCAGCATTTGAGCCGGACCGTCATGAATTTCTCTGGAAACTCTTTTTCTTTCTTCCTCCTGGGCTTCGATAATTCTTAAACCGAAATCTTGTTTAGCCTGCGCATCGGCAAGCAGAAGCCCTACTTGGCGAAGGTCTTGATTCAGGTAATTCAGAACGACGGTTATTTGGCTGACCAATGATTCTGACCGTTCAATGATTTCCTGAAGCCCCAAAAGCCGGCGTTCTAAATCATCTCTGCGCTCCCGCAGCTGCTTTTCACGCTGCTGGATCATCGTCAGTTCCACTTGAAGTTTGTGCGCCTTTTCATAGGCGTTGCGAATTTCTTCTTCGCTGAACTTATGGAAATTTCTGCTTACTTCCGACAAGCGGTTTCTTGCATGCCGGGTATGTACTTCGAGTTTGTCGCCCAGCTCAATGACTTCGTACACCTGCTGTTTGATCTGTTTGAGTTCTTCGACCAGCTGCTCATATTGCTGGCGCGACTGCTCTCCGATTTGAAAAACCTCGTCCTTACTCCCGTCCACGGTTTTCAGCATTTTCATAAGTATAGAATCCAAAACTTTGGAGTCCATCTTCGATTTATTCATCAGTCTCCCTCCGTAACGGTGTTGTTATGTATTTTTATTATAAATGTAATTGAACTGCAATTTGTGTCGAATTATAATGAAAGAATGCGTATATTCTAGAAAAAAACATTTTTATATAGTATCTTACTCTTTCATAATACCAAAATATGCGCAAAAATTCTAAAGTCTGTTCGAATTTGTAGAAACAAGTCTTTTAATGCTTGTCAGGAGGGTCCAGCAATCATGCTGCACAGCTATTTAACTGTTAAAGAAACAGGTGAACATGAGATTGTGATCGAAAAATCACGTTTTATCTGCCACCTGAGCCGTGCCGCTTCTGAATCGGAAGCGCAGGAATTTATACAAAAGATCAAAAAACAGCACTGGAATGCGACTCATAACTGCTCAGCTTATCTGATCGGAGAAACGGATCAGATACAAAAGGCGAATGATGACGGTGAACCAAGCGGCACAGCCGGCGTACCCATGCTGGAAGTGCTGAAAAAACGCGGCCTGAAAGATACCTGCGCGGTGGTTACCCGGTATTTCGGCGGAATAAAGCTCGGAGCAGGCGGATTGATTCGCGCATACGGGAAGTCAGTTTCTGAGGGGTTAAATCATATAGGAGTTACGGAACGGAAGCTGATGCGGATTATGCATACATCGGCAGATTATACGTGGCTCGGCAAGATAGAGAATGAACTGAGAGAATCAGTTTTTTTACTGAAGGAGATCCATTATGCGGATCATGTCGAATTTGAAACATACGTTGAAGAAAAAGACAAAGAAGCGTTTATAAAATGGATGACAGAGCTGACGAACGGCAAAAGTATTAATACAGAGGGAGAACTGACGTATTTAGAAACAGACGTCAGCCCTAAAGGAGACTAATGTAATGGCTGAACGTGTAAGAGTACGTGTTCGAAAGAAAAAGAAAAACAAACGAAAGATTATTTTCAAACGGATTTTGCTGCTGCTTACCCTCGTTTTGTTAGTTGCTGCCGGGTTTGGCGGGTACAAAGTATACAAAACGATCAATGCGGCAGATAATGCATATGATGCCCTTTCCCGCGGAGATAAATCAAAACTGCGGGATGAAGTCATCGATATGAAGAAAAAACCGTTCTCCATTTTGTTTATGGGGATCGAAAATTATGCCACAAGCGGAAAAGGCGGACGATCAGATTCTCTTATTGTTGTTACCCTTGATCCGAGAAATAAAACAATGAAAATGCTGAGTATTCCGCGTGATACGCGGGTGACGCTTGCCGGCGATACAACCGGTAAAAAGTCAAAAATCAATGCGGCTTTTGCTAAAGGCGGAGCGGATGAAACCGTCTCAACTGTAGAAGACTTATTAGGCATACCGATTGATAAGTATGTCACTGTCGATTTTAACGGTTTTAAGGATGTTATTGATGAAGTCGGCGGAGTCAATGTAAAGGTGCCATTTGATTTCGACGAGATGAGTGACGTCAGTAAAAAGAAACGGATCTACTTCAAGAAAGGAAACATGCATTTGAACGGTGAACAGGCTCTGGCTTACGCGCGGATGAGAAAGCAGGATAAGCGCGGAGACTTCGGCCGTAATGACCGCCAAAAGCAGATCCTAAACGCACTGATCGACCAAATGTCTAAGGCTGGAAATATTGCTAAGATCGATAAAATCGCTGAAACAGCGAGCAATAACGTACAAACGAATATCCGCATCACTGAAGGACTCGCCCTTCAGCAGATTTACAGCGGCTTTACCAGCAAAAAGATTGATACACTGACCATAACAGGAACAGATTTATATTTAGGCGGAGGCGGAACCGCGTCTACGGGCGGAACGTATTATTTCCAACCGGACCCCGCCAATCTCGAAAAAGTACGGCAAACCTTGCAGAAGCATTTAGATTATCCGGCCGGAAGCAGCACTGCGGCCGATCCTGCTTCTGACAGCACCGGAACAGACGGTACGACGGATTCAACTTCCGGCGGCACAGGAGCAGACGGTACGACGGATTCAACTTCCGGCGGCACAGGAACAGACGGCACCACTGATTCGAATTCCGGCGGCACAGGGACCGGCGGCACGACCGATTCAACCAACGGTACTGCGGGTGCAAACGGAACGGACAGCACACAGCCCGGCAACACAAATTCAAGCGGCACAACAGGCTATTAACAGAAAACCCGATCCTTTGAGAAGGATCGGGTTTTTCTATATAATTAAGAGAATAGCAGAATCAAAGAAAAAGCAGACCATTTGCATGATCTGCTCTTTTTAATTCTTCTTTACCAATCTCTTGTAAAACTTGGTAAATGGTTTAAATTGTTCATTTACTAACCCTGTGACCTCTGCTATGATTTGCATAAATACAATCAATACAAAAATAATAAACAGCGAAAGCCATATGGTCGCGCTTTTCAGCAGGATGGCACTGATGCTGAAAATAAAGCCGATTAAATAAATGATGATGACAGCCGTGCGGTGTGAAAGCCCGAAGGCCATCAGCCGGTGGTGTATATGTGACTTATCAGGCGCTGAAATCGGCTGTTTGTTTAGTATCCGTCTGATGACAGCGAACGTCGTATCAAAAATCGGCACGCCCAAAATAATGATCGGAATGATGATACTGAATAAAGTCACGCTTTTATAAAGACCTAATAATGAGAGTACTGAAATGACGTATCCGAGAAAGAGCGATCCGGTATCTCCCATAAATATTTTTGCCGGGTGAAAATTATAAAATAAAAATCCGAGTGTGCTTCCTATCACAACGAGAGAAAGTGACAGGATAAGGATTTTGCCTCCGGATAACGCCATTACTGCGATGGTGGACAGTCCGATGACCGACAGACCGGCAGCGAGACCGTCCAAACCGTCAATCAGGTTCATCGCGTTCGTGATACCGACGATCCATAACACAGTCAGCGGGTAAGCGACCCATCCCAATTCTAAACGTTCCGTTAAAAACGGCACGGAGAAAAAGTCCATTTTCAGTCCCGTGCTCACAATCATAATGGCTACGGCTAACTGGACGAAAAACTTTACCTTTGCGCTTAATTGGTATTTATCATCAAGAATTCCTAAAATAACAATAATAAACGCGCCCACCGTGATGGCGGTCATCTTCGTTTCATTATATATGCCGGCCGCGAGCACACCCGCCGCTACGCCGATAAAAATGGCCAATCCGCCCATACGGGGCATTATTTTATCATGTACTTTTCGGTTGCTGGGCTGGTCAACTGCACCTATTTTGATCGCAATTTTTTTTACGATAGGAGTTAGGATTAAAACCGTTAGCAGAGAGACAAAAAACGCAACAACTATGCGAAACATGCGTTCGTCAAGCATAAAGAAGTCTCCTTTGGAATTATATGAAGTCTTTTCTGATATTGAACCGTTCCTTCCATTATAATTCTTACTAGTTATTATAACAAGCATCATCAAAAAGAAACACGCAAATCAAAAAATGCGCTTTCCCTTTTAATGGGAGTGCGCATTTTTCATGATTCCCGTGCATTCGAGCATATGGCCGAATAAAACATTCCAATCCCGTCTTCGGGCCAATTCACGGCGCAATGCCTCGTAAGATCCGCCGCGATCCGCTGCCAAGAGCGATTCACAGGCTGCGATGAAATCTGCGGGGTCGCTGCCTTCAACGTATTCATAAACATAAGGCCTTTTGATTTTGGCCGTAGAAGCAAGGTTGCAGCCGACAACCGGTTTGCCGGCAGCTAAAAATTCAAAAAGCTTGAGCGGAAATACCGCGTCATTATAAGGCGAATTTTTATAAGGCATAATGCCGATGTCGACGAGCTGCATATAGGACGGCACTTCATTCGGCGCAGCAGGTCCCGACCAGATGACATTCGGCCGCTTCAGAAGCGACTTGAAATCCGGCTCATCCTCAGCCGTGTTCGGACCTACCAATAAAATCGTCCAATCCGGCCGTAAATCTGCCGTTTCCGCTAAAAGCGCGAAATCGAGCTTCGGTTTGATGCCGCCGATAAAACCGAGAACCGGCCCATTTCTTCCCTGTAAAATGTCTTCATCCGGGTGTTTATTTTCCTGTGAAAACAGGTCATATTCCACTCCGTTTTCAATGGTGAAGACCTTCTGGCGCGGGTTCTCCAGCTTTTTTCCGACCTCCTGATGAAGACAGTCAGATGTGCACGTAATGGAATCGGCACGCTGAATGATTCTCATTTCCGCCTGTTTTATGATATTTCTTCTGATATTTGACAGCACACCGGCACGTCCGCTGATCGGAGCCGCCCACAGATCACTGCAATCGTAAATCACTTCATCCCAAGGAAACAGTTCTGACAGAAGCGGAAAACCGGGGAAGGTGTACCATAAGCAGCAGCGGGCCCCTTCTCTTTCTTCCTTCAGCACGTTCAGCAATGGTGAAAGCTTATTCCTGTAGCAAAAATCTGTATACCTGCCGAAGCGGAAAGCTTTCTGCTTCAGGAGATCCTTTACTGCGAACTGCCGGATTCCCTCGGCAATCCCAGTCATTTGCCCGTCATTTGCGCGCGGGGACGGACATACCCAAATGACGCTTTTCGTTTCTTTTTGCCTGGCGAGAAATTCAGCCAGCCGGTGCCGTCTGTATCTCAGCCGGTCATGACCCCATTCCGCCGCTCCGACGATTACGTGAATAATCGGTTCCACCTTCATCACCCAGCTCCTCTAACGCCTACAGTCTTTTCATGACCGCGTTTTTCGCATATTGCATAAAACACCACGAAGCCTTGATAAAGTGCAGGCGCTCAATTTCTCTATAAACAAACCATGTTTTTTTGGCGGCTTTCCACTTGTTGCTTGAAATTGAATTCTGCACAAGCCTGTATTCTGAAAGGCACTCATTCAGGCCGTAAGCTGTAAATCCCCTTTTCAGAAGGGACAGCCATGTCGCCAAATCCTGCCGCGTTCTGATATCAGGCATTTGAATCTGCCCCGTCTGTTCTCTGTCAATCATGACCGTTAAACATCCGATAATCGTGTTTTTTAAAGCTTCATCATAGGACAGGCTTTCAGGCGCTTGAATCGTTTTGTCCGTCGGCGTTCCGTCCTGCTCCATGACGCTGTAGCCCGTGAATGAAAATGCACAGGACCGCTCTGACATAAACGCCAGCTGTTTTTGAAGCTTTTCCTTTTTCCATCTGTCATCGCTGTCCAAAAATGCGACATAACGCCCCTTGGCATGCTCGAGGGCTGTATTTCTGGCAGCCGCGGCTCCCCGGTTTTTGTCTAAATAAACGACGCGGATCCGCTCATCCTTTTGTTCATATTGCCGTAAAATATCTCTCGTTCCGTCCGTTGAACAATCATCCGCGATAATCATCTCCCAATGCGGGTGGCTTTGGTGTAAAACGGATTGAATCGTGTCTTCGATATATTCACTTGCATTATAAGACGGTGTAATGACAGATACGAAAGGTTTCCAGTTTGTCATGGTCACATCTCCATCGCAGATTTTTAAAAGGACTCTCTAAAAAACTCAGGAATGACAATGAACATAAATGCAACTGCAATGCCGATCAAAACGCCCAGAACCGCTTTCTTTTTCGGCGGCATGCCCTGTCCCGCCGTTTCACTCACCGGCTCTGAATTAATGACGCCGGCAGCTTTCAGGTTCAGCTGTGTGTTTTTCAATTCGTATAAAAATCTTTCCTTATCCACTTTGGCATCCGCGCTGACGGTTTCTCCCTGAAGCGCGTCAATACTCTGACGAACCACTTTTGCCCGTTTTTCAAACAGCTCCTGATCATTCTTCAGAAAAGTCTTTATGACAGCCTGAAACACCGATTCGGCCTCCTGTTTGTCTTGGTCGCTGTAACTGACCGTGATCAATGAATCTGACTGTGTTTCGACAGTCAGTTTACTTTTTACGGCTGTTCTTTCTTCGTCTGTTTTTTCAGGCAGAGCCTGCTTTAAAAAAGTATCGCTCGTCAAAAGGAGCGGAATTTCTTTTGTGTTGTTATAAAGCGGATGATCATAATTTCCCGCGGCGATCGCGGCTGCCGATGTGAAACTGCTGGTTCCGGTGATTTTTGACGGCAATAGATAACCGGCCGCCCCTAGGACAACGGGCAGCGCAATGATCCAAATGATATTCTTTTTGATACGCCGGGTTAATCTTGTCAACATATCCTTCATCTCGCATCTCCCTGTTTTTCATAGTACGCCGTAACGGCAGGCTCCTTTTGTAAACGCCTCAGAATATTGACCGCCGCAATCACGAGTGAGAGAAATACCCAGTGAAAAAATAAATTTGATACGGAGCTTGGGCTGATGCTGCTTACCAAAAAACCGGCCATCGCCGTGATAAGTCCTTCTGTGATCAGTCTTGACTGATTTTCCGTTTTTCTTTCATGCCATTTATAAAGTGTCCAAAAAAGGAACAAGTAGACTGTCAGATAGCCGAGCATCGTAAGCACGCCGAAGTTAGCCATAATCTCGACGAGCCAGTTGTGCACTTCAGCTACGCCGCCCGTATCATACACGGGCTCAGCTTTTAAATAGTACGAGACGTTTCCCGCACCCACTCCGAACCCCCAGGAATCAATCACGTAGTGAAAGGCGTTCTTTAAAAGATTCGCCCGCGCGAGGTTCGATGGAAGCGGGTGCTGTCCCGGCATCGCCTGCGGAGCTGAAAAGAGATTCAAGAAGGCATTGGTGATACGGCCCGCAAATAAAAGCGCAAAGAGCGCAGCACCCGCCCCCGCAGCGTACAGCGCGAGTTTTTTCAGCAGGGAAGGCAGCAGGATGAAGACGTATACAGCCGCCCCCGCGCATATGCCCAGCAAACTCGCGCGCGAACCGGTCAAAATGATTAAATACAAAGCGCAGATCGCAAAGAGCAGGCTGACGGCCTTCACATAACCGTTTTTCATATTTTTCACCGCCGCCGCGTACAGAAAGAAACTGATGCATAAAAACGTCGCGAAATCATTTTGATTAAAGAAAACGGACGTCGGATAATGCTGTTTGTACTGCGGCCCGTTATAAAGCGTGGAGCTCGGCAGATGGTGATGTGTAAAATGATTGTAAAAGCCGATCGCCATCACAAAAATGGTCATCACAAGCCATATGCCGTAAAAAACCATCAGCTGATCAAGGCGCTGAATAAACATGACGACGAGATAAATCAAAAACATGCCCATCGCCATTAAAGCTAAATATTTAATCCCGTACGTCACGGATTTTGCCCACAATAGCGATATGAGACCGTATGTAAACCATAAGGCGAAAAACATCAGAACCCCTTTTACATTCACCCGATTCCATCTGTCAATATGATGCCGGTTTGTCAGGATGCCGGCGATGTGAAGGGCGCCCGCCCCGATTAATAACAGCCGGTATATAAATAAGCTGAAAAAACCGAGATGGATGGCAAAGAAGGCCTGATTCAGAAATGTACACGCGATCAGTATATAAATGAGCCCCATAAACATCCGGCCGTTTGTTGTAAAGGCGGATATCAAAGCAAGTCCGGCAATACCGATCATGGCGGCAAGCAGCAGCACGGTGAATTTTCCAAAACCGGCATCCGCTCTGACCGCCTCCAGCATGATGAATACTCCTGTAATGACAGCGGCAAGCAGCACTAGAACATGTGCCGCTGAACGTTTGATACTCACATGGCAAACCCCTTTCCAAAACCGGCAGCCGAGCCGGGCTGCCGAGAGCCTGAAAACAAATCTTTTCTATCTTGCCAATTCTTTTATTTGCCGGTCGGCATGAACCGCGGGACGTCCGACGGAATGATAAGTGAATCCTGAAACCCTCATATATTCCAGCGGGAATATATTTCTGCCGTCAATGATGACCGGCCGTTTGAGCAGCTGCTTCGCCCTCTGAAGATCCATCTCCTTGACTTCCGGCCAATCAGTTGTAATCAGGCATGCGTCCGCGTTTTCGATGGCACTGTACAGCTCTGTGTGATATTCAATGCCGCCGTCTCCTAATACAGCAGACGCTTCGGGAATCGCGATCGGATCATACGCTTTCACGTGAGCGCCCTGCTCTTTAAGACTTGAGATGATATCAAGAGCCGGGGCGGAGCGGACGTCATTTGTGTGCGGTTTAAAAGCCAGCCCCAGTACGGCCACGGTTTTCCCCTTTACCGGACCGATGACGCGGTTCAATTTTTCCGTAATGCGTAGCCGCTGCTTTTGATTGGTTTCAATGACTGCTTCCATCATTTGAAACGGATAGCCTGCGGCGTTTGCGATATGCAATAAAGCGGTTGTATCTTTCGGAAAGCAGGAGCCTCCGAACCCAATACCCGCCTGCAGAAATTTATTCCCGATGCGGCTGTCTAGGCCGACGCCTTCTGACACGTGAGAAATGTCCGCCCCGACACGTTCGCAAATATTGGCGATATCGTTAATAAAGGATATTTTTGCGGCTAAAAAAGCATTTGCGGCATACTTAATCATTTCCGCGCTTTCAAGATTGGTCTTTACGATTTTTGTACGGAACGGCTTATGAAGCTCTTCAATAACCGAAGCGGCATGTTCGCTTGTGGCGCCGATGACCGCCCGCTCCATTTCCATCGTATCCCGCACTGCCGAGCCTTCGCGGAGGAATTCAGGATTTGACACGACATCAAACGGATGGTTTCCCTTCGACGCTTCGCTGACGATTTGGTAAACGAGCTTCCCCGTCCCGACCGGAACGGTGCTTTTGTTGACAATGATTTTGTATCCGTTCAGCTGTTCTCCGATTGTCTGCGCCGCTGCCTTAATATAGGTCAGATCGGCTTCACCCGTATTTGACATCGGCGTCCCGACGGCGATATAGATGATATCAGCGGCTTTCACAGCCGACTCAATTTCAGCCGTAAAGGATAAACGCCCGGCACTGACATTTTTTTCAGCTAATTCCTCAAGCCCCGGTTCATATATCGGGATGACTCCGTTTTGCAAGCTTCTGATTTTCGCTTCATTGATGTCGCAGCAAGTCACATGATTGCCGATTTCCGCAAAACAAGTTCCAGATACAAGACCTACATACCCTGTTCCTAATACAGCGATTTTTTTCACAGCTTCATCCCTCTTTCGAAAGGTTCTCCTCTTGCCCGGCCCGGTTCATTACGGTCCGGTATTTCTCTTTCAGCGCTTTCGCGTTTTGGCTTGCGTCAAAATACGTGCGGACGGTTTGATAAAGTTCATCGGCAGTTTGCGGCGTCCAAGCCGCTCCTTCATCATATTGCCGAATGGATTCCGCCAGCGTTTCGGGTGAACCCGGTCTGATCAGCAAACGCCGGTATTTACCGAATAATGAAGCGACACCCCCGACATCGGTGCAAATCACCGGCACCTTCAGAGCGAGCGCCTCAATGACCACAGTCGGCATACCTTCACTGTAGGACGGCAGCGCCATGATATCCGACGCCAGCAGATAATCCTGTATCTTGTCATTCGGCACTTGCCCCGTTACGATGTGAGCGGCTTCCCGCAATGAGGATTTGGCGGGTCCGTCACCGACAAATACGGCTTCAAATCTTTGGTCCAATGACTGAACGGCTTTTGATAAGTCGAAAACACCTTTTTCTTTGACAAGCCTGCCGATAAACACGATCAGCTTTTTATCAGAAGGAAGACCTAGCCGTTTTCTGATGGCTTCTTTCGTCTCATTCCTTTTTTGGAAGGCGTCAATCGTGATGCCGATCGGGAGCACGCTGCAATCCGCTTCGCTGAGCTTTTTCATTTGTTCCCGCAGACTGCCGCTGACGGCATAAATATCAGCAGCCTCCCGGACCGCAAGTGTAAATGCGCGATGAGCGCTTTTGCTGTAATGCGGATAGACATTGACATCACTGCCATGCAATGTCAGAACATACGGAATTCCCAAGGCCTTTGAGACAATGGCGGCCGCTCCTCCTGACGGCATGGCGAAATGCGCGTGAATCAGATCGGGCTTCAGGCCGTGCTTTTTGATCGCGGAAAGAACCGATGCCGCCATTCTTTTATGCGGCTGCGCCCATTTCAGCTGCCCGGGAACCGCCCGATAAAACGGCCGGTGGACGGACACGCCTTTCCGCCATTCATGCGCAGGCCTTATATCCTTTTGCCGATATGTCTTTTTCAGCATCCGGAATGGCGCAGCGAGCTTCGGCCGCGGACAAATGACGGTCATCTCCGCGCCGAGCTTTCTCAGTTCTTGTGCCTGCGTCTCATGAAAAACGCCTTCTCCCGGCTTTTCACTGCTCGGATATACACTTGTCATCCACAATACCTTCATAGCAAACGCCCTTTTCTTAATTTACTTTTCATATGCGGATAAGCTTTTCCTAACAGGAATAAATAGCACAATGCGCCGCAGGCTACTGAGATCGCCAGACGCAGCTTTACATCAAGGCTGATCCGCTCGGTGCCGAAGCTGGCTGTAAAAGCGATGACACCCATTGCCGCCGTAAGCAGAAACGGTTTGGCCACGGCTTTGAAATAAGCCGACAGACGCAGTTTAATGACATATGCCAACAGCCAGCGCCCGATCAGGAAATTCAGGATGCTGATGAAAGCGTACGTCCAGGCTACAGTCAAGAGGCTGCCGGACAGCACGGCGGCGTATAAAGACGCACCATACAGCAGCATCACCCCGGCATCCCAATAAAACGCCAGATCAGCCCGCCCTTTTGCCAGCAGCACTGATCCGTTCGGGTTCATCAGGACCCTTAAAATCCCGACGATGGCGAGAACGTTTAAGACTGGGACAGCCGTAAGCCATTTTTCTCCGAAAACCGAAGCCACGAATGCATCCGATACTGAAACCAAACCGAGCAAAAGCGGAAAAGAAATCAGCGCGAGCATTTTGGTCATATTGAGAAATCCTTCTCTGATGACGCTGTTTTCATGCTTGTTTTTCGCAAAGACGGGAAATGCCACTCTTGTAATGATCGGATTAATCTTTAATACCGGAAGCGTGACGATCTGATAGGCCAAATTGTAAATGCCGAGCGCCTCCGCGCCGATAAAACTGCCGATCAGAATCATATCAATATTCGCCCCGAGCCGGTTCACAAGCCGGGAAGACAGCTGAAAGGCCCCGAAAGAAAAGAAACCTTTCATCCCCTTCAGATCAAAAACAAACGCCGGCCTCCATGTTTTTCTGCAGGATATCCAGTACAGAAGACCTTTTGACGATTGCAGCAGCACCTGAGAAATCACATACGCGAGAATCGGATCGGTATAAAAAACCGCAGCCGCCAAATAAACGAAGGACAGCACATTTGAAAAGATTTCAATCTTGCTTAACGTGTTAAACGCCAGCGCTTTTTGCAGCATATACTGATATTGCTGGCCGATCGGTGCGATTAAAAACATGACGGCCAGCACGCGGATCAAATAGGCAAGCTCCTCCCGCCGATAAAAATCGGCAATGAGCGGACTGCTGAAAAACAGAAGCGCAAACAGCGCAAGTCCCGTTATGATATTCAGCCAGTACAGGGAAGACATCTGTTTTTCAGTTACATGATCTTTTTGAATGAGCGCGGCGCCAAAGCCCATATCAAGCGCAATTTGGGCAAACACCACAACCGTTGTGATCATGCCGACAAGGCCGAATTCAGCCAGTGACATGACCCGCCCGAGCAAGGCGAATTGAACGACTTGAATGACCGTAATACACGCTGTCGAAATACTTGTCCATTTAGCGCCGCGCAAGATTTGATTTGTAATACTAGGCATCGTTTTCCCTACTTTTTTGTCTGCTGACCAGAATTTTCTATCGTGCCCCGTCACCGGTCCAGATCACTTTGCACGTTTTGAGCATAATCTTCAGTTCCAATGAAAAGGTCAGGTTTCGGATATAATATAAGTCAAACATCAGCTTTTCCCTCGGTGTCATGTCATATCCCCCGTTGACCTGCGCCCAGCCGCTTAATCCAGGCTTAACAGCCAGCCGCTCCGTAAATCCGGGAATCTCAGCCTGAAACTGTTCCGTAAAAACGGGCCGTTCGGGACGCGGGCCGATCAGGCTCATTTCTCCCCGCAGCACATTTAACAGCTGCGGCAGCTCATCAATACGGGTCCTTCTGATAAAAGCGCCGACCTTTGTTACGCGGGGGTCCTTTTTCAGCGCCCAGACCGCCCCCGATTTTTCAGCATCTATTTTCATAGAGCGGAGCTTATACAAATAAAACGGCTTCCCGTCTTTGCCTACCCGCTCCTGCTTATAAAAAGCCGGGCCGGGCGACTCCAAACGAATCAGTATGGAGAACAGGCCCATTACCGGGAGTGCCGCCAAAAGCCCCGCAAGCGCAAACACAATGTCCATGAATCGCTTAAAAGCTAAATAACGGGCCGTTCTTTCCGTTACGGCAGCGGAAGTCCCCTGCCGCACTGCATAGTTATTATTTACATTCATGCTTTTCTCTGCTCCCACTGACACACACCTCACGATTTGTTGGGATGTTTGATGACCTATGCCGTGAGTTTAGCAGATGGATGTTAATTGGAAGTAAAGGAAACGTTAATGTTTATTAGAATGTTTCGATTATTGTTTTTTTATTGTAAATCTATTCATATCCATAAACGGCGGTTACTATAATTAGAAAATGATAATGATGAGCGCGTAACAGCGCAAAAAGCCTGCCGGTCAATTCTGACCGGCAGGCTCCGTACAAAAATATATAAAAGGTTTACTTATAATAAGACACGATTCCATCATTGATGGCTGCAGCTGTCTTTTCCTTATAAGATGCTTGTTTTAATTTACTTGCATCAGACGGATTCGTAATAAAAGCCGTCTCTACCAATACACTAGGCATTTTGGAATATTTAATGACATAGAATGGAGCCGTTTTAACCCCTCTGTCTCTTGTTGATAATGCATTAACAACCTTGGGCTGAATTTGTTCAGCCAGGCGTTTGCTTGCAGCAGCTTGATATGTCTCATCATAGTAGGTCTCAGTTCCGTTTGCAGAAGTCGCGTCATTTGCATTGCCGTGAACACTGATGAATAAATCAGCTCCTGCGGTTGCGCCTTTATTTACCCTTTCCTGCAGGGAATAAAATGTATCATTGGACCTCGTCATGACCGGAAGAGCACCTGAAGCATTTAATTTTGTATTCAGCCTTTTACCGATATCAAGGTTGACGTCTTTTTCTAAAATTCCGTTACCTATAGAACCGGAATCTTGATCTCCATGACCGGGATCAATTAAAATTGTTTTTCCCGATACTGGATTTTTCAGCTGATTGGCTACATTTGAGCTGACAGCCGGGGTGTTCCCGATAATGGTAAAACTGCTTAATTTTTTTCTTCCTATAATTACTCTTGTCTCTTTTGAGAGATTGCTTCCGTTTGTCAGAATGATAGATTGTTTTTTCTTTGCAGCAAGCGCGGCCCCCGCTATTGAGTCTGCATATCCGAAACCATTGCTGACAAATACATTGCCTGTCGGAAGATTTAACTGCTGAACTAAATTGGCCGCAAGTTCATATCGGTTGCTTCCGCTGATTCTTTTTGGAGAAGGAAGTTTATTAAAGACTGAAGCATTTATGCTCCCGGTTCCCCCTGCTACAATAGAGCTTTTGATTCCCTTGCTTTTTATAGCTCCTGCTGTCGCGCTGTTAATATCTGTTTGATTCGTAAATAAAATTGGATATCCGTTCATTGCGGCATATGGAATTGCAGCGATTGCATCAGCATATAAAAATCCGTTTGCAATAACTGCTTTTGAAGCGGCAGGCATTTCCATTGCTACTTTAGCTGCCGTATCATATCGGTTGCTTCCTGAAATTCTCTTAACACTGATGCCGAGCGCTTTGATTTGATTTGCTGTATTTGCTGATACAGCAGGCGTGCCTCCGACGATAATGACCGTTTTTGTTTTTAATTCTTTCAGACGGGTTTTCGTCTCTGCTGACAAATTATCTTTGTTTGTGTAAAGCAGCGGAGCATTTTTTTGATATGCCATAGGCGCGGCGGATATAGCATCTGCATACGATCCTCCGCCGACGACAACAGCTGTACTCGCTGTTGAATACACCTGCTTGGAAAGTGCAGCAGCCGTACCGTACCTGTTGCTTCCCCCTACTCTTTTAACCGCGTTGTCAGCTAAAGCTGACGGGATAAATAAGATGAGTCCCAGCATAGAAATTATCAGGACTTTAAGATAAGAACGCAATTGCCTTCCTCCTGCTCTCTTTTATTTAATAGTCAGTCAATGTTGTGCCCGGGTAATAAAATTTTAAAATCGAACTATATGAATCTCCTGATTCCGCCCTTGCCTTAGCGCCGTATTGGCTCATGCCGATACCGTGCCCGTATCCCTTTCCGGTGATTGTAAAAGCCGAGCCGTTTTGGCTGACAGTCACATAAGTGCTTTTAAATACGGAGGCTCCGATCATCGTCCTCAATTCAGTCACCGGCACAGTCATTGCAGCCGTTTTATTTGCCTCGTAATTTCCATTGTTATTTTTGACAGCGTAATTTACTTTCAAAGTTGCTGTTTTGGCCCGCTGTCCTTTAGTTGTTCCGCTGAATGTAAAATCTTCTATTTTTATAATTTTAATGGCGGAAGCGCCAGTTTCCTTATTTTTTAAAAGCCAATTTTTAATACCGCTCAGTTGAGCTGCATTTGTCTCATTCTTCGAAGCAAACCAAGATGCCGGCTGATTTACATTAATTGAATCTGTGTTGATTTGCTGCTTAGAAAGTGTCAGACTCCAGGCCGTTTGAGGATCTTTTGTGTCTTTTTTTGCAGTTAAATAAGGAACGCTTGAACCCCATACTTCGTCGCTTGATTCTGTATAACCGCCATTACTCGATGAATAAGATGCCGTAATTAAATTTCCGTTGTAAGTCAGCACTTTATTTTTCGTCTGCTGCACCGCTTTAGTTGTATTGGCGTTCCAGCTGTACCCGCCATATACTTGAAAAGCAGTAGTATCAGCTACAGTGCTCCCGGTCTTCGTAATTGAGTATGTTCTTGCCGCAACTGTTTGCGCCTTGAGTGCTTCAAGAGACCAGCTTGCGGGCATTTCATTCGGTACGACACCTTTCAAATAATCTTCAAAAGGAATATTTTCATTTACAGGTCTGATATATTTGCCTGACTCTATTGAAAAATTAATCGTCCCTAAGTATTCTTTTCCATTTAAACTTATCCGGTTGGATTCATTGTATGTTTCCGGTTTTATTCTCAGAGAATTCCCGTATGTTTTAATATGATTAAGACTTAACTTTCCATTATTGATTTGTAAGTTATATGTGCTTCCGCCGGCTAAGTAAAAATGATTTGAAAGCTCATTTTCAACTCCGGCGGAAATTGAGCTTGTACTTCCGATAAAGTCGTATGCATACGACGCCTTCTCTTTTGTCACTGATTTAGCTGCTGAAGGAACATTATCTTGTTTGATATATAAAATTTGACTGCCTTTTTTGGCAGCTAGAGAAGCACCCACCAGAACATCAGCATATTTAGTTCCATTAGTCATGACGACTTTATCAGCCTTCAACTTTAGCTGATTAATGATATTAGCAGTCAATTCATACCTCGTTGACCCGGGTATGCGCTGCACAGTTGAAGTTTTTTTAATTTGATTTTCTACTGCATCACTCACGCTGAACGAACTCCCGATAATTAAGACTTGCTTCGGAAGGTCATAATCCGGCAATTTATCCTTTTCAGTCAGTAATATGGGATAGCCGTTTGCAGCGGCATACGGAGCTATGGCTAAAGCGTCTTGAAAAACATTCCCTGTTACAACAATTGCTTTATCATAATTGCCCATTTGTTTTGCAATGTTTTCAGAAAGAACATAACGATTTTTCCCGCTGATTCTTTTCACAGCTGCATAAGACTTAAGCTTATTTTCAACGTCCTTCGAGATGCTTTTAGCCCCGCCGATGACCAGGATATTATCGGGGTTGAACTTAGCAATCTGTTTTTCTGTTGTTTTGGTCAGAGTGTCCGGCTGTGTAAATAACACTGGTGCATCCAATTTTTTCGCCAAAGGAATTACAGGTAATGCATCGATAAAAACATCACGATTGACAAGAATAACTGTTTTAGGGTTCGTCCATTGGGAGTCAGATGCCAGAGCCGCCGTCTCATATCGCGATGCTCCCGAAAAACGGTCGGTTACAGCTACGTGATCACCAGTAACCTGATAAAACCCTGTTGGAGATAAAGAAATACTTGATTGATTTCCTATGTAATTTGTCAGCTTTACTGAGATTTCGGAATCTGCCGCAAAGGTAACCGCAGGTATGAACAGTAAAACAACAGCTAGAGTCAGTCCTATTAAATGTTTGCAAGTTTTCAAGATTACAGCGTCCTCCTATTTCTTAATTTGCCGGTTCAATATCCTTCAGCACAAGCTGTCCTTTGCTATTTTTTTGATATTTTACTGTCACTTTTTCGCCATTATTTAAATTCTTCACATCATCCGCTGATTCTTCAGTGATATCAAAACTTACCGGTTCATGATCGACAGTAACTTCTATTGTATGAGTATCCGCCAGCCCTACATAAGTGCCCTCTTTCGTTACCAGCTTTTCACCTGCATCCTCGCCTTGGGATTTTTCATTGGTAACTCCGCACCCGGCTAGAAGCAGTATAAAGAACAAACATCCAAAAATTTTTTTCATTTTTTTCACCTCATTATGGATTATCGACAATATATTATCTATTTTAAAGAAAAATTAAGAAACATTGAAACTTTTTTCGATAATATTCGACTATATTAGGATTTAATGTATTTATTATATAATCTTGTATTTGCTGGAAGTCCAATTTTCAATTAAAACAGATGGGGTGTATTGAGATGAGAAGTAAACGAAGAAAAAAGAAAAAGACTTTGTTACTGGTCTTTCTGACAATCATCGGCATTTTTATTTTAGTTTCCGGCGGCTTTACATACTATCTATGGCATAAAGCGGCATCAACTGTCGCAAGCATTCACGAAGACATTAACAAATCGAATAAACGCAGTACTGAGGTAAAAATAAATAAACACGAACCGTTCTCTGTCTTAATCATGGGCGTAGATGAACGTAAAAATGATAAAGGTAGGGCCGACTCGCTCATTTACCTTACAGTCAATCCAAAGACAAAAACAACGGACATGGTCAGTATTCCGCGAGACACATATACAAAAATTATCGGCAAAGGCACGATGGATAAAATCAATCATTCATACGCATTCGGCGGTACACAAATGGCAGTAGATACGGTGGAGAATTTCTTGGACCTTCCTGTAGATTACTTCATTAAAGTAAACATGGAAAGCTTTAAAGCTGTCGTTGACACTTTAGGCGGCATCACTGTCAACAGTACATTCGCTTTCAACTATGACGGTTATTCCTTCAGCAAAGGCAATATTTCATTAAACGGTGATGAAGCCCTCGCCTACTCACGAATGCGAAAAGAAGATCCTAAAGGAGACTTCGGCCGTCAAGACAGACAGCGGCAGATTATAGAGGGTATTATCAATAAAGGGGCAAATATCTCTTCTGTCACGAAATTCGGAGATATGTTTAAAGTGGTAGAGAACAATGTAAAAACGAATTTAACTTTTGATGATATGTGGGATATTCAATCCGGTTATAAAGATGCCCGCAAGAAAGTGATTCAGCATGAATTGAAGGGTGACGGCACCAAAATTAACGGAATTTACTATTACAAAGCAGATGAAAACGGACTTGCTTCTATTACAAAAGAATTAAAAAGCAGTCTCAACCTTTAATTAATGAAGAAAAAGCAGCTTCGCATACTTATGCGGAGCTGCTTCCTTGTTACACCTCAAATGAATCAGGACGCTCTGAACGCAGTCCGAATTGATAGAGCAGCCCCTCAGCAATCCTTCTTGATGCCATACCATCTCCATAGGGATTAGATGCCCGCGACATTTTTTCATATTCTTGTTTATCAGTTATCAGCTGTTTTGTCAGCTGATAAATCGTTTCTTCATCAGTACCGGCTAATTTCAGCGTGCCCGCCTCCACTCCTTCGGGCCGTTCAGTAGTATCGCGTAATACGAGAACCGGCTTTCCTAAGGAAGGAGCTTCCTCCTGAACGCCTCCTGAATCAGTTAAAATGAAATACGACCTTGACGCAAAATTGTGGAAATCAATCACTTCAAGAGGTTCAATCAAATGGACACGCTTCGAATCACCAAAGTGCTTATCAGCAGCTTCACGTACAGCCGGATTCAAGTGTACCGGATAAACGACTTGAACATCGCTGAACTCGTCTGCGATCCGGCGGATGGCTTTAAACATATGTTCCATAGGCTGACCTAAATTTTCCCTGCGGTGCGCCGTCAGTAAAATCATTCTGTCATTGCCGATTGTTTCAAACATCCTGTGTGAATATTCAGAGTGAACCGTTGTATTCAGAGCATCAATCGCTGTATTTCCGGTAACAAAAATTGAGCTTTCTTTTTTATTCTCATTCAGTAAATTTTGCTTCGCTTGCTGTGTCGGAGCAAAGTGGATATCAGCAAGCGCTCCGGTCATTTGACGGTTCAGTTCTTCCGGAAACGGAGAATATTTGTTGCCCGTCCGCAATCCGGCCTCTACGTGACCGACTGCAATCTGATGATAAAAAGCTGCAAGGCTTCCGGCAAAGGTGGTTGTCGTATCACCGTGAACAAGAACAATATCAGGCTTGATTTCCTTAAACAGACCGTCCAGTTTCACCAAGGCGTTTGAAGTGATTTCGGCCAGCGTCTGCCGTTCTTTCATAATATTCAGATCGAAATCAGGCTTAATACGAAATGCGTGGAGAACTTGATCCAGCATTTGTCTGTGCTGGGCAGTTACAGTGACATATGATTCAATTTCAGGGTATTTTTTTAATTCAAGCACAAGGGGCGCCATTTTTATCGCTTCAGGCCTTGTACCGAATACCGTCATGACTTTAAGTTTTTTCATGTCTATTTCTCCTGTATCTGGTTTGTGTCATTTTTCATTATCAATCCATTTTACACGATATGATCCGCGGGTTAAATATCTTGTATTATTTTCCCCTAATTGAAAAAGGATATATCATTAAGGCTTTGCGGATAAAACTTGTTTAATAATGGTTTATCTTATATCATTAAAAGTGTTAAAAATGAAATATCGGGTATACAGAAAATATCAGCAAGCCTGAGTCTGTATAAATATCATAACTTATCATTTAAGTGACGCTAAGGAAGGTGCTTTAAATTGAAAAAAGTACGCAAAGCCATAATCCCCGCTGCAGGTTTAGGGACACGCTTTCTGCCGGCAACTAAAGCCATGCCGAAAGAGATGCTTCCGATTGTAGACAAACCAACTATTCAATACATAATTGAAGAAGCGGTAGAAGCGGGTATTGAAGACATTATTATTGTTACGGGAAAAAGCAAGAGAGCAATTGAAGATCATTTTGATTATTCACCAGAGCTCGAAAGAAACCTAGAGGAAAAAGGAAAGATTGAACTCTTAGAAAAAGTCCGAAAAGCCTCTAACCTTGCTGACATTCATTATATCCGGCAAAAGGAGCCAAAAGGTCTTGGACATGCCGTTTGGTGCGCACGTAATTTTATCGGTGACGAGCCATTCGCCGTCCTTCTCGGAGATGATATCGTTCAAGCAGAGAAACCAGGACTTCGTCAGCTGATGGATGAATATGAAAAAACACTTTCTTCTATTATAGGGGTTCAGCAAGTGCCTGAGGAAGAAACCCATCGATACGGAATTATTGATCCGCTGACAAGTGAAGGCCGCAGATATCAGGTGAAGAACTTTGTTGAAAAGCCGCCGCAAGGGACTGCTCCGTCCAACCTTGCAATACTGGGACGTTATGTCTTCACTCCTGAAATCTTCATGTATCTTGAAGAACAGCAAATTGGTGCCGGAGGAGAAATTCAGCTTACAGACGCTATTCAAAGACTGAATGAAATCCAACGGGTTTTTGCCTACGATTTTGAGGGCAAAAGATATGATGTTGGTGAAAAACTAGGCTTTATTACCACTACATTAGAATTTGCGATGCAGGATCATGAACTGCGTGATCATCTCATTCCTTTCATGGAAGACCTGTTAAGAAAAGATGAATTATAAGAGAAAAAAGCTGTTGGAATAAATCCAACAGCTTTTTATTTTAAAATGCAGGTTAATGTTTGATTGTCGTTATTGATGATAAAAGCGTATTTATCATTTTCGGCAATAAATTGCCGATCACCGCTTCCCTTTATAACATCTTGATTATTCAGAGATAGATCTGCCGGAGTAACAGCCGATATTCCTCTGAAAACAAGCTGCTCGGCCTTGCCATTCTTTATTACATAACTAACCTGGCCATTTTTAAGATACAATGTCTCCCGGCCATTCACGACTTCTTTCTGCAACTCTTTAGTTTCTTGCTGAATATCATTAACGCGCTCTCCCAGAAGGGAAACAAGTTGGTCAGCATCACTCTGCTTTACATACGGTGAAAAAGCCGATGCTTTCACATTTGAACTTTTTCCGTTAAAGACTGCTGCGTTTTGCGGGATATAGTACGTTTTATTGTTAATCTCAATCTTTGCCGATTGCCTGTCTTCAGATACAACTTTAATCTGAGCACCGAACGGAATAAGGAAGTCAGCCTTTTTTTTCAGCTCTGTATCTTTATACGCTTGCGTCTGATCTTTTAATACGAAACCTTTTTTATTCACCGATGTCTGGTATTTCCCCTTATTGATATCATCTTGATATCCGATCTTACCGAACGAAGCGATCGTACGGAGCGGGGCGCTGAAAAACATGGTTCCGGCTATAAACACAAGCAGTATTGATAATATTGCAATTTGAACAGCATTGACTGCTGATCCGGATTTATTTCTTTTCTTTTGTTCCTTTACAATCGCCTGCTGCTCAGGCGATTCTTTTTTACGCTCAGCAACCTGATCTTTCTTATATTTCTCTTTGTCTTTTTTGGAGAGCTTATTAAACCAATCGATAAATGATTTGTACTCTTTGACTACGGTTTCAGTATCGTCGAACATTCTTAATTCACCATAGTGCATCCAAGCCACACGGTCACACATTTTTTCAATCTGACCGATGGAATGACTCACAAAGAAAATGGTTTTTCCTTGTTCCTTAAATTCCTGGATCCGGTCAACACACTTCTGATAAAATGTCTGGTCCCCTACAGAGAGGGCTTCATCAATGATTAAGATATCCGGATCTATATGCACGGAAATAGCAAAGCCAAGGCGGGACTTCATACCGCTCGAATAGTTTTTCACCGGCTGATTAATAAAATCACCGATCTCAGCAAACTCAACTATGCTGTCATACATCTCATCGATTTCTTTATTTGTCAGCCCCATCATTAAACATTTGAGTCTTATGTTATCCCGGCCAGTCAAGGCATTATTTAAACCGGCCGCAATCGCAATAAGCGACGGCTGGCCGTTCATTTCAATTTCACCGCTTGTCGGCGGTATTACTTTTGCAAGCAGATTTGACATCGTCGATTTACCCGATCCGTTAATTCCTACAAAGCCGATTGTCTCCCCTTCATATACATCAAAGGAGACATTTCGCACAGCGAAAAAACCGTTATCTTTAGCAGGGAAAAACAAACCTTTTATTTTGTCCGACTGTTTTTCATAAAGATGATACTGCTTTGAAACATTTCGAAACGAAACTTTTAGTTTCATCGTACAATCTCCTTACGTATTAAAGAAAGTCAATAAACTTATCTCTGAATTTCATGTGTAAAACAGAACCGACTGTTAATAAAAATAAAGTGAACAGCCAGAAATACAGTGTATATTTCATATCTTGAAAGAACCACTGACCATCTAAGAAACTGTTCCTGAATCCGTCAATAATATAAAAAAGCGGATTCAGCTTCAGGACCGGCACCAATTCCGGGTGATCTGCCCCCAGCTTCGAGTGAATGTCCCAAAAAATCGGCAGCAGGAAAAACAAAAGTCTTGTCACTGCCTGAAGAAGAAACTGATAGTCTCGGATCAGCACGCTGATTGTCGAATTAAACAAGCTGAACGAAAATAAGAAAGCCATCAGACATACAAAATAATAAATATATTGAAGCCAATGAAGGCTCGGATAGATTCCGCTGGCAAGCAATGCAATGATATATATCACCATCATAATTGCATAACTGAACAAATTAGAAGCGATGGCGACGGACGGCAAAGAACTGATTGGAAAATTCATTTTAGCAACCATTTTAATTCTTTTAAATACACTATTTGATCCGTCTAGTATTGTCGGACTTATAAAAAACCACGGTATCAGACCTGCAAGCATCCACAGAATGAAAGGCACTTCTCCGGCACCTGTAGCCATCGGCCCTCCTTTTCTGATTCCCAATCCAAAAACAAACCAATAGGCAAGCATTTGAATAAGAGGATTTAAAAACTGCCATAAAACGCCTAAATAATTCATTTGATATTTAGACTTTGTTTCGTAGGCCGCTAAACGCATGATTAAAGGAAATGATGTTACTTGCTCTTTTAGTATTTTCACTACAGCATTCATTTTAATCTTCCTTAGGTTGATTTGATTTTATAAAGCATCGCTGATAATTGTACCAGAAATTAATTTTTTTTTCACTTTCAAGCCGCATGCAAATGCTGCTAAAAGCTTTGTAAAGCCATAATAGAAAAACCCCTTGATACAAAGGGGTTTTTCTATTATTCAGATTCAAACACAATCTTTACGACTTTTTCAGAAGAATGTCCTGATTCCAGATAACAGAACTTGTCGTAAAAAGGTTTGAATGAAACTGGGTGCTGATAACCCGGTGATGAAATGTGTTTGATTGCATCGATTGTTTCTTCTGTCGTTTTTACTAACGGTCCGGGAGCATCTTTCTCAAAATCGAAGTAAAACCCTCTGAGTTTGTCCCGGTACGTTTCAATATCAGGAACAAAAAACAGCATCGGACGCTTCAGATTTGCAAAATCGAAAAATACTGAAGAGTAATCCGTGATTAACAGATCTGAAATCATATACAATTCACGAATATCTTCGTGGGCAGAAAAATCGTAAGCAAACCCTTCAAACGGACCCAGGTCAAAATTTTCAGCCACAAGATAATGCATTCTCAGAATAACGAGATATTCATCTCCGAGCTCTTCCCTTAATTTGTGCAGGTCCAAATCAAGGTCAAATTTATAACGCCCTTTTGCATAAAATTGGTCATCTCTCCATGTCGGCGCATAAAGAATAATTTTCTTGTCCTCTGGCAAGTGTAATCTTCTTTTGATCGCTGTGATTGTCTCTTCATTATTGTCATTATGAAGAAAGTCATTTCTCGGATAACCTGACTCAATCATTGTTTTCTCGAATTGGAAGGCGCGCGCAAATATCTCAGACGAATAGGCATTCGGTGAAATTAAATAATCCCAATTTGATGCCTCTTTAATAAAATTCTTTTTATATTTTTTCGTATTGGTACCCGGCATATGGACTTCTTCCATATCCATTGCAAGTCTTTTTAAAGGCGTGCCGTGCCATGTTTGAAGATAGGTTGTATGTTCCGGCTTTGGAATCCATAAAGGCAGACGGCTGTTGACTACCCAATACTCTGCCCGCGCCATAGCAAACAGCCACTTGATTGAGAGCCTGTTAATGTATTGAATGCCCTTCTCTTTAAAAGGCGCTGTATACTGCTTATTTACGCTCCAATACATTTTATATTCCGGATGATTGATTTGCATGTATTCATAAATGGCTCTCGGGTTACAGCTGTATTGCTTGCCGTTAAAGCTTTCAAAAATAATGGTCTTGCTTTTGACAGGCATTTTGCTCGCCATTCTGAAAACAACTTTATAACCCTTCGTAATAAGAGAATTTCTGCGTTTTTTCAGTTTTTTTATTTTAGAAATGAAACGCTTTTTCTTTCCTTTTATGAAGTATTTTACCCTTGTTTTCAGGCTGTAGTCGTTCACACGGATACAGACAGTCTGCTTTTTCTTCTTTTTATATACTTCATATCTGACCGGCCCGCTGTCTTTATTCACAACGCTAATGAGGCCTTTCAGTTTATTTTTCCTATCCCCAAGCACAAGCGGAGTGCTGGTGATAACAATATGTTCAGATTCCTCGTTTTCACAATGAAATTCCATAAACATGCGGTAGACAAATCGTTTTTCCAGAGAATAAGGAATATCTTTTAATGGAATCTTTATTTGGAAATCAAAAATTTCAGGAGTGAATGCATCTTCTCGAAGCTCTTCAATATTCTCCGCTTTTTTTGTCATTTCAATAGGAAAATGTTTTTCTACGGGGTCTTCTCCCCCTTTTTTAATGACAAATTGCAAATTTTTAACTGAGAGCTGATTCTCTGAACTAAGATATCCGGCATACCCTGAAATATTAATCTCTTCTGCCTTCAGCTGAATCTCATCAAATTTCACGATTTTCGCTTCTCTTTTTACTTTTAAAGAGAAATTACCCTTATCGGTTGTATAAGGCAAAATTAACAGCTCAGTCGTATGATCAAGGTGGTAGGCACGCTCAATCGCTTCCGCTTCCACGGATAAACGCACCTGCATCGGCTGTTCTTCCTCCTCCGCAGCCGGCTCACCCAAAACCACATAAAAATCATAAGTCTGTCCCATTTCTAAAGGTTCAGGAAACGAGTGAATATTAATTGAAGTGCTGTATTGCGCCGGGCTCTCTTTCTCTAAAAGAACAAAATCCTCCGCTCCGGAACGCCGTTCTTTTAATTTTAAATAATATTTCACTTCCTCAGCTAATGGTTCTTCGCTTTCAAGTGAAATAGAGAGCATCAGATCGCCCACATTATTTTTTAAGCTTTTCAAAATACATTTAATCACAGTATTTTCATCCATACTTATTTTCTGCTCCTCTGTATTAAAGCTCTTCACTTAGCCGATTTCACTTAATCGATGTGATCCTTTTTGTTTAATTTAATAGAGAAATTACCTTTCACTGTCGTATAAGGTTCAAAAATATATCCGTTATTCATAAACCGGTCCTTTTCGCCGAGGTTGACTTCACGGCTGGATACCCTTCTTTGAATACGTATACGGTCAGCTGATACAAACTGAATGTAAAAGTCAAGAACCGAAGTTTGATTGGCCTCGATTTTCTCTTTTTTGATGTCCTTTTCAAAATTAATCGTAAACGTCTGAGCCGGCTGATCAGAGGATACGGATATGATTTCAGCTTTGTTTTTCCGATCAATCCCAATCAGGCTGACTTTTTCAAACACATCATTTGGGTCAGACACTGAAACGCTGATCGCTAGTCCGTCGCCGTTTTTTTCAAAAGATGTAATCGGCTGTTCTTTAGAGCCGACTTTTTCAGCGAGCCGTTCCTTTTCTTTTCTCACTTCAATCATTTTGGAAAGAGCATATGACCAATTTTTAATATAGTTTGGTTTAGAGTATTTTTCAGCCATTTTAAAGGCCTGACGTGAAAATTGTTGATGAGTGCTGTCATCTCTCATTAAAGAGATAATGGCCTCCGCTAATTTTTCTATATTATATTGCTCGATAACATAGCCGTTTACTCCATCTTCTACCAAGCTTCTGGCACCGTAATCGTAATCGTAAGTTACGACCGGGCATCCGTTGCTCAATGCTTCCATATTTGACAGACCGAAGCCTTCAAAGTGAGACGTCGAAATTGTCAGCCATGCTTTTTGAAACTCGTAATCAGGGTTATTCGTGTATCCTTTCAGCAATACATTATCCTTGAGGTTTTGAGCTTCAATTTCCTTTTTGATTTTTTCTGTATCTTCTCCGGAACCGAATATGTCCAGTTTCGCATCCGGGATTTCATCTACGACAAGTTTGAACGCTTTAACGGCATGCGTCAGATTTTTCATTGCGGCAAGCCTTGAGATAATAACCGCTTTATTTCGTTCACTCGGAACGTTCAAAACCTCTTCATCAAGCGGTTTATTAATCGTATGCGGCGTAAAAAAGAATGTCTCTTTTTCTCCCGTAATCAAAGTGAAATCTGCAATCTGCTCCTCAGTAATAAAAAATACGGCATCCAGATTATTCATCTGACCGAAAACTTCTTTATAACGCCCTTTGATCTGTAATTTACTATCACCATAATGTTTGTTGTGAATAATCGCAGCGTAATATGATGACGGCGCTTTTTTTACTCTGAAGACATGTTTGTCCTGAGGTCTGCTGTCGACCAGAAATAGTTTAGGCCGATCGTTTTCATTTTGAAGAACGTCTATCCAATGCCGGCGCAGCTCAGATTCATCTTTAAATGTTAATGGACCTTCCTCCGTGTACCACGTAAAATGTGTTAATTTGACTTCTTCACTTTGGCTGTCCCACATGTAGTGTTTTTCCAAATAAACGACATTTTCGCTGTTGATAAACTCCTGAAGGAAGATTTGATTAATCTTGGTATCAAAATGAGAGACAATGACAGCCTGTCCTTCTTTATTGTATTCTTCCCTTTTTATTACTTGTTTTTCATCATTCAGGTAGTCTACGTAACGTACCGCCGCACCGCCTGAATAATAGGAAAGAATATAATCATTTGATGATTTGCCGAATATTTTTGAGATTGCTTTGCTTACTTTCCCCTTGCTGACATGTCTTTTTATTTGATCCAGCTCAATTTTCTCTGAATAAATCCGCTTGCCTTTTGTTTTTTTACTTAAAAAGTCATCATACATGTTGATAACTTGTGTGTATTCGGAGTCAGCTTTTCCATTTTCAAACAGCTCGTTCTTTTTTCTTGCAAACTCTAAATCAAATCTAAAAGTAAGAAAGGCGGTTTTCTTTTGGCTTTCTTCTCCGAAGAGTTTAGAGCGCAATAATAGTGATTTGGTCAGGCCTCCGTAATTATCCGGCAGTCCGCCTGAGATAAAATAATACATCATATCGGGAAACTCATTATTATAGTTAATAGGCTGATTGGACAAATTTTTTCTCCCTTTCACCATATGAATTTAATAAAACACTGCAAAATAATACTATTCCCGCAGATTAAATTAACAAAACCAATTTAAGCATCAAAAAGTACTTCTTATCTAAAAATAAGAAGTACTTTGATGGTTTTTCACGCAATCTATTAAATTCCCGTATTACACCCCGGCAATTTCTTTTTTAATCTGTGTAGTGGAAATACCTTCGGTTCTAGGGAGATAGATGACTTCGCATTGATCTTTAAGGAAGTCGAATTTGCCTTCCCAATCGTCTCCCATTACGAACACGTCGATGTTGTGATCCGCTACGTCCCGTACTTTTTGATCCCAGCTGTTTTCCGGAATGACTTCGTCGACATAACGGATGGTTTCCAGAATCAGCTTTCTGTGTTCATAGCTGTGATAGGCCTTTTTTTGTTTTTGAAGGTTGAACTCATCTGTTGAGATGGCAACGACAAGGTAATCTCCAAGCTGCTTTGCGCGCTCAAGCAGTTTAATATGACCCCAATGCAGTAAATCAAACGTTCCGTAAGTAATGACCTTCTTCATGAAACAAAAGCTCCTTTCTATCATCAAACGTATAACAAGCAACTGCCCTGAAATGCTGCGCAGCTGTATCCTTAATCACTAAAGTGCCAATTTCGTACTCATGGAACCTCATTATATCACATAGCCCTGAAAAGGTTAAGCTAATGTAAAGCGAAGTTAAATTCCTTTTATTAACAATTGTTATTACAATAGGAGTTTAGCAGGGTTTTCACGCGTATGATTAAAGAAATTGTTATCTTATTTATATTTTTGTAAAACTATTGTTAAGTTTATCTGAAGGTATTATGTTAAAATAAAGCTTAGCCTAAGTCACGAAAAAGTGAAAGGAAATCCCGTACAAAAGGAGGACGGCAGATGCAGACTGAAATGGTGCACAACCTTTCTTATGTTAATGGAAATTTACAGGAGTTTATTTCATATTTAGACACTTATTATATCGCACAAAAGCAAGGTGCCGTCATTGCGACGGTCAACCCTGAGATCGGATACGCTGCGGCGAAAGACAAAGGTTATCATCAAGTCATTTCTTCCGCGGATTTCGTCCTGCCGGATGGTATCGGCGTCGTGTTAATGTCCCGTTTGACGCAGCACCCGCTGAAATCAAGAATTGCGGGATTCGATGTGTTTCTTTCGCTGCTCGGTCTCGCAAACCGGCAGTCTAAAAAAATATTTTTATACGGAGCTAAACAAGACGTGCTTGATGCCGTTTTGAATCGGATCAGCAAAGAGTATCCGCATATCGAAGTTGTCGGAGCCAGCAACGGCTATGAAGCGGATAAACGCTTCGTCGCCAAACAGATTTCCCGGGCGAAACCCGATATCGTGTTTGTCGCCTTAGGTTATCCGCATCAGGAACAATTTATTTATGAAAACAAACATCTTTTCCCTCAGGCTGTATCGATCGGTTTGGGCGGAAGCCTTGATGTTTTCAGCGGAACGGTGAAACGCGCCCCTCGATGGATGATCAAAACGAATCTGGAATGGCTGTACCGGCTGGTGACAAATCCGTGGAGATGGAAAAGGATGCTGAACATTCCGAAGTATGCTTTTACCGTTTTGAGAGATAATAAATCAAATAAAAGTCTGTATTCCAAGCAGGCTGAAGATCAAACGAAACAGCTTTAAACAAATAAAACTGCAAAAGAGATTGGTAATCTATGAACTTGCGATCTTTATTCGCCGCTTTCTATTCTATATATCTGACGGTTCTCGGCGTTTTGTTCAAGCCTTTGAAGGCAAAGAATCATCTGACCCTGCTGGTATCTTTTGAAGAGAATGCGCAGGCTCTCATCCGTTCTTACAAGGCGCACGCTGAATCGCTTTCTTATGAAGTGACGGTTCTGTATACGAGACACGCCGTCAGTCTGGAAAAAGAGCTGGAAGGTCTCGGCTCTTTTTATCTGAACGAAAAAAACCCGCTGCATCTTGTGAAGGCCGTTTCCATCCTTTTTAAGAGCAAAGCGGTCATAACGGATAACTATTTTCTCCTGACGAGCGTTTTAAACCGCCGGCCGCAAACGACATGCATTCAGGTGTGGCATGCGAACGGTTCTTTGAAAAAGTTCGGCCTTGAGGATGTGACGAATCAAAACCGTCCTGCATCAGACATCAGCCGTTTTAAAAAAGTGTACCGTTCGTTTGATTTTGTCACCGTCGGCTCAGACGCGATGGCTGACGTTTTTAAAAAGTCATTCGGAATACGGGAGGGCCAGCTGTTAAAAACGGGTGTCCCCCTGACTGACGTCTATTATGAAGAAAACAAGCCGCAACTGAAGCGCAAATGGCCGAAAAAAATCATCCTGTACGCACCGACATTCAGGGATTATGATATGCAGTCCTTCAGGCTCCCATTCACCGAAGAACAGCTCACAAACGAATTAAACGGAGAGTATATGCTGCTTGTAAAACTTCACCCTGCCGTTTTGAATCAGATTTCGGCTTCGTTTGAAAGCGAATCGATCAAGAATGTGTCTGACATGCGTCTTCATGATCTCTTGAAGGCGGCAGATATTTTAATTACGGACTACTCTTCCGTACCTTTTGAATTCGCGCTTTTAAATAAACCGATTTTCTTTTTCACATATGATCTGGAAGAATATGATCAAAAGCGCGGTTTAATCGACAATTATACGTCCGTTATTCCCGGGAAGGCATGTCATGACAGCGGAGCCCTTCTGGAGGAAATGACGAAAGAGCAATTTAACGCAGAAGAAATGAAGCGGTTCTCGGACAAATGGAATATGTACTCAAACGGGGATTCGAGTGAAGCGTTATTGAAATTTGCAGAGACAAAAATGAAAAAAAGAGATGAAGCACCTGCCTGAATCCGACGGCAGGTGTTTTTTTGCATGAAGAAAGGCTGAAGCATACACTTCAGCCCTTTTTTTACACCTTCATATAGACAGGAACATCATAGTAAAGCGTATAGTCATCCAGCAGTGAGTATAAGCTGTACATGCGGTTTACCTGCTTATACGCCCAGCCGATATCTGTCGCATACTGATGGGACGCGGTTTGAGACCATCTCATTTTATACAGCGTGTCCTGTTCGTATGCGGGGTTGTGAATATATGACGCACCGATGAATTGGGCTCCGCCGATAATCGCGGCTTCCGGAGTAAACCAGCCCTGATTATACGCGTATTGTGCGCCGTAGTAATTCGGGTTGCTGTCATAAGCCCCGATGCCATACATGTTATAAACCTTTTTTCCATTATACGTAATGCCGTTTGCAAGCTCTGACGTGCCATTGCCCGTTTCAAGCAAAGCATGCGAAATCAAATACACTTCATTGATGCTGTATTTGCCGGCGGCTGTAATAAAGGCCTGGCCTTTTCCTGTCAGTATTCCTTTATTGACCAGCACTTTTTGATTCAGTTCCGATGCGTTCAATCCGGCTGTCTGAGAAAGCTTCAGAAATTGAAAGTAATACTTGCTGTCTTGCGCAAAGTAATCCGGATTGACGTATTGCTCGACTTCATTACTGCTGGCGTTTCTCCAGCCCATACTGAGCTTGGCCCAGCCGTTTGTCTGGCCGATGATGCTGACTTTATCGCCTTTTTTCAGCTGGCCGATAATATTGCCGGAGCTGACTTCCGGAGTTGATCGGACGTTCAGGACGTCTGCTGTGACCGTTCCGGAAGCCGTATTGATGTAAGTAAGCGACGCGTAAGCCGCGGCATCAGTCTGCGGGCTGACTGTCATTTGTTTTTTGACCATATCTGCAACCGAGATGTTGTAATTGGTATTCATGATTTGCGGTCCGTTCTTTATTTTCAAAATGGCCATCGTCCATCCGTACAGCTTTTTCAGCTTTTGGGAAGCGGCTTCTGCGGAATCGGCTCCCGTGAATTGATCGCGGATGCGGAGCTCATAAACCGGCTGGCTTTGACTCGTATAACCGGCCTGCAATTGTTTGGCGCTGAAATAGCTCATGCTTTTATTTAAAACGGTTTTACTGCTGAACTTTTCGGTTTTGATGACGTACTGTGAATAGGCGGTTTTCCCCGTCTCCTTCACAGTGCCGGCCGCTTTGTTTTGCTTGAAAAAGGCAGTCACGCGGTCAATGTCTTCCTTTTTAAGCAGCGGTGCCGTTTCAATCCTGAATTGTGTATACGCTGTTTCGCCTGTTTTCTGTGCGGCAGCGGATACTTTTTTCCCTTTGAAGAAATCCAGTGAACGATTGATCTTTGCCGTATCAAGCAGTGATTCGGTTGTGACTTGGTACGCCGCCCCCGTTTGCTTGGCTACGGTTTTGGAAACAGCAGTCAGCTTATATCCGGCCAGCAGATTCAATCCTTTTTTTATCTTCGACTGGTCTGCCGTCTGTTGAGAAAGCAGCTGGTATTCGTTTTCTGATGTTTTTCCCGCGGCGGTTCTTGCCGTCTTTACATGCTGCTGGCGGAAAAACGCCTCCGCTTGATCTGCCTGTGCGGCGGTAAGCTGTCCTGCCGTGATCCGGTAAGCGGACACCGACGCCGGCTTTTTGACAGGTGATGCGTCACAATGCCATTTTTTCTTTTTAAAGAAAGATTGAACGCTTTGCAGCTGCTTAGCCGTCAGTCCGCTCATCGCGACCGTATAATTATTTTTCGTGCCGGCTTTTTGATAGTTTCCGCTGACGCCGGTATTCTTCTTGATTTGGCTGACGGCATTTTGTGCTGCGCTGACTCCGTTAAAATACCCTGACTGCACATTGTACACGGTTGCCGTTTTGCTTTGGGCATACTTTTGAACATTCCCTTTGACACCCGTTTTCTGCTGCAGCTGTTTCGCTAAGCCTGCCGCATCATTTGCATTTGGAATGTCAGAGGCTGTCACGGTGATATTCGCGCTGCCCTTTGCCGTCATTGTCAGCGACGATTGTAAGCCTGTTTCCTTTTGAAAATCAGTTTGGATTTGAAAAGCTTTTTGATCGCCGGTAATTGTTCCTGACTGGATTTGAAACTGCGCTGTTTCCCGCTTGATCTGACAGTATGACGCTTTCACCCCCGTCTGCTTCGTCAACTCTTTAGTGAGCGTTTTTGCGTCCGCTTCAGCTGCCATCTCAGCAGTCATGACCTGCATGTACGGCTGCTTTGTGCCCGTCGGCTTGACGGCGCCGGTCACGCCCGTATCTTTCGTCAATTTGGCAAGAAGGTTTTTCGTCTGCTGCTCGTCTGATAGAACTCCCGATGTGACGGTCACATACGGCTGTTTGCTTCCGCTTGCGCTGTAAGTGCCGGCCACACCCGTCTGCTTCGTAAAATCTTTCAGCACGGCTTTCGCATCAGTTTCATCGTGTAAGCCTGATACGGAGATTTGATAAGTGAGCGGCGCATTTCCGGCTTTCTTTGCGTCAGCCTGCCACCCCGTATCCTTTTTCAATTTCGCTGCCGCTTGAAGCGCCTCATTCTCAGAAGCAAATTGCTGCTTCGTCTCCAGCTCATAAACGGAATAGTCGCTGTATGCGGCCTCAGCGTGCTCTGTAACGGTGCTTGAGACAAGGAAAACGGCGGACAATAACATAGGTGCAACGAATCTCTTTTTCATTCCTTCTCCTCTTTCTGATTCAATTGGTTTCTATCAAACTAGTTTATTTATCGGCCGGCATCCTTCATTTTTACAGAGAGAAGTCATCCAATTTTCCAAATAAAAAAACTTAATCCCAGAGACGGGATTAAGTTTGAATGATTTATATATGAGAAACGATGATTGTGCATTCTCCGGTTATCGTAAAGTCAGGCATCTGATCCGGCAGTATGAAATGCGCGCCTTTTTCAAGCTTTGCGGATTTGCCTTCACAGATGATGGAGCCGCTCCCTTCTATAACGCTGCACAGCATAAACGGAGCGTCCTGGGTCATTTCCGCCGTCCCGCTGATATCCCATTTGTATACAGAAAAGTATTCTCCCTGCACAAAGGTTTTGATGGTGACGCCTTTTCTCGTTTCGGTTGATTCATCTAAAAATCCGTCCACATGAGGGACGGTGGCGGCATTGACGGCATCGCGGATATGCAGATCACGCGTCCCGCCGTTTTGATCTGTACGCCCGTAATCATATATCCGGTAGGCGGCATCTGAATTCTGCTGCGTTTCAAGCACGAGCGCCCCGGCGCAAATGGCATGAATGGTTCCGCTCGGCACATAATAAAAATCGCCGGGTTTGATCTTCACGCGGCGCAGCAGGCCTTCCCAATCACCGCTGTTGATCATGGTGACAAGCTCCGCTTTCGAACGGGCCGTATGACCGTATATGATTTCCGCATTTTCTTTACAGTCGATAATGTACCAGCACTCAGACTTTCCCGTTTCGCCCTGTCCATGCTCCTCTGCGTCATAATCGTCAGGGTGGACTTTGACGGACAGATGATGTTTGACGTCCAGTATTTTCGTCAGCAGCGGAAACCTGTCCCCTTCCGTTCCGCCGAATAATTCTCTATGCTGATCCCACAGTTCCATCAGGGTTTTCCCTTGATACGGACCGCTTTTGACCGTGCTCATCCCGTGCGGATGGGCTGAGATCGCCCAGCATTCGCCGGTTGTTTCTGAAGGTATGCCGTATCCGAATCGTTCGCGTAATAACGTGCCGCCCCATATTTTTTCTTTACATACAGGCTGTAAAAAAATCGGCTCTTGCGTCATGTTCGTTCCCCTCCCCTTAAAAAGCGGCTCATATCCCATTCCCCCTGTATCTTTTTTAAAACACGGAGGGAGCCGCAGTTAAAAAACAATATGTATAAATGGCTGACCTGCTCATTATACCATTCGGATAAGGCGGAATGCTCAGTCATTTCCTGTTCCAGAATAAAATGCCTTGTTTGTCGCAAATTAAAATAACTGATGGAAGGGGGGAACATTGTGACGATAAATGCTGAGCTCGGCCAAAACCTTAAAGCGCTGAAAAAACGGTTCGGCCAAAGCGATGATATGATGTTTTATTCGTTTACGTACGGAAACGGCAAATGTGACGCCTGTCTTGTGTATATAGACGGGCTGACCGAAAATCAATTGCTTGCCGAATATATTATTTCTCCCGTGCAGACGGCCGCAGAGCATCAGAAGGAACCGGCTGAAACACCGCTGTCATCCATTTCTTTCGGATATCGCCACACCCGGCTTTCTTCACTTGAGGATGTTGAGGCAGACATTCTTTCCGGCAAATCGGTTTTGCTGGCTGAAGGATGGAAAGAAGCCCTTTCCTTTGATACGGAAACATTTAAAATGCGGGATATTGAAGAACCGGCTTCAGAAGTGCTTGAACGGGGGCCGAGAATAGGCTTTGTCGAAAAGCTTCGGACGAACACGGCGCTTTTGCGTGAGCAGTCCGGTGATCCCAACCTTCAGATCAAAGAGATCACACTCGGCGAGCGGACAAAAAAGCGGCTCGCCGTGGCCTATATTCGGGATATCGCGCCTGATTATGTCGTAAAAGAAGTGATAAAAAGACTGAATTCCATCACCATTGACGACATTCCGGAATCAGGAGCTATAGAGCAGCTCATTGAAGATAACACGTTTTCCATTTTCCCGACCATTTTGACGACCGAACGTCCCGACCGGGTCATGGGCGCTCTTTTGGAAGGAAGGGTTTCCGTTCTTGTGGACGGAACGCCTTTTACCCTTTTGATGCCGGCTACCGTTGATGAATTTATCCACTCTCCTGACGATTATAATCAGCGGTGGATTCCGGTTACCTTTCTCAGGCTGCTTCGGTATACATGCATTTTAATCACGATTTATTTACCCGGCCTTTACATTGCGCTCGTTACGTTTCACGCCGGGCTTTTACCGACGAGAATGGCGGTGACGATTGCCGGAAGCAGATTGAATGTCCCGTTCCCACCTTTTGTTGAAGCGTTAATCATGATTTTTACGATCGAGATGATCAGAGAAGCCGGACTCAGGCTGCCGAAGCCGATCGGCCAGACGATCGGCCTGATCGGAGGCGTGGTGATCGGCCAGGCCGCCGTTCAGGCGAACATCGTCAGCGCGATGATGGTAATTGTCGTATCCGTTACGGCATTGGCCTCTTTTACGGCGCCCTCCTATGTGTTCAATTTTCCGCTGAGGCTCATCCGTATTTTTTCGATGATTTTGTCGGCGATTTTAGGTTTATACGGGCTGATCATGTGCTATCTGCTTGTCATCGGCCATCTGATGCGCCTGAAAAGCTTCGGTCAGGACTATATCATTCCGATTATGGCGCAGCCGGGCCAGGACTTAAAGGATACGATTGTCAGACTGCCGACACACCTTTTGAAAAAACGGCCGACCAGAAAAGAGACAAAAGATAAAATCAGGCAAAGGTGATCCCCATGAAAAAACCGGAAGACAAGCTGACTTTTATGCAGACCCTTCTCATGGTAAGCGGCACAATGATCGGAGCCGGCGTGTTAACACTGCCGCGTTCCGCCGCATCAGCCGACAGTCCGAGCGGATGGATCATTATTCTTGTGCAGAGTGTCGTTTTTATCGGCATCGTCCTGCTCTTTATGCCGTTTTTGCAGAAGAACAGCGGAGAAACCATTTATGAGCTGAATCAAAGGATTATGGGCCGCGCCGTCGGTTCGCTGCTGAATTTGTTCATGAGCTGTTATTTTGTCGTCACCGTCTGTTTCCAAGCCCGTTTTCTCGGTGAAGTCATCAACTACTTTTTACTGAAAAACACGCCGATGGGTGTCGTCATATTCATCTTTCTGGCAGTCGGCATTTACCATGTGACGGGCGGGGTCTATCCCATTTCAAAGCTCTATGCCTATCTTTTTCCGATTACGATCATCATTCTGCTTACGCTGCTCATATTCAGCCTGAGACTGTTTAATCTGGATTTCGTCCGTCCGGTCATGGAAGGGGGCTACAAAAGCTTTTTTGAGCTGTTTCCGCGGACCCTTCTTTATTTTTCGGGACTTGAAGTGATTCTTTTTCTGGTGCCGTTTATGAAAAATCCGAAGCAGGCGAAAAAGGCGGCTGTCTTCGGCATCGGAAGCGCGGGCTTATTTTACAGCTTTACGCTGCTTGTCGTGATCGGCTGTATGTCGGTCGCTGAAGCAAAAACGGTGACGTATCCGACAATTTCCCTTATTCATGCCTTGGAAATCCAGGGAATTTTCATTGAACGGTTTGATATTTTTCTTTTAATTACGTGGACATGTCAGCAGTTTACCTGCATGCTCGGCTCTTTTAAAGGGGCGCATCTCGGATTTAACACCATTTTCGGGCTGAAAAATAAAAACAATGGCTGGCTGCTGGGAGGATTATTAGCGGTGACATTCGGCCTTTCGATGTACCCCGATGATATCAACAGTGTGTTTGCATTCGCGAATATTCTCGGGTATACGTTTTTTGCCGTCCTTATGATTCCTTTTCTCACTTGGTTTGTCAGCTGGTTGAAGAAAATAGCCGGGAGGAAACAGACGTCATGACACTTTACATAAAATGGGCGGCGGCGCTTTTCATACTGATGATGCTTTCAGGATGCTGGGACGCGAAGGAAGTCGAAAAGGTATCTTTCGCCCGGGGGGTGGCCATTGATGTAACGAGTGACCGCCAATATAAATTAACCTATCAAAATCTGCTGCCCCAAAGTGAAAACAGCCAGGCTTCCGGCCGGCCCGTGTTTGTCAATGTGACGACGCGGGGGGATACCATTCTTGAAGCAGTCAGTGATGTCTCTTTAAAAGATCCGCCCGTTTACAGCGATCATTTAAAAGTGCTGATCTTCAGCGACAAATTGCTGGCCGATCAAAATATACTGCAAATGATGAATCACTTTATCCGCGATGATGAATTGCGGCGGAGCAGCTATCTCTTCGCGGCAAGAGGGAAAGCGTCCGATATTTTGACGGAGCCGACGCCGAATCAGCAGCAGCCCATGGCCGCGGAAAAGCTGATCGACCTCACGAACAACGGCGGCTACAACGGGAAAATTTTAAAACCGCTCCGAATCGGGAGAGCATCAATTTACTGCCATAATAAAGTCAGCTTTCTCATTCAGGCCGTCAGCAATCAAAAAGGAAAAACGGTGTATGACGGAGCGGCCATAATCAAAAACAAAAAACAAAACAGACTGGCAGGATTTCTGTCATCATACGAAACACAAAGCCTGAATTGGCTGATGGGAACGATACAGGGCGGCGTGCTGCCCGCTATGGATAAAGGAGGACACCCGATTACCTTCGAGATAAAAAAATCAACATCCAAAATCACCCCACGGCTGAAAAACGGAAAGTTGTCATTTCACGTAGCGGTGAAAACAAAAGGCCTCTTGTCAGAGGATCAATATGCCGGTGAGGATTCATTCAATCAGCATTATTTAAACGGGCTGGAAAAGATTTTCGAAAAAAAACTGAAAAGCGATGTAAAAGAAGTCATCGATTAGCTGCAGAATCAATATGAAACGGACCCTGTATTCTTTTCTGACAGAGTCCGCATCCAATATCCCGACTATTGGAAGAAAGTGAAGAATCATTGGGATGAGACTTTCTCTGAAGCCGATTTTGACTATGATGTTTCCATTCAGATTGTCAACTTCGGAACGATGGGACGATAGGCTTCAGCGTGTTTTTTCGACACGGAGGAGGATTTGATAAATCCGGCTTTGTTCGGGCAGCTGTGTCACCGGAAATTGCATCGCCTGCGCCATGCGTGTGATTTCCTGTAAAAACAGCTGCACCCGCTCATCAACGTGAACATACGTATAGGACTGTTTTTTTACGTCAAATGTCTCTTCCGGAAAGAGCGTGCGCACCGTCTGCGGCGTAAAAAAACGCAAGTGGGTGCGGTCAAGAATGCCTGCGTCTCTGTATGTCCAGTCACCGAGCAGAAGCGGGAACAGCGCTTCGGCGTGAGAAATATTCGGAATGCTGCATACGATTGACCCGGCAGGCGATAAATAAGACGAATACGTTTCAATGACACGCCAAGGATCTTTTAAGTGCTCAAGGATGTCCGCAAAAATGATGCAATCAAAAAAGCCTTCCGGATAAGGCAGCTTCACTTCTTCGACATCTTCTTGCAGAACCGCTTCATAGTGCCCTTTTGCCGCTTGCGCCGCCAGCGGGTGCAGTTCTATTCCGTACAGTTCACAGGGCTGCCTGTTTTGAAGTTCCAGTCCCGTAGCTCCCGCGCCGCAGCCGACATCAAGTATCCGTTTCGCATCCCGGGGAACGAGCTCAGCAATTTCCGGTCTCGGATGGGTAAAGTACGTAAAATCAGTGCCCCATTTTTCCGTAAACCGCTGGCGGTTCTCCACATATAATTGATTGATATTGATATCCTGATTAGCCGTAAACGTCGCGTGTCCGTGATGATGCACAAAGGCATCGCGGGCGATGTGGAGGCTGTAGCCTTTTTGCAGGGCGCGCAGACATAGGTCATCATCTTCAAAAGAACCGTATCCGAATTGTTCATCGAACGGGCCGATGTCTTCCATGACGCTTTTTTTCACCAGCAGGCAGAAGCCGACAAGACGGAACACCCGCTTCGTGTTATGCTTTTCCCTTTCACAATAAGCTTCTGCGAATGACTCCAGCTCATCCAGCGATTGATACGCGTCATGGATCATCTGATCACCGCTGACATAGTTGCTGACGGGCCCGACCATACCGGTTTTTTCAGATTGATACAGCACTCTCAGCATGGCGCTGAGCCAATTTTTGGTGACTATCGTATCGTTGTTCAGAAACAGCAGATTGTCCCCCTCAGCCGCTTCGATTCCTTGGTTGCAGCCCTTGGCGAAACCGAGATTTTTTTCATTTAGAATGACTTTGACGTCAGGAAGGCTTGATATGTAGTCTCTTGTTCCGTCTGATGAACCGTTATCAACTATAATCAGTTCTATCTCTTCTTTGTCGGTGTATTGATCAATGCTGGCCAGACATTTTTTCGTCAGTTCCAGCTCATTATATGTAAGGATAATAATGCTCGTTTTCACCGGCATCCCCGCCTTTATCGTGACTTTATACTAACGTATGACATATTCCTGTCATTTATGTGGCCGGGCGGCACGCATCAGTTTTAAGGGGCCGGTGTATCACCGCCCCCTCTTATACCGGACTATTAAGGATGAACTGTCTGCTGTTTTGACTCTGACTCTGATTCCGAGCCGCCGTTACGGCTTCGCAGATCCTGTTCGATTTCTTCGAGGCTTTTCCCCTTTGTCTCGGTCACTTTAAACCGGACGAACAGGAATGCCAGTATCCCGATCACGGCATATATGAGAAATAAATAGCTGATTCCGACGGCCTCCATTAACATCGGAAAGGTTAATGAGACAAGCAATGTTCCGGCATGCAGCACCAAAGTCGAGACACCCGTCCCGATACCGCGGACATGCAGCGGGAATAATTCCGGAAGCATAACCCACACGACAGGTCCCCAGCTGACCGCAAACACGATGATAAACAGGCCTAAACAAATAACCGTTGTCCATGATGCGGCTGCTGAATCTTCAAAGAAAAGATTGACCGCGGCCAATACGAGCAGACTGATGACCATGCCCGCATTTCCGGCCAGCAACAGCGGCTTCCGCCCGATTTTATCAATAACTTTGATAGCCATAAGCGTCATAATAACATTGACGGCACCGATTCCGACCGTTCCCAATATAGACGCAGAATTGCCGAACCCGACACTGGTAAATGTTTTCGGAGCATAATAGATAATTGTATTTGTCCCGATGAATTGCTGCAAAAAGGCAAGTCCGAGGCCGGCAATCAGCGCGGGTCTCACCCACGGCTCAAATAATTCTTTCAAACCGCCTTCGTTTTCCTTTTCCGCCTCTTTCATCTGATCAATCTCGTCATCAATATTCTTCGTTCCCCGCAATGACGAAAGAATTTCTCTTGCTTTATCTTCTTTACCGATCGTAAACAGCCAGCGCGGGCTTTCTGGCATGAATAAGATTCCGATCAGCAGAATGACTGACGGCACAACCGCAAGACCAAGCATCCAGCGCCAAGCGCCTGAATCGGCAAATATATAATTCACGATATACGAAACGAGGATTCCGACCGTAATCATCAGCTGATTCAGCGAAGAAAGCGCGCCCCGTTTATGCTTCGGAGCCAGCTCCGATAAGTAAAGCGGAACGATCGTTGTAGATGTTCCGACAGCCAGTCCGAGAATGATCCGGAAAAGAACCATTACCTGTGTATTCGGTGCAAATGCGACTCCTAATCCGCCTATACAAAACAGCAGCGCCGCCCCCATGATGGCTTTCCGCCTGCCGAACCGGTCAGTCAGCTTGCCGGCGAATCCCGAGCCGAGAATCGCCCCCGCCAATAACGAACTGACGACAAGGCCTTCTGTGAAGGCGTTCAGCCCCAGTTCTTTTTTCATAAATAAAATAGCCCCGGAAATGACTCCGGTATCATATCCGTATAAAGCGCCGCCGAGGGCGCCGAAAAAATAGAGCCATTTATTCGAGTGTATGCTTTTCATGTTAGATTGACTCCCCTCATCCTGCGCTGTATCCGCGCGGAATTGTTCTACTGCTTCTTTTGCCTGTTTCCGACTGTTTCAAACCTTCGCATTGTTAACATCCATTATTTTACTGATTATTTTTTACAAAGCGACGAAACATTTCCCGGTTCCTGCCGTCCAATATAATGTGAACCTGATGCAAAAATAACAGTAGATGTTGTCGAAATAGAGAGAAAGATTTGGAATTTTCTCATTTGCAGAGTTGTTCCAAGTCAACAATTATGGTACGCTTCACAAAGAATAGAAACGAGAGGTAATGATATGGAAGAACGATCTCAACGCAGAAAAAAGAAAAGACGCCTCAGAAAATGGGTGAAATTTGTACTGGTTTTTGCCGCTTTCTTATTGGTGATCGCCGGTTCCGTCGGCACCTACGCATTTGTGAAACTGAATAGTGCGACCAAAGAAGCGCACGTCAGCCTTGACCGCGGCGACCAGTCCGTGAAACGGATCAAAGAGTTTGATCCGAAGAAGGATTCTTTCACCGTATTGCTTTTAGGAATAGACGCCCGTGACAATAAGGGCGAATCAGTAGATGACGCAAGAAGTGACGCCAACGTGCTCGTCACCTTCAACCGGAAAAAGAAAACAGCGACAATGCTCAGCATCCCGCGGGATTCCTATGTCAATATCCCGGGACACGGCTATGACAAATTCGCGCACGCACATGCTTACGGCGGTTATAATTTAACTTATAAAACAGTAGAAAACATGCTTGATATTCCGGTAGATTATGTGGTTGAGAGCAACTTTAACGCATTCCGGGATGTCGTCAATGAATTGAACGGCGTTACGGTAAATGTGAAAAGCCAGAAAATTGCCGATCGTATTAAAGTCGATACAAAAGGAAAAGTCGTGCTGAAGCCGGGCGTTCAGACGCTTGACGGCGAGCAGGCATTGGCTTATGTAAGAACACGCAAAGCGGACACCGATCTGATGCGGGGACAAAGACAGATGGAAGTGCTGAGCGCCATTATTAACAAATCTAAATCGTTAAGCTCGATCCCTTCTTATGACGATATCGTCGACAGCTTAGGGAAAAACTTAAAAATGAACTTATCTCTTAATGATGCCATCGGCCTGTTTCCGTTTATCACATCGCTGAAAAAAGTGGATTCTTTGCAGCTGACAGGTTCAGACAGCTATATTTACACTCCTCAGTACGGCAAAAATATTTATTACTTCAAGCTGAATGAGGAGAAGCTTCAAGAAGTGAAAGCGACATTAAAAAAAGATTTAGACGAGTAAGATGTCACGGCGGGGTTTCAGCAAACCCCGCCGTTTTTCTGTTGAAAAAAAGGACATGAAGGTATAGCCTTTTAACTGACGGCTTTCTGTGCTGATTTCACAAAAAGCTGAACATACTACATGAAGCAGCTTTATTTTTAAGGAGGGCATCCATACATATGAAATTGATAGCCATTGACTTAGACGGCACATTACTGAACTCGGAAAGTGTGATTTCTCCGGAAAACAGAGCGGCTTTACAAAGAGCGGATGAATCGGGCATTCTTGTGGCCATCTGTACGGGCAGAGCCACTTTTGACGTTAAGGCGCTCTTAAAAGATTTGGATATTCCGATCATTGCGGCAAACGGCGGGACAGTTCACGACAAAGGATACCGCCTCATCAGCCGGTTCTTAATGGATCAGCAGGCCGGTAAGGATATCGCCGCTTATTTAACGGGAAACGATATTTACTTTGAGGTTTATACGGATGATCATCTCTTGTCTCCGTTTGACGGCGAGTCCAAACTGCAGGCGGAACTGGACATTCTGAAAAGCGCCAATCCTGAGGAAGATATTCAGACATTGTGGGAGGGCGCAAAGACGCAGTTCAAACAATTCGGCATTAAACCCGTGCAGGATATACAGGCGATTTTTGACGGAGACGAACATATTTACAAGCTCCTTTGTTTCTCTTTTGATATGGAAAAACTGAAAAACGCCAAAGAAGAAATTACACATCACCCGAAATTATCCCAGACTTCTTCCGGAAAACACATTATCGAAATCCTCCCTGCCGGTTCCGGAAAGGGACGGGCTCTGAGGGAGCTTGCTTCACTGTACGGAATAGAAAAACAGGATATTTACGCCATCGGCGACAGCCCGAATGACTTCTCCATGTTTGAAGCGGCCGGAAACCGCATCGCCATGGGCAATGCGATTGATGAACTGAAAGAAAAAAGCACATATATTACAAAAAGCAATGATGAAAACGGTGTTGCCTATTTCATCAACCGGCTTCTCGACAATGAACAATAAAAAATCTGTCCGGCAAAAGCCAGGTCTTCCACGACCTGGCTTTTCATGTTTCCAAAAAGGAGTTTCATGATGTCGAATGCAATCGCTATTATTGGATTTTCAGCTTTTCTCTTCGCACTTGGATACGGAATATTCCATCTCATATGCAAAGCAGTAAAAAAAGAAAAACGTTTTTCAAAAAAGCTGTTTTGGCCCCTTCTCATCGGCGGGTTTATCCTGTTCTTAATCGGAGGCTCCTCGGCAGAGCCGGACACAGCGGCCGTGAAAGCGGAGGAGAAATACAGCACCCTTGATACGGCTAATCAAAAATTGACGAAGGAACATCAGGCGCTTGAGAAAAAATATGAAAGCATCAGCGCCGCGGCCGAAAAGGAAAAATCCGAGGCCGAAGCAGGCAATGAAGAAAAACTCAGCAAACTCAGCAAAGAAATAAATGAGCTGAAAAAAACAAACAAATCACTCAAACAAGACAATGAGAAATTAAAAGATTCACAAAAGAAACTCGAAAAGGCCGCTGAAACGCTTCAGTCAGAAAATAAAACATTAAAGCGGCAAAAGGAAGAAACAAAAACAGCCGGAAACGCTGAATCGGCGCAAAACACAGCCTCTTCCTCCGGCGGGCATGCAGAAACGAAGGCAGCCGACACCTCACAGGGATGCAACATTAAAGGCAGCCGAAACGGCATTTATCACACGCCGGGAAGTACATACTACGATCGGACGACAGATCCAGTAGAAATGTTCTGTTCTGTAGAGGAAGCGGAAGCGGCGGGATTCAGAGCGCCGAAACGGTAAATAGAAAAAGACGTCAGAGATACTCTCTGACGTCTTTTTTTACGGAATCCGGATGCTGCCCGCATACTTGTCCTTCCAATAAGCGCTCGTATTCATATTTGTTATGGTCACGCCTGCGGACAGAGTGACATGAATAACTTGTCCGTTCCCGATATAAATGGCCGGGTTCAGGCTTTCCGCTTTAAAAAAGACCAGATCGCCCGGCTTCAAATCCTGTTTACTGACCGGAGCGCCCGCCTGCATCTGCTTCTCCGCGTAACGCGGCAGGCTGATTCCTTTCGCTTTTTGATAGACGTATTGAACAAATCCCGCCGTATCAAAGCCGGTTTCCGGTGAAGCGCCGCCTTTCAGATAAGAAATTCCGATATAATCAGCTGCTGTTGACACAACGGGATTATCTTTGGAAATGGCCAGATTGCTGAATCGGCGCACCCCTGTATAATGTTTTTTCCAATAATCTTCCGACAAGTAGGAAATGGTGACTTTTGCAGAGCGGCTCGCTTGGATGAATCTTCCCTCTCCCGCATAAATGCCCGCATGGGAAATTCCTTTTTTATACGTATCACTGAAATAAATCACGTCCCCGGGCTTTATGCTGCTCAGTTTTATTTTCTCACCGACCAGCCACTGCTGTTCCGCAGATCTCGGCAGGTAAATGTGAAGCTTGTTTTCAAAAACATATTGGACAAGCCCTGAACAGTCGAATCCCTCTTCAGGTGTGCTTCCGCCGAATACATACGGAATGTCGAGATAACGGGCGGCCTCCTGAACGATCGGATTATCAGCCAGCTCCGGATCTTTTGTAATCCGCTTTGCGCCAAGATATAAATTCATCCAATAATTGCTTTTTTGAAAGCTTGTGACGGTTACGCCTTCTGACGGAGAACTGTGTATCATCTCTCCATTTCCGATATAAAGGCCGTCTTGGACGGGCGCGGTTTGTAATGAATCCGACTTTTTGAAAAAAACAATATCCCCCGGTAAAAGCTCATTTTCTTTGACGGCAGCTCCGACTTTCCATTGATCACTGACCGTTCTCGGCAGATGGATGTTCTGCCTGCTGAAAAGATACTGTATCAATCCGGACGGATCAAAACCGTCCTTAGGCTCGTCGCCTCCGTAAACATATTTATTTCCGACAAGTTTTTGCGCGTCTGAAACCATCAGGGCAGAAACTTGAGAATCCGCTTCAGCAATTTCCGTTCTCGTTACTGCAGGTGCCACAAGACAAATCATAAGGCCGGCAAGGATGTACTTCCTCCAGCTTGTGAGCATGTTTTCTGTTCACTCTCCTTATTTTTACTAGTTCTTACATCGGTAACTTTAAGTAAATGTTTAGGAGAGCATAAAAAAAGAATGCCCGATACGGGCATTCTTTACTGGATTCGGTACAAAAAATATGCCGGCAAGCGGAAGCATGCGCTTATTTTGCGCCCGCTGTGTCCTCCTGCTGAATTTTTTGCATTTCTGTGTCAATTTTTTGTTTTTCCTGATCTGTGAGCTGATCATTGAATTTAAAAGCTGACATAAACATAAATACCATAATGATTGCGGCAAACGGCCATCCTGCTTTAATGATTTTCATTTGTTTTTCACTCCGCTTTCTTTTTTAAAATATCGCTGTGATCCACATCAAACGTTAACTTTCCGTCCTTGACGCTCCACTTGAAATTCGATTCTTTCGTCAGTTCACGTATGATTGTTTTATGGTTAATGCTGCCTTTTTTAACCGGCGCAGGCGTTGCTTCGTGAATGTTCATCGGTGTGACTTCAAAGCGTCCCGTGCCGTTTTTCTGAAGGTGATATTGAACAAGCGCCGTGTCTCTCGTTCTTGTCCATCCCTGGTCAAATACGAAGTTGCCCAGGCTGTAGAAAATAACGGTGCCGTGGTACATTTCGATCGGTTCAAGCACGTGCGGATGGTGTCCGACGATAATATCCGCTCCGGCATCTGACATTGCTCTTGCCAATTGGCGCTGTCTGTCATTCGGATCATTATCGTATTCCTGTCCCCAGTGTGTTTGAACAATGACGAGGTCTGCATTCTTTTTGGCTTTAGAGATCATTGGAATAAACAGCTCAGGATCGGCCGGAAGCACACCCGGCGCATTCCGTTTAGCTGCAAAGCCTTTTCCGGAAACATCTGTGAATCCTAACGTTGCGATTTTGACTCCGTTTACATCTTGATATGAAATGTTCTCCTCGGCTTCTTTAAGCGTCAGGCCTGCACCGACAAGTTCAAGGTTCTGCTTTGAAAATTCTTCAACCGTATCCCGCATTCCTTGAGGGCCGTAATCCATCGCATGGTTGTTGGCTGCCGTCAAAACGGTGAAATTCATGTCCTTCAATACTTTTACGGCATCTTTGTTTGACTGAAGGTGGATATTTTTTTCTGCTTCTTTGTAGTTCTTTTTATATGTTACCGGGTTTTCAAAGTTCCCCGACACATAATCGGATGCTTCGAAGAATGGCTTTGCGTAGCGGAAGACGCTTTCCGTTCCGTTATGCTTTGTCACTTTCTCCACATTCCGGCCCATCATAATATCTCCGACGAATGAGGCTGACACAAGGTCATCGGCATTTCTTTTCACACTCGGCGTCTCCGCCTTCCCTGTCAGGATGCAGACGAACATCAGGCAAAAGACGATCGGCAGTGCGATAAAAACGTGAAGATTAGTCTTCTTTTTCTGCTGTTTGGTCAGCTTCAGCAGTTTTTCTTGAAAGGTTAATTGTTTTTTCATCGTTTGACACACCTTACATTAGATTAAGTAGTAAGCAAACATAATGGCAAAAGTTGCGCCGCTTAAGAACAGCGTGCTGGCAAATGTAATCGTTAATCCCTGTTTCTGAATGGTGTTGGCGATCAGACCCGGTACAATGATACCGATTCCGCGGAATTCTGATATCTCAAACGGTACGATCGGGTAAAGAAAATCAAGTGCGATTTTTAAGCAGATTCCCGTAATCAGCATTGCTGCGAATTTTCTGCGTCCGTACAAAATCATAAATCTGGATAAACCGTATTTGACGATGACGTATGTAAGAAGACTCACTAACAGCACGAGTAAAATAAAGACCGGCTGGTTAAAAACGAGTCCTAAATAACCCGGTACGACTAAACCGGCAGGTACGATACCTGTTTTTTCCGCAAAAATTAAACTGATTAACACGCCTAAAATAAGTGAGATATATAAATCTGATCCGAACATTTATCCTTTTCCTCCTAGCTAACGAGCTGTTTCACCTTATACTCTTGGATTTTTTCAATTAATGGTTCCGCTGAACCGTGGATATTGCCGACGCCATATATGACACGGTTTTGCATTCTTGTTTTCAGCACGTCCATGATTTCGTCTGTTGATTTATATTCCAGATCGTGCAGTGTATCAGCAGGAATCTTGCCTTCTTCATAAGCTCTGACGATCGGTTCTGTTGTCTCGCCGATGAGAATGAGTTCCTTCGTTTTAATGTACGGAAGCACGTCGTTGGCAAACTGAATCGTTCTGTCCACGCGGTCGGCACGGCAGTTCATGATAACAATCGGTTCATCTGTCGGGTAGCCGATTTCCTTTACACGTTTCCATATATTTAAAGTAGAAGATGCATCATTTGCGGCAAAGCCGTTTACGAAATGACCGGGCTCCTTCGTGCTGAGCAGCGGGAGAATTCTCATGGCGCCAGGATCAGGCGGCGCATTCAGCATTCCTTTAAACGCTGTTTCTTCATCTATACCAAGAGCTTGGGCAACACCGAGCGCAAGGGAAGCGTTATCAGGAAAGACCATATATTCGAATTTCCGCAGGTATTCATCAGTAATTTTAGAGTTATCCGCAATAATAACTTCGGTATTCCGCTCTGCGGCTTTTTCTTTAAAGAAATCTGTGTATTCACTGTCTGCAATCACAAGATGGCCGTTATATGGAATCGTCGCGGTAAATGCTTCAGCAATTTCATCAAGCGTCGGCCCCATAACGTCCATATGGTCTTCAAGCACATTCACGATGACGCCGATGTTGGCTTGAAGCAGTTCTTCCTGAAAGATAATCTGATAATCCGGGTTTACCGCCATACATTCACTGACAATGGCATTGGCGCCCCGCTCTACGGTTTCCTTCATTACCTCTTTTTGCTCGCCGATATTCGGGCCCTGCGGTTTCCGTTTGATCGGTTTCTCCTCAGGTGTATCCCAATAGATCATCCTTGCATCTGTTCCCGTCGTTTTTCCGACTGTTTTGTAGCCCGCCTCCATCAGTATTCCGGTCGTCAGCCTCGTTACGGTTGACTTGCCGCGGATACCATTAATATTGACGCGTACTGGCAGAGCATCGATATTCTTCTGATGCCGCCTTTTTTCAATGATTCCGATGATTAGTACGGCAGCACAGGCTATAATGAGTAACCACATTGATTTTTGACATCTCCTTCTGTATTGATAAATTCATTCATCAGTATATAGCTTCACTATGAATTCTCAATCGGCATTATGTAACATAATCTCCTCGCCTGCACTAAGCCAAACTTCTCTATTAGCGGCGCTATTCTTCCTATTATCGAATTGCTTTTTTTGGGAATAGGCAGGACTTCGAACTTACTTTAATTTTTTTAAAGAAAAATGAATGCGTTTACATTTTCCTACGGATATTCGTTTGGACTAAATGGACTATTTGCGTTCCGGAAGAAAAAGATGCAATCATAATCCATCTTTTCATAGCCCGTTATATCAACATTTTCCGCACTGCGCATACGATTCGGGACTCTCCGTCCGCTGGATGCAGACTGCCTTTTTTGTTAAGGATAAGGTCATAAAGTCATTCATTTTCCCCCATATCCTGCTGTCAGTCCTATTCCAAAATAACTATCGGAATGACTTGCACATGACAGAAACAGACGGGTCCGGAGTGTTTACAGGAAATACACAATTTATATGCGGAAAGTCTATTTGCTTTTGTTCCGTATACAGGACATTTATCACTCTTTTGAAATAATTTTAATAAATCTTTATATTCGTTCAAGAAATGTTCATCCATATTTGTGAAGTTCTTGGTAAAACATCAAGCATCATCAATAAATTCCTCTATTTTATAAAATGCATAAAAAAGGAATAGCCGCTGAAAACTACAGATAACGCGGAAAGGAGGCGGTCTGATGTCTGCGGATATACAAAACAAACGGCTTCCCGGTGATTTTGAATCGGCTGTACGAAAAATGCAGGAACTGATGTGTGTTTGCGGAGATTTTAAAATACGAAGGATCAAACTGCAGGATCGTCAAACCGCTTTTTTTTATATTGAACAAATGATAGAAGAACAGAAGCTTAATGAGTTTCTGTTAAGCGACAGCTTGCAGAACGGCTCACTTGAGGAAGCGATGGATGCTGTCAGCAGTGCGGAAACGGATGAGATCAGAAAAATTATCGACGGGATTTTGGCCGGCCAGGTTGTTTTTCTCAGCGATGCGTCAAGTAAGGCGAAGCTGTTCTCTGTCGGGCAGAACCCGCTGCGTTCCATTATGGAACCAGAATCTGAAAGCATCGTCCGCGGGGCCCATGACGGGTTTGTGGAAAGTTTGGAAACGAACATTCATCAGCTGCGGTTTCACATACAGGACCGCCACCTCTCCGTTCACTATATGGATATCGGGGAACGGGCCAAATCAAAGGTTGCAGTCATTTTTGTTGAGAATATCGCCAATCCGGAGATTGTGGAGGAAGTGAAGCGGCGCCTGTCGTACCTGCGTATCGACAGTGTGCTTGCGCCCGGAATTATCGAGGAGTCGATAGAAGATAATTCGTTTTCCATATTCCCGCAGATCGTTCATACGGAACGGCCGGATAAAGCAAAAGCAAGCGTGATGGAAGGCTGTGTCCTCATCATGATGGATGGGAGCCCGTCAGCCTTAATTGCGCCGATCACGTTCTTTTCATTTTTTCAATCGCCGGATGACTACAGCACAAGGTGGATTTCCGCCAGTTTTTTGAGGGTGCTGAGATTTTTCGCCTTTATGATCGCGATTACGCTGCCCGCTTTTTATATCGCGCTGATTGCGTTCCATTTTGAAGTCATTCCCAACGATCTGATTATCACCATGAAAAATTCGATTGTAGATATTCCCTTCCCTCCGCTGATAGAAGCCATGATTATGGAGATTACGATCGAACTGATCCGCGAAGCCGGTATCAGGCTCCCGAAACCGATCAGTCAGACGATCGGCATTGTCGGCGGTCTCGTGATCGGTGACGCAGTCGTTCAGGCGGGACTCATTTCGAATATGATGATTATCGTCGTAGCCGTTACGGCTGTTTCCTCTTTTGTGCTTCCTTCATATGAAATGAGCACGTCCATTCGAACGCTCAGATTTCCGCTTATGTTTCTGGCATCATCGTTCGGTTTTATCGGTATCGGGCTCGGCTTCGGGCTTATCCTGATGAACCTGTGCAAGCTTGAATCTCTCGGGGTTCCTTATCTATCATCTCTGACGCCGTTTCATTTCAGTGACTTAAAGGATGCGTTTATCCGGCTTCCGGCTTGGTTCATTAAAAGAAGGCCGTTTTATTTGAGGCCGCAAGACTCAAAGCAGATTAAACATGTTCGGGGGTGGAGAAAAAATGAAGACTAAAAAAATCAGCCGGCTTCAAGCAGTATTTTTCATTAATCAGACGCAGATCAGCATCGGCATTTTGGCGCTGCCCCACTTGCTGATGATGAAATCGGGAAGCAGCGGGTGGATTTCCATTCTGCTCACCGGGCTGCTTGTCCAGCTTACATTCAGTCTGTATATGATATTATTTCACCGGTTTCCGAAGATGAATCTGTACGAAATGCTGGAGGAGGTGTTCGGAACATTCGCCGGCAAAGGGCTGCAAGTGCTGTATATTTTATATTTTACGTTTCTCTGCACGCTCATTCTTTCTGTATTTACACGGATCTTGGATATCTGGGTGCTCCCTCTGACTCCGAATTGGGTCATCTGCTTAATGCTGATACTCGGTTCTGTCTATATCGCCCAAGCCCCGCTGAATGCTATCGCCAGGTTCAGCTTTATCTTAACGCCATTTTTACTGCTGATCTCTCTGCCGCTTTTATACACGCTGGGAAAAGCTGATGTGACAAACATTATGCCGATTTTTCACGGAACCGCCAAAGACATGCTGACCGGGGTGCAGCAGACACTGGTCAGCATTACCGGCTTTCAGGCAGCGCTTGTAATCGGGCCCCTTATCAACTGCACCGTCAGCCAGCGCTACAAAATAATGACGATTTCAAACGTCTGTATTGTCCTTTACTATCTGTACATCACCCTTACTTGCTTTGTCACAATCAGCCCCGAAGAAATAAAGATTATCCCGGAGCCTGTGCTGTATTTGTTAAAAACCGTTTCATTCAGAATTATCGAACGGACGGATCTGCTCTTTTTGACGTTTTGGTTCGTGACAGTCTTTTCAACATTGGCCAACGTGTTTTATTTGGCAAGCACCGGAATGGCCAAGCTGTTCAACAAAAAAGACCACAGCCGGTTTGTTTATCTGCTGGCCCTGCTCGTCTTTCTTCCATCTATTTGGGCCATAAGCACGGATAAAACGATACAGCAGCTGGATCAGGTTTTCCGTCTTTCCGATATTGTCTTTGTGTATTTGTTTCCGGCGTTTATGACATTGATTGTCCTTGTACGCAAAAAGGGTGTCCGCCATGCGCATTAAAAAAGCGCTTCTTATCAGTCTCATGTGTGCAAGCCTTACGCTTACGGGCTGCTGGGACCAAAATTTATTTAAAGATATTTCTCTCGTGCTGACCGCAAGCCTCGACGTGGATCAAGACGGTAAAAATAAAATCGGCATCACCTATCGGAAGGTTCAATCTTCCCAGGCGGAACAGGAAACAGGCGGCTCCTTCATTACGACGGTGCTCAGCGCTTCAGGGCACACCATCCGTGAAGCGCGGTTCCAATTGGATAAGCTTGTCGATCAGCGCATTGACACGTCCAAGCAAAGAGTCTTACTAATCGGTGAGAAAATGGCTGAAAACCGCTTTTTCCATATCTCGATGTATTTTACAGGGATCCGAAAAGTCCGCTTCTCGCTCATCCGGCGGTTGTAAAGGACGGCGAGGCGATTGAAGTGCTGAAGCTGATCGTCCGGCAGAAATTGATCGTCAGCAAGTATTTAACGAATTTATTAACAAGCGCTTATACGGAATCAAATATCAGCATGGAAAATTTGCAATCCATCCGTTCAAGCATGCTGACAGCTAATGAGGATTTCGCCCTTCCTTATTTATCGATTAACGGACAGACCATAAAGGTAGAGGGTTCAGCCCTGTTCAGCGGTCAGCGGAAAGTGACTGAGGTGCTCGGTCAGGATTCGACCCTTCTGACTCTTTTAAGCGGGCAATTTAATAAATCGGCCAATATTAATCTGAAGCTGTGGGACAAATACAAAATGGATATTGAAAATTACATTTCTCTCGGCATCACGGATACCTCGAGAAAGATTGTATTTTTAGATACAGATCCTCAGCATTTGAAAGTGAAAATTCGTTTAAACCTGAATGCACGTGTCTTGGAGTATCCGAAGGACAAACTGAGTTCTTATACGGCTATCAGCCAAATTAACAAACAGGCTTCAGCTAATCTGAATGAACAGGCCAGATCGGTGATCAGGCATATTCAAGAGCATAACTCGGATATTTTCGGCATCGGCCGGAGATACCAAACCCATTATTATGAGCGGGGCAAACATCTCAATTGGCGTGAGATCTACCCTTCCATTGAGATTGTTCCTGATATCAAAGTCAATATCTCACAAATCGGTATCGTGAATTAAAGGAGGCCCCGGCCTCTTTTTTTGTTGCCAATCGAAATTATTCGTGGTACTCTTTCTATGTAAACGGTTACATAAATGAAGGAGGAGTGTTTGTTGGCAACGATTAAAGATGTCGCAGGCGCTGCCGGCGTCTCTGTTGCCACGGTCTCGCGTGTCCTCAATGACAATGGCTACGTGCATGAAGATACAAGAACAAAGGTCATGCTGGCCATGGAGAAGCTGAATTATTATCCGAATGAAGTTGCCCGTTCTCTTAATAAAAGAGAATCCAGACTGGTCGGGCTTTTGCTTCCGGATATTACAAATCCCTTTTTCCCGCAGCTTGCCCGCGGCGCTGAAGACGAATTGCAGCGGGAAGGATACCGGCTGATCATCGGCAACAGCGATGAAGAATTGGAAAAAGAACTCGACTACCTGCAAACATTTAAACAAAATCAAGTTGCCGGTATTTTGGCAGCCACCAATTATCCCGACCTTACCGAATACAGCGGCAGCCTTTACCCGGTCGTATTTCTGGACCGGACAAAAGAAGGCGCCCCGTCCGTATTCAGTGACGGACGGGCAGGCGGAAAACGAGCGGCTGAAGAAATGCTCCGCGGCCAAAGCACAAGCATCACGCTTGTCAAAGGCCCCGGCCACCTTCAAACCGCTCAGGAACGTTTTAACGGCGCACTTGATGTGCTGCAAAAAGCCGGCGCGCAGTTCAATGTCATCTCCGCCGCTTCATTTTCCATCAAGGATGCGGCCATTTTAGCAGAAGAATTGTTTGCCGCATACCCGGAAACCGACGGCGTCATCGCCAGCAACGATATTGCGGCGGCCGCCGTACTCCATGAGGCGCTGCGGCTCGGTAAAAAAGTTCCGGAGGAGATTCAGATTATCGGATATGACGATATTCCGCAGAGCGGGCTTTTATTCCCGCCCCTTTCAACCATTCGCCAGCCTGCATATGAGATGGGAAAACGAGCGGCAAACCTGCTGCTGCAATTGATAAAGAAAGAACCGCCGAAAGAGACGGCCATACAAATGCCCGTGACATACATAAAAAGACAAACGACGAGAAAGGATGATCACCATGAGTGAAATTTGTGTTATCGGCAGCTGTTCTATGGATCTTGTTGTCACATCTGAACGACGCCCGAAAGCGGGAGAAACCGTACTGGGCGCAGACTTTCAAACCGTGCCCGGAGGAAAAGGCGCCAATCAGGCCGTAGCAGCTTCCCGCCTGGGCGCAAACGTATATATGGTAGGAAAAGCAGGCAGTGACAGTTACGGAAAAGCGATTATTGAAAATCTGCAGGCAAACGGTGTCAATACGGACTATATGGAAACGATTACACACAAAAAAAGCGGAACGGCTCATATTGTGCTCGCAGAAGGAGATAACAGCATCGTCGTCGTAAAAGGCGCAAACGATGACATCTCCCCTGCTTATGCCAAAAGAGCGCTCGCGAAACTTCCCGGCATTGACATTGTGCTGATCCAGCAGGAGATCCCTGAAGAAACCGTTGAAGAAGTGTGCAGCTACTGCCGCGCGCATCAAATTCCGGTTATCCTGAATCCGGCGCCGGCCCGCCCGCTGAAACAATCAACCATTGAGAATGCCGCTTATCTTACGCCGAACGAACATGAAGCATCCATTTTATTTCCTGACCGGACGAAAGAAGAAGCGCTCGCCGGCTATCCCGGCAAATTGTTTATTACCGAAGGAAAACAAGGCGTGCGGTACTCAGACGGCACCGCGGAACGGCTCGTTCCCGCCTTCCCTGTTGAAGCGGTCGACACGACGGGAGCCGGCGATACCTTTAATGCGGCATTTGCCGTCGCACTCGCGGAAGGACAGGACATCGAACAAGCGCTTCTGTTTGCCAACCGCGCCGCCTCCCTGTCCGTGCAGCACTTCGGCGCCCAAGGCGGCATGCCTGCCAGAAAAGAAGTCGAGGAGCTGCTGTCATGAAAAAACACGGAATGTTAAACAGCCACATTGCCAAAGTATTAGCCGATCTCGGGCATACAGACCTCATCGCGATCGCCGATGCGGGTCTCCCCGTCCCTGATGGTGTCCCTAAAATTGATTTGTCCTTAACGGCGGGCGTTCCCGCCTTTCGGGACGTTACCAAACTGGTCGCCGGAGAAATGGCAGTCGAAAAGGTGATTGCCGCCTCTGAAATCAAAGACGCAAATCCTGAGAATGCAAGATTTATAGAAAGCCATTTCTCAGAGCAGACGATCGAATACATGTCCCATGAAGAATTCAAACGGCTCACACGGAAAGCAAAAGCCGTCATCCGAACGGGTGAAATGACGCCATACGCCAACTGCATCCTGCAGGCGGGTGTGATTTTTTAGAAAGAAGGGATCCAGCATGCACATCGGCATGACAGACATTCATAAAGCCTTCGGGAAAAACCAAGTGCTCTCCGGCGTCTCATTTGAGCTTCTGCCGGGAGAAATACACGCTTTAATGGGAGAAAACGGAGCGGGCAAATCGACTTTAATGAATCTGCTCACCGGGCTGCACCGGCTTGACAAAGGAAATATTACGATAAACGGAACAAATATGAGCTTCTCCAATCCAAAAGAAGCCGAAAAACACGGAATCGCCTTTATCCATCAGGAGCTGAATATATGGCCGGACATGACGGTGCTTGAAAACCTCTTTATCGGTAAAGAGCTGACGACGGCATTCGGTGTTTTGGAAACGAAGAAAATGAAAGCGCTAGCAAAATTACAGCTTGAAAAACTGGGTGTCTCACTGCCTCTTGATCGGGAAGCCGGACAATGTTCCGTCGGACAGCAGCAGATGATTGAGATTGCCAAAGCGCTGATGACAAACGCCGAAGTCATTATTATGGACGAACCGACCGCGGCGCTGACCGAACGGGAAATCAGCAAGCTGTTTGAAGTGATGACGGCGTTAAAGCAGGACGGCGTATCAATCGTCTATATATCGCACCGAATGGAAGAAATTTTTTCAATTTGTGACCGGATCACGATTATGCGGGACGGCCTTACTGTCGACACGGCGCATATTAAAGACACCAATTTTGATGAAGTGGTCAAAAAAATGGTCGGGCGGGAGCTGACCGATCGATATCCGACACGTACACCGTCACTCGGCGATAAGGTGCTCGAAGTAAAAAACGCCTCAAAAAAAGGAAGCTTTTCACAGGTCAGTTTCCATGTGCGCGCCGGAGAAATCCTCGGTGTTTCCGGCTTAATGGGTGCCGGACGGACAGAAATCATGAGGGCGCTGTTCGGAATTGACCGGCTCGATTCCGGAGAGATCCGGATTTCCGGCCGAAAAACCGACATTCGGAATCCATATGATGCCATCCGTAAGGGACTGGGTCTGATTACAGAAAACCGCAAAGATGAAGGGCTGCTGCTGGATACGTCCATTCGTGAAAACATCTCATTGCCGAACCTGACCAGCTTCTCTCCGAAAGGCATCATTGACCGAAAACGCGAGGCGGAGTTCGTTGAGCTGCTCATCAAAAGGCTGACGATTAAAACCGCGTCTCCGGAAATCGCGGCGCGGCACTTATCAGGAGGTAATCAGCAAAAAGTCGTCATCGCCAAGTGGATCGGTATCGGTCCAAAAGTTCTCATCCTCGATGAACCGACAAGGGGCGTCGATGTAGGCGCGAAACGGGAAATCTATTCATTAATGAATGAACTGACCGATCGCGGAGTCGCCATCATCATGGTTTCTTCCGAGCTGCCGGAAATCCTTGGCATGAGTGACAGAATCATCGTCGTCCATGAAGGCCGCATCAATGGAGAAATCAATGCGGCCGGCGCAACACAAGAACACATCTTGACACTTGCCACGGGAGGGCAGCAGAATGAAAACTGAACCAATGACACCAACTGAACAAAAGCGTTTTTCCATTCATACCTTCACGCAAAAACTCGGTCCGTTTCTCGGCTTACTGATTCTTGTGTTGATCGTTTCTGTGTTAAACCCGAGTTTTCTTGAACCGCTCAATATTCTCAACCTTCTTCGGCAGGTTGCGATTAACGCACTGATCGCATTCGGAATGACATTTGTCATCTTAACGGGCGGCATTGATCTCTCTGTCGGAGCCATCCTCGCCTTATCAAGCGCATTAGTCGCCGGTATGATGGTATCAGGCATTGACCCGATCTTAGCCGTCATCCTCGGCTGCGCGATCGGCGCCGTACTCGGTATGATCAACGGTTTCTTAATAACAAAAGGGAAAATGGCCCCGTTCATAGCCACTTTAGCGACAATGACCGTCTTTCGGGGACTGACTCTCGTCTATACGGACGGAAATCCGATTACGGGACTCGGTACAAACTACGCTTTTCAATTATTCGGGCGCGGGTATTTTCTCGGCATCCCCGTCCCCGCCATTACGATGCTCATTGCATTTGCGGCCCTATGGATTCTTCTCCACAAAACACCGTTCGGCCGCCGGACATACGCCATCGGCGGCAATGAGAAAGCGGCGCTGATATCGGGAATCAAAGTACCCCGTATCAAGATCATGATCTATTCTCTGACAGGTTTATTATCGGCGCTGGCGGGAGCGATTCTGACATCACGCCTAAATTCCGCACAGCCGACGGCCGGGGAATCATACGAGCTGGACGCCATCGCAGCGGTTGTTCTCGGCGGAACGAGTTTGTCCGGCGGACGGGGGCGCATCATCGGAACGCTGATCGGGGTTTTGATTATCGGAACGCTGAACAACGGTTTGAACCTTCTCGGCGTATCATCTTTTTATCAGCTCGTCGTCAAAGGAATCGTCATTTTAATCGCGGTGCTGCTGGACCGCAAAAAATCGGCATAGTAGGAGGATCATTATGAAGAAAGCCATCATCGCGATTGCGGCATTATCACTGTTTTTGCTGTCCGCCTGTTCACTTGAACCGCCCCAATGGGCAAAGCCGTCAAACGCAAAACATAAAAAAGAATTTACAATCGGACTGTCCGTCTCCACTTTGAATAACCCATTCTTCGTTTCATTAAAAGAAGGCGTTGTAAAGGAAGCCAAAAAACGCGGTATGAAGGTCATCATTGTCGATGCTCAAAATGATTCATCAAAACAGTCGAATGACGTAGAAGATCTGATCCAGCAGGGCGTCGATGCACTGCTGATCAATCCGACCGACTCATCAGCGATTTCAACCGCCGTCGAATCGGCAAATTCCCTCGGCATTCCTGTCATTGCGCTTGATCGTTCAGCCGAACACGGCAAAGTCGAAACGCTTGTCGCCTCTGACAATGTCAAAGGAGGAGAGATGGCGGCCGGCTACCTCGCCGACCAGCTCGGAAAAGGCGCCAAGGTGGCAGAATTGCAAGGGGTTCCGGGTGCATCGGCGACTCGGGAACGCGGAACGGGCTTTCATCATATTGCCGACAAAAAGCTGGATGTCGTAACGAAACAAGCGGCTGATTTTGACCGCACAAAAGGATTAACCGTCATGGAAAACCTGCTTCAGGGCCACCCTGACATCAAAGCCGTGTTTGCCCATAATGATGAAATGGCGCTCGGTGCGCTCGAAGCGATCAACAGCTCAGGCAAACACATTCTGGTCGTCGGTTTTGACGGAAATAAGGATGCGATTTCTTCCAATAAAAACGGGAAGCTGACAGCCACGGTCGCCCAGCAGCCGGAACTGATCGGAAAACTGGCGGCCGAAGCGGCGGAACAGGTGCTAAAAGGAGAAAAAATCAAAAAAACCATTTCCGCTCCATTGAAACTTCAAACGCAAAAGTAACCGTCTGATGTTTATACTTCCGGAAAAACGTGAAAGGAAGAAGTAAAAGGAGAGATAGAGATGAAGAAAACAGCCAAAGCGGCATCCATCCTGACTCTTGCAGCGGGAATATCAGCGGCTTCCGCTGCCGGAATAACGCCTCTTCCCGCGACACACGCGCAAGAAGCGGTCAAGATTGACGATCTGTACAGCTATCCGCTTGATTCTTATCTCGTTTCCGCGGAAGCATTGAACGTCAGAACAAAAGCATCAGCAGCCAGTCCGAAAGCTGATATCCTTCATTTAGGCGACAGCTTAAAGGTTGTTTCATTCCCGAGCGCTGACTGGGCAAAAGTTCATTATAAAAACGGAAAAACAGGATTTGTATCTACTCATTATATTGTTAAAGAAGCAACCACCGTAAAAACAACGGCAAAAACTAAAGTATTTACAGAAAAACAAGCGGTCAAAGCTTCCCTTGCTAAAAACACGAGCGTTTCTTTCTTAGGCTGGAAAAAAACAGCCGGCGGCGGCATTGATTTCGGCTGGGCGCTTGTCGATTACGGCGGCGCAACGGGATATATCAGCACAAAAGATCTGCAAAAACTGACATAATATCAAAACGGATTTCGCAAATTCAGCGCGAAATCCGTTTTTTTCTTTCTGACAGTCAAAAATGTCGGGGATTCGAAATATTTCTCAGGAAATATTGTCGGATGAAAACGAATCGGCGGCTCATTTTAAAATGATTTCTTTATGTAAGCAGCCAGACGTTTGGCATTGTCATGAATATCCGTCGCATCCGCCCCATTTACACCGTACAGCGCGAAAGCCGGCAAATAGGTCATACCTGTAAAATTAGCCATTGCCTGAAACGGCCTTAACAGCTCGCTCAATGTAAAGTGATTGGACCCTCCTGCCTGGTATGCATCCTCTCCGGCACCTACGGAAACTGCCAGCATCAATTCTTTGCCGTGCAGCGCCTTTCCTTTGGAGCCGTAGGCCCAGCCGTACGACAGCACATGATCCATCCATGTTTTTAAAAGCGGAGGCGCACTGTACCAATACAGCGGAAATTGAAATACGATTCGGTCATACTGTTCACACAGATGACGTTCTTTTTCCGCATCGATTTGCCCGTCCGGATATTCTTTATAAAGCTCACGGACCGTGAGTTCATCATGTTTTTTTAATTCTTCTGTCCATGCCTTATTGACCGCTGAGTTCTCCATGTCAGGGTGAACCGCTAATACCAATACTTTCACAGCTACCACACCTTTCCCTTTTGTCTGTATTTTACCTAATCATTGCCGATTCAGCCAAATAAAAAGAAAGCCCCGAAGAAAAATGGGCTTTCTTTTTTCATTTATTCAGGGCTTCCTTCGGTTGTTTCAATATCCTTCGCGAAATTAGGATTATCTAAATTTGCGTTGAAAAAGTCCGCCGTATTCGGAAGCTTGAGGTTCATGTTCATTTTTTGAGAAATGGTCACTTTGCAATCATTAATGACATAGTCAAACACATGCCCGCCGGAATTGCGCCCTTCATCAATGAAGTGCAGGTGATATCCGGAAACGGCGATGCCGTTTGCGTAACCCGGTGTCCAGAAGCCGGCGATCGTTCCCTGAATGTCGTCAAAGTTGAACACAGGCTGTGTTTTCACCGCTTCGATCATCGGAACGTACGGCTTCTCCTGACGCTCTACCGTTCTGGTCTGCACCTTTTTAAATACGCCGTCTAAACGGATCGCATAAAATAAGTTTTTACTAGGCAGAAGGCTGGCGATTTCCTGCTCGAATTCTTCACGGGTCATTTCGCCGTCGATCGTATGCGTCATATCCGGTGTGAAAAATGTGAAGGAGCAGAATGGTGACAGGTCTCCGCTTTTAACAGGCGTAGCCGTTCCGTCGCCGCGCAGGCGGTAAAATTGTCCGTCAAAACCGATTAATTCGCCGTCCAGTTTGTTGAAAGTGCCGATTCCGAAATCACCGAACTTCGGAATATCAGCCATATCAAAATCTCCGTCATATACTCCATCCAGCAGAGATGTCATAGTTGATACTTGATAAACCTGATCCTCAGGTGAGCCTTTGTCTCCGCGGCCCATCACTTGGATGTCACTTGCGTTTTTCATATTCCCTTCACTCCTTTTAAATTGGGCTGTTTTAGTAAACAGATCATGGTGCGCAGAGTGCTAGAGAGCTTTTGCTTTCATTTTTTCTTTGAATTGCTTCGGAAGCATGTCGCTTGATAAATGGACGTTGTCACTGTAATCGACAGGAATGTCGATGATGACAGGACCCTCTGTGTTCAAGCCTTTTTGCAGCACGTCTGCCAGCTGTTCCGGTGACTCAACGCGCAAGCCGGTGGCGCCGAAGCTTTCTGCATATTTTACGATGTCAATGTTTCCGAAATCTACGCATGATGTACGGTTATATTTTTTCATTTGCTGGAATGCGACCATATCATATGTGCTGTCATTCCAGACAAGGTGAACGATCGGCGATTTTAAGCGGACCGCCGTTTCCAGTTCCATTGCCGAGAACAGGAATCCTCCGTCTCCTGAAACGGATACGACTTTTTCACCCGGATTCACCAATGTGGCGGCAATCGCCCAAGGAAGCGCTACGCCCAATGTCTGCATGCCGTTGCTGATCATCAGCTTCAGCGGCTCATAAGCGCGGAAGTAACGGGACATCCAGATGGCGTGAGAGCCGATGTCACAAGTAACGGTTACGTCGTCATCAATTGCGCTGCGCAGTTCTTGGACGATTTGCAGAGGATGCACTCTGCCGGATTTATGGTCGCTTGGAGCCTTCTCGCTGTCAGAGAGTATTTGTTTTAATTCGTTCAGCACTTCACGTTCACGGCTGCCCATATCAAATCTCACCGCGTCGTGCTCAATTTGTTTGACCGTTGCGGCGATATCGCCCAGTAATTCTAATTCCGGCTGATACGCATGATCGATATCGGCCTGAATTTCGTCAAGATGGATAATATCACGGTCGCCGTTTACATTCCAGAACTTCGGATCGTATTCAATCGGATCGTAACCGATCGTTAATACGACATCCGCCTGTTCAAGCAGAAGATCGCCCGGCTGGTTGCGGAACAGTCCGATCCGGCCGAAATATTGGTCTTCCAGTTCTCTGGACAATGTGCCGGCCCCTTGGTACGTTTCCACGAAAGGCAATTTTGTTTTAGCAAGCAGTTTGCGGATTTGTTTTACCGCCTCCGGTCTTCCGCCTTTCATGCCGACTAACAGAACGGGAAGTTTCGCCGTCTGGATTTTCGCGATAGCCGCACTGACCGCTTCTTCCGGTGCAGGGCCTTGTTTCGGCACCGGCACGCTGCGTACGTTTTTCACAGTTGTGATTTCATTCACAACATCCTGCGGAAAGCTCACAAAAGCCGCGCCGGCCTGACCTGCTGACGCTGCCCTGAAGGCGTTTGTTACCGCTTCTGGTATATTCCCTGTTTCCTGTACTTCTACACTGTATTTTGTGATCGGCTGAAATAGCGCCGCATTGTCCAATGATTGGTGTGTCCGTTTTAACCGGTCTGCGCGAATCACGTTTCCCGCCAGTGCAACTACCGGATCACCTTCTGTATTAGCCGTTAACAAGCCGGTCGCCAAGTTGGATGCCCCCGGGCCTGAAGTAACGAGACAAACGCCAGGTTTTCCTGTCAGTCTTCCGACAGCCGCTGCCATAAACGCAGCGTTCTGTTCGTGACGGCATAAAACCAGTTCAGGTCCTTTATCTTTTAACGCATCAAATACTGCATCAATTTTTGCACCCGGAATGCCAAAAACATGTGTGACACCTTGCTCCACTAAGCAATCAACAACAAGCTCCGCCCCGCGATTTTTACCAGAGGTTTTTAGTTCATTTGTTGCTTTTGCCAACACCCTCACTCCTTATTATGCATATTAAATATAAAATTTTAAGTAATTTGTGATATTATTCACTATACACTCTTTGGAAATTGACCTCCAATATCAATTCGCCGTATGATTAATATGTTTCACGAATAATTAACAAAGGGAAAGGAATGGATAAGGATGGAGCTTCGCCATCTTCAATACTTTATTGCCGTTGCCGAAGAACTTCATTTCGGCAAAGCTGCGCTTCGGTTAAATATGACACAGCCTCCTCTCAGCCAGCAGATCAAACAGCTTGAGAAGGAAGTCGGCGTGACTTTATTAAAGCGCACGAAACGGGTTGTAGAGCTTTCAGCTGCCGGAGAAAGTTTTTTAAAACACAGCAGAAACGCGATCGAACAAATTGACAAAGCGATTGAAATGGCGCAGAGGACCGCACGGGGAGAGCTCGGCCGCCTTGTCGTCGGTTTTGTCGGCTCGGCCACATATGAATTTCTGCCGCCGATCATTCGGGAATTCCGTGAAAAGTTCCCTTCCGTCAAACTGGATCTGCGTGAAATTTCCTCTTTCAGACAGCAGGAAGAGCTTCTGAAGGGAAACATTGATATCGGCATCCTTCATCCGCCTTTACAGCATTCGGCTTTACATATGGAAAAGGTGCAGAGCAGTCCTTGCATTCTGGCTTTGCCGAAGCAGCACCCGCTTACCGCCAAACAGACAATCGATATTCAGGATTTAAAGAACCAACCGATTATCACACTTGCGAAAGAAACATGGCCGACTTTATACCTGGAATTTGTAAACTTTTGCGAGCAGGCGGGCTTCAAACCGAAAATCGTTCAGGAAGCGACGGAGTATCAAATGGTGATCGGGTTGGTAAGCGCCGGAATCGGTGTGACCTTCGTACCTTCTTCAGCTAAAAAGCAGTTTAATCTCGAAGTCGCCTATCGCGACATCAATCAGGTTCAGCTTACCGCCGAATGGGTCATCGCCTACCGAAAGGACAATCAAAACCCGATCCTGAAACATTTCTTGGAGATTATGAATAAACGCCAGGCTTTATTGCAGGCGGATAAGGAAAATGCATAAAAAAAGAGGGCGCCGAAAAGCAGCCTCTTTTTTTGTGTGCTTATATGGAATTTTATTAAATTAGTAGAAACGCTCAGTACACCTTTCGTCCTGTACTCGTATACATACAGTACAACTGATCAGGAGGGATAAAAATAACGGGGCGGCAATGGCCCATTCAAAAAGGAGGCAGAACACATTACACATATTAGCGTCATTTTGACCCTGATTTCTTTCTTTGCGACTATTATTTTTATATTTTGGAGACCCGGGGGAATAAATGAAGCCGTTCCGGCAGCGCTGGGCGCCATTCTCGTATTGTTAAGCGGAACCGTTTCCTTTCATGATTTAGGAGATATAGGGTCAAAAGTCACCGGAGCATCCATAACCATTATCTCCACAATGATTATGGCGATCGCGCTGGAAAGCTTCGGTTTTTTCAATTGGGCGGCAGCCAAGCTGCTCCATCGCGCCAGAGGGTCAGGCATCCGGCTTTTTTGGTTAACCAACCTGCTTTGTTTTTCAATGACGCTCTTTCTGAATAATGACGGCAGCGTTTTAATTACCACCCCTATTTTACTATTGGTATTACAGTATCTCGGACTTAAAAGACATCAAAAAACGCCGTATTTAATAAGCGGTGTATTAATCGCAACGGCAGCAAGCACCCCGATCGGCGTCAGTAATATCGTCAATTTAATTTCTCTCAAAATGATAGGCATGGATCTTTATTTATACACCAATATGATGTTTATCCCCGGTACGCTGGGACTGGTGTTTATGGCCTTTCTGCTGTTTGCTGTTTTTTACCGCCGCTTGCCGAAGCAGCTCCCCGATATTCCGGTTCATTTTGATTCGCTGGAACACAAAAGATATCATCCGCTTCAGCCTCCGCCGGACCTGACCCAAAACAGCCGCACAAACATCATGTTTTGTGTTTTGGCATTTGTATTGTTAGTACGGATCAGTCTGTTTGCAGCTTCTTACATCGGGATATCCGTTTCGCTTGTGGCAGTCATCAGTTCAGTCATTCTGCTTGGCTGGAGATGGTTTTATTTAAAAATCAGTCCGGCAGACTTATTAAGAAAAGCGCCCTGGCATATCTTTGTTTTTGCCTTCACGATGTATATTATCATCTACGGCCTTCATAATATCGGACTGACCGCATTGCTTGTGCAGTATATTGAGCCTTATGTCTCACAAAGCATCGCCCACGCAGCATCTATTATGGGAATTGCTACATCCGTCCTCTCCAATTTGTTCAATAACCATCCTGCCTTAATGATCAGCACCTTGACATTAACTGAAATGTCAATCGACCCTTTAACCGTTAAAATCATTTATTTGGCTAATATTATCGGCAGTGATATCGGATCATTGCTTCTGCCGATCGGGACATTAGCCACACTTATCTGGATGCATATCACCAGACAGCACGGCGAAAAAGTCTCTTGGTCGGAATATATAAAAACGACTATTATCGTTGTCCCTCTCACCGTTGTGTTTACCATTACCGTTTTATTTGTTTGGATCAGTTGGATTTATCTTTAGCTCCGATGAAAAAAACTGCCTGCTGTATAAGAAGGCAGTTTTATCTTTATGGGAGGTGCATGGTTTTTAAATGATTCAATTTCCAAAAAACAGTATCTCCCTCTGCATTGGTCAATTCAAGGATATTAGCCGAGACGTCCTGTAACAATCCCACTTTATTCGGTATATCTCCTAAGTCCAGAATAATCAATTTGCCGATATATTTTTTTAATTGCTCCTCAAAATTCCGGACAAGGGGCACATTAGCGGGAACAACCGGAAGCTCTGAGCTGTTTAATGTATACGGCGTCTGCTCATTGGAGTAGGGTGTCAGCCATTTCAAATGATTCATCGAAATGAAAAGCGTCTTATAAACCGGAGAGAAGAAAACGAAATAATCGTTTAGAACACTTGTCACATACCCATGAATGGAACGGTCTCCTGTCACGAATATTTCTGTAAATCTGCCTTTTATATGCTGGAGGGTATTTCGATAAGAAAATGAATGTTCCTGTTTTTCAGGATGCGGACTTTCTATTCTTGTGCACGCCCCTTGATTCTGATCGTCCGGCCGCGTCAAAGTCATCCGCTGCAGATGCAGCAGCGGGATATAAAGAAAAGTCCGGCCGTCATAAATCACAATGATATCATGACCGATATCCAAAAGAGTTCCTGAAAATGTTGTATTTCCCGATATTTCAATATCGACTTGTTTATCAAGAAATCTGCTTAATCCAGCCATTTCATCCCCCCTCTCCCGCGTTTACGGACAATCTTTCCGGTCACTTACGGCCGCGTTTCCACCGATAATCTATTGTTCTTAATACAGTGGCGTAACTATAAGATTCATCTTCATCCCGTTTTGAGGATCGATCCTCTTTTGATGATCTTTTCGATTTTTCAGAGGAAGTATGCTGCTCCTCATGTGATTCCTCTTCAGCACACTCTTTCTCACCTTGATTCTCGTCTTTATTCTCCTCTTTTTTAGCTGCTCCTTTTGCCCCCGCGCTGATACTCTTGATATGAAGCGGATGGATTCGCAGCACTTCTTTATCTTTCACAAGAGTATAGTGGCCGTCGGAATTATCCACAAGTATACCTTCAACGGCTTCAGGACCGCCGCGGTTGATAGAAACCCATTTGTGGATCAGGCGTTTAAATATGCCGTGAAAATCATCAGCCATTTCAAACTCTGTACGCTCATCCTCTTGCTCATCTTCATCTTCTTGTTCCGCGCTGATGCTTTTGACATGGTCGATGTTAAAATATACAATTCCATCATCTTCCGTTTCCAGCACAAGAAAATCGTCCCCTGTTTCGTGAAGCTTTCCTTTTTTCGATTCCGGGCCTCCCTGGTTCAACTGCACCGTGCGATTGGCCATTCGTTCGATCAGTTCTTGGAAATCATCGGCTTTTTCGCATTCTGCCGACTCGGCCGGCGATACTGTCTCACTCGTATTTTCCGTTACACTTTTCACGTGCTTCCATTGATAGTAAACGATTTTATTATCAACCTGAAGAGCGATATAATCCGATTGAATATCTGCCAATCTTCCTGTTTTGGACTCCGGGCCCCCCCGGTAGACAGTAATCACTTTTCCTTCCATCGCATGCAAAAAGTTATCATCAGACCGATGCCGATTCGTATTGCGTTTCATCTATTGTCCTCCTAGTCATATTTCTCATTAATGTCAAAACATAATGCATATATACGTATCCCGATTCTTTTCGGGAACTGGTTCACCAGCCTATTTGTAAAAAAATTTCTCTTCTTTCCAAAATCAAATATTCCACTGCTTTAGCTCACTGCTGATGAAGGCAGACCGCTCCTTAATGTATTCGCAAATCACATCAGGCTCACGGTCAAAGCGGTCAATCTCATCTTTCTTATAAGGATCCTTCGCGACAAACGGCCTGATCTGTTCATACAGAGACATGACCTTTGGTTTCATATGTTCAATGGTAAACCGGGTCTGAAGCGTCTCTTCCAAAAGCTGTTTGTACGCTTTACGGAAATACGGTTCATCCAGAAGCCTAGCAGTCAAGGTATTAAACCCTTGTATTCTGACATAATCGGCATCCATCCGATCCCCGTGAATGTCTCTTCCCCACGTCGCGTCGTAATCCCACGGAATGACTTCAAAAAGCCCCGTTTCATGATTCCGGTACAAGGCGTAATTATGAACAAACCCATCGTAGTTAGAGGTAAACACGACGCCCGCAAGCCACCGCAGATACTTATCCGCGTCCAGGTGTTTGACAATCTCACCCTTGAACTCCGACTTCGGCACGGTATTAATTTTATAGATCATATCCTGCAAGTAAAAATCGTCTTCTTTCGTTCCCGTTTTCTTTTCATAGCCAAGTTCGAGCGATGTTTTCGTATCCCGCTCGAGATCACTGACAAGGGAAAAATTGGCGTCATCATCAACCGCGTAAAAAACGGCGCCGTCCGCCAGATTCCGTTTCGCCAGAAAATATTCATCCACTGACTCCAGCTCAAGGTATACTCCCTCGTATTTGCCGTTGATTTGCAAGGATACGAAATTCGCCTTCGGTGACAGTGTCCCAAGTTCCGCGAAGAAATCGAGAGACAGTTTATTCCGCATCATCGACGGATCTTTGTACTCAGCGTTTAAATGTATTTCTTTCGCCCTGCGGAATGTTTTCGGCGAATAAAACGTGATATGATACGATTTTTTCTTAAAATCTCTTATATGAGAGCCGCGGTACGCCAGATCAATGTCAAGCCGTTTTTGATTAACTCTCAGCACCGCGGGCACCGGATCATCATCCCAAATGTCTTTTTTCAGCTCCCACAAGTCTTTCGGGTGAATAAACAGCTGGTATTGAGGCAATGTTGATTGGTCCTTCACCTGTAAACCTCCCTGTATTAATTTAGGCTGTGCTTTTTATATAAAACTCAGCGGAACACACATACACTTTTTTCTTCCATGCGTACTATGTGGTAGTAAGGATCGCATCCTTAAAACATATATCAAGAGGAGGTTTCAAAATGGGCCACTATTCCCATTCTGATATCGAAGAAGCAGTACAGTCCGCAAGTACCGAAGGGTTGAAAAATTATTTGTACCAAGAGCCGCACAGCAAAAAAAGCGGTAAGAAGAGAAAATCTCGCAGCCATAAAAAATCTCGTTCACACAAAAGATCTCGCAGCCATAAAAAATCCCGTTCACACAAAAGATCTCGCAGCCATAAAAAATCTTGCCGTTCACACAAAAGATCCCGCAGCCATAAAAGATCTCGTTCTCACAAAAGATCGCGCAGCCATAAAAGATCTCGTTCTCACAAAAGATCACGCAGCCAGAAAAAATCGTGCCGTTCTCGCAAAAAATCACGCAGCCGCAAGAAGTCATGCCGCTCTCACAAAAGATCACGCAGCCAGAAAAAATCGTGCCGCTCTCACAAAAGATCACGCAGCCAGAAAAAATCGTGCCGCTCTCACAAAAGATCACGCAGCCAGAAAAAATCGTGCCGCTCTCACAAAAGATCACGCAGCCAGAAAAAATCGTGCCGCTCTCACAAAAGATCACGCAGCCAGAAAAAATCGTGCCGCCGCAAGAAAAAGCGCACTCAGAAAAAACCGTACCGTTCTCATAAAAAACCCAGCCATAAAAAAGACGATTACTGCAGCAAAACAGAGTACTGGAAAGACGGAAATGTTTGGGTTGTAAAGAAAAGCTACAAATAATCCCCCAACAACCTAACACCATGTAAATAGGCTGCCGGCTAAACGGAAGCCTTTTTTCCTCAATCAGATATATGCCACGAGATAAGATATGCAGCCGGGTTTCTTTTGTTGTGTTTCCGAATTTTCTTTCGGTATAATCAGGTCATACGAAAAAGAAAGGCGGCCGAAATAATGCATATCTTACGAGCAGACGAACTGAACGCAAAAGACACCTACAAATTGCTTTCCGGCACTGTAGTTCCCCGGCCGATTGCGTTTGTCACTACGCGTTCATCTATCAACGGCGCCGTAAACGCGGCGCCCTTCAGTTTTTATAACGTTGTCTCCGCAGATCCGCCGCTTCTTGCCATCTCAGTAAGCCGCGCGGACGGACGGCAGAAAGACACCGCGAGAAACGCACTCGCTCATCGGGAATTCGTCGTGCATGTGAGTGATGAGTCCATTATTGAAGACATTAACAAAACGGCGGCAAGGCTTGACCCTGATGTCAGTGAGCTTGGCATGACAGACCTTTCTGTGACAGACAGCGCTTGCATCAGTGTTCCCGGTATAAAAGAAGCGAAGGTCAGGTTTGAATGTATACTCGAACGCCACCTTCCGTTTCAAAATGACAGCGGAGAAACGACAACAGATCTCATCATCGGCAGAGTCGTTTGTTTTCATTTGAATGACCAAGTATATGACGCCGATAAGGGCTACATACGGACGGATGAGCTGCAGCCTGCGGCGAGACTCGCGGGGAATGAATATGCCAGACTCGGAAATACATATACACTCGTCCGCCCGACCTGAAACAGAACCTAATATAATAGAAGAAACTAGTCAAAAAGACCCCTTTTAAAAGGGGTCTTTTTCAGCCATTTACCGTTTAACACAGCCTAATGTCTTATAGAATATTGAAACTTACAATGTCCTCACCCGTATGAAACGAATGACAAGTTTCAGGAGGAGACCATGGATATCATTCATTTACTGATTTTTTCAGCCGTATTTGTTTTGTTCAGTCTCATGTTTCAAGTGTTTGCCGTCAACGTTCTCGATTTGCCAAAGCCTGTTAAAAATCAGAATCCGATAAACGGCACACATCGATTGATCGAAATGTCACTGCTTATTACAGGCACCGCAGCAGTGACATTTTTCAATGAATTGTACGTATTTGCGGGAGTTATTTCTATGTTTTTTTGCTGCAGCGGCTTAATGAAATGGCGGCACCGGCAGGAGAAAAAGCAATATTTGTACGATTCGTTTTACGCAGGTCTTCCCGCCGCACTTGGCGTGCTTATTTTTTTCATCCGTTAGCGGGTCATGCTCTATACTCCTGCGGCCGCTCCGTCTCCGCGCGGGTCGGTTCCGCCTTGGAGAAAGCCTTCTTCATCAATGACGATCGCTGCTGCGTGTCCCATGAGTTTGTCAAAATCGCCAACGGCCTCAACGCGGTGGCCGCTTTGCTTTAATGCTTCCCTCGTTTCGGGGCTGATTCTGCTTTCGACCCTCAACCCTTCGTACTCCTCGCCCCATGTCCGTCCCCAGACCCAGCGCGGCTCACTGACAGCCTGCTGCGGGTCCATTTTGTAATCAATGATGCGCGTAATCACCGCTGTCTGCGTTTGCGGCTGGCCTTCCCCTCCCTGGGTTCCGTATAGGATGTGCGGCTTTCCTTCTTTAAAGGCCATCGCCGGCATGAGTGTGTGGAACGTCCGCTTGCCCGGTTCAAGTGTATTGACATGAGACTCATCCAGTGAGAAAAATGACCCGCGGTTTTGCAGCAGAATGCCCGTATCCCCCGCAGTCACGGCAGACCCGAACTCGAAATAAAGGCTCTGAATAAAGGAAACGGCATTTCCTTCCGCATCGACGACGGCAGCGTAAGCGGTATCGCTTCCGACCGGCCGGCTTACCGCCGGCGCAGCCGTGTAACCGATTTCTTCCGCCAGCTGCTTTGCATACCGTTTATCAAGCAGTCGATCCAGCGGAATATGAGAAAACGCGGGATCAGTCAGCACTTCATTCCGGTGCTGAAAACTCTTTTTCAGCGCCTCGATCAGCAGATGATAATATTCAAAGGAGCCGTGTTCAATCTGGGTAAAATCATAGTTTTCCAATATATTGAGCGTCATTAAGCCTGTAAAGCCCTGTGAATTCGGCGGAGCCTGATAGATGCGGCACCCGCGGTAATCAGAGGATACCGGGTCCGACCACTCGCCGCGATGGGCTTTAAAATCTTCAAGTGTCAAATGCCCGCCGTTGTTTTGCAGAAATGATATGATGCTTTGAGCGATATCCCCTTCGTAAAAAGCGCTCCTGCCTTTTTCGGCAAGCTGCTCCAAGCTGGCCGCCAGATCCTTTTGGACAAACCGCTCGCCGGGCATGGGCGATTTTTTGTTTCTCGTAAAAATGGACGAGGTATACGGCATCGAAGCTAAAAGAGCGAGATTGCGTTCTGTGTGGGCGCACTGATCGGCTGATACCGGAAATCCGTTTGCCGCATAATCAAGGGCAGGCTTCAGCACCTCAGCTAGAGAAAGACGCCCGTACGCCGAAAGCACGGCATCCCAGCTGTCCGCCATTCCCGGAACGGTAATGGCGCTTTCTGTCCCGCGCAGAGGTATCGCTTCTCTGCCCCGATACAAGTCTCTCGTCACCTGCATTCCTGAACGGCCGCTCCCGTTATATGCTTTCATCCTGCCCGATTCTTGATGATATGTAAGCCAAAATGAATCTCCGCCAAGCCCCGTCATATGCGGATACACGACTGCCAGGCAGGCGCTGACCGCCACCGCCGCATCAAACGCGTTGCCGCCCTTCTCGAGAATGCCGGCACCCGCCTGAGAAGCAAGATAATGCGGACTGACGACCATTTGTTTCGTTCCGATGGTTGAAGTATTCATGACAAGCCCCTTTACAAATTTTCTCAATTATAAAAAACGGCACCGCTGGGCATCTACTTTACTGGAAGAAAATCTCACACACTATTTACTTTCCGAAAAGAAATGATCTTAATCTATTACTTATCGAAAATAATTGAAAAATTCTCCTTCATTCCGTAAGATTTCATGATACAATAGTATCTGCCAAATGAAGGAAGGTGAAACTGATTGGAACATGAGTACAGCATTCCGAATCTTGTACTTGATGAAACGGATAAACATATTCTCTCGATTCTGCACGAGGAAGGGAGGATTTCCTATACAGACTTAGGAAAGCGGGTTAATCTGTCGCGAGTGGCGGTTCAGCAGCGCATCCAGCATTTACTGGATGCCGGCGTGATTGAAAAATTCACCGCCGTCATCAACCCGGCGAAAATCGGACGTCACGTGTCTGTGTTTTTTAATGTGGAGGTGGAGCCGCAGTATTTGGAGGAAACAGCATTAAAGCTTGAACAGGAACCCGCCGTGACAAGCCTTTATCATATGACAGGCCCGAGCAAGCTGCATATGCACGGCATTTTCGCAAATGATCAGGAGATGGAAGAGTTTTTGACAAAACGGCTCTATACGCAAAAAGGCGTCGTCAGTGTCGATTGCCAAATGCTGATCAAACGGTATAAAAGCAGAACGGGCATGAAGCTGTAAGGAGGACACGGCAATGAAAAACCCCTATTGGGACATTACGGCGGCGATGGTGCGGACAGGCATACTCGGATTCGGGGGCGGCCCGTCCGTGATCCCGCTCATCCGCCATGAAGCCGTCAATAAATACAAATGGATAGATGATGATGAATTCGGGGAAATATTAGCGATCGCAAATGCGCTGCCGGGTCCGATCGCCACTAAAATGGCTGCGTATCTAGGCTTCAGGCTAAAAGGCACGTTAGGCGCAATCGCGGCAACCCTCGCCCACATTCTCCCTACATGTCTCGCTATGGCGGGCTTGTTTACCGCTGTAAATGTGTTAAGCCATTCAGCGGTTGTTGCCGGCATGATCGGTGCCGTCACACCGGTGATTGCGGTAATGCTTGGTATCATGGCATACGAATTTGGACAAAAAGCGCTGAAAGGTTTCGGCTGGGTCACCGGCATCCTGTTTTTCATCGTCGCTTTTATCGGTCTGCAAACGTTACAGATCAACCCCGGCCTTGTCATTATCATTTTTTTAGCGTACGGTGCGTTTCATTTTAAATTGAAAAACAAAATCACAAATAAGCATTCAAAAGATAAAGGAATGTCGTCCCCATGATAATGATCTATATATTTATGGCGTTTTTTATCGCAAACCTGCTGGGATATGGCGGCGGGCCTGCGTCTATCCCGCTGATGTTTGAAGAAGTCGTCAACAGATACAGCTGGCTCACAAACGATCAATTCTCAAATATGCTCGCACTTGCGAACGCATTACCGGGCCCGATCGCCACCAAAATCGCCGCGTATGTGGGCTACAGTGCAGGCGGATGGCCCGGCTTTCTGATCGCGCTGATCGCAACCGTCGTACCGTCGGCGCTTGCATTGATCGTCCTGCTGCGCATCATTCAGCGCTTCCGCCAATCACCCGTCATCAAAGGCATGACGCTGTCCGTCCAGCCTGTCATTGCAGTCATGATGCTCATTCTTACCTGGCAAATCGGCGCAGACGGCATCAAAGCGATCGGCTGGGTTCAATCAATAGTGATTGCGGGGATTTCCCTCCTTGCCTTGACAAAATTCAAGATGCACCCGGCATTTTTGATTATCGCGGCGTTTTTGTATGGAGGCCTTGTGATCCCTCATTTATAAAGAAAAGCACCTGGGCAGGTGCTTTTTTATTTAATATTCATTTTTCATTTCTTTCATAAAAATAAGATCCAATTGTGTAATTAAATCTTTAAGTTCACTACACATAATATCCTCAATAGGATTTACCCAATCTTCGTTTTTTATAAGTTCAATGCCATAACTGCCGGTTGGATCCCCTTCTGGGTACCACCCTACGTCAAGCAGTAAATTTTTTGTCTTATGAGAAACCTGGAGGAGATCTTGATTAAAGTCAAATAACCAAGCATCATCATTTGCCTCTAGAGTCGTAGGATCAGTATCTTTTAATGTAATATAATCAACAGTCCAGCCAGCCGGTATCTTAAGCCTTAAGAAATTGGGAACCTGTTGACTTAGAGGCTGCAAATCCTCTAAAACCCCACTGCCAACACTCCAGATCTGATATTCTAGCTCTTCTAATAAATGCTCTATTTCATGAAAAGATTTTTCTTCATAAATCTTATCTGTTTTTAAGCCCGCTACTTTGACATGGTATTGATCATTTTCATATACTGCCTTAATAACAGCATTACGTTTTTCATTTTGTAGTTCTAGTAGTTCATATTTTTCTTCCGTTCTTTTTTCTGAGTTTAAATTGTTCAGTATTACAGACCATCCATTACAGATTTTTAGTGGCTGCAATTGAGAAATTTGATCTCTGTACATCCTGATTCTCCTCCATTCCAGTAAGAAGTTTAAACTATTCTAATATATCAGTAAACAAGGCTTCTACTTATGTTAATCTCCTGTTGAAAGGCTGTATACAATGAGAAATAAAAATGCCATTCCTTGGTGTCTATAGACTGACGATTCTTGAAAACCTCTCTTAATCTTTATTCATAGCGATAAAAGTCCCGTTAGGATAATCACCATTCCAACCACACGGAAAATAACCCGCTTTATAAATTTCAAAAACTTTTTCAAAAAAATTATTTGTATTACCATTAATTGCTCTATTAATAGCACAATTGTTTAGGTCAGCTACTATATCCTCAAAAAAGGCATTATATCCAGTAGAAGCACTTCTGATGTTTTCAGAAAAAATATCTAATAACGAGTCTATATTTTCCGGCTTTTGATTATCTTCTAATTCGTAAAAACGCCCCCATACTTCACTCATCTCAATTTCCCTTATATCTTTCCATGTATATTCGTCTTCTCCATATACTTCTTCATAAGCCAAGTATTCAGCCTGTTTTTGATCATTAATTATTTTAATAAAATTAGATACATTAACTGATTTTATAGGTTTGAAGGTTTTTGAAAATTCAATTACCTCTTCTGCTAGATTATGATATTTCCCAAAATTCATTACTTGTTATGCCACCTTCTGTACTCCACATTGTTATCCTATCCGTAAAAAAACTTGCCGATGACAACACGGCAAGTTTTTAACTATAGCAATTCTAATTATAACAGTAAACAAGGCATCTCCTAATGTTAATCCCGTGTTGAAAGGCTGTATATGCGGCAAGTCACTTCACTGTTAATTGTTCTGTAGCGTTTTAGTTTTTCTTATTGAAAACACATTTTTTTAAAAAAATTAGAATGACTTCAACAGCCAATCAAGGTCCATTAATTTACCTAATCCTCAATTAAATCGAGATAATATTTATCATTTTTCATAAGTTCTATTAAAAACTCTTCTAATGAATCTGCAATTTTTATATCATCATAATATATTGAATTATTTTGTTCATTGCCTAATTCAATTAGTAACAAAGCACTTTCATTTGCTTCAAAGAAAATCACTTTATCTTCTTCAAGTTCCTCATAAACCTCAATATCTGGATAAAATTCAAAATCATTAACTTTTAATCTTGCATCTCTGATTGAAGCAGGTCCAAGAATGCGGTTAATATTATATTCTGATTTTTTAAGAAAGCCGTAACCCACCTCAAGAAGAAACTGTCTCAAATCATAAGGTAGCCTTAAACCTAACTTATTTTCTACTTCTAAAATTTCATTCTCACTTACTGGATAAAATGTGTTCTCTTTGTAACTGTTAATAAAATCATATTTCACAATTATTTACCTCCTTTTCTGAAGGCACGGCCTGCCCTGCCGACGACCGGTATGAATCTGGCAGCGTCCATCGCTCCTGCTGTGACGCGTTCTGCGGTTGAGAGTTTTTCCCCAGTAACCGCAACGCAGCCTAAAGCCAACAAATTATTCAAAATTTATAAAACAGAAAACAACAATTCACCTATAAAAAAACCTTGAAAGGCTTCAGCAGCCAATCAAGGTTCGAAAATCAAACTTAATGCAGCATTTATCCTGAATAGTATTTTAATAATATCCTAAGATTTTTTAACTATACTATTAATACCTTCAAATATGATATCTCTCATTACTTCATTATTATTGTTATAATTTCTTTCATATTTAATTTTATTAAAAACCTGCTTTATAACTCCATCAATCATTATTGTTAACCCTTCTATTTCTTCTTCACTACCCTCTTTTTTAAAATTTTCATTTAATATTACCAAGCTATCATCTTTTGACATTCCCTTTATTCTCTTTCTCATTAAAAATTTTGTCTATATAATTAATATCATCAATAATCCAGTATCTATCCTATTCACAAATATAACTAGTAAAGTCTTCACGAATCCCTGTCCAATGATCAGGAATATAATTTTCAAAAGGTAATAACTCAGGATACAGCGAAAGAAGCATTTTTTGATTAAAGTCTATATATAATGATGGCCTTAATTCTAGAATAGTACTTTCATAATCCTGATGTTCAACTAACTTCTTTAATTCTGAAGACGGGATAATATAATCAGTATATTCTTTTAAATATAGACGATAATTCTCTTCATTATCCCATTATTTTAGCGCTGTTCATATTCAAAATAAATTGTATTCCAATTTATAGTTGGACTATCAGTTAACTTATACTCTAGGTTGAGATAAACTAGATCATCAACATTAACTATATTAAGAGAAAAAACATCCTTTTAAGTAGATAATTCGACTCTTAGTTTTCATTTTAATGGGAACTAAGCAGACATCAGTCGGTAAGGTAATAGCGCTCTTCATTATTCATATAAATTTTCTATTTCAGTACCCCAAAAGCTTCCTTCTCTTGTGCAATTTGAGTCTACTCTTTTGAGTTCTTCTTTTAACCATTCGATTACATATTCCGGAATATCATTATCAATAAATGCATCCTCACCATTTATGTGTATAGCCTTGTCAATCATTTCTGAGAAAAGCAATATACATTCTGCAAATTGATTTATTGAAGAGTTAATAAAAACTTCTTTATATTCATTACCATTATCTAAATAAACGATTCTCTCGTTGTTTTCTATAATACAAATTGGATCTCCGGAACCAGTAGAACCTAACAACCAATATTTTTGAAACCCTTCCGACACATCAAAGATACTTGTAATTGGCTTAAATGACGCTGGAAAGGAAGTAAAATCTAAATATGGCGGAGGGGATTCAGGCAAACCTCCTAAAGAAATAAATTTTTTAAATCCCTCCGAAAAAGGAGTCTCTACTAAATCATCATATGGAAACGTTAATAACGGACCATTTTTATTAACATCCCAACTTCGATTAAATTCTTCGGGTAATAACATCGTGTCACCTTCCTGATTCTTTTCTGAATGTTTCTAGTCTATTCGCAATTTCATCGTCTACTCCAGTAATTCCCCATTCTTTTTCAATATTATGAATACCACCATATCCAGGGTGCAGGCTTTTAGGTAGAGCTGCGGCCTGGCCTCCTTCCCCAATATGATGATGTCTCATTGGGTCTTTTAAATAATCTGCATACTGTGGAAAATGTTTTATAAATTGTTCATCAACTACTGGGACTCTTCCTCTTTTAATCTTAGCAGTATTTTCAGCACTCCAAAACTCAGGATTACTTTTTAGTAGCGTGTTAAAAAACTTTTTCGCATTTCGCTCCCAGCCAGCCGCATTTGTCCCAGATTTTCCCTTCCCCTTAAAATTCATCTCTACTACAAGCCTAGGATCAATTAAATACTTATTTTCGTAGTTTGAAAGTTCTCTGCCCTTATAGCCTCTAATTCGATCGTATTTACCGTCATTATTCCATTTAGCCGCCATCTTCACAATCCCAAGATCCTTAACAGCAGCCGTTTCCACATCTATACGGACTGTTGGGAATCCGAACGTGAATCCATCAGTCGTTACCGGGCGTTCTGCGTACACGCGGACATTTGTCGGGACTTTGAATTGTTTTACTTTTTCTAGTGTTTTGTTTGCTTTTTGGACTTTTGAATGGGTTGCAAGCGGTATGCCTTTGTTGACATGCTTCGCCATCGCCCCGGCTCCAACCAAGCTCAAAGCCGCTTCCAGCGCCCCTTGCTTGCGCTTCTCCTCAGATACTTTGTTTCCAAACATATCTTTGCCTGTGACGGCTTCTGAGAATCCGTTTGAGGCAACGAGGCCGTATGCGCCCATTTCTGTCATTTTGAGAATGTCTAAAGATTTGCCTGCTTTGTAGGCGTCTAAAGCATGTTCTGCGGCAATGACAGTTTTTCCGGTTTTGTAAATGGCTTTTCCGCCTTTGAAGGCGCGGCCTGCCCAGCCGACGACCGGTATGAATCCGGCGGCGGCCATTGCTCCTGCTGTGACGCGTTCTGCGGTGGAGAGTTTTTCCCCGGTAACCGGATCAACGCCTTCTGCTGCTCTTTTATAATCATAATAGCCAGTGACTTCTCCAGTAAAGTTGCAGATGCCATCCCATGTTTTCTCGTACCATGGTTTATTGGCTTCTTCTTCAGCCTTTTCCTGAAGCTGTCTTGCTTCGGCTTGCTGGGCTTTCGCATCGATATATGCTGTTCCCTGTTTTTCTGTTTCAATGACGCTTTTGTAGATTTCATTGCTGTGGAAGGCTTTTTTGTCATAGTACATAGGGGATGCACTTTTTCCGTTGCTGGTGGCCTGCATGAGTACGGAATATTTGCTGAGCACTGCGTTGTCCAGTGATTCTAAGTTTTGATATTCAGTGCTCAGGGATTCATCAACCTTATCGACTGCCGTGATCGTGTCACGTCTGGTTTTCTGGGCATCGCCCATTTTATCTGCGTAGTCATCAAGTGAATACGAGTCGAGATGAATAATATCGCTGATGCCTGACAAAATCGAATCGATTTCTTGTTTATGAGCGGAGACAATCTCTGAAGCTTTCAAGTCCGCGTTGGCCAGCTCGTGCTCCAAAAATGAAGTCTCCACATATGAATCACTCAGTTCTTGATCTTTTATGTCACCTGAAATGCCATTTAAAAACGCAATTTGAGCAGAGACAAGCGTCAGCCAGCTGTCGGCGATTTCCGCTTGCCCCTGAAAGAAATCCTTTATATTGTCTGCGCCTTTCCCTTTCAAAGCATCGCCGAGATCGGCCATGCCCTGAAAGGATTGTTTGAGCGCATGCAGCTGCTCTTCAAGAGCTTCGTATTGTTTCTTTCTCTTGTCTGCTTCATCCGTTAACGATTGTGATTCAAACACTTTGCTCATCGGCAAGTCCTTTCTTTCGTTATTTTACGGCGATCGCCTCGTCCTGTTCTTTCAGGGAGTCTACGTTGTCTTTTACGTCCGCGATATTCTTATGAACGGCTTGCTTATATTCGCTGATCATGGATACAAGCTTTGCCTCGCGGGATTCATACTTGGAGGTATAGTCGAGTCTGTTTTTTCCGTTTGAACCGGCATTCCCGATAGAAACGGCCTCCAAAGCGCTGCTGACGGATTCAAGCTGCTTCATGACAGCTCCGTATTTGAGTTTTATTTCCATTTAAACCAACTCCAGCTTCTTTTGATTGATTGTATTTTGTCTCCTACCGCGTCAAGGGCTTCTTCTCCAAGCGTCAGCAGGTGCTCTGCCTCTCTCGCGATGCTTCTGGCGGCAAGGAGCCCTCCTTTTTCAATTTCAAGCTGTGTCATCTTCAAGCCGATTCGATACATATACCCGTCGTATTTATCTGTGACGATTCTGTATGCTTCTGTATGGGCCTGATCGCGCTTGTCATCAAATTCTTCAGCGAAAGTGCCGGTCCAATGATGATCCAAGTGCGGTCTGAGGATGTCTTTGATTTCAGACATGGCCTCTTCCTGCAGAGATTCTATCTCTCTCTTCGCTTCTTTTAATTTTTCAATTTGGTGTTCGATCTCGCCCAGTTTATGGCTGATTGTGCTGTTAATATGGCTTAATGTGCTTGAATGGCTCATCTGTTTTCACCTCGTCTTACGCAAAAAGTCGTACAAAAAGCACAGACTTTTCCATACTATATTTCCATATATTATATTTTAAAATAGACAGAAAGCGGCTTAAATAGGTTAAATGACTTATTTCCAGCAGCCGAAGCGCTCATCATTAACGCCAAAAGACTCACATACCCGGCATATCCATTCACAGATCTCCTCTATATATCCATGATAAATTCCCTAAAAAAAGGAGACAGATTTAACCGTCTCCTTTGCCGTGTATGATGATCAAAATGTTCGGTTAACTGCAATCCCAGTTGTACAAAACATTTGAGAAATCTTTTTTCTTCAAGTCTTCCGGTCTGATAAAGAAATTGGCGATTCCGACATCTCCCCACATCGAATCAATGTCATCGTCTGAATCAATTTGCAGCAGCAGAATCGTATGGTCCTGATGAGAATAAGACCGCGGATCTTCCTGGGTAAAGGACGCATAACCGCCTATTTTATGGCCGAATGCGTTCGCCGTATATTCGTCATACACCTCGTCGTCAAACTGCTCGAAATAGTCGAAGGCATCCATCCCGGCGGCATACTGACTGAATTGAAAATCAGACGGGAGCACCCATTCAGCAGACAGTTCAGGGATGATCAGCGCTTCGGATTGGATCGGAAAATCGTACTCCTCTTCAACCTGAACGAAAGAAAAATCATCCATGAGCTCCGCTTCTTGCTCTGTCACGCGCTCAAAATATTTGACACAGAAACCCGTTTGCGCGCACCCGTCGTCAAAATTCAGACCGTATACATCATCACTGACCGATATGTAAAACTGAAGGATACCGGTATCCGGAAAATCAGGCAGTCCGGGCATGTCCGCAAAATTGATCTGGGCGAGGAGCTTCATCGGCCTGCCGCTTTCATCTTCAGGATACGGCTCATGTTTCGGAAAATAGGGATCTCCGGCGATTTTACTGTCATACCGTCCCGTTTCAGCTTTTTTGACGTGCAGTTTGATAAAAGGCCTCGATGACGTTTCCAGCAGGCCGCGGGATGATTCCATTTGTTTCGGCAAATGCCATGTTTTTTCCACGATTGATGCCCCCTTCGTTTCTAAATAATTGCATGATAAAAGACCGGCGCGGATTGCCGGTCTTTCAAGTGACAGAATCAGTCTGAGGCACGACGGCTCTTCTTCCGATTGAGATATATTCCACGCCCGCCTGTTCCGCTTCCTCAAGCGAGTGGCAGTTTCTCCCGTCGAAAATAACCGGGGTTTCCATCAGCTCTTTGTAGGCTTCAAGCGGGAAATGCTTAATATGTTCCCAGTCTGTCAAAATCAGGACGGCATCCGCTCCTCTGACGGCTGCTTCTATGGAGTCCCTGTAAGAAACCGTATCCGGTAGCAGCTCGGAAGCCCGGAATGAAGCGATGGGATCGTACGCTGTAATCCGGGCGTCAAGAGCAGCCAGACGATCCGCAATGACAATGGACGGCGCATCCCGCATATCATCCGTATTCGGCTTAAAGGACAGCCCTAATAAGGCTATGGTTTTTCCCGTGACGCCGCCGAGACGATTCAGCACTTTATCAACCAGCATAGACTGCTGGTTATTGTTGACTTTAATGACGGACTTCAGCAATTCAAAATCATGCTCCACATGTCCGGCGATCTGCACGAGGGCGTTTGTATCCTTCGGAAAGCAGGAGCCGCCGTAGCCGATGCCGGCTCTTAAGAATTGATTGCCGATCCGTTTATCCAATCCCATTCCGTGTGCGACTGATTCCACATCCGCACCGACTTTTTCACATATATGAGAAATTTCATTAATAAAACTGATTTTTGCCGCTAAAAAAGCGTTGGACGCATATTTGATCATCTCAGCGCTTCTGATATCCGTATGATAAACCGGAATCGCAAGCGGCGCGAAAACCCGGTCAAGCGTTTCCCGCGTTTGCCGGTCTTCAGTCCCGATCACGATGCGGTCGCCGTGAAAGGTATCGTGAATCGCCGAACCCTCACGCAGAAATTCCGGATTCGAGGCGATCGAAATGTTCACGTCCGCCTTCAGCCGTGAATGAATAACCTCGCTGATCCTGTCATTCGTTCCTACTGGAACCGTGCTTTTTGTCACGACGATCACGTCTTTTGAAATATGTTCGGCAATCATTTCGGCGACATTTTCAATATAGGTAAGGTTTGCGTGCCCGTCTTCTTTTTGCGGCGTTCCGACCGCTATAAAGATAACGTCTGCTTCCGTAAGTCCTTTTTCATAGCTCGTTTCAAAGGCCAGCCGATACCGGCCGATATTTCGTTTCATCATATCTTCAAGACCCGGTTCAAAGATAGGGGACATTCCCTTTCTCATCTGCTCAACCTTACGTTCGTCAATATCTATGCATGTTACGTCATGGCCGATTTCTGAAAGAGACACTCCTGTCACAAGACCGACGTAGCCTGTTCCGATCACTGTTATTTTCATCGTGTTCCCCCAACCGTTTAGAAATTGCTGCTGGGCAGCTTACCGTTATTATCATATGACCCCGGCGCCGGCAGAATGCCGGAAGCCTGCGGATTTGAAAGGAAAAAACGGCGCCGGCCGCTGATAATAGCATAAGCATAAAAAGATCATCTTGCAAAACAGCCGCTTACGCCTCATTTAAACGGGATGGATACGACGATTAAAAAAGACCCCAGCGCTTACGGCGGGCCACAGGCAGCGGAGGTTCCTTATAAACGGCTTTGTTTTCAACGAGAAGCGCCGCGTTTTCCGTAAGCATGTAAATCAGCTCCGCCCCGGCTTCTTTTTTCAGAACGCCGAGCGCCTCCTGATAATAAAAATTTCTCGATCCGAGATTATGGGCGTCAGATGCGAGAAAGTGGATCAAATTCGCTTCAATAAGCTGCAGCGAAAAGGACTTCGCTTTCCGCCCGAATGCCCCGGCAATGCAGCCGGCCGTCACTTGGGCAGCCGCGCCTTTCTTCACGAGACTGTAAAGGACGGATGGGTTTTCGCGGATTTCTCTGTTCCGCTCCGGATGGGCGATGACGGGGACATATCCCTTCAGCTGCAATTCATAAAATAACCTTTCAGCGTAGGCCGGGACATGATCCGCCGGAAACTCCGCCAGCACATACTTTGTATCATGGAGCGGGACAAGCGAGCCGCTTTGAAGACCTGTCAGCAGATCTCCGTCTGTTCTGATTTCCTGGCCGGGCAGAACGGTCAGCGGAATGCCTTCCTTATTCAAACGTTTGTTTAACAGTCTGACCGCTTCTTTGACCGTGTGCCGGTCAGTGTCATAGCGGTATTTCATGTGATGAGGCGTCGCGATGATCGTATCAATCCCCTGTCTGACCGCTTCTCTCGCCATCTTGAGGCTTTCTGTATCATCCGCCGCGCCGTCGTCTATGGAAGGAAGGATGTGACAATGGATATCTATCATATTACAATCCCTCCTTAAAAAGAATGGACCGCGCCCATTATGACATTATTGTCCATAATAAGCGTAGTCCGAGTGTTTCGTTTGTCTCTTCCCGTTCATGACGGCCCCAAGGAGCTTGCACGGGCAGTAATCGAGCGCTTCTTTCGCCTTGGCCGCTTTTTCCTTGTCCGTTTTCCCGCTTGAGATCACCATAATGGCCCCGTCAGTATAGCTGCCTAATATTTTCGTATCGGCTACGGCCAATACGGGAGGCGTGTCCAAAATCACCTTATCATAAACGTCGGTTGCTTCTGACAGAAGATCCTTCATGGCATCCGTCGATAAAAGCTCCGCCGGATTGGGCGGGATCGGCCCGCTCGTTAAAATATCCAGATTGGCTTCATCAGCCGGCAGAACGGCTTTCTGAAACGGAATCTGTTTTAACAGCAGCGACGTTAAGCCGGTGCCGTTATCCAATTTGAAGGTGAAATGAACCGTCGGTTTGCGCAGATCCGCATCAATTAAAAGCACTTTTTTCCCCTGCTGGGCAAATACGACGGCAAGATTGGCTGCGGTAGTCGATTTTCCTTCTTCCGGACCGGCTGATGTGATCAGAAGAGACTTCACCTCCGTATCAACGGAAGAAAACTCAATGTTTGTGCGGATCGTACGATATTGTTCTGAGTTGATGGACTTTGGCTCTGACATCGTAATCACGCTTCGTTTTGCAAATTTGTCTTTTTTACGCGTCAACATGTCCGCCTCCCGCTTGTTTTGTTTCTGCCATCCTCAAGCCTTGAGCGAGGCTGTCTTTTGTGCTGATTGAAGTAACCGTTCCCAAGATCGGGATGCCGAGCACCGATTCCAGCTGTTCTTCCGATTTGATCGTATTATCCAAGTGTTCCAGCAAAAAGGCGAGACCGATCCCGCCCAAAAGTCCGGCGGCAAACGCAATCGCGATATTCAGCTTACGGTTAGGCTCTACGGGTGACGGGCTGTCCGCCGCTTCGGCCTTTGAAAGGATGCTGACATTATCCACATTCATGATGGTTGTGATCTTGTCCTGAAAAACGGCCGCAACCGCATTTGCCATAACGGCCGCCCGCTTTGCATCCGTATCCCGCACGGCGATTGTCACGACTTGTGAATCCTGCTCGCTGGATACCGTGATTTTCGATTCCAATTCTTTCGAAGTCATTGACAGTTTCAGCTGTTTAATTACTTCGTCGAGAATGACCGGGCTTTTGATGATGACATTATACGTGTTGATTAATTGGAGGTTGGTTTGAACGTCATTGAATTGGACTTCTTTTTGATTGTTTTTGGATTGACTGACCAAAATTTGAGTTGAGTTTTCATAGACCGGCGTAAGAGCGAAGAAACTGATGAGTCCGCCTGCGGCAGCTGCCGCCGCGGTAATGATAAGTATAAACAGCAGACGCTTTCTCAGTATTGCGAATATTTCCTTTATGCTTGTAGATTCTCCCATATAACCTCCATATCGATTCCTATTCCCTCCAATGAACTTTTCCAATTACGATTATACAGCTTTGAACTGTCATTTCTAACCTTTTCAAATGACAATATTCGACAAAAATAGACAAACACTTCTATTCGGTTTATTTTTGTAAGCGCTTTATATACTGGTTTTACAGGGGCAATAAAAAATCCCGCGGTAAAGAGCCCGCGGGATTTTATGTTGCATATCCATTTTTAATATGAGAAATCAAATTCTCAAGCATTTCTTTTGTGGTCATCTCAGAGGACTGCTCACCGATGTCGTGCGCATGCATTAAAATCTTCAGAAACTCCTCTTGATCTAACTTCGTTTTCTTCATCATTCGTTTCCTTTCGGCTTCCATTAAATTGAAAACAAGATTATTATATGCTGTCGGGTGCTGTTTTGCAATCTCTAATACATCATTCGACACACTCGGGTTTTTATGTCCTTTTTTAGGAAAAACTTTTTCCGAATCATGTGTTGCGATATAATAGAGGAATTGGAATCTTTTTATTTTGTGACTCGTTAGGAGCGATAATCATGCTTCAGAATATGATTGCTAAAGAAGATGTGCTCGCAGCGGCTGAACAGCTTAAAGAACTTCTTCCTTACAATGAAGACAATGTTCAGCTGATGAAGAAGGCACTCATTTTATATCGGCAGGATTCCGTCTATCGTATACAGGTTCAAACCCCGACAGAGATTTCCGCATATGTGCAGGATGTTGTGCCTGTAAGGGTCACGCTGAACTTATTTTTCATGGTGAAAAGCGGCTGCGCATGCCCGTCTGAGACGATCTGCCGCCACGTGCTGGCCGTTTTTCTTTACGTATATGCCCAATTTGACCGGGTCGGTTCCTTTACCGAGCATTGGCTTGAAAGAGAAAAGCTTGAGGAAAGCAGGGAGCTTGTCCGCCGGCAGTTTCAGGAAAAAGTGCTGCCGAATGAAGAGTCGCTGTCAAGCTGGCTCGCTTTTTTTGATTCGGAATTCTCGCTGTGGGAAGCGCGGACGCCGGCCGGAAGCCAGACGATGCAGGGGCTTTATTACGGCTATTTGTCTGCGCTCAAAAAACACGCCCCGAAAAAACCTGAGCTCAAAAGTTTATACCAGATTCATTCGGCGCTTGCCGTCTGGCTTCACATGTTTACTTTGATTGAGTCAGGCAGATTGGATGCCGAAAAAGATTATTACAGCATCAATCCATATGTGGAACAGCTGATGGATACGATTTACTCCTCCATTGACAGACTGAAAACGTACGCGTTGTCTTTCTCGCTTGATCCCTTTTTGGACCGGACGCCCCCGGTGCTCCGCAGGCTGCTGTTGAAAGAAGAGCTTTTTCAATACGAACGCCTCCGGGTATTCGGCGAAATGTGGAGCGCGCTTTTGAACCGGCCGAAATGGATCGCGCGTGAACAGGAGATTCTCGCACAGGAAAGCGGACGCCGTTTTTCGCCGGAATTGCGGTTCGGACGGCTTCATTTGGCCTTTTTGCAAAAAGATGATACAGCGGTCTTTGAAGATATGTCCCGCTTCCCTCCTGAAGCGCTGCCGTATACCTTTCAATGGCTCGGTGAGCTCACCGCGAAAAAAGACTGGAAACGGCTGAAGAGATGGTATGGTCAGATCGAACCTCTTGCCGTGACCTATACGAAGCTTGATAAGCCGTTTAAAGAAATGCGCGACATTATCGGAGAGCTGTTTGTGCTGCTGGCAGATTATGCGCGGCAGTCACGCGATGATCAGCTGTTTGAACGGTTTGCTTCCGGCTGCCTTCCCTATACCTTTACCGAATACAGCCAGTATCTGTACGAAAAACGGCGGTACGCGGAATGGGTGGAGATTCACAGCCTCGTCGGTTTTTCCGTCTGGGAAATCGAAAAGGACATCCTGAAAGAAATTGCCGCCAGCGATCCGGAAGCCCTCATCCCCTCCTATCACCGGGCTGCGGCCTTTTTTATCGACCAAAAAAACCGCAGCGCCTATAAAGAGGCTGCACGGCATTTGAAAAAACTGCGGACGCTGTATAAAAAGGCAAAAAAACAGCAGGTATGGGAGCGTTATATCAGCCAGCTGAGCGCAAGCTACAAGAGGCTGCGCGCCCTTCAAGAAGAATTGCAGAAAGGAAAGTTGATTGATGGCGAGTCTTAAGGAAATTTTCATTCATGTAGAACAAATGGAAGATTGGACATTTACGCTGTCAAGCCATGATGAGAAAGAGCAGCCGCTCACTCTCAGTCAGATGAAGACTCATTTGTTCCAATGGCATGAGTCCACCTTTTACGGAACGTTTCTTGAAGACGTCAGCTTCATCGGCACCCCGGCCGTTCTGCTCAGCCCGTGGATGACCGTCGAGCTGCTCGGAAAAAACTCGTTCAATTCATTCAGCACCGTGCAGCTGACAAAGGAAACGGAGCCATTAATTGAAGCGGCTTCGACGATATACGAATTTATTGCCGACGGCGATTTTCTTCCGGATTATGACGCTTGGCAAAATGGCGTCCTGCGCTTCAAAGACCGCAAATTTTTGCTGGAAGGATTTACGGCAGACTGGTTCTCGGCCGCAGTACAAGACTACATCCAGTACAATGATGACCTGCGGGAAAAATGGCAGCATATCGAAACCCGTTCGCCTGCCGTTCATACATTTAAAGGCTCCTTTTTGGATGAAGATGATTTTCTCGAAGGAATCGGCTGGCATGACGATCTGACGCCGTTTACCGTCGGCCTGCGATTAAACGAGCCTGATTTCGATGGAGACGACTGGAAAATCGAAATGTTTTTACGCGAGAAAAAAACCGGCGCCATTACCTTTTTTGACGGACTGAAGGGGCTGAAAAAAGCGTGGCAGGCATACAGCGGAAAAATCGCGCGTGAGCAGGACCGCTTCCGCAGAACGGTCCCCTGGCTTTCGTTTGATTCGGGAACGACGCTGATTTCTGAAGAAGAAGCATGGATCTTCTTATCGGAAGCGAGTGAGACCCTTGTCGATATGGGCGTGGAGATTCTTCTCCCATCATGGTGGCAGATTGTCCGGGACAGCAATATGATGCTCAAGGCAAAAGTGTCTTCCTCACCGCGGGGCGAGTCCTTCGTCGGCATGAACGCCCTGCTTGATTTCAACTGGAGATTCGCCACAAACGGAATTGAGCTGACAGAGGATGAATTCAATGAGCTTGTCGCAAACAACAGGCGTCTCGTCAACATCCGCGGCCAATGGGTGAAAATTGATCCGCAATTTATTAAACAGATGAAAAAACTGATGGAAAAAGCGGAATCAGAAGGCCTTCATATGTCCGATGTATTGGCGCGTGAGCTGATGGATCAGAATGAAGATGGCGGCGAGGACACGGACATCATTGACTCATCGGCATTTGCCGGGATCAAGATCGAATTATCAAAACAGCTCAGAAGCCTGATCCGCAAACTTACGGATGCCCGGGACCTGCCGGAGCATGAAGTCAGCGCCGCTTTTCAAGGCACGCTCCGCCCTTATCAGATGTACGGCATGAACTGGCTTCTGTTTTTACGGGAGAACGGCTTCGGCGCCTGTCTCGCAGATGACATGGGACTTGGAAAGACGATTCAGATGATCGCCTATTTTCTCCATGTGAAAGAGAGCGGACGGCAAAAAGCGCCTGCCTTAATCATTGCGCCGACATCGGTGCTCGGCAACTGGCAGCGTGAGCTCCAAACCTTTGCGCCGCAGCTGAAGGCCGTGCTCCATTACGGCCCCCGCCGGCCGAAGGAAGAAGCATTTGTCCCCACCTATCAGGATGCGGATGTCGTGCTTACTTCTTACGGACTCTCACACGCCGATCAGGAAGAGCTTTCTTCCGTGACATGGAGCACCATCTGCCTTGATGAAGCGCAAAATATTAAAAACGCGCATACGAAACAGTCCCGCGCGATCAGAAAGCTGAAAGGCGTGCATCATATCGCGCTGAGCGGTACACCGATGGAAAACCGCCTGACAGAGCTTTGGTCGATCTTTGATTTTATGAACAAGGGCTATCTCGGCAGTCTGACGGGCTTTCATAAACGCTATGTGCTGCCGATCGAAAAAGACCGGGACGAAAAAAGAATCAGCCAGCTTCAGCAGTTAATCCGGCCGTTTTTACTGCGCCGGACAAAACGGGATGAAGACGTGGCGCTTAATCTCCCTGACAAGCTTGAAGAAAAAGAGTTCATCCCGCTCTCAGCCGAACAGGCATCCCTTTATGAGCAGCTTGTCAAAGATACATTTGAACATATGGCTTCTCTGACCGGCATGCAGCGGAAAGCGCTGATTCTGAGCATGCTCGGCCGTTTGAAGCAAATATGCGACCATCCCGCGCTCTATTTAAAGGAAGAACAGACAGAGCTGTTAAACGGGAGATCGGTCAAACTGGAAAAGCTGCTTGACTTAATGGCGGCGATCCGCGGCCAGGGAGAAAGCTGCCTCATATTCACCCAATACATTCAGATGGGCAACATGATGAAACGCCTTCTGGAAAAAACATTCGGAGAACCGGTTCAGTTTTTAAACGGAAGCCTGTCCAAGCAGGAACGCGATTCTCTCGTGGAGCGGTTCCAGAAGAAAGAATACCCGACCTTGATTTTGTCACTGAAAGCGGGCGGAACCGGCCTGAACCTCACGGCTGCCAATCACGTCATTCACTATGACAGATGGTGGAATCCTGCGGTGGAAAACCAGGCGACCGACCGCGCCTACCGAATCGGCCAGGAGCGGTTCGTCCACGTTCACAAATTAATTACGACGGGAACGATTGAAGAAAAAATTGACGCCATGCTCGAAACGAAACAAACGCTGAACGACCAGATTATCCAAAGTGAGAATTGGATAACCGAGCTGTCATCCGAGGAGCTTGAAGAATTATTCACCCTCAGCGCATCGGCGCAATCACATTGAACGTAAAAAGGCCGGCTCTCTTTGAAGAGCCGGTCTTTTATGTCGTCCTTACTGTTACGCCGCATTTGCCATGAATGCGTCACGCCAGTCATGAACAGTATCGCCAAACCTTTTACAGTAAATTCCTGATCATATGCGCAACGCCGTTTTGATCATTTGTCAATGTAACGGCGTCTGCGATCTCTTTAATATCTTCTCTCGCATTTCCCATCGCTATGCCTTTTCCGGCCGCCTGAAGCATTGAGCAGTCATTTAAGCTGTCCCCGACCGCGGCGGTTTCAGCCATCGGAATGCCGAGCTTTTGCGCCAGCCGTTTAAGCGCCTGCCCTTTAGAGGCATTTCGCGCCGACAGTTCAAAATTGTGATCAGCAGAGCTGACAAGGGTGATATCTTTCTGATCGCTGAATCGTTCCCAGCCCGCTTTCAGCTTCCGCTCATCAAACGAAAAGCCGAGAATATTGTAAAAATCCAGGCGCTCTTCTTTCTCAAAGAGCTCACGGTATGATCGAATGTAAGCAAAACCGGACTGGCTGAATTGAACTGAAGCCGCCTGCTCCAAAATAGAAAGATCGGTATCCGGATTGGCGCTTTTCACCCGGTCCATTTCGATTTCGAGCAGCTGCCTGCCCGTTTCAGGCGTATAGATGGCTTTGTTTGTAAACACCTCATAGTAATATTGATTCTCTTCAAGCCAAGACAAAATGCCCCGCGCTCTTGTTTCTTCAATCGCATCACAATGGTACAGGCTGCCGTCAGGAGCGTGAATAGCGGCTCCGTTTGCGCTGATGACCCAGGTTTTTATGCCGAGCGGTTCGAATATGGAGTGCACGTCAAAATGCGCGCGTCCCGTAGAGACCACAATTTCAATTCCGGCTTGCCGGGCTTCCCTTAAAGCCCGCTCGTTTTCATCGCTCACTTGATGACTGCTGTTCAGCAGTGTGCCGTCCAGATCTATGGCAATCAGTTTCACATGTCCTCATCCTCTTCTTCAGATTCAGTTACAAGCAATTCCACGCCGTGCCGGTCGAGCAGGTCGCAAAAATCCTGATCGGGCAGCCGATCGGTAATAAGCAGATCAATCTCGTGCAGTTCTGCATATTGATAAAAACTCGTACGGCCAAGCTTGGAATGATCGCTCAGGGCAATCACCTGTTCCGCCTGGCGGATCATTTTACGTTTCACCATGCCGTCCTCTTCATGCGGTATCGTCAGACCGTTTTCCGAGATGCCGACAACGCCGATCAGCACCTTGTCGGCGTGATAATCCCCCAGTTTTTCTACGACAGAAGCACCGTATAAAAACCGATGTTCCTTTTGGAGCTTTCCGCCGAGCAGATGAATATCAATTCCCTCTTTTGCAGAAAGGATATCGGCCTGATTGATCGAATTTGTAATAACAGTGCAGTCGGTGACATTTAAATGTTCGGCGCAGGCCTGAACGGTTGTGGAGGTATCCAGAATGATCCGGTCTCCTTTATGGATCAGGGAGGCTGCCAGCTTGCCGATTTTGTTTTTCTCTTCAGAAACGGTTAGCAGCCGGCCCGAATAGCCCGGCACTTCCTGATGCACAGACGGCAGAATCGCGCCGCCCCGTGTTCTGATAATCGCCCCGCGCTCTTTCAGCTTTACAAGGTCCCGTCTTGCGGTGTCTCTTGAAATATGAAGCAGCGAACAGATCTGTTCCGCGGTGATCCGCCGATGCTGTTTCAAATATTCCATTATCGCAATCAGTCTTTCTTCTTGATACACGTCCTCATTCCTTTTTTCGTCACTTATCTGTAAGTAATTATAAGTTTTCATTTCGATATATTCAATGTTTTTAAGTGTTTATAAGTGAAATCACTTCTTTTTAACCATTTTTTAGTTCCCGTACAAAAAAACCAGTCTTTCGACTGGCGGATGGGGAGGGGGTATTGCGGGGCCCGCAAAAAGGCGGGAGATAGAGGAAAAAAGCATGCTATTCAGCCAGCGGCTCTTTCCGTTTTTGATCCATAAACCGAACGGTATCAGCCATGACCTCGGTCACATAGACTTTTACGCCGTCTGTCTTTTCATAGCTTCTCGTCTGGATTCTGCCGCTCACACCGACCATTGACCCTTTTTGGCAGTACAGCGCCGTGTTTTCAGCGTTTTTTCTCCAGATGGTGCAGTTGACGAAGTCAGCACCGGTTTCGCCCGACGCGCTTTTAAAATTGCGGCTCACCGCCAAGGTAATATGAGCGACGGGAATGCCCGCTGATGTAAAACGGAGCTCCGGATCTTTCGTCAGCCGTCCGACAAGCATAACGTGGTTAAACAAGCCGTGTCCTCCTCTCTTTTCGCGGCTGGCTTCATTGTAGTACAAGGGCCCCTGGAAGCAAAAAGCGGGAAAAACCGTTATCCGTTTATGCCGCTCTTATGTTTTCGTTTTTCTTTCTGATAAAAAAAACTTTTTCTTTTGACCGCTTATGTAATATGTATTTTTGAGCAGCCGCGAGAAAAGTTTCGTTTTGAGCCAGTCTTTCTCAAACATGCGGACAAACTTTCCGCCATCCCATGCGAACCAGTAAAAACTCAGCTTTTTATCAGACAGTGAAAGCTGAATTTTATACTGTTCCATGCGGTCTTTTGTTTCATATAAAAAAACGACATTCCCGCTTCTGTTAAGATGCACCTCACAATCTTCCTTTTTGGATACTAAGTAGGAATGATCTTCCCGCCTTGTGCCGTCTTCTATATAGATTTCCTTCAGGCGCAATTGATTCATAAGCATCTCTCCATGACCATATTCTTTTACATTATAATGAAAAAATAGAAATGATTAAATGTCGGCCGCCTACAAAGATGATGAAGCATGTCTTACAGCTTTTTCCCGAAAAAAGTAAGATGTGTTATAATAAATGAACGAAAAACATGGACAACAGGGGTGAAAATAGAGATGAAAACATTTAAACTGGTTGATCTGAATGTGGAACGTTTAGATAAAGACGATCAGCCGATTGAACAGTTTCCCCTTTTAGACGGATTGATTATCAATAAAGAAGACGGTGAAAATCATTGGTTAATTGAAGCTCTGGTCCCGGCCGAGCACTTTTCTTTTTTTGACATGCTGATGAAAAGCCAGAAAGAAGCGAAGGTGTTTGTAACGATTACGAAAAAAAGCAACCGTCCCGCCCAGCTGTCGGGAAGCATCAAAAATATCGTCGAGCTGGAAAAGAGTATTCAAGTTTTAATTTACGGTCAGATGGTGTCAAGAAATCACCCCGGATCAGAAAGCATTCTTGAGTCACTCGTGAAAGAAGGCTACTCGGGCAGCCGGCTGATTGAAGCGTTCAAACAAAAATTGTAATCATGAAAAAGGCCGGACATTAATCATCCAGCCTTTTTTTCTATCCTAGTCATTGTATTGAGCCCGCTGTTTCAGCAGATCTCTGATTTCAGTCAGCAGCTCTGTCTGCTGATCTGTTTCTTCGGCTTCTTCCGCCTCTTCCTCTGCTTCTTTTTTACGTCTCAGCTTTCCTATTGTGCGGATCACGATAAAAATAGAAAATGAAATAATAAAGAAGTTCACAATGGTTTGAATGAAGCTTCCGTACTTGATATGGGCGTCGCCGAATGTCACGGCCAGTCCAGAAAAATCAAGACCGCCCAGAAGCAGACCGACAAGCGGCATGATGATATCTTCAACGAGCGACGTCACGATTTTCCCGAAAGCGCCGCCGATGACAACCCCGATTGCCAGATCCATGATATTGCCCCGCATCGCAAAGCTTTTAAATTCAGACCACATTACATTCACCCCTTTCTATACAAAATGGGCTTTTTTAATAAGCCCATTTGTTTTTTTATTCTCCGAGCGCAAAGGTTAATTCAGCTTCACACACGAGCTCGCCGTCAACTTTGGCAACGCCTTTTCCGCGTCCGATCGTACCGCGTGCGCGGGTAATATCAACCTCAAGCTCCAGCTTGTCACCCGGTTTTACCTGCTTTTTGAAACGGCAGTTATCAATCCCCGCAAAAAATGCGAGTCTGCCCCGGTTTTCTTCTTTAATCAGCATCGCAACCGCTCCGACCTGCGCCAAAGCCTCCACGATTAATACGCCCGGCATCACAGGGTATTCAGGAAAATGTCCGTTAAAAAAGTCTTCATTAGCCGTAACATTTTTATATCCCGCCGCCCGTTTTCCTTCTTCGACTTCCGTAATTCTGTCTACCAGAAGAAACGGATAGCGATGGGGAATAATTTCTTTAATTTGCTGAGTATCAAGCATTCCTTGACATCTCCTTCATCGACAATAGTATGTATAGAAGGTATATGCGGTAACCAATCTGTACATTTGGAAGTATATTATGAATCAATTTCTTTTTCAACTGCGCTGTAAACTGTAACCAGCTGGCAATGAGCCTCGTCCATTAATGTGTTATGATAAATAAAGATTTTTACCCTATGCAAAGAGGTTGGAAGATGATTGCTAAGTTTACTGAAAAACGCACGCTGGTGATGCTGAATGAGTGGTATGACGCCATGGGAAAACGCCAATTCGATCTAGCCCGTTCCCTTCACGAACAAATCAATCAGCATCTCCCCAAATTACAAAGGAATGCAAAGCTCAAACTCAGATATCAGCTGTTTTTCGCGCGGTTCCAGCTGCTGTTTGAGAAAAAAGACGGTCTGAATAAACTGTTCTGCGAGCTGAAGCGGCGCAAAGATGAGATGGATCATGAATTAACTTATTATTTCTATTTTTTCAAAGGGTTATTCCATATGGTGAATGGCACTCCGAACCGTGCGGTCTGCCGCTTTAAAGAAGCTGAACAGTATCTGCCGGCCATCGAGGACCGTTTTGAAGCCGCTGAATTTTATTATAAAACAGCGGGCGCTTATTACATGATGAAGTCGTCTCCGCTTTCCATTCAATATGTCAATAAAGCGCTGGAGATCTATCAAAATGAATTCGGCTACATCAAAAAAGTGCTCAGCTGCCAGCTGCTTCTCGCCGTGAACTACATAGACGAGGCACGGTATGAAGACGCGGAACAGCTCTTCAATGAATCCATAAAAATAACGGATCGGATCAATGACAATAACCTGCTGTGCCACGCCTATTATAATTTTGGATTTTTAAAGACCGCCCAGAAAAAAGATCAAGAGGCGCTCCCTTTTTACAAAAAGGTATTAGGCAATCAGCTTTTCGAGAAGGAGTCTCCCGTTTCCTATCTTCATTGTGTATACGAAGCGGTCAGGTCACTTTTTAAAACCGGGTCTGCCGCAGAAGGACAAACCGTGCTTCAGAAAGGATTATACATAGCTGACAAAGTGCAGAACAACATCATGAAGCTGAAGCTGACCGCGCTCAACATACTGTACACCTCTCAGGAGGATCCGTACGACCGGCTGCAGAAGCTTGTGCTGGAGCTGCAAAAAATTGAAGCGTGGGTGGATTTAGAAGTGCTGCTTCAGGATATTACTGATTACTACAAAAAAAAGGGCGATTTTGAGAAAGCCGCATTTTTTATCATGCGCGGCTGATCAAAACGCCCCTTCTTTTATCTGACTGAGTTGATTAAGCCCAGCATTTGGTCTCCCAATGTAATCGTGCGGCTGTTCAGCTGGTAGGAACGCTGAGACACGATTAAGTCGGTCATTTCCTTTGACATATCGACATTTGAATTTTCAAGCGCGCCCTGCTCCATGCCGATTTCCTGCCGTTTTGCGCCGGTAAGCTCTTCAATGGCTGAAGCCCCGGTGCCGTTTACGGAAAACAGATTATCCCCCTCCGCATGGAGCTCCTGAGGGTTATTGACATTAACGATGCCGAGATTAAAAGTCTGCGAACGGGTTCCTGTCTGGTCTGAAGCTGTCAGAGTTCCGGTTTTGCTGATTTTCAGCTTAGTCAGCGAACTGTCAATCTGTATGGGCTGACCGTTCTCATCGAGAATGGGATTGCCTCCCGCTGTCATGAGCTGAAGCAGCCGATCATTTCCGCCGGCCGGCTTGAGGGTGAGTGAGCCGTCCCTTGTATACACCCGCCGTCCGCCCGCTTCTGCCTGGAGGTATTGATAAGGTGATGTGAACGCGATATCAAGGTCACGGTCGGTTTTTTTGATGCTTCCCTGCCCTGAATCCAGCTGCGGCGTCATCATCGCTCCGGCGCCGAGACGCAGGCCGGGCGGTGTTTTCCGCATGTTCGGCGAATTTTCCTTTTTATCATCTATTTGATCATACTGCTGCCTGATCAGCTCGGAAAAGCGGGAGTCCCTCGCTTTATAGCCTGTCGTATCACTGTTTGAAAGGTTGCTGCTGACTGTATCCATCTGCTGCTGAAGCTGATTTAAGGCTGTTGAAGCCGCCAGCATTGATCTGAGCATCATAATTGAACGTCCCCCATTTTGTTACACTTTGCCGATTTCATTTGCGGCTTTATCCATGCTTTTATCGTAAGCCTGAATGACTTTCTGATTGGCTTCAAATGATCTGTATGCTTCCGTCATTTCTGTATACGTGCTCGTCACGTCCACGTTTGAAAGCTCCGAGACGCCTTGCTTTAATGAATACGAAACTTGGGGATTCGCCGCCGCACTCGGCAGTTCAGAGCCGTCGGCCGTGCTGTATAAATCGTTGCCGTCCCGTTTCAGATTGCGCACGTCTTCTTCCATTCTGATGTCAATCCGCCCCGCCTGCCGGCCGTTTGATGTGACCGTTCCGTTTTCTGATACGGTGAATTTTTCATTGTCGACGGTAATCGGCTGTCCGTTTGTTGATAAAACAAGATTTCCGTTTATCGTAAGCTGATTGTTTTGATTTAATGAGAAAGTGCTGCTTTTTGAATAGCGCACGCCTCCCGCGGTCTGAACGGGATAAAACAGCTCGGCGTTTTCGTTCGTTTCAGCATTCTTGGGAACCTGATTTTCCATAAGCGCGATATCCGTCGGCTGATCGGTCGTTTTCAGGCTTCCCTGCGTGAACAATGGTTTCAGCTCCTGCATGTACACGCCTGTGTTGACGGAACCGATTTTCGTTTTTTTGTCGCCTTCGATTCGGCTCAAGAGCATCTCAGGGAAAGCGCGGATCGAGCCTTGATCCTCTTTGTACCCCGATGTGTTCGCGTTTGCGATATTATTTGACAGCATTTCCGTTCTTCTCTGCTGTGTAATCATTGCGGACGTTGCGGTATATAATCCTTTTAACAAGTCTTCCACCTCATTATTTCCGGTTGCCTTACCGGAACATTTGTTCTATAATGAAAATCAGCATTTTTTCTTATTATCGGATTTTCCTTCCCGTTCGTGAAGGGTTTGACAGAAAAAAACCCCATTCTTTTTCAGAATGAGGTTTTATGATCAGCTCAGTTTGCGTTTTGGAAGCTTGTCCATGTTATCAAGCATGACGCCCGTTCCGACCGCAACACAATCCATCGGATTCTCAGCGACAAGAACAGGAACCCTCAGCTCTTCAGCGAGAAGCTGGTCAAGTCCGTTTAACAGCGCTCCGCCGCCGGTAATAATAACGCCGCGGTCGATGATGTCAGCGGACAATTCAGGCGGTGTTCTTTCGAGAACCTGCTTAGCAGCCTGCACAATGACAGCAACTGATTCACGAAGGGCTTCTTCCACTTCTTTGCTGTTTACTGTAATTGTTCTCGGCAGACCGGAAACCATGTCACGGCCGCGAATGGTGATTTCTTCATGACGTGCGTCTGGGAAAACCGTTGCGACCTTCACCTTAATATCTTCAGCGGTACGTTCACCGATCAGCAGTTTGTACTCACGTTTGATATAATTTAAGATTTCCATGTCAAACTTGTCCCCAGCCATCTTAATAGAGGAGGAGGTGACGATATCGCCCATAGAAATAACTGCGATATCTGTCGTACCGCCTCCGATGTCAACAACCATGTTACCGCTTGGCTGGAAGATTTCCATACCCGCGCCGATAGCGGCAACTTTCGGTTCTTCTTCAAGGTACACATGCTTTCCGCCGCTTTTTTCAGCAGCTTCTTTAATCGCTTTTTGCTCAACGGACGTAATATTCGTCGGGCAGCAGATCAGCATGCGCGGTTTTGAGAAAAGTCCTTTTACATTCAGCTTATTAATGAAGTGTTTCAGCATGGCTTCTGTTACTTCGAAGTCTGCGATTACGCCGTCTTTCAGCGGACGGATCGCAACAATATTCCCAGGTGTACGTCCAACCATTCGTCTGGCTTCTTCGCCGACCGCCAGCACTTTGCCGCTGTTTTTATCAAGCGCCACAACGGAAGGCTCATTCAGAACAATTCCTTTTCCTTTTACATGGATCAGTACATTTGCAGTACCGAGGTCAATTCCAATATCCCTTGCAAACATCTATTTATATCCTCCTTGATATCTGTTTCACAGTAAAATATCCACATTGTGCCCTAATTATATATATTATCATAATTTATCAAAAAAAAGCTGCTGAACCATATAAGTTCTTGACAAAATTTTGCGGATATTCGCGAAACGTCCCGGAGGAGAAAAAAGGGGCCGGCAGACGTCAGACGCTACGGCTGCTGAACGGGCTCCCCTTCAAGAATTTCATCCTTTTTGTACTTTAACTTCGTCGCCTCTCCCCCTCTTAAGTGCCTGATGGATTTATGATAATCGAGTATTTCTTTTACTTCATTCGCCAAGTCAGGATTGATTTCAGGCAGGCGCTCTGTCAGATCTTTGTGTACGGTACTTTTGGAAACACCAAACTCTTTCGCAATGACACGAACGGTTTTTTTCGTCTCCACGATATACTTACCAATCTTGATTGTTCGCTCTTTGATGTAATCGTGCACACCACTCGACCTCCCCAGTTGGATGTGAGAAGTGTGAAATGAGATCCGTATTCTGTAACAGATTCACTGATGATGCCGCTTCTTCGTTGTCCGATTATATAAGAAGGTTTTTGAAATATGCCCACGATCCCTCACCTCAAACACTCTCTTTGTTAGGTTTGTAACAGTGTATTAGCAATGAATTGGGAATATGCTAAAAACTCAATAAGGACAAGGGGCGGGATCACAATTTTCTGCTTTTTGAACGTGGGCTTTACATCCGCGCGATCCTGCTGTAGAATAAAAAAGCGCGATTAGTTACTTAGGTAAGTTTTTTTGAAAAGGAGAACGGAAATGATCCACGTCAACAGACGCCTCATTCATCAAATCAATCAATGCGCCCGCCTGATTACGAAGAAAGCCAATGAACGGCTGGAGCCATTCGGCCTTTACTCCTCTCAATGGTCAATCCTATATTGCTTAAAAACGATCGGACCGATGACCCAAAAAGAAATCTGGTCCTATTTGAACGTGGAGGCGCCGACCGTTACCAGAACGATCAAACGCCTTGAAGAAAACGGCTGGATTCAGCGGGAACAGGGAGAAGACAAGCGGGAAAAGCTCGTCGTCCTGACGAAGGAAGCTGAATTGAAATACGACAGCATCAATCAAGAGATGCTGAAGTTCGAGGAAGACATGCTTGCGGATTTCCAAGATGGAGATAAAGAAGCTTTTTCTGAGTTTCTGAATGTGTTTTTAACGAAATCATAAAGAAAGGGAAGTGCTGTACTTTTGAGTAAATCTGACTCGATCTGGACCAAAGATTTTATAATGGTCGTACTCGTGAATTTATTTGTCTTTGTGTTCTTTTATACATTTTTGGCCGTGCTGCCTATTTATATGATTCAGGAGCTTGGCGGCAGTGAGTCGCAAGGAGGGCTTTTGATCAGCCTGTTCCTGTTATCCGCTATTATTACCCGTCCATTTTCAGGGGCGATTATCGAACGGTTCGGTAAAAAAAGAATGACGATTATTTCTCTGGCGCTGTTCGCCCTGTCTTCTTATCTGTATTTGCCGATACACAATTTTTATCTGCTGCTCGGACTGCGTTTCTTCCAGGGCATCTGGTTCAGCATTTTAACGACGGTCACGGGCGCAATTGCCGCTGACATTATACCTGTTAAGCGGCGCGGCGAGGGACTCGGTTATTTCGCAATGTCTATGAACCTTGCCATGGCGATCGGTCCGTTTCTCGGGCTGAGCCTTGTGAAGGTCATTTCATTCCCGGTTTTCTTTACGATTTTTGCCGTTTTTGTTTCTTTAGGCCTGTTAATCGCTTTCATGATTCGTGTGCCGGATCAAAACAACAGCGGAACGACTGTCTTCCGTTTTTCTTTCTCCGATATGTTTGAAAAAGGCGCGCTAAAAATCGCGATTGTCGGGTTGTCCATTTCTTTCTGTTATTCAAGTGTGACGTCATATTTATCCGTTTACGCAAAGACGATCCATCTGTTGGATGTCAGCGGCTATTTCTTCGTCTGTTTCGCAGTGACGATGATGGCTGCCCGTCCTTTCACCGGAAAGCTGTTTGACAGAGTGGGACCTGGAATCGTCATCTATCCGTCGATTATCGTGTTCTCCGCGGGGCTTTGCATGCTGGCGATGACAAACAGCGCCCTCATGCTTCTCTTGTCCGGCGCCGTAATCGGTCTTGGCTACGGCTCTATCGTACCGTGTATGCAGACGCTGGCGATTCAGAACTCGCCCGGCCACCGTTCAGGCTTCGCAACGGCTACCTTCTTCACATTCTTTGACAGCGGGATTGCCGGCGGGTCCTATGTATTCGGCCTCTTTGTCGCTTCCGCCGGATTCCATACGATTTATCTGGCAGCGGGGCTGTTCGTCCTGATTGCCCTGCTTCTGTATGGCTGGAGCCAGAAAAAAAGAACGCCGCTTGAAGCGGACGGAAATGTTTCAATCGCAGACTGATATGACAAAAAGCCGGGGTGCAGCCCCCGGCTTTTTTTATTCTGCCGCTCTTTCCCGCACTATGCGCCCCGCTGATTTTGCATAAGGAGGATGAATGTACATAAGCGTCGTATATCCGAGACATGACACAAGCACACCCGCAAACCAGGAGATATCATAGATGCCGGCCAGCGCCGGGACGTACATCCCGATTAAGGAAATAAATGCGCCGAGAAAGGTCGCGGCAAATGCACGGTAATTATAGCCTTTGTAATAGGTGTACTGTCCGTTTTCCGAATAAAGGTCATCAACGGAAAGCTGTCTTCTTCTGATAATAAAATAATCGGCCATCATCACTCCGGCCACCGGTCCGAGCATCCCGCCGATGAGTCCGAGAAACGCATATACATTTGTGGCGCTTTCCATCAGCTTCCACGGAATTGTGAACAGGGCCAAAACGGCGGTCAAGTACCCTCCTCTCTTGAACGTAATATATTTCGGCAGGGCATTCGCCAAGTCATAAGCCGGTGACACGATGTTTGCCGCCACGTTAACCGAAACGGCGGCGATGCAGAGCGTGATGACTGAAAGAGCGATAACGAAAGGATTATCAAACCGGGCCAAAATCTCCACCACATCCCAAATCGGTTCTCCGAACGCCACCTGTGATCCGGAAGTCACTGTAATGCTCGCAAACGCAAACAGCGCAAACGTTCCCGGCAGCCCGTAAAACTGACCGCGAATCTGTTCTTTTTGCGACGCGGCGAACCGGGTGAAGTCAGGGATATTCAGAATCAGCGTCGCCCATATTCCGATAATGCCCGTCACTCCGGCTGCAAATGGCCAAAACGTTTCAGAAAAGGTATGGAATTTTCCCGGCTGGGAGTAAATCGGGCCAAGCCCGCCGGCAATATCTATCGCCCACCAGACCATTCCGCCGAATACAAGATAAACAAGCGGGCCCGCCCACACTTCAAATTTTTTGATCGATTCCATGCCGTGCCGCAGCACAAGCAGGTGAATGCCCCAAAAGAAAATAAACGACAGAAAGCCCGGCAGATGAAGTCCGAACAAATTCCAATCTCCGCCGAGACTCCCCCAGCCCGGCCATATATTCAGAAGCAGGATATGTAAAGCCGTGCTCCCGGCAAATGTTTGAATTCCGAGCCACATGATGGCCGTAAACGCCCTGAGAAGCGCCGGAATGTTAGCGCCGTATATCCCGTACGAAGCTCTGATGATGACCGGAAACGGGAGGCCGTATTTCGTACCGGCATGCCCGTTTAAAGCCATAGCGGCAAACAAAATGAGTGACGCTGTCACGATAATGGCGAGCACCTGCCACGGTGAAAGACCGATCGCAATGAGTCCGCCCACAGTCGCATAGGTCGGGATGTTATGAATACAGCCCATCCAGATGGATGCAAAATTCACCGCTTTCCACGTCCGTTCTCCTTCCTCCACAGGCAGTAAATCTTTGTTGCTGAGCCGATTGTTCGTTGTTTTTTTCATCTTCTCCCTCCCGTATGTACGGTTTCCTCACATTTCATGTTAAAAATATAACTGAAAATTCCGTAAATAACATTGGGCGCTGTCGACAATAATCGTTTTGATTTTTGAGCATAATACACATAAAAAAAGAGACGGGGAGAGCCCGTCTCTTTTGATGCGGCTGTTAAGAGGCCTTTTTGAGGAGAACCGAAAACCGGAACGCCATCAAAAGGCTTACGGCGCCGACAATGATAAGAATCGTGCCGAGCATATGAAAATGGCCGGCGGTAATTTCTTTTCCGAAAAGAATGCCCAAAATGACAGAAGACAAAATCGAACCCAGATACCGGCAGGTCTGAAACAGGCCGGACGTTGTTCCGACCATGTCAGCCGGACTTGTTTTCAGCATGGCCGCCTGAAACGTCACATTGCCGAAGCCATAGCCGACGCCCAGCACAGACAGAATCAGCCCTTTTCCTATCATGGGCGCCTGAAGAAAGAAAAACGTTAACAGCACCGCCCCGATCGCGGTCAGACATGTTCCGGCGACAATCGGCTGAAGAATCCCTTTCTTATCTATCCATTTTCCGGTCAACGGCGACACCAAGATGCTCATGCCCGACATAAACAGCATAATCAATCCGCTTGTCTGAACGGACAAATGCATTTCATCCTGAAAATAGCTCGGAAGCCCGAAAAAAATGCAGTAAAAGAAGATATTCAGCAAAATAAATTGAATATACACCGACGATAGTTTCCGATGTGTTTTAAACAGCCTGACATCAATAAACGGCTTCTCCGTTTTCAGCTCGCGCCAGATAAACAGCCCGACAAACAAAAGCCCGAATACGCCTTCTATATAATGGGGCTTCGTACTGAAGGACAATAAAAACGACAAGAGAAGGATAATCGCCCCGGCAAACAAGAGTATCCCGATCGTATCAAGCTGACGGAGCACGGATTTCCAGCCGCCGATCTCGCGTTTTTCATCCTTCGGAAACATATACAGCCCGAGAAAAAAGCTGAGAATGATAAACGGCAGATTGACGAAAAAGATTGCGGGCCATCCTCCCCAAACGATCAGAAAACCGCCGAGAGTCGGCCCGAGCGCCGTCATAGCTGATGCAAAGATGGACAGAACGGCCAGCGCTGACGCCTGCTTCTCCTGTATATTCGAACGGATCAATCCGACGCCGGACGGATATATCGCGCTGCTTCCGATCGATTGAAACAGTCTCATAATTAACAAAGTCATGAAAGTCGGCGCAAACGGCGCGCCGATGGCCGAGACGGCAACAAGCAGAAGCCCGATCAAAAACAGCTTCTTCCTGCCGAGCATATCACCGAGCTTCCCGGTGACAGGCTGGGCCACCGCGCTGGCCAGATAAAAGGACGATATCAGCCAGGACACCGTAGTAAACGACAGGTGAAATTCATGCTGAATGCTGTGAAGCGCAAGAGAAATCATCGACGAGTTCAACGGGTTCAGCATCGTCCCCGAAGCCACGGCAGTCAAAAACAGGACGCGGCTTTTTTTGGAGATTGTCATTTGGTCTGCGCGATAAATTCTTCCGTCGTCCGGCTTCTGCCGATTTTCGGGAAGATAAACTTGAGTGTCGCTTCGTGCTGTTCATCGCTGAATGTCGCCATCGCGTCAGTCACGAAAACTTGCTGATACCCGAGCTGAAAAGCTTCCCGCGCCGTGCTTTCCACGCCGATGTTTGTCGCAATCCCGCATAATACGATCGTGTCGATTCCCCGTCTTCTGAGCTGAAGATCCAGGTCCGTGCCGAAAAACGCGCCCCACTGCCGTTTTGTTACCGTATAATCATTTTCCTTCACTTCGATTTCAGGCACAAATTCAGCCCAATCCGCCGCCGGAGCCGAATGGCCTGCCGCCTCTTCATCTGTCAGCGGCTTCAGCGCATCCGCTCCGTCGTGAAAGTCTACGTTCACAAAGCTGATAAAGCCGCCTTTTTCACGGAACACATCAATTAATTTTTTCGTGTTCGGCACAACGGCGCCGCTTTTATCAAACGGAACAATGCCTTTTTGTAAATCGATAATGACCAAAGCCGTTTTTTCAAATTGCAGATTTAATGATGTAGTCATAATAATTCCTCCTGATACAGTTAGTGTTTCTCACCCCGTTTATTTTACTCTTTCCCGGGCAGGATTTCTTGCGCCGTGCTCCGGCGCTCTTTTTATGGATATAAAGTCACTTCCTGTTTATTTGAAAATCCGACATTATATACCGTGAAAAACCATGTCATATAACCTTACACGAAAATGTTTTATCGTTCTTTTTTCTCTATAATAATGAATTAATCATGATCACATTCTGAAATGAGACGGAGGAATACAACATGCAGATGGGCGATACAGTATTTATGTTCTTTTGCGCTTTACTCGTGTGGCTGATGACCCCCGGGTTGGCTTTGTTTTACGGCGGAATGGTAAAAAGCAAAAACGTGCTCAGCACGGCGATGCACAGTTTTTCTTCACTCGCCATCGTATCCGTCGTTTGGGTTTTGTACGGATATTCACTTGCTTTTGCTCCCGGCAATACATGGCTTGGCGGCATTGAATGGGCGGGGCTGAAGGGAGTCGGATTTGAACCCGGAAGCTACAGTGAGACGATCCCGCATTCATTGTTCATGATGTTCCAAATGACATTTGCCGTGCTGACGACGGCGATTATTTCCGGAGCATTTGCTGAACGCATGAGATTCAGCGCCTTTCTTGTATTTTCCTTTTTGTGGGCTTCACTCGTATATACGCCTGTTGCGCACTGGGTATGGGGCGGCGGCTGGATCGGCCAAATGGGCGCCCTTGATTTTGCGGGCGGAAATGTTGTTCACATCTCTTCCGGAGTCGCCGGGCTTGTGCTGGCGATTGTACTCGGGAAACGCAAGGACGGCACGGCGGCTTCTCCTCACAACTTAATTTACACGTTCTTGGGCGGGGCGCTCATTTGGTTCGGATGGTTCGGCTTCAATGTCGGCAGCGCCCTGACGCTTGACAGCATTGCGATGTTTGCTTTCATTAATACAAACACCGCAGCTGCAGCCGGAATTATCGGGTGGATTGTAATCGAATGGATGCTGAACAAAAAGCCGACCATGCTCGGCGCTGTATCAGGCGCTATCGCCGGGCTTGTCGCCATTACACCGGCCGCCGGGTTCGTTACGCCATTTTCTTCCATTGCGATCGGCTTCATCGGCGGGCTTGTCTGTTTTTGGGGCGTTTATTGGCTCAAAAAGACGTTCGGATATGACGACGCGCTTGACGCTTTCGGCCTGCATGGGATCGGCGGCACATGGGGCGGCATCGCGACCGGTTTATTCGCAACCGTCTCCGTCAATGAAGGCGGGGCAAACGGGCTGTTTTACGGCGATCCGGGACTGCTTTGGAAACAGATTGCAGCCATTGCGGCAACCTATGTATTTGTATTTATTGTCACTTTCGTTATCATTAAAATTGTAGGTCTGTTCATTCCCCTCCGCGCCAGTGAAGAAGAAGAGTCACTTGGGCTTGATTTAACGATGCACGGGGAAAAAGCATATCAGGACTTATAAAGTGAGGAGTGACTTAGATGAGCGGTCAAATGTTCAAAGTAGAAATCGTTACGCGTCCGGCTAAGTTTGAAACATTGAAACAGGAACTCGGTAAAATCGGAGTCACATCGCTGACCTTCTCCAACGTACACGGCTGCGGCCTTCAAAAAGCCCACACCGAACTGTACCGCGGAGTCAAAATTGAGAGCAATGTGTATGAACGGCTGAAAGTGGAAATCGTTGTCAGCAAAGTCCCCGTTGATCAAGTGGTCGAAACGGCGAAAAAAGTGCTGAAAACGGGGGAGCCGGGTGACGGCAAAATATTCGTCTACGAAATCGGAAACACGATTAATATCCGCACCGGAGAAGAAGGACCCAAAGCTTTATAAACATACAGAACGCCCGGGGACAGCATGTCCCGGGCGTTTTTTTCAATCTTCATCAAAAAGAAGAAACCTTTTTTTCATGCGGGACAGGCCGCTTATGACGTGCGGTTTGTTTATTCGCATATGTACTGATATTGACCAGTATGCCGCACAAAAACAGCGTCATGATCAATGAAGAACCGCCGTAGCTGATAAACGGAAGCGGCACACCCGTGACTGGCAGAAGTCCGCTCATCGCTCCCAAATTCAATACAACCTGAAACATTAATTGAAACGTAATTCCGACGGCGAGAAGCTTCCCGAACGGGTCATCAGCACGCACGGCTGTTTTTACGCCGAGAAGCATTAACGCAAAATATAATCCCAACACGATCAGAACACCGAATATCCCCAGTTCTTCGCTGATCACGGCCATAATGAAATCAGTATGCGCCTCAGGCAGATAATTCATTTTTTCAACACTGTTCCCAAGCCCTCTTCCGAAAAATCCGCCTCCGGAAATAGCAAAATAGGATTGAATCAGCTGATAGCCGTCCCCGTTCGCATCACCAAACGGATTGGTAAAGGAAACGAGACGCTTCACACGATAAGAAGCGGAAAATGCGAGATAAACGACCCCTGACACCGCCGTTGCGCCGAGCACGAACAAATGGCGTTTTTTCAAGCCGGCACATAATAAAATCGAACCGCACGCCGCCAGGATTAAGGAAGCCGTCCCTAAATCAGGCTCCGCCAATGTCAAGATAAAAGCGGTCCCCAAAATCACTAAAGGCGGCAGAACCCCTTTCACAAATTGATGAATGTACGGCTGCTTTTTCGTATAAATCGAAGCGAAATACAAAATCATCGCGATCTTCGCCAATTCAGACGGCTGTACGACAAGCGGCCCCGCTCCCAGCCATCTGCGGGAAAAATTCCGCTCCAGCCCGATTCCCGGTATCAACACGAGCAGCAGCAATAACAGCGATCCAACCACAAACAGCGGTACAAGCCGCGCATACCGCTTATACGGCAGACAGGCGGCAAATAAAAATAAGCATATTCCGATCAGTAAAGAGGTTCTTTGTTTATGGAAGAAATAGGATGGATCTCCGTACCGCTGAGATCCCATCACATCACTGGCGCTGTACACCATTAACAAGCCGAATCCGCAAAGCAGCATGATGACAAACACAAGCGGCAGATCGGCGTTTTTTAAACGTTTCAGCAACGGACAAAACTCCTTCGGCTATTCTTTTCCCTCATACTTGACGCACAGCAATACAGTCACGTTTCAATCTGTTTACTTTTTTATGATTATTTTTAATACCAATTGTGTCTCATAGAAAAAAGCATTACACTGTTCATATAAAATAAAGATAAAAGGTGATATTTGTGAATTACGAACTATTTAAAGCGATCAATGGTTTGTCGCACCATAGCGCCATTCTCGACTCTATCATGGTATTTATAACGGAATACTCCATTTACGCCTATGCCCTTTTCCTGCTTGCCATGTGGCTGTTCGGAAGCACAAAAGGCAGACAAAACGCCCTGTATGCGGGCTTCACGGGTATTGCGGCGCTTATCGTCAACTATCTCATCACAAAAGTCTATGTCGAGCCGCGCCCCTTTGTCGAGCATACGGTTCATACGCTGATCCCTCATGCCGCGGATGCTTCTTTTCCGAGTGACCATACGACAGGCGCTTTAGCGATTTCAATTGCGATTCTGTTCCGCAACAAGAAACTAGGCTGGCCGCTGGTGATTTTCGGCCTGTTGACAGGCTTCTCAAGAATCTGGGTCGGCCACCATTATCCGATTGATGTGCTCGGAAGTATTATTGTCGCCCTCGTTGTCGGATTCCTGCTGTTCAGATTTTCAAATGTGCTTCGTCCGATTGTCGATCTGATCGTGCGAATCTACGAAAGTATCGTTCATAAAAACAAATCGACAAACCATAATCTATAAAAAAAAGCCGGCGTCTGTCACAGACTGCCGGTTTTTGTATGTTTGGCCGTAAGCTTTTTTCTTTGTAAAGCACAGAATGCGGCAGTGCCGAGACCGTCAATCATCACATCGCGGAGGCATCCGTTTCTTCCGAAAAAGAGCTGGACGATTTCTGTCAAAAACGCGGCGGCCAATGCATACAGCACCGCCTTCTTCATGCTCCTGCGCTCTCTGAAAAACAAATAGGTGAGCACAAAAAACGAAAACGCGTGCCCGAGCTTTTGAATCGCCGCTTCCGGTATGGCCAGCTCCGCCAAATCGAACACAAAGAAACCGGAAACATCCGGATGGGGCGTGAAACGGAAGGCCACCGTCTGCGTCACAATCATATCGTGAAAGCTTTCAGTCAAAGCAGAAATGAAAACAAAGACGAGCCATCCCGCCGCCAGACATTTATTCATTCAGCATCTCCTCGTTTTCTACCAGTATAAAGGCACATGCGGTAAAATGAAAAGCGCCTATCAGAGCTGATAGGCGCTTAAGGATCACAGTTACTTGCCTGAATCTTTCATTGAACCGTCATCTTTACCATCTGTCTTGTCTTTTGTGCCGTCTTCTTTACCGCCGGGTTTTTCCTCGGTTTCTTGTTTAGGCGTCACATCTTTTTTCTCGGAAGACTGCTGAATGGCCCCTTCCGTTTCTTCTGTCACAGCGTTTTTCTCTTCAGCCGCCGCTTTTTCAATAGATGTTACCGGTTTGTCCATAAAGTTCAGCGGGTTCATCGCTACACCGTCTTTGCGGATTTCAAAGTGAACGTGATTTCCGCTTTCTTCACTGTAAAGGTTTTTTCCTGATTTTCCGATGACTTGGTTCTGCTTTACTTTGTCGCCCTGGTCTACGCTGACTTCAGATAAAGACTGATAAACAGTAGACAGGCCGTCAGAGTGTTCAATTTCGACCATATAGCCCAGCACCGGATCTTTAGCAGCTTTAACAACCGTACCGCTCAGAGAAGCAGAAACATCAAATGATTTTCCGTCTTTCTCAGCTAAGTCAATTCCTTTACTTAGGCTGTACGTGTTATTATAGTTAACAAGTGCTGCTTCTTTCTCTTTTTTTGCGGCATTCGTTTCGTAAAACTTTTTCACAACAGAAACATTTTCAGAATGAGCAGCCGGCATTGCGACGTTTTCCATTGACTTTCCTACTTCGACGGCATCGTCTTTGCCGTTGTCATACGCGGAGTTTCCTCCGTTATTCGTCAGATTGTCCTTCACATCATTTGAAACGGATTGATACCAAAGGACAGCTGTTAAAATGACGGCCGCACTGACTAAGTAGATTGCAGGGAATATCCAGCGTTTGCGAAAGAACCGCTGAAGTTTTTTGACTTGAGAAGTTTTCTTTTCTTCCTCTCTCATTTGTTCATCACCTCAGCAACATTCTGAACACTTTTCTGAAAATATATACACATCTATAAAAAACTTTTTGGAAGTAGTATGTGCAGATTGCTCTTAATTATGTAATAAAATGTGAAGGGAGATCCCGGAATATGAATTTAACCCTGCGCAAAGCCGTTTCGGAAGATTTAGATGCGGTTGTGGCCATATACAACTCGACGATTGCCTCACGAATGGTAACGGCTGATACGGAAGAAGTGACGCCCGAAGACCGGATGGATTGGTTTTTGCGGCACACGGACCGGCGCCCGCTGATGGTCGCGGAAGATGAGAACGGCAAAGTGGCGGCCTGGATCAGCTTTGAAACGTTTTACGGCCGTCCGGCCTATGACAAAACAGCGGAGATCAGCATCTATCTGCATCAGGATTGCCGGGGCAAAGGAGCGGGAAGCTTTTTGCTGAAAGAAGCCCTGGCGATCGCTCCGAAAATCGGCATCCGGAATCTGATGGCTTTTATCTTCGGACATAATGTGCCGAGCATTAAGCTGTTTGAAAAATTCGGCTTTACTGAATGGGGCGTATTCCCGGGTATCGCCGAAATGGACGGAAAACGATATGACTTGAACATTTTAGGGAGAGAACTGTCATGATCAGCATCGATAAAGAAAAAGACGAAAATCAGCCGCTCAATAAAAAAGCCCGTTCCCTTGCCGACATTGCCAAATGGGGAAAAATCACCGCCGTGTTTCTTATCATTACGGGCTCTCTGTCCGCTCTGTCAGCCATAGTGACGCTGCTCGGAGCTATTCCGGGGGTTTTGCTCATCATTTCCGGCGTCATGCTGATGCGCTCGGCAAAAGCGGCTGCCGCCCTTCAGGAAGGCCTGGAAGAAAACGCGGAAGAAAATATGCTCGAACATTACGCATCCTTTATCAAAATGCAGTTTTTTTACGCTGTATCCAGTGTGGCATTGGGCATTATCGCTTTTATTTTAGTCGCCATCTTCGCTGTCATCGGAATTATGGCTTATCACAGCACCGATACGTATGACACGCCTGATTCATATTACTATGAGAACGACCCGGTGTTTGAATGACAAAAAGAGCTGATCACGTGTCAGCTCTTTTTTAATACAGCATTTCTTTTTTCCGGTCTTCTTCCGTTAAAAATTCAATAAAACTCTTCATCGCAGACGGCTCCTCCGCAATCAATCGGGTATAGGCGCTTTTCCGTTCCTCGGACAGAATATTGCTTTTTCTGATTCTGTTGAGCATATACAGACGGATCGTTTTTTGCACCTGTTTCCGCTGATAGCCGGCTTCTTTAAAAAACGCAAGACCCAAGGCCGCAAGGAGCGCAAAAATGCCGGCCGATACGAAAGCTCCTCTCCCGGAAGGAGCCTGAATCAAAAGCGATGCCAGATGAAACAGAGAAAAAGCGGCGAGCGGGAAAGCAAGAAAACGGTAAATGATGCTTTTTTTCATCAGCGGTGTGATGGCGATTTGGATTTTCTGAATTTCTTTTTTTATGAATCCCGGCAATTGTTCCGCATGTTCCAGCTTCATACCCTCTCCCCTTTGCTGTCATTTTTGTCTTCTTTTTCATATATGCTTATTTTACCGCACCCGGAACTTTCTTTGAAAGAAAACTGCATCCATCTTTGATTCCGGCTCTTTATTCTTTCAAAATGTCAATGTTATAATTTGAAATGGGAATCAGATTGCTGCACTTGTCGGAATACTAATGGGCACAGTCTTGATAAATATGATATAGCGGGGTTGCAAAGTGAGCATTTCATTTATTTTATTCGGATTTTTTTTCATTTTAAATATACTTCTGGCCATCATCATGATTTTCAAAGAAAGACGCGATGCCAGCGCTTCATGGGCTTGGCTTTTGGTTCTTTTTTTTATTCCCATTTTAGGGTTTATTTTATACCTCTTATTCGGCCATAACCTGAGACGCAAGCACCTGTTTCAATGGGAAGACCGTAAAAAGATCGGGATTGAAAAGCTGCTGAAGTCTCAGCTGAAAGACCTGAAATCGAGGCAATTCCAATTTAACAACAGGGCGACTGTGGATAATAAAGACCTCATCTATATGCTTGTCATGAACAACCACGCTGTCTTTACAGAGGATAATTCAGTTGAGATTTTAACGGACGGGCGCGATAAGTTCAAACGCTTAATGAAAGACATTTCCAATGCAAAAGATCACATTCACCTTCAATATTATATTTATAAAGGTGATGAACTGGGAAAAAAATTGCGTGATGCCTTAGTGAAAAAAGCACAGGAAGGTGTAAAGGTCAGAGTGTTATATGATGAACTCGGTTCGAGAACGCTCAGAAAAAAATTCTTCAAACCGCTGCGGGACGCCGGCGGCCATGTGGAGGTCTTTTTTCCTTCCAGGCTCCGTCCGATTAATTTGCGGCTCAATTATCGGAATCACCGCAAGCTCGTGATTATTGACGGCGAAACCGGATATGTCGGCGGCTTTAACGTCGGAGACGAATATCTCGGCCTGAACCCGAAATTCGGCTACTGGCGCGATACGCACCTCAGGCTTCAGGGTACGGCGGTTCACGCCATTCAGACAAGGTTTATCCTCGACTGGAACCAAGCCTCCCATCACCATACGCTCACATACGTCCCGAATCATTTTCCGGAATGCGAGCCGAAGGGGAATGTGGGGATGCAGATTGTCACGAGCGGACCGGATTCAGAGTGGGAACAAATTAAAAACGGTTATATCAAAATGATCTCAACGGCCAAACGGTCGATCCTGATTCAGACGCCTTACTTTATTCCTGACTCAAGTCTTTTAGACGCTCTCAGGATCGCTTGCCTGTCAGGCATCGACGTAAAAATCATGATCCCGAACAAACCGGATCACGCTTTCGTTTACTGGGCGACTTTATCTTACATCGGAGATCTTTTGAAAGCCGGGGCCTCGGTCTATATTTACGATAACGGCTTTATTCATGCAAAAACGATTGTCGTCGATGATGAGACGGCTTCAGTCGGTACGGCGAATATCGACGTCAGAAGCTTCAGGCTTAATTTTGAAGTCAACGCCTTTATTTATGACGTCACCATCGCGAAAAAGCTCATTTCCTCATTTAAAGAAGATCTGCTCGTCTCCAGAAAATATACGTATGAAGAATACCAGGAGCGTTCACTGCGGATCCGCATCAAAGAATCGATTTCAAGGCTTCTGTCGCCGATTTTATAAACTTTAATTAGCTTTCTTTCTCCTTTAAATAGATGTGTATAATCATTACACTTGTGATTATACACTCATTTAAAGGTTTTTTATTAGAATAAACAACCAAATTACCATGATTATTCACACATATTATTTCACAAATTAAAATCACACCGTTTATAGAATTAGAATAAACATTGATTAATTTATAATTTATAGTAAAATATTTCATAAAAGGAGGAAAGTCTCATGAAAAAAATTTCAATGTTATTTTCGGTTATTGCTCTTTCACTAGGCCTTCTGAGTATTCCAGTTGGCAAGGCTCAAGCAGCTACAGGCCCATGGACTGAAGTTGGAAAAAAAGGCTGTAAAGTTAGAGTTTGGGTTGACGCCTATACATATTCTAAAAAAGCATCTACAATTGATTGGTATGGAGAAACTAACGGTAAATGTGGAACATTAAATTATACTGCTTACCTTAGAGTCTCAGAGGGTGCTTCACAATATCAATTAAAAGGCTCATTCTCAAAAAGAACTCCTACAAAATCATTCTCTATCAATAAATTAAGGAAAGAACACTTTAGCAGAAAACGAGTTGCAGTTACACTTAATATAGGATCTTATGAAGTACAATCACACACTATAACTGTTAACTGGTAGCATCTTAAATACCCTTTTTGGAACTGTCTTTTTTCAGATTCTAACTAAAAGATATTTACCGCTGATAGAGTCAACCTTTTTTGCATCTTTCTCGGCTATTTTTCTTTAAAAAGTAGATAAATAACTAATATGATAGTAACAGCTTTTTCAGTTGGTTATTAAAGAAGTCCATCAGCGATTTCTATTTTGTTTAACAGCACCCTTTCAAAGACGGCCATTCAAGGTAGAAACGGACACATGGCTGGAAAAAACACATTTTATATTCAAAAGAATGGCCGAATAGTGTATAAATGAAAAGTGAGTATTTTTTTGTAAAGGAGTGCCAAGTTTTGAAACCTGAATCAGTGAATCGTTCGCTTATTTCTATTTCGAAATGGGGAAAAGCGACAGGTATTTTGTTTATTATTATGGGCGCATTTGCTGCGCTGTCCGGCGCGTTTTTCTTCTTAATCGGAGCCATTCCAGGCGTTCTGCAGATCATTGCCGGCATTTTTCTGATGCGCTCGGCAAAAGAAGCGGGACAGATGGCGGAGCAGTTCAATGAACTGACAGAGGAACATATGCTGGAGAATTACGCAAAGTTCGTGAAAATGCAGGGGATCTATCTCATTGTAACAATCGGCTTGTCCGTTCTCTGCATCGTTCTCTTCATTGTACTTATGACGCTCGGCATCGTGGACGGCGTATTTGATAACATTGATGCCAATACATATTAAAAAAGAAAATCCCGGCGCGTCCGCCCGGGATTTTTTTCTTATTCCGCTTCTCCGACAACGGTAAAGCGCTCGTTTTGGTGCTTTGGATTTTCCAATTCATCCAATACGGCAATGGCATAATCGGCGTAGCTGATATAGCTGTCGCCTGCATCATTGACGATGAGTGTGTCTTTGCCTTTTTTGTATGCTCCCGTGCGTTTTCCGTTCGGATCAAACATTGCCGCCGGACTCAGAAATGTCCAAGAAATAGACTCGGTGTTTTCAAGGTCTTGTAAATTTTTCGCCTGCTGAAGCGCTGTCTGCAGATATTCTTTCGGAAATTCCGGCGTTTCAGCCAGACGTGTTGTTTTTGCTTCATCAACAAAGAGGCTGCCTGCTCCGCCGACGACAAATAATGTTGTATCTTTTGCTTCCTTGAAAATGCTGATTAGTGCTTTTCCCGCTTCAACATGCAGATGCTCCTTGCCCGCCGGCGCACCGAAGGCGTTGACTACGGCATCAAATGGCTTTATATCCTCCGCCTTCAAATCAAAGATGTCTTTTTCCACAACCGTGACATCTTGATCTTTTACGTTTGATGCATTTCTGACGATTGCCGCCACCTCATGGCCGCGTTCCTTCGCTTCCTTCATAATAGCGCTTCCCGCTTTTCCGCTTGCTCCGATAATTCCGATTTTCATGTTCTTTTCCTCCTTATTTGTAACTATTATTGTTACAACTGTGGCGGCATGAAGCCATCTCTTTTTAACAAAAGAGATGATTCATTACATCATAAAGGGACTTGCTCGCCAATTCATTCTCCATTGCCCGCTGAACGCTTCCGAACGTCTCATCAAGCGCACGCTGAATATTTTTGCCGACCGGACAGTCCGGATTCGGATTGTCGTGAACCGCAAAAAGCTCTTCCTTATTCTGCACCGCCCTGTAAACCTCCAGGAGGGTAATCTCAGACGGATCTTTTTTCAGGCTGGCTCCCGGAACACCCGCCCGGGATGTCAGAATACCTGCTTTTTTCAGCTGGCTGATCGTTCTCCGCACTACGACGGGATTGGTGTTTACACTGCCTGCAATCATATCTGATGATGCCCGTTCATCCGTTGAGATCAGCGATAGAATGTGAATGGCCACAGCAAGACGGCTGTTAATCATGTTTTTCACCACCGTTGTAACCATAATAGTTACATTTCATTTGTTTGTCAACTATTAATATACACTAAATCACGCGGGAAGATGAAATCAAGTTGGCAACAGAGGTGTAAATAGGCCGGCGGGAAACCGGCCGGAGATGGATTAAAATAAGAAATAACGCTGTCCGAGCGGAACATAGCTGACGGGCTGGCATGCCAGCTCTTCTCCGTCGGCGAACACCTGATAGGTTTTCGGATCGACTTGTATATTCGGCATCGCATCATTCAGCTTCATGTCGAGCTTACTCAGCTTACGGATATTCCGTACGGGAGAAATCATTTTTTCAAGCCCGAGCTTTTCAGGTACGCCGTTTTCGATACCGGCCTGGGACATAAATGTAATAGAGGTATTGCGGTTCGCTTTACCGTATGAAGCGTACATCTGCCTCATAAACACAGGCTCAGGCGTCGGAATGGAAGCATTCGGGTCCCCCATTTGGGCGCGGGCAACCATGCCGCCTTTGAGCACAAGTTCAGGTTTGACGCCGAAGAAAACCGGGTCCCATAATACGAGGTCGGCGAGCTTTCCTTTTTCGACGGAACCGACTTCATGGCTCAGGCCGTGGGTGATGGCCGGATTGATCGTGTATTTGGCGATATAGCGTTTGGCGCGTACATTGTCATTGCCGTTTTCTCCTGAAAGAGCGCCTCGCTGCTTTTTCATTTTATCGGCAACCTGCCATGTCCGGATAATCACTTCTCCCACCCTGCCCATCGCCTGCGAGTCAGATGATGTCATGCTGATGGCGCCGATATCGTGCAGAATATCCTCCGCCGCAATGGTGGCCGCTCTGATGCGTGAATGACTGAACGCCACGTCTTCCGGAACTTTTGAATCTAAATGATGGCAGACCATCATCATATCAAGATGCTCGTCCATCGTGTTGACGGTATACGGAATCGTCGGCGTCGTAGAGGACGGCAGAATATTGGCGTAAGATGCGAGTTTCATAATATCCGGTGCATGGCCTCCGCCGGCTCCCTCTATGTGATATGTATGGATAACCCGGTCGCCGATCGCATCAAGCGTGTTTTCTAAAAAGCCCGCTTCATTAATCGTGTCTGTGTGAATCGCCACCTGAATATCCGCTTCATCCGCTACTTCCATGCAAGTTTTGATGGCGCTTGGCGTTGTTCCCCAATCTTCATGCAGCTTCAGGCCGATCGCGCCGGCTTCTGTCTGCTCAATGAGAGGCGCTTTATCAGAAGCATTCCCTTTCCCTAAAAACCCGACATTGATCGGAAATTGCTCAGCCGCCTCCAGCATTCTCGACATGTACCACGCGCCGGATGTACAGGTCGTCGCTTTACTTCCCGTCGCAGGGCCCGTTCCGCCGCCCAGAAGCGTGGTCACGCCTGAAGAAAGCGCGACTTCCATCTGCTGCGGGCAGATAAAGTGGATATGCGTATCAACGCCGCCGGCCGTTACGATTTTTCCTTCACCGGAAATGACTTCTGTTCCGGCGCCGATGATCATGTGCGGGTCGACCCCATCCATGATATCCGGGTTGCCGCTTTTCCCGACGCCGACAATCCGGCCGTCCTTCACTCCGATATCCGCCTTGACGATCCCGGTATAATCCAGGACGACGGCGTTTGTAATGACAAGATCAAGCGCCCCGTCTTTCCCTGTGATGCGGCCGTTCTGCCCCATACCGTCACGGATTGTTTTTCCTCCGCCGAAAATCATTTCTTCTCCGTAATTCGTGAAGTCTTTTTCGACCTCGATCCATAAATCCGTATCTCCGAGTCTGACTTTGTCTCCCGTTGTCGGTCCGAACAGTTCTGCGTATTGCTCGCGTGACATTTTCATCGGATCGCTTCCTCCATCCATCCGGCTTTTTTAAGATTTGACAGAGTCTTCTCTTTACCCCGCTCATCCATATACGTATCGGCCATTCCGTTCAGGCCTCTGACCGTTTTTCTTCCTCCGATTTCCACGAGCGTGACGGTTTTCTCTTCTCCCGGTTCAAAACGGACCGATGTGCCTGACGGAATGTCAAGACGCATGCCGATTGCTTTCTCCCGATTGAAGGACAGGGCGCCGTTGGCTTCCGCAAAATGAAAATGCGATCCTACCTGCACTGACCTTGTTCCGTTATTGGTGACTGACACCTCCAGCGTCTTTCGGCCTTCGTTAATGGTGATGGTCCCCTTTGCGACTTGAATGGCTCCCGGCTTCATGACTTCACCTCCGCTTTGATCGGCTGATGAACGGTGACAAGCTTGACCCCGTCCGGGAACGTCGCTTCCACCTGAATGCTGTCCAGCATTTCCGGAACGCCTTCCATAACGTCTTTTTCCGTTAAAACGGTGCGGCCGGATTCCATCAGCTCAGCAACGCTTTTTCCGTCTCTGGCGCCTTCCATCAGGTAACAGGTCAAATATGCGGCAGCTTCAGGATAATTCAGCAGAACGCCGCGCTCTTTCCGCTGTTTTGCGAGCTCTCCCGCTGTGAAAATAAGCAATTTTTCTTGTTCAACCGGTGTCAGTTTCATCGTATTCCCCCTTTTGATAGTCAAACGCAATCCACATGGTCATACCGAAACGATGCAGGCGGTTACCACCCCCTTCACCTCATGAAATGTTAAGTGATAAAAGTTATTCGACGGCGAACAGCCTGATTCCTTTTGCAGAAATTCCCGATTTGTTATTTTTTTCTTAAACAAACGTTTAACCAAATGTGAAGAAAGGTCACATTCTTTGTGAATATTATAAAGAAATTATCGTAAAATTTATAGAATATTTAAAAAGTTAGTGAATATTAACCAAACGAACTGGAAATTTTGTCATTTCTCATAACAAAAAGCCCAAAATGTTTTGGGCTTTTGCAGTGTTTCCATTTCAAATTAATCGTCACTGAGTTTATCTTTCGTTTTGCCGACACCCTTTTGCAGGCTGCCTTTCGCTTTGTCTTTTTTACCTTCCGCTTTTAAGTCGGTCTTGTCTGTCATGTCACCGGCTTTGTCTTTTGCTTCCCCTTTCATTTTGTTCATGCCGCCTTTTACTTTGTCTTTTAAACCGTTATCTTGACTCATGATCTCTTCAGCTCCTTTTGTTCTTGTGTACTTGTTTTCTTCCCTTTCAGCCCGAACACAAACATGTAAACTCTCAATTATTGATTTCACAGCGTTCTCCGTAGCGGATCACTTTGTAAACGGCCAATCCGTCTGACAGCTTATTCTCCCCATCCGCCTATATAAGACATTTCCACTTTCTTTTTCCCATCTGTTTTAGAAAGCGCGCGGTCAATTGAATACTGATCCGTGCGGTTTTTCCAGACAGAAGCGATGGACTCCGTCAATTCGTCATCGGTCAGGCCGCCGCGCACAAGCTTCCTCACATCGTAGCCTGCGGAAGCGAACAGGCACGTAAACAGCTCGCCCCTCGCCGACAGGCGCGCTCTGTTACAGGAGGCGCAGAATGCATCTGAGACGGAGGAAATCACGCCGATTTCGCCAGATCCGTCAAGATAGCGGAACCTGGAAGCGACCTCGCCTTTATAATTCGCTTCTATCGGCTCCGTCGGCATGTGCTGATTGATCAGATCAATGATCTCAGCCTTCGTGATCACGTCTTTTTTGTTCCATTGATTCGTATTGCCGACATCCATAAATTCAATAAACCGGAGAATATGACCCTTTTCTTTAAAATAGCGGGCCATCGGCAGGATGTCTTTTTCATTGACGCCTTTTTGGACAACCATATTGATTTTAACACCGAGTCCGGCCTCTTTTGCCGCCTCTATGCCCTCAAGCACCTTATTCACCGAGACGCCGCGGCCGTTAATAGCCTTAAACCGCTCATCTTCTAAAGAATCGAGACTGACAGTCACGCGGTGCAGCCCCGCCTGCTTCAGCTTTTCCGCATACACGGGAAGCAGTGAGCCGTTTGTCGTCATCGCAATATCTTTAAGCCCCGGGATGCGCGCAAGTTTTCTGATCAATTCAGGCATATCTTTTCTCATCAGCGGCTCCCCGCCCGTCAGCCTGATTTTTTCAACGCCGAAACGGCCGACAAACAGTTTCGCAAGCCGCTCAAGCTCCTCAAATGAGAGCAATTCTGTCTTTTGTAAAAATGGATAATCCGGTCCGAATAGTTCGGCTGGCATACAGTACGTGCATCTGAAGTTGCAGCGGTCGGTTACAGAGATACGGAGATCCCTGAGCGGCCTGTCCCTTTTGTCTGACACCCGGCGCGTTTCTGTATTCATAAGCCCAAGACCCCTTTCTATTGTTCAACCCGTTCAGGATGTGTGTATACATTAAATGACCCGTTTCTGACAAAGCCTATCGCCGTGATGTTCAGCTCTTCCGCCATTTGCAGCGCAAGCTCCGTCGGCGCCGATTTTGAAATGACAATCGACACGCCGATTTTTGCGGCTTTTAATAAAACCTCTGAGGAAATCCGGCCGCTGAAAACAATCAGCTTGTCACGGACGGGCATTCCGTTTTTCAAACAGCAGCCGTACAGCTTATCGAGCGCGTTGTGGCGCCCGATGTCCGTCCTCATGAAGAGCATCTTTTCCGTATCGCACAGCGCCGCATTATGGACGCCGCCCGTTTCCTGGAATGTGCCGCTTCCGCTTTGCATCTCCTTCATGAGGTGAAGACACGTCTCAGGAGTTATGGTAATGCGGCTCACGGCGGTTTTGGCCGTTTTTACATCCTGCTGAAAGTAAAAATGGCGGCCTTTCCCGCAGCATGAACCGATGACTCTCTTCGTATAGTCTTTTTGCTCGAGCACTTCGGGATTCGTCAGCTCCACATATGCAAATCCGAGACTTTCATCTATAGTAAAGCTTTTGATCTCTTTTTCAAAACGAATGACGCCTTCTGATGCGAGAAATCCGACTACGAGTTCCTCTAAATGATCAGGCGTGCAGACGAGCGTCACAAATTCCCGCCCGTTCACCATGACAGTCAATGGATACTCTGAAACCATCCGATCTGCCGTTTTTGTTAATACCCCTTTTTCATAGCGGTATATTTCTCTTACCGCTGTTGTTTTTTCATCCACTGTTTTCCCCTCCGCAGTATCCTTCTCTTTTATTCTTCCACAATCCCTGTATTTTGTCGAATTTGCGGTTTAAAAAAAGAGCCCTCTTCGGACTCTATGTTTCGTTGCGGTGATGTCTGCTCAACATGGTGAATAAAATAACGGCGGCGATAATGGCCAATATACTGACGAATATGAAGGCGGCAAGCTTCAGAAAAACTCCCAATAGAACAAAAACGACTGCCGCCAGCACTAATATAATGCCTGCTCCTTTTAACAACAGCGGTCATCTCCTTTTAGTCGTATCATTCCCGCGGTTCCGTTTTCTAAACAAAAAAGACGCCGCTCGGGCGTCCTTTTTTAACCTATTCTTTTGCTAAATCCTTTGCAGCGTCTTCCCAAGCCTGTTTGAACTCGGCCGCGCTGTCAGCTGAGACATATGTGCCGCCCCCTGCTTCCGCCGCTTTTTCAAGGCTTTCGCTTCCTTTCATGCCGAAGTTGAAACCGATGATATTGACGATCGTGTTGACGTTCGCTTTACGGAGCTTTTGAATTTCAGCCTGAGGATTACCGCCGCATGTTTCTTCACCGTCTGTAATCAGATATACGACGTTTTTCCCTTTAGCGCCGGCCCGCTCAAATTCTTCACGTGTATCAGAAAGCGCTTTTGCAATCGGTGTCCAGCCGGTCGGTTTAATCTGGCTGAGCGATTGCTCAAACGGAGTCACGGCGTACGGCTGAAGGCCGTATAACGTTTCTGTCGCATTACACGATACGGCTTTACCGGAGTTTTTATTATTGCCCTTATGACCGAATACCCGGAGCATCAGATTAGTGTCTTCAGGAAGAACTTTCGCAAAAGAGGTGACAGAATCTTTCGCGACATCTATTTTACGCTCTCCCCCTGTTTTTTGTATCATGCTACCGCTTGCATCAAACAGCACAGCGACGTTTGTTTCCTCGTGCTTTTTCTCAGCCGCAAAAACAGGTGATCCGAGTGAAAGCGTCAAAAGTCCGACAATCCCCGCAGTAAACATTTTTTTCATTTCCTTCATTCCTCTCCATTTGTTTTTCGCCGATGGGCCCCGGCTCTTCTCTATGCTAGATGAGGAATATGCAAAAAGATATAGGGCGGGATGCCTTTTGTGTGAGCGGCGGTACATCGTCAAAAATGAACAGAATTATGCGCTTCATCCTAGAAAGATTGGATAAAAGATGACAGATTTAATGCCTTTTTCGCCCTTTTTGTAATATAAGTCCGGAATCTGATTCTTTTTACAGTTTTCTCTTCATTTCTTCTTGAAAATTTTGTTAATTCAAGCGTAAAAAAAAGGGCCGAAAAACGGCGCCTTTTCTTATTCCCCTAATGAACTCGCTTCTAATTTAAAGATACGGTTCATATCCTTTTGACTGTGAGCTTCGTAATATTTTCCTCCGCCCGCTCCGGCAATCGCGTGAAGCTGACCGTTGAAGCCTTCATTAAAGTCAAAGCCGATTACATTGACTTTAATATGCTGTTTGCGAAGCTCTTTCGCTGTCTTAATAGGATCTCCTCCGCATGTCTCCTCGCCGTCCGTTAACAGGTAAACGGATTTACTGCCGAGTTTGTGCACGCCGTTAAAGGAAGCCTTCGCATCCTCTAATGCCTTTGCAATCGGTGTCCAGCCAGTAGGCCCGATTCCGTTCAGAGAATTAAGGAAGCTTTGTTTGTCAAACCTTTGGAATCCGTATACACCGCGAATAGATTCACAAGACTGAACTTTTCCGGAGTTTTTATTATTGCCTTCAGAACCGAAAACCGTCATTCTGACCTGTGATTTAGATTTAATTTGATCCGCAAAACGGACAATTTCATCTTTTGCCATGTTGTATTTAGAAACACCGTCTATCCGTTTCGCCATACTGCCGCTCGCATCAAGCAAAATGGCGGTATTGTTTTTAGGTTTAAAGAAAGAATTCTCGTTTGCATTCTCAGCAGCAAAAGCAGGAGATGCAGCAGTCAGCAGCAAACCGAACATGAGTATGAGTGAAAATGTTTTTTTCATTGCTTTTCCCCTTTTCAATAGATTTCCGTTCAACGTCGAACACTATTTATCGTAAATGAGTTGAAAAGGGAAATAAATAGGACGGGGTTCCTCATTATTTTTGCGTACATTCACATAGAAGCGGCATTTTTATCAGTGATTTTCACCCGGTGCGCAGCCATCTATCCGCATTTGTCAGCCTTTAGCCTTTCGTTATATGAGTCCGTTGGTTCCTTAGCCGTTTATGGAATAGTTTTCCGAAAAAAAGACGCTGATGAGAGCGTCTACTTTTTCGCCATATATTTGCTTAAAAATGAATCTGCCTCGGAAATATCCACTCCCTGATAATAATGCTTGACGATGTCCGTCACGGATTTTCCCTGCTCCGCCATATAATTGGCACCGTACTGGCTCATGCCGACACCGTGACCGAATCCTTTCGTCGTAATGGTGATGCTGCCGCCGTTTCGTTTCCATTCGAAGTCGGCAGAACGGAGTCCGAGTTTTTCCCGAATGTCTCGTCCCTTCAGCTTCTTGCCGTTTATGACGGCCGTCGCCACTTGATGTCCCGGCGTTCTGGCCGTAATCTGCCCTACAGTGTCTTGTCCTGCGAGCTGCACACCGAGCTTCTGCTGAAACTCCGGCACACTGAAAGTCCGGGTGGCGAGATATTTTGGCGATTTTTTATCCCATGGGCTTTTCACGCTCTTTAAATAAGGAATGGCGCTTGTCCAATAGGCTTCCGCATTTTCCGTATACCCATTGCTTGTAGAGAAAAAAGATGCCTCAATCGGCTTGTTTTCATACGTTAAAATCTTTCCTTGCGTACCGGCCACCGCGTTTGTGATTTTCTTGAGGTTTTGCGCGTAATCAGAACCCCATTCTTTTTTCAGCTGGCTTTTGCTTTGATAGACTTGGAACATTTGCGTGTCATCCACCAGTGATCCTTTCGGGGCCTGGACGGCTGAGTTTGCAACCATCAGTCTGACGATGAATGTACGGGCAGCGAGCGCTTGGGCTTTTAAGGCCTCCGGTTTAAATTCTACGGGCATTTCGGAAGCCACGACACCGATCACGTACTCTTCAAGCGGGATGTTTTCTACAGAATGATTGGATGTCCGATAAACCGGAACGGATACAGGTGATTCTTTCAATGTTGGTTCTGCTCCTTTTGTTTCTCGTATGGTGTGTGCTGTTTTGTGTCCGGGCTCCCTGTTTACGGCTGCTCCTTTTTCGGCCTGAAACGGAAGGACGAGAATGGTGGGAACAAGAAGAATAAGTACACACAGCCCGGATAGTAGAAATACAATGGGTTTCATATATCAGCTGCCTCCTGCTTGGGATTCGACTCTACTTCATCTTATGGGCAGGGACAAGCTAATATGACTTCCTTTTGGACAGATTCTTTTATTCGATTATTTACGCGAAAAACGTATTCTTTTTTGGAATTCAGAGCATAATAATGATGATAAACCATATAAAAAAACAGTATGCCAGATTGACATACTGTTTTTGTAACCATTATGCGTTTAAGTCAGTAACGGCTTCTTTACTTTCTTGTTCAGCGGCCGTTTCATCGACAACACGCTCGATGTCAGCGCCGAGAGCCTCAAGTTTTTTATGGAAATCCACATAACCGCGATCCAAATGCTTCAGTTCCGTGACGCGTGTATGACCTTCAGCCACTAATCCCGCAAGAATCAGCGCCGCGCCCGCACGCAGGTCCGTAGCGGCAACTTCTGCGCCTTGCAGCTGTACAGGACCGTTAATGATCACAGAACGTCCTTCAATTTTAATGTCGCCATTCATCCGGCGGAATTCTTCAGCATGCATAAAACGGTTTTCAAACACAGTTTCAGTAATCATGCTTGTTCCGCTCGCACGGAGAAGCAGCGCCATCATTTGTGACTGCATGTCAGTCGGGAATCCTGGGTGAGGCATCGTTTTGATGTCGATCGGCTTCAGCTGTGCAGGACCGATGACACGAAGGCCTTCTCCTTCATCCGTAATTTTGACGCCCATTTCTTCCATCTTCGCAATTAAAGACGTAAGATGCTCAGGAACCGCACCTTTTACTAATACATTTCCTTCCGTGATAGCCGCGGCCACCATAAAAGTACCCGCTTCAATACGGTCAGGAATGATGTTGTGTCTTACGCCGCGAAGCTTCTCGACACCTTCAATTTTAATGGTGCCTGTGCCGGCTCCGCGGATTTTTCCGCCCATCGCATTGATATAGTTCGCTAAGTCAACGATTTCAGGCTCTTTTGCCACGTTTTCAAGCGTTGTTGTTCCTTCAGCTAATGCAGCTGCCATAATCAAGTTTTCTGTCGCACCCACACTTGGGAAATCTAAATAGATTTTTGCGCCCTGCAGACGGCCTTCTACTTCTGCTTCAATAAAGCCGTTGCCTACTTTGATTTTTGCACCCATTGCTTCAAAGCCTTTTAAATGCTGGTCAATCGGTCTTGAGCCGATTGCGCAGCCGCCAGGAAGCGCTACTCTTGAATGACCCGTACGGGCTAACAGAGGGCCCATAACAAGCACTGACGCGCGCATTTTACGCACATATTCAAAAGGTGCTTCTGTTTCTAAAGCGTAAGAAGCGTTTACGGTAACTTCATTATTCTCAAAATGCACATCTGCTCCTAAATGACGCAACACTTCGTTAATTGTATATACATCGGAGAGCGTAGGTACATCACATATTACGCTTTTTTCTTCACTTGCTAATAAAGATGCAGCGATAACAGGTAAAACGGCATTTTTTGCTCCTTCAACTTTCACTGTGCCGTTTAACTTCTGACCGCCGCGGACGATGATTTTTTCCAAGGTATTCCCCTCCGCGTCCCTATATTCTCTATATTAATATTCAGTTGTCACGATTGGTGTGCCAACCGTAACGGTATGTTTTTCGCCCATTCCCGCACTTCTAAGCGCAATTTGCACATTCATCTTATGTTTCGATGTCATGATGTAATCTGTCCACTTATATGTAAATGCAGAAACAGAAACGAAATGAGGCTCAACTACATGTTCAACTGGACTTGCTTCAAATTCTTTCATGAGCTGTTCTGCTTTTTTTTGCAAAACAATACTCATATTATCATTTAAATGACCCTTTAGACAAGTAAAAATAAATACTTTATTTTGAAATATGTCATGTGCCTGCCGTTCAAACTGTTCATATGTATCATTCCAGTTTTCCGGTTGCTCCGGGCTCATTTGCTCATATAATAAATACGAAGTTGGGTTCTGGTTTTTGAGGGTAGTGACGAGCTGCAGTTTAAAAGTTGTGTGATTTTTTTTGTCAGAATATGTGCCGACGGCCTTTACGATTTTATCTTCCTCGGCGGTTTCCCAATGATACTGCGGATTTTGCGCCTTCAGTTCTTTCACCTTGTCATCAAATTCACTCAGTGACAGGTTCAGATTTTCTTTCGCATGAAGCGTCCACTCATCAACAGTGACATCCTGCCGCTCCATTCCTTCGGCAATCTGGGCAAGCGGAGACAGCTCACTCGCATGAATGGAATGAAATACCGCAATTAAGGCGCTTAAAAAAACAAAAAACAAGATGATACGGCCTGCTCTTTTTTTCTTCATATCGATCTCTCCCCCTTACTCCCATTTTTGCCGGAGCCGGGGAAAGCGATACATGGAAAACTTCGTCAAAACTCGCCAAGCGGGTGAAGAAAAATTGGTTTCTCCCCCAGCGATTCCCTTCATTACAACTGACGAAACTTCTTAAAACAAGTATGGAAGCTGCTTCGAATAGGTAAGATAATCTAAAAAGAAGTTGGCGACTGCCGTTCCGATCGCAATGGTAAGAAGAATAATCAGCAGCCGTGCCTGCACTATTTTTCCTTTTCGGATCAGCGGATCAAAGTTGACGGCCTGAAGCGCCCACCATGTCACCGCAATGCATACCAAGTGAATCAGGATGCTGATTGCGGCCTGCTGCCCCAATACATTCACAAATTCCATCTCCTTTCATTTTTTCCGCCCCTCATATCCTCTCTTATTATATAAGAAGAAGAGAGAAAGATGATCATTTTTACAGCAGAATTTTTATCCAAAATTAGGGGCAATCCCCGCTTAAATGTCCGTTCTCCGGCATGGTATACTTTTTTGGAAAGGAGATGGGAATATGAATCATTCCTTTTTTCATCCGGAAAAGCAGTATGGGGAAACACTGCCCGTATTTGACCATGAGTGGGAAGCGATTGCATTCTACTATGATTATAGACAGTCTCAAACAGAGGAACTGAAAGAATTATGTCAGTTTTTCAACATTTCTCTTGATTATTCACACGGCAGCCTGCAGGAATTGGAAACCCTTTACTTCCGCAGCATTAAAGAGCTGCTGCTGGCGGATTGGAACCTGCCGATTGACGAATTTGAGAAAATGCTCAGCGTGTATGTCATCGATTGCGCCATCAGACACCATGACGATGCCGAATGGATCGTCAAACCTTATCCGTACACGGACGGCGCCTATACGACAGGTGTGCGAAGAGGAAACAAAACGTGGCACACCGACAACTGCTGTGAGCATTTATATCTGCAAAAAGAAGAGGATCATCCGCTTATCGGCGTCTATGAATCTCTTATGCGTTAATATAGAAAAAGAATCCTTCTCAGATAGCCGAGAAGGATTCTTTTTTAGTTTCCTGCAACATCCAATCTGTTTACAGCCCGCTGTAACGCAAGCTCAGCCCGACGAATGTCAGTATCATCTGATCGTTTGTTTAAACGGTCTTCCGCCCGCTTTTTCGCAGCAAGGGCGCGCTCTTTATCAATGCTGTCCGCTGTTTCAGCGGCTTGTGCAAGGATAGTGACCTGATCAGGACGGACTTCTAAAAATCCGCCGCTGACAGCCGCCAAATCGGTCTGTCCGTCTTTTTTAAGGCGGACAGCGCCGATTTTAAGCGGAGCCACGGTCGGAATATGGCCCGGCAAGATACCGAGATCACCGCTCTCGGCTCTTACACTCACCATTTCAATATCAGCATCATATACTGGGCCGTCGGGAGTAACGATATTGACTTTAACGGTCTTCATGCTTTTACCCTCCTAGGACCAGATTAAACTTCTACACCCATCTCTTTTGCATTCTCAATAACTTCTTCAATGCGTCCCACAAGACGGAATGCATCTTCCGGAAGATGGTCATATTTACCGGAAAGGATTTCTTTAAAGCCTCTTACCGTTTCTTTAACAGGCACGTAAGAACCCTTTTGTCCCGTAAACTGCTCAGCTACGTGGAAGTTTTGAGAAAGGAAGAACTGGATACGGCGTGCGCGGTGAACGACAAGCTTATCTTCTTCGCCCAATTCGTCCATACCGAGAATCGCAATAATATCCTGAAGTTCTTTGTAACGCTGAAGCGTTGACTGGACTTCACGCGCCACCGCATAATGCTCTTCTCCGACAATTTCCGGAGCAAGCGCGCGGGAAGTGGAAGCCAGCGGATCAACCGCAGGGTAGATACCCATTTCAGTTAATTTACGCTCAAGGTTAGTCGTTGCATCCAAGTGAGCGAATGTTGTCGCCGGAGCCGGGTCAGTGTAGTCATCGGCAGGCACGTAGATTGCCTGGATAGATGTAACTGAACCAACGTTTGTAGACGTAATACGCTCTTGAAGCTGACCCATTTCTGTCGCAAGCGTCGGCTGATAACCAACCGCAGAAGGCATACGGCCGAGAAGCGCGGAAACCTCTGAACCCGCTTGTGTGAAACGGAAAATGTTATCGATAAAGAACAGTACGTCCTGTCCTTGTTTATCACGGAAATGCTCAGCCATTGTAAGACCCGTCAGTGCTACACGCATACGTGCGCCCGGCGGCTCGTTCATTTGTCCGAAGACCATGGCTGTTTTCTTGATAACGCCTGAATCGCTCATTTCGTAGAAAAGGTCGTTCCCTTCACGAGTACGCTCTCCTACACCGGCGAATACGGAAATACCGCCGTGCTCTTGCGCGATGTTGTTGATTAATTCCTGGATTAATACGGTTTTACCTACGCCGGCACCGCCGAACAATCCGATTTTACCGCCCTTGATGTAAGGAGCAAGCAGGTCAACAACTTTAATTCCCGTTTCAAGTATTTCAACCTCAGTTGAAAGCTGATCGAATGAAGGAGCTGATCTGTGGATCGGGTCCTTTTGAGCATCCGCAGGCAGCGGTTCATTTAAATCAATTTTATCTCCCAGTACGTTAAATACGCGGCCGAGAGTAACATCACCGACAGGAACGGAAATCGGAGCACCTGTATCAACGGCTTCCATTCCGCGCTGAATTCCGTCCGTAGATGCCATGGCAATTGTACGGACTGTATCATCGCCTAAATGAAGAGCAACCTCTAGCGTTAGATCGATGCTTACTTCATTTTCGCCTGAAGCTGGCTGTGAAACTTTAATCGCATTATAAATCGCAGGCAAGTGGCCGTCCTCGAAACGTACGTCGACAACCGGTCCAAGCACCTGACTTACGCGTCCTTTCTTCATCGCTATCCCTCCTGACAAAATCTTTCTATTCTAAAGCGGCTGCACCGCCGACAATTTCGGTAATTTCTTGTGTAATCGCCGCTTGACGCGCGCGGTTATATGAAAGCGAAAGTGAATCAATGAGTTCTTTCGCATTATCAGTCGCATTTTTCATTGCTGTCATTCTCGCAGCGTGTTCACTTGCTTTACTGTCAAGAAGCGCACCGTAAATTAAGCTTTCCGCATATTGAGGAAGCAGCACTTCGAGCACCTCTTCTTCATCCGGTTCGAACTCGTAAGAAGCCGTGCGCTTCCCGCCGCTCGTTCCGAAATCCGTTAAAGGCAGCACTTTTTTCTCCGTCACTTCCTGTGAAATCGCACTGACGAAATGGTTATACACCAAATGCAATTCATCAAAAGCGCCGTCGATAAACATTTGAACCGTCTGACGGGTCAAATCTTTAATCTGAGCAAAAGTGACCTCGTCGCCAAGCCCCACTAACTCAGACAAAATCGGCATTTCCCGTTTTTTGAAGAAATCGCGGCCGACTCTGCCGATTGCAATCACCGTGTATTCATCTTTAGACTGATGGCGTTCTTGAATGGTGCGGTAAGCGTTTCGCAGAACCGAACTGTTAAACGCACCCGCAAGCCCGCGGTCAGACGTAATGACGAGATACGCCGTCTTTTTCACTTCTCTTGAGACAAGCATCGGGTGTTTCGCGTTTTTCGCGCCTTTTCCGACGTTAAACACAACCTCCTGGATCTTATCCATATACGGAGCAAATGACTTCGCGTTGGTTTCCGCACGGTTCAGCTTCGCAGCGGATACCATCTGCATGGCTTTTGTGATCTGGCTTGTTTTTTTCGTTGACGTGATCCTTGACTTAATATCGCGTAATGAGGCCAAAGATTTCACCACCTTTATTCTTCATTTGCGTAAAAAGAGAGAAAAAGAGAACCTTTTTCTCTCATCTTCTAAGGGTTAGTTGCTTGGTGCAAATGTGCGTTTGAAGCCTTCGATTGCAGCTTTGAAGTCTTCATCAGCAGGAAGGTTTCCTGTTTTCGCAATGCCGTCAAGCAGATCTTTATGGTTTTGATCAAGGTACATGTAGTACTCTTCTTCAAAACGTCTGATATCCGCAACCGGAATATCATCAAGATATCCTTTTGTCAGCGCATAAAGAATGGCTACCTGTTTTTCAACCGGAAGCGGCTTATTCAAGTCTTGCTTCAGCACTTCAACTGTACGCGCACCGCGGTTCAGTTTCGCCTGAGTCGCCTGGTCAAGATCAGATCCGAATTGGGCGAATGCTTCAAGTTCACGGTATGAAGCAAGGTCAAGACGCAATGTTCCCGCTACCTTTTTCATCGCTTTGATTTGGGCTGATCCGCCGACACGGGATACGGATAATCCGGCATTGATCGCAGGACGTACGCCTGAGAAGAATAGGTCGGATTGAAGGAAAATCTGTCCGTCAGTAATGGAAATGACGTTTGTCGGGATATAAGCGGAGATATCTCCGGCTTGTGTTTCGACGAACGGCAGCGCCGTAATTGATCCTGCGCCTTTTGCGTCACTCAGCTTGGCTGCGCGCTCAAGCAGACGGGAGTGAAGATAGAATACATCCCCTGGGAATGCTTCACGGCCCGGAGGACGGCGAAGAAGCAATGACAGCTCACGGTAAGCGGCCGCTTGTTTGGATAAATCATCATATACGACGAGAACGTGCTTGCCGTTGTACATGAATTCTTCACCCATTGTCACCCCTGCATACGGTGCAAGGTAAAGAAGCGGAGCCGGCTGTGAAGCGGACGCCGTCACGACAATCGTGTAATCAAGCGCGCCGTGCTTACGAAGTGTTTCCACTACGCCGCGTACTGTAGATTCTTTTTGACCGATCGCTACGTACACACAGATCATGTCTTGGTCTTTTTGGTTTAAGATTGTATCAATCGCAACAGATGTTTTACCTGTCTGGCGGTCCCCGATAATCAGCTCACGCTGTCCGCGGCCGATCGGAATTAACGCGTCGATCGCTTTAATACCCGTTTGCAGCGGCTCATGTACCGATTTACGGTCCATTACGCCTGGAGCCTGGCTTTCAATCGGACGGGTTTTGCTTGTCAGGATCGGACCCAGTCCGTCTACCGGCTGTCCGAGCGGGTTGACGATACGTCCGATTAATTCTTCGCCTACAGGCACTTCCATGATGCGGCCCGTTCTTTTGACCTCATCGCCTTCACGGATATCTCTGTAAGGTCCTAAGATAACGATACCTACATTGGATTCTTCAAGGTTTTGAGCCATACCCAAAACGCCGTTTGAAAACTCAACAAGTTCACCGGCCATACAATTGTCAAGGCCGTGCACACGCGCAATACCGTCTCCGACTTGGATGACTGTACCTACGTCATGAACTTCAATTTCAGATTGGTAATTTTGAATTTGCTGCTTTATCAGCGTGCTAATCTCTTCAGCTTTGATGCTCACTTAGGTTTCACCCCTTCTATCGATTTCCTCCGGCAAGTTGACGTTCCATGCGCTCAAGCTTTCCGCTCACGCTTCCGTCATAAATCCGGTTTCCAATGCGGACTTTAATGCCGCCTATTAAATCCGTCTGCACTTCATTTCTGATTCTGAGCGAAGCGATTCCGGCTTTTTTTGCAAATACTTGAGATAATGATAACATTTCCGCCTCTGACAGCGGTTTTACTGAATAAACAACCGCATCCTCTGTCTGACGGGCCTGGTTTGCAAGTTTAATAAACTCGTCTGTGAGATCAGGCACAATCGAAGACCGGCGGCGGTCAATCAGAAGAAAAATCGTATGCAGCACAGACTCAGACAGTGCGCCGAATGATTGCTGAATCAGCTCTTTTTTCTTAGCAGCCGATACCTTCGGATGGCTTAACACTTCCTGTAATCCGGCTTCGTTTCGGAAAACTTCTTTTAGTACGGTAAGCTCTTCTTCGATTTCATTGATTTGAGAAGTCTCAACGGCAATGTCGAAAAGCGCTGACGCGTATCGTTTAGAGACAGCAGATCCACTCATCGGCTTTCTCCTACCTCTTTAAGATAGTCCTGAATCAGTTTTTCCTGGGCTTGTTCATCAAGCTCTTTTTCAATCACTTTCGATGCGATTAAGACAGAAAGTGATGCGACTTGCTCGCGAAGTGCGGAAACCGCTTGTTCTTTTTCTTTGACAATTTCGGTTCTCGCCGCTTCTTTTAATCTTTCAGACTCGGCGCGCGCAGCCTGGATAATGTCTTCCTTCTGCTTTTCACCCAGCTTTTTCGCATTTTCAATGAGTGATTGTGATTCCTGTTTCGCTTCTTTTAAAAGAACGCGCTGCTCTTCAATCAGCTTCTGCGCTTCTTTATTTCTTTCTTCAGCGGACGTAATTTCGCCGGCGATATGATCTTCACGCTGTTTCATTATATTTAATAGCGGTCCAAGAGCGAATTTCTTGAGAAGCGCTAATAAAACTAACATAGCTAACAATTGGAATAGGATATCTCCGCCGTTAAACGAAAGTCCTAATTCAAGAGGTAATTGAGACATCTACTACGGCAACTCCCTTCTGCAGGTTTTCTCTGCTGATAAAAAGCCGTTTCAAGCCGGCCTGCTTATCAGACATAAAGCAATGGCGAAGGTTCTCTTAGAGTGATCTTCGCCATTTTTAGTTCATATAAGGCTTTTTTGCTTAGCCAAAGAACGCTAAGAACGCGATAACGACAGCGATAATTGGAAGGGCCTCAACTAATGCGATACCCATGAACATAAGAGTTCTAAGTTCTTTTCCTGCTTCCGGCTGACGGGCAATTCCCTCTACCGTACGTGAAACAATCAAACCGTTACCAATACCTGCACCAAGTGCACCTAAACCGATTGCAATCGCAGCTGCTATTAAATTCATGAAAAAGTTCCTCCTTTAAAATGTTATCCGAATGGATATATGATTTTAATGATCATGACTGATTTTGTGTGACATGTACACCATCGTCAGCATCGTAAAGATAAATGCCTGGATGGTACCGATGAACAAGCTGAATGCCTGCCATGCAAGCATCGGAATAATGGCTCCGACTGTGCCGACCAAACCGAGAAAGAAACTGTTTGAGTAGAAATTCGTCGCCAGATTTGCAAGAAGGCCCAGAAGAATTTCCCCGGCGAAAATGTTACCGTAAAGACGAAGTCCGAGTGTCAGCGTATTCGCAAACTCCTCAATGATCTTCATCGGGAACATAAGCGGAACCGGTCTGAGATAATCCTTAGAATATTCCTTCAAGCCTTTCATCTTCACGCCGTAATAGTGCGTCAATGACACTACCATAACGGCCAGAGTCAGGGTAATAGCCGGATCAGCCGTCGGTGATTTCCACCAAAGCTCGTGTCCGACCGTTACAGAAAACGGCAGCCCCAGCATATTTGATACAAATATGTACATCAGCAAGGTTACACCAAGCGCCAAGAAGTTAGCCCCTGTCTTTAAATCCATTGTACTGCCTATAATATTGCGGACAAAATCAACAATCCATTCCATGAAGTTCTGGGCTTTTCCCGGACGGATGGACAGCGTTCTCGTAGTAAGAATCGCAATCAGCAGCACAATCACACTTGCCACAGTAATCATCAGAATGTTTGTCAGATTAAAAGTAAGACCAAACAAATCAATAGTTCTGTAATCGTGATTCAATGGGTTTTCACCTCTCTTCCATTGATGAACGTTTGAGCTGAATAATGGAATCTATCATAATGACGGGATAAATTGTCATTAATCCAATAATCACACTTGCCACACTGACTTTGTCGGGATATTTAAAGGCGATAGCCATCGCAAGTATCGCATTGCACCAACGCGCTGCGCTCCCGAGTGATCGTATGGACTTTCCTTTCGCCACGGCCTTGTCAAAAGCATTCATTCTTCTGGTCAAGAGCCATAGATTAAACAAACTGAAAACAGTTCCCAAAAAGAGGCCTAAAAAAACAGTTTTATACGCCGTAAGACCATATCCCAGCAAATAGATTGCTAAGATCACAAATACATATCTCCGTTGTCTGCTGAATGTAAGATTGGGATCGTCCATCAACTATCTGTCTCCTGATGAAAATGTAATATAATTCCTGGATACGGCAATACATGCGGTTAACCCTTGCAGAAGGCCTTTTTTGTCCCGCAAAAAAACGGCCTGTTCGAAAAAACCACTCATCCTCCTGGTGCGGGATGCTGTTTCATTCGCTTAGATAAATCCTCATGTAACGGGTTTTTTTGGGAGGATTTAAAATGAGGATGGATACTAGAAATGAAAGGAATGAAAACCTTCTCATAATACCCTCGTTTAGCATACAATAGCCCCTAACATGTGTCAATCTGTTTAAAGTTAAAAAACTTTTTATACCGAAAGCATACACAGAATGTTCACAAATTCACCTATAACTGTATGAACTCTCCCCATTCAGCAAAAATCTGGATAAAAAAAAGAAAACCTCTGAATGAGGTTTTCTGATTTATTTTGTTCCGTACAGTCTGTCACCCGCGTCACCGAGACCCGGAACGATATAGCCTTTTTCATTCAGTTTTTCATCAAGGGCCGCGATATAAATATCAACGTCAGAATGATGTTTCTGCAGCTCTTCCACGCCTTCGGGGGCCGCTACAAGACACATAAAACGAATGTTTCTCGCGCCGCGCTTTTTCAGGCTGTTTATCGCTTCAACCGCAGAGCCTCCCGTTGCAAGCATCGGGTCCACGACAATAAATTCACGCTCTTCTACATCAGAAGGAAGCTTGACATAGTATTCCACCGGTTTTAAGGTTTCCGGATCACGGTATAATCCGACATGTCCCACTTTAGCCGCCGGGATTAATTTCAGCATGCCGTCCACCATTCCGAGACCCGCTCTCAGGATCGGCACAATACCGAGTTTTTTCCCTGAAATCACTTTGGATGTCGCTGTTTGAACAGGTGTTTTCACTTCCACTTCTTTAAGCGGAAGATCACGTGTAATTTCAAACGCCATCAGTGATGCAACTTCGTCCACAAGGTCTCTGAAATCCTTTGTGCCTGTATCTTCATTCCGAATATATGTCAGCTTATGCTGGATTAAAGGATGATCAAATACGTAAACCTTTCCCATACTGTGTTCAGCTCCTTTTTGTTGTCCGAGTGACTTTTTCACACTTCTATTGATTCTACAGAAAAAGACAAACAGTTTCAAGAAAATCATAAAAAAACCCGCCGGATCAGGGTTCCGGCGGGTTTCTTCCTTATTAATAGTCCAGTTCTTTATATAAAGGAAACTTCTCAGTCAAGGCAGACACACGCTGTCTCGCTTCTTCAAGTTTTGCTTCGTCTTCATGATTTTTCAGCGCGAGGCCGATGATGGCGCCGACTTCTTCAAGCGCGTCACCGTCAAATCCGCGGCTTGTCACAGCTGCCGTACCGAGACGGATTCCGCTTGTGACGAACGGTTTTTCCGGATCGTAAGGGATCGCGTTTTTATTAGATGTAATGCCGATTTCATCAAGAACATGTTCAGCGACTTTTCCGGTCAGACCGAGAGAACGGAGGTCAACAAGCACAAGGTGGTTATCCGTTCCGCCTGATACGAGCTGAATGCCTTCTTTGTTCAGAGATTCAGCAAGGCGCTTCGCGTTCGAGATGACGTTTTGCGCATATGTTTTGAAATCATCTTCAAGCACTTCCCCGAAAGAAACGGCTTTTGCCGCGATAACATGCATAAGCGGTCCGCCTTGGATGCCCGGGAAAATGGATTTATCAATTTTTTTGCCGAACTCTTCACGGCAAAGGATCATTCCTCCGCGCGGTCCGCGAAGTGTTTTGTGAGTCGTTGTCGTTACAAAGTCAGCGTAAGGAACCGGGTTCGGATGAAGGCCGGCCGCGACAAGACCCGCGATATGCGCCATGTCGACCATGAAGTAAGCGCCGACTTCATCAGCGATGTCACGGAATTTTTTAAAGTCGATCGTGCGGGGGTATGCGCTCGCTCCGGCAACGATCAGTTTCGGCTTATGCGCCAGCGCTTTTTCACGCACGTCTTCATAATCTATATATTGCGTGTCTTTATCGACACCGTATTCAACAAAGTTGTATTGAACGCCGCTGAAATTAACCGGGCTTCCGTGTGTTAAGTGGCCGCCGTGGGAGAGGTTCATGCCGAGCACCGTGTCGCCGTGCTCTAGAATCGTGAAGTAAACAGCCATGTTCGCCTGAGCGCCTGAGTGCGGCTGAACGTTTACATGCTCAGCTCCGAAAATCTCTTTCGCGCGGTCGCGGGCGATGTCCTCAACGACATCAACGTGCTCACAGCCCCCGTAGTAGCGTTTGCCGGGATAGCCTTCAGCGTATTTGTTTGTTAAAACAGAGCCTTGCGCTTCCATTACCGCTTCCGTCACGAAGTTTTCAGAAGCAATTAATTCGATCTTAGTCTGTTGACGCTTACGCTCATCTCTGATGGCGTTAAACACTTGTTTATCTTGTACAGGTAAATGTTTCATCAGCGAAATCCTCTCCTATCCGTTTCCTGTTCTTTATTTTTACCACCCTTATTGTACATGGTTTTTCAGGTGAATGTAACAGCTTATTTAAAAAAATCACAATATTTAATTAGAAAACACGAACGTTATATAGGAAAAGTATTTTCATCATTCGCATTCATAAACAGCGCGAATTCCGCCGATCAGCTTCGGCCTTGTCCGGGCCATCGTCACATGCGCTTCTCCGAGCTCACGGCTTGATACCCGGACAGGGACGGCGACGGGTTTTAAATGCATACCGATGAACGTATCTCCGATGTCAATTCCGGCGTCGGCCTGAATCGATTCAGCGAGCACGGGAGATTGCATCTGCCGGTATGCATAAGAAGCCATCGCTCCGCCCGCTTTGGGGACGGGGACGGCTGAAACAATGGGAAGCCTGAACCGCTCGGCCGTTTCCGCTTCAATGACAAGCGCCCTGTTTAAATGCTCGCAGCATTGAAAAGCAAGATGCACACCCGTTTTTTCCTTGAACCGGGCAAGTCCGCCGTAAATCAATTCAGCCCAGTCCCCGCTTCCGGCGGTGCCGATCCGGCTTCCGGCGGCCTCACTCGTACTGCATCCGATCACCAGCAGACTGCCGTCCGTCAGTCCGGCCTGCTCTTGAAACTCAGTCAGCATGTCCGTCCATTTTTGCTTCATCTCTTCCATTGTCCAGCACCTCTTACAGATTTTTTTCTTCGTAATCTGCGATTTTGCCGATCCGCCGTTCGTGGCGGCCGCCCGTAAATTCAGTCGTCAGCCAGATTTTTGCGATTTCGCGCGCCAGACCCGGGCCGATAACGCGTTCTCCCATCGCAAGAACATTCGTATCATTGTGTTCTCGCGTCGCTTTTGCGCTGAAAGTGTCATGCGCAAGCGCACAGCGTATTCCTTTTACCTTGTTAGCGGAAATGCTCATGCCGATGCCTGTGCCGCAAATTAAAATTCCCCTGTCAACTTCGCCGCTCACCACTTTTTCCGCTACCGGAAAAGCGTAGTCTGAATAATCGACCGAGCCGCCGCCGCATTCACAGCCCATATCAATGTATTCAATCTGCAATTCATCTAAAAGACTTTTTATTTCTTCGCGGATATGGACGCCGCCGTGATCTGACGCAATAGCTACTTTCATTCAATTTACCTCCTAGGTGTGGCTGGGCGAAGACAGCCCAGTGTGCTTGTCCTTTTTTTACGAAATCCGTTGATTTCATTCTACTCTTTCACATTCGTTTTGCAAATGACCTGTTTGCAGATTTTCTGACAGGTTACTTGCTTTTGCCGTCAAGTAATTGATCAGCTAAAAGGGTCAGCAGCTCCTCCAGTTCGTCCCGCGTCTGTTTATAAACATCAAGCGAACCGCCGAACGGGTCAGAGATATCTCCGTTTGTCCCCGTTACGTATTCTTTAATGGTAAATACTTTGCCCTGACTGTTTTGATATCTGCTTTCGATCAGCTGTTTATGCTGTTCGGTCATCGCCAGCACCAGATCGGCCGTCTCGATATGTTCTTCCGATAAGGGAGATGAAGTGTGATTGAGAGCGATCCGTTTTTCAAACAGCGCTTCCACGGCATGTGCCGACGCTTTTCCGTGCGGAGACGCGAATACTCCGGCAGAGCTTGCGCTGACGTCCAGCCCTTTCGTTACTGCAATGGATTTAAAAAGAGCCTCAGCCATGGGACTGCGGCACGTATTGCCTGTACAAACAAAGATTATTTTCATATCCGTCACCTCTTACTGCCTATTATAAATGAAGAAAAAAGAAACGGCATCTTCGTTTCTTTTTTTACGTATCTTATATCGGTAAAAGCAGTTTCAGCCCGAATCCGATCAAAATGGCTCCGCCGAGCGCTTCGCTGTAAGAGCCGAGCCACGACTGCACCTTTCTTCCCGCCAAAAGACCCGCCCATGTTAAAACGGTGCTGAAGGCTCCGAACAGCACAACGGCCAGAATCGGATTGGAACCGTTCATTCCGAGGCTGAGCCCGACAGAAAAGCTGTCAAGACTGACACCGACCGCGAATAATAACAGTCCCGAGCCTGCCGGAGATATGAGCGGCCCGTCTGATTGTTTAAACGCGGCGATGATCATTTGCACCCCTAAAATGAAAAGAAGAGACCCGCCGATGTAAACAGCGAGCATCCCCAGAAAACCGGACAGCAGATGCCCGGCCGCCATTCCTGCCAGCGGCATCATGACATGAAACAGTCCGATGACAACCCCTATATGAAAAATCTGTTTTTTCCTCATCTGAATCATGCCCATTCCGAGCCCGACGGAAAAAGCATCCGTCCCCAAAGCAAATGCCATGATGCTTAAGGAGACAAGCTCCCCGATGAATAGATTCGACATGAAATAAAAAACCCCCTTGGACGTGCCCGCTTGTTTAGCTTATGCATGTCCGATAAGGGGTAGAACAAGTTAATGGATAACGGTGCCGCCTGCGGCTTTCATCAGCCTGTTCATAACGGCGAGCCCCACTCCGGTATCCGGAAAGGATTCAGAAATAATCATATCCACTTCCGCTTCATCAAAGCTGCGGAGCGCATCGTATAAGGCGGACGCCACTGTTTCAAGGTCGGCGCGCCGGCCGCAGACCTTAATGAAATCAGCCTGGTAACTCTCGGCATTCTCTTCTGTTGTCAGGATGCCGATTCGTTTTCCCCGGCTTTTATATTCGTCCGCCAGCTCTTGAATTCTCCGGGCGCCGCCGTCAGCAACAGCCAGCGGTGCAGAAGGCGCGTAATGTGTATATTTCATACCAGGAGAAATAGGAACCTCATCTTCTTCGGTCAGTCCTTTATCCACAAGGACCGGACCGGCGGCGGATTCAATCTGCTCTTTTGTCACACCGCCCGGGCGAAGCAGCACAGGCTGTTTCCCCGCACAGGAAAGAACGGTTGATTCTACTCCGATTCCCGTCGCGCCGCCGTCCACAATACCGGCAATGCGGCCGTTTAAATCATGTGCCACGTGCTCGGCCTTCGTCGGGCTCGGTTTTCCTGATAAATTCGCGCTCGGGGCTGCGATCGGCAGTCCGGCCGAGCTGATCAGGGCTAACGCCACCGGATGATCCGGCATTCTGACAGCTACCGTCTCAAGCCCCGCGGTGACACGGGGTGACAGCACCCCGGGCTTACACGGCAAGACAAGAGTCAGCGCCCCCGGCCAAAAAAGCTTCATGAGCTTTTTCGCCGTCTCCGGAATATGGCTGATAAAACGATCAAGCTGGCCGATGTCAGATATATGCACGATCAGCGGATTATCGCTCGGTCTTCCTTTCGCCTCATATATTTTCGTTACGGCTTCTGTATTTTCAGCATTAGCGCCAAGTCCGTAAACGGTTTCTGTCGGAAAAGCCACAACTTCATTCTGCCGGAGCAATTCCGCTGCTTGTGTAATCTGGGGATCAGTTGTGGATAATTCTGCGGAAGAATCCACAAACCATCTTCTTGTTTTCATGTATAACCAAACTCCTTATTTTAAAGCGGTAAAACTTTATTTTCTCTCGTGTATTCCTTTTGAAAGTATAAAAGATGTCCTTAAATAAAACAAGTGTTATCCACAAACTGTGGACAACACTTTTCAATAAGTGGATAACTTTGTGTATAAGTAAGGTTAGGCGGTGGTTTTCACCATTAAAAACGAACCCTCTGTGCATAACGAATTGCGGAAATGCTCGGACGTATACAGTTCATCAGGCACATCGGCGCACGTTTCAAATCCCATCACAGTCAGAAATTCAGCAGATGATGGCTGATTGGCGACTAAGTAGACATCTTGAATTTCATGTTTTTTACACAGCACATCCATACTTTGAAACAGCGTAACGATATGGCTTTGGTTCAGCCTGTCCGACATGACGAGTGAACGAAGAAGCCCTTTTCCGCCGCTGAATTTTTCGATCCCGAGACAGGCGGCAATCTTTTTTTCACTGTCCTCCAGCATGATAAACCGGCTGATCTGCTGATCGATTTCAGCATGTGCCGTATCAGCCTTTTTCAAAAAAGCCTCCAGCGCTTCCGTATCTTGATCTCTTGCCACTCTCAGCTGATAAAACATATATTTCCCTCCGTTTCGATCAACTCTTTCTTCCAATCTATGAATCGAATCCGGATTTATGCCTTTTTGCTTCAGGAAAACAGATCTGAAATCCAATCGACGAGGAAAAACTTCACTTCGGTTTTATCGTCATCCTTATTTTCTTTCTTCGCTTTATCAACCTTTGCTTTTACGTCATCCATCACTTTTTCTGTCTGTTTCTTCGTTTCTTCGTGCTTCTGCCCGCCGTCTTCCTGGTCTTTCACCGCTTCACCGTTTGAGAAATCAAGGAAGCACAGCGGCGGAAACAAGACACACCACCAGTTGGCGCCTTCACCATTGCCGAGTGTAATTAAAATCGCTTCATATTTTCCGGCCGGATAGACCATATTGCCGTAAAGCTTTGTCGGAAACGAGATTTTATTGAATTTAACTGATACGGATTGATGCGCACCCTTTTCTTTCATCGTTTGTTTGGCGATTTCTTTAATTTCAGGGAGCTTCGAACGAATGAGGCGGCGCGCTTCTTCAATGGAAGTGATATCTTTCACCCAGCCCGTGATTTCCTTGTTTACAGCATCTCTGATCTGGCGCTTGAGCTTTTGATCCTCATCGTTATCACTGTTAGCCAAAATCCTAAGCCGGATCGCTTCATCCGGTATAACAACGGGCTCATTGGCTGATGCCCGCGCCGTTTCTTCTTTTGTCAAACCCGCAAGCGCTCCTGATAATAAAAGAAAAATATATATGCAAATCATCATTGTCTGTTTCATCGGTCCCCACCGTTCCTCTCCGTGCTTTTTTGTCTAGTCTCATTATGGACATGACGGAAAAGGTTTAAACCGGCGGAAAGAAAAAAATCTAGCAAGCTGATAATCTGCATTGACAGACTCAGAATATGGTACGATATTATTTTGATAGGAGGGTTTTCAGATGAAATATAATTACACCGTGCTGCTGTCGGCGGCATGTATGTCTGTCATTTATTCAATTTTGTATGTTCATCAATTCATTATTGCGGCTTTCATTTCGATGGCGTTTTATTTTTTGTTTCCTTATTTAATTTTCGCGCTGCCGCTTCAATACTTTCTGAATAAAAAGCCGAAGAGATTTCACCCGGTGTATTTTCTTTATTATTTAGGGGCTTCATTTGTCGCAAACGGGCTCATCTTCGGCCTTTTGCAGCCGTCAGGCCAATCTTTGTTTTCTAATTCAGCCTTTTATATCTTTGCGGTTTTAACAGCCATCGTCTATTGGGTGTGGGATTCCGTATTGCTGCAAAGACAAAGCCCGGCTACAGAAGCGTAATCAGCAGACAGACGGCTGAAGGCAGAGCGGCGCAAAAGAAAACGGCGGCCATCTTCAAACGGGCGTGCCGTCCTTCTTTTGTTTCAGAATGATAGTTGGCCCGCTGCTCCGCTCCGCTTACGGCCAGCCCGGAAACAATGATCGCTGTGATGATAAGAACGGCCGTAACGGCACCGAATATGACATCAAAGTCAAACGGCAGAACAAATCCTGCCGCATAAGCTGCGGCGGCCAGTATACATCCGAAGGCAAATGCTTTTTTCAAGGCGGATCCCCTTTCATTTTCTTTCCATTGTAACAAAAGCCCGCCGTGTGCGTCACCGGCAGGCTTTTTTCATGATTTGATAACCGCCGAAACGGTTCTGTCTTTTCCGTTGATGTCCTTTACGACTTCCACTTCCGCATTCGGAAAGGAATGACGGAACAGGTCTTCCACGGCTTTTCCCTGATTATATCCGATTTCAAAGACGACAAGCGCCTTATCCTTCATGACAAGAGGCAGATCCTCCATAAACCGCTTGTAGAATTTCAAACCGTCACCGCCGTCCGTAAGGGCATGAAGCGGCTCATGGAAACGGACGATATCCGATAAATCAGCCATCTCTTCTTCAGAAATATACGGCGGATTGGAAACAATAATGTCTGCTTTTTTTCCTGACGAAATAAAAGGAGTTAACAGGTCTCCCTGCAAAAAGCGCACGTCCGCTCCGAGGTTTTGCGCATTTCTTTCCGCCACTTGAAGCGCTTCTTTTGAAATATCCGAAGCCGCTACTGAAAAATGTCCGCATTCAAGCGCAAGCGTCACCGCAATGGCTCCGCTCCCCGTACCGATATCAATGACGTTCAGGCGTTCTCCCTCGGAAAACACCCGCTTCTGTTTGTCCAGCAGATGAAAGACGACTTCTTCCGTTTCCGGACGCGGAATGAGAACATCGAAATTCACAAAAAATTCCCTGCCGTAAAACTGTTCTTTCCCGATAATATATTGAATCGGAACGCCTTCTTTATGCATTTCCACATGCCGCCTGAATCGGTAAAGCTCGTCCTCGCCGACTGGCTCCTGCAGATTTGCGAGAAGCTTGCTCCGATCCATTCCGGTGTCATTTAACAGCAGCAGCTCGGCCGCGTTTTTTTCTCTTCCCGCTTCAGTTAAATAAGAAGAAGCCCAGCTTAGGGCTTCAAAAATGGTCTTCATCTTAATTTTCCGCCTGCTGGAGCTTGCTTGACTGGTCTTCTACGATTAGCGCTTCAACCACTTCATCAAGCTTGCCTTCCAGGATTTGATCCAGCTTTTGAATCGTCAGGCCGATGCGGTGATCCGTCACACGGTTTTGCGGGAAATTGTATGTGCGGATACGTTCGGAACGGTCGCCTGAGCCGACGGCTGATTTACGGTTTTGATCGTATTCAGCCTGAGCTTCCTGCTGGAATTTATCATAGACTCTGGCGCGGAGCACCTTCATCGCTTTTTCTTTGTTTTTAATCTGAGACTTTTCGTCCTGGCAGGATACGACGACACCTGTCGGTAAATGCGTCAGGCGCACGGCTGACATTGTCGTGTTTACGCTTTGTCCGCCCGGTCCGCTTGATGCGAATGTATCAACGCGGATATCTTTTTCGTGGATGTCCACTTCTACTTCTTCCGCTTCAGGAAGACACGCCACCGTCGCCGTAGACGTATGAATGCGGCCGCCTGATTCCGTTTCAGGCACACGCTGCACGCGGTGCGCTCCATTTTCATATTTCAGCTTGGAGTACGCGCCTTTTCCCGTAATCATAAAGATGATTTCCTTGTAACCGCCCGTTCCGGTCACGCTTGCTTCCATGACTTCGGTCTTCCAGCCTTGGACTTCGGCATAACGGGAGTACATTCTGTAGAGATTTCCCGCAAACAGCGCGGCTTCTTCTCCGCCCGCTGCGCCGCGGATCTCCATGATGACGTTTTTGTCATCGTTCGGGTCTTTCGGGATGAGGAGCACTTTCAAACGCTCTGATAAGGTTTCAGTCTCTCTCTGCAATTCGGAGATTTCTTCCTTCACCATTTCTCTCATATCGGCATCAAGCTTATCCTCAAGCATCGCTTTCGCATCGGTAAGCTGTTCTGATGCGTCTCTGTATTGTCTATAGACTTCAACGGTTTCTTGTATATCAGATTGCTCTTTCGAATATTCTCTAAGCTTTTTCGGATCGTTGACCACTTCCGGATCACTTAAAAGCTCATTTAATTTTTCGTATCGTTGTTCAATTGACTGTAAACGGTCTAACACGGTCTTCACCTCTGTTTTCCTGTGCGTAACATTCTCATTATAGTATAGGGTTTATCGCCAGTCAAAAGCAATTCGCCTCTGTTATACTGAATCAAAAAAGGAGGAGCGGATATGCTGAAATCCATCCACCATATAGCAATCATATGCTCTGATTATGAAAAGTCGAAAGCTTTTTACACCGAGATACTCGGTTTCGGCATTATGAAAGAAACATACCGAAAGGAGCGCGGGTCTTATAAACTCGATCTGGCGCTGGACGGCGCGTATGTGATTGAATTGTTTTCCTTCCCCGATCCGCCCGAACGGCCGACCCGCCCTGAAGCCGCCGGTCTCCGGCATCTTGCCTTCACTGTAAACGATCTTGAAGCAGCAGTCCGGGAATTAAAGGAAAAAGGCATCGAAACAGAACCGATCAGAACCGATCCGCTGACGGGGAAACGCTTTACCTTTTCCTTCGATCCCGACAAGCTTCCGCTTGAATTGTATGAAGCGTAACGTTTTTTGAAGAAATGCCGCTTTCTTTGGCGAATTCCTTCTTGTTTTGTCTAATGTGAAGGGAACGCCGCCTCATGGTCGAATACCTAGCAAAAAAGGAGGTATGTGATCATGAATACAAACATGGCCGCGAAAGAACTCGGCGTCTCCGCAAAAACGGTGCAAAGGTGGGTCAAGCAGCTGAATCTTCCGGCTGAACGGAACGAGCTCGGACATTATTCTTTTACGTCTGAGGATCTTGATGTGCTGAAATCGGTCAAGCAGCAAATTTCTGAAGGCACTGCTCTTCTGGACGTTCAAGTGCCCCGGCAGCCGAAAAAACGGACGGGCTTTATTTTGCAGCGCTCGAAAATCAATGGCGGCACCGAACAAAGGCTGGCGGAGCTGGAGCGCAAACTGGATGTTCTCACGAAAGAGAAACAGGACGGGAACCATCTGCTTTCAAGAATAGAAGAGCTGGAACGCCAGCTGAAACAAAAAGCGGATGAAGGGGTCTCATATCAGCTTCTTCAGCACAGGCGGGAAATCGACGACCTCAATGCCGAATTGCAGACATTGGCCTCCCGCATCCAGGAACTTGCCCAGACAGCTCCCCTCTCAGAAACAGCCGCTTCTTCAGAACATAAGAAATCCAGAAAAAAAACCAGATTTTCACCTTTTAAATTTCAATTCTAATCAAAAAAGCTCCCTGAAACAGGGAGCTTTTTATTATGCGGTCAGCGCAATGATGATCGGCAGTGAGATCAAAGATAAAATCGCACTGATTACGAACGCAGACGCAGTTTCTTCCTCTTGTTTTTCGAAACGTGTGGCAATCATCGCCGCTACCGCAGATCCAGGGAATGCAACAAGCAATACCGCTTTTGTGATCTGGTCAGCCGGAAGTCCGACTGCAAGAGCGATCAGGTACATCAGTGCAGGCTGAACGGCAACTTTTAACAAAGCGATACCGAAAGCCGGCAGACTGAGCTTAATGTTGCGGATACCGACAGTTACACCGACGGCGAAGAGCGCAACACCTGATGTTGTGCTGCCGAGCTGTTCAAGCATTTTGTCGCCCAGCTCAGGAAGACTTACACCGAAAAGCACAAGAATGATACTGATAAGCGGTGCAGCCGCAAGCGGTTCGGAAAGACCGTGAAGAATAGACTTACCAGTCATTTTCCAGAAGCTTTCATTTTCATTGTCCTGTTTCTTAGATGACTCACCGACAGTAGCGATAATGATCGCAAGCGGATCAAGCATGGCGTTAACCACGATACCCGTAACGGCGATAGGAATCGCTACTTCGTTTGCGCCGAACAAGCTTCCGAGTACAGGAATACCCATAAACGCAAATGTCGGCTGTGCTGAGTTTAAAGAAAAGACAGATGAATTCGTTAAATCATACTTAAAGATAAATTTGCATACCAGCAAAATGACGATATAGAATCCGACGATCCCGATGATCAAAGCGATCATCAAAGGAATCTGTGTTAAAAACGCACTTCTTGAAGTGGTTAAAATGCTGGCGATAAAATGCGCCGGAAGCGCGTACTTCGTAACTAAGGTGCTTACCCCTTTTGCTGACTTCGCGTCATAACTTCCGAAGCGACCTGCGAACCAACCCAGCACGATCACGAAAAAGATCGGTGCCAGGAGGATTAAAATATCTAAGAAGCTCAAAATGTTCTCCTCCAAATCCTTAATGTCCGTATACTTTAGCCTTTAGATAAAAGCTTTCCCTCGGACTGTTAATTAATCGTACAAATTATTTAGCTACAACTTGTTTATATTGCGGTTTCCACATTGCATCAAGAACGGCTTGTTCCACATTTTCAGGAATGCGGTTTGCCACGCCTTCTTTAATTGCAGTTTCCGCTACGGCGATCGCAACTTTAATTGAAACTTCTTGTAAGTCGCTCATGCTCGGCAGAAGGCCTGCACCCGGTGTTTCAAAATCAACGCTTTCTGCGATTGCGTCAGCAGTTGCCGCAAACATTGCAGGAGTAATCACTTTCGCTTCTACAACGATTGAACCAAGACCAAGTCCAGGGAACGCGAATGCGTTGTTAGATTGTCCGATTTCATGAGAAACGCCATTGTACTCGACATTGTCAAACGGGCTTCCTGTCGCCACAAGCACTTTACCGTCAGTCCATTTGAAAAGATCGCTAGGAACGGCTTCAGCAAGCGGTGTCGGGTTAGACATCGGCATGATGACCGGACGCTCAACGTGTTTAGCCATTTCTTTCACGATTTCTTCACTGAATGCGCCGCTTTGGCCTGATGTACCGATTAAGATAGTCGGTTTCGCTTGACGGATGACTTCAATGAAAGGAATTTGTCCATTTTCATCGCGTTTCCAATCTTTAATTTCTTCAGCTGTACGCAGGTACGGCTGTTGGAAATCAAGAATGTTTTCCATGCCTTCAATCAGCAAGCCTCTGTAGTCCATTGTGTAGAACGCTTTGTTGGCTTCTTCTTCAGAAAGACCGGCAAGCACCATAGTGTCGCGGATTTGGTCAGCGATTCCGATTCCGGCAGATCCCGCACCGAAGACAACCACACGCTGATCTTTAATAGACGCGCCTGTTTTCTTCATAGCCGCAAGAACACCTGCAAGCGTAATCGCACCAGTTCCTTGAATGTCATCGTTGAATGTAAGAATTTCGTGATTGTATTTCTTCATGATATTGCGCGCGTTTTTGTTTCCAAGGTCTTCCCAGTGAAGAAGAGCTTTAGGGAAATATTTAAGCGCAGCTTTTACATAAGCGTCAATGAAAGCTTCGTAACGTTCGCCTTGGATACGTTCATGGCGGTTACCGATGTATAAAGGATCGTTCAGAAGTTTCTCGTTGTTTGTACCGACGTCAAGAACAACAGGAATAACACGGCTTGGGTCAATACCGGCAGCAGCTGTGTATACGGCTAATTTACCGATGGCGATGTTGATACCGCCTACGCCCCAGTCACCGATTCCGAGGATGCTTTCTGAATCTGTCGCAACGATCAGATCAATATCGCCCGCAGTGGCATGAAGATTTTCAAATGCTTCTTCAATTCCTTCCACATTGTCGATAGAAAGGTAAATTCCTTGAGGTCTTCTGTACTCATGGCTGTATTCTTGAATCGCTTCACCGACAGTCGGTGTGTAAACAACCGGCAGCATTTCACGAAGATGGTTTTGAAGCAATTTAAAGAAAAGAACTTCGTTACGGTTTTGCAAATCGTTCAAATACACGTTTTGGCGAAGGCGGTCCGGCTGAGCCTGAAACTGCTCGTATGCGCGTTTTGCCTGCTCATCAAGAGACAGAATTGTCGGAGGAAGCAGCCCGTCTAATCCAAGGCTTTTTCTTTCCTCTGCTGAAAACGCAACACCTTTATTTAAAGTAGGGATAGATAGAACTTCTTTTCCTCTTAAAGTAGTTTCTAAGTTGCCTTCCTTCGTTACTTTAATATTATTCAAGAAAATCTCCTTCTTTCTTCAAATAGTTAACAAAGTTAAGTAATTACCCGTTTTGGCTAGTGCGATCGCGATCTGCTATATCTTTTTTTGACAATTATTCGAACAATGTCTCATAACTATTTACATTACTTAGTCATTTTATGCCTGTAAAAATGAAAATTCAAGAGATGAAAATTACTTAATTTTTTCATACTCTTTTTTAAATTATTTAACTACAATTTTTGAAAAAACGATAAAAAAACACCGGATTTTTTTCCGATGTTTTCATGAAAAGGGTTATTTATCAGTCTGTTTTTTCAGGACTTCGTGATGATGTCTGCATCTCGCTTCGTATGACTCCGACGCGCCGACTAAAATGACCGGATCATCATAGGAAGCGGGCTTCCCGTCAATTAAACGCTGCGTACGGCTTGCCGGTGACCCGCAGACAGAGCAGACCGCCTGCAGTTTCGTTACCGATTCGGCAACCGCCATCAGGTCCGGCACAACGCCGAACGGCTCTCCCCGGAAATCCATATCAAGTCCGGCCGCGATGACACGATAGCCTTTATCAGCAAGCATGGATAAATCATCAATGATTGATTCGCCGAAAAACTGCACTTCATCTACCGCGATGACGTCCGTGCTTTCACTGATATGATCCCATATTTCAGCCGAGGACGAGATGACGTGGCTTGTCATGGATGTGCCATTGTGAGAAACGACGGCTTCCTCACTGTAGCGATTATCAATGGCAGGTTTGAACACCTTGACTTCCTGCTTCGCATATGTCGCCCTTTTCACTCTGCGGATCAGCTCTTCTGACTTTCCAGAGAACATGCTGCCGCATATCAGCTCAAGCCATCCGCTTTGCTTCATTATGTACATAGGCTATCCGCTCCCCTTTTTTCCTGTTTATAGACATAAAAAACAGGCAAGAAGCAATTCTTGCCTGCCTGTAAAATCTATTATTACTTAAGACCGTATTTTTTGTTAAAGCGATCAACACGACCATCAGCAGAAGCGAATTTTTGACGTCCAGTGTAGAATGGGTGGCATTCAGAGCAAATCTCAACGCGTACCTCTTCTTTTACTGAGCCTGTTTCAAATTCATTTCCGCAAGCGCATTTAACTGTTGCTTTTTTGAAATTAGGATGAATTCCTGCTTTCATTGTATCCATCTCCTTCCGCCCTGAATCCCGTGTGGAAACAGAGTTATTATTCCGGATTGAATCCGGAACGCATATGAGAGAATTATATCAGTCATTTACTGCATTTGCAAATACATTTTTTATCAGCGGCGGGCTGATGATGAAAGGTTTGCCTGCTTCCATTCTTGGTTGATCAGATCGAAGAATTCCTGATTCGTTTTCGTTTTTTTCATTTTTCTCATAAACTTCTCTGCGAAGTCCGGAGAATCAGACATCGATTTGCGGATCGCCCATAAACGGTCAAGATGCTCTTTCGGCACGAGCAGTTCTTCCTTCCGTGTGCCTGAGCGGCGGATATCGATCGCCGGGAAAATCCGTCTTTCCGCAAGAGAACGGTCAAGGTGAAGCTCCATGTTGCCCGTTCCTTTAAATTCTTCATAGATGACGTCATCCATCCGGGAGCCCGTGTCTACGAGCGCCGTCGCCAAAATGGTCAGGCTGCCGCCCTCTTCAATGTTTCTCGCGGCTCCGAAAAAGCGCTTCGGACGATGGAATGCAGCCGGGTCAATACCGCCGGAAAGCGTACGTCCGCTAGGCGGGATGACAAGGTTGTAGGCACGCGCCAAACGGGTAATGCTGTCCATCAGGATGATAACGTCTTTTTTGTGTTCAACGAGACGCATCGCCCGTTCCAGCACAAGCTCAGCTACCTTGATGTGATTTTCCGGCACTTCATCGAACGTCGAGCTGACGACATCGCCCGCTACGGAACGTTCAATATCCGTTACTTCTTCCGGTCTTTCGTCAATTAAGAGAACGATCAATTCAGCGTCAGGCTGATTTGTCGTAATGCTGTTAGCGATTTCTTTTAACAGCATAGTTTTACCGGCTTTCGGCGGCGCTACGATCAGACCGCGCTGGCCGAATCCGACGGGAGCCATCATATCGAGAATTCGTGTTGAGAGATAATTCGGTTTCGTCTCGAGCACCATTTGGCGATCCGGGTAAAGCGGAGTCAGCGCAGGAAAATGGACGCGCTCTTTCGCAGATTCCGGATCATCACCATTTACCGCTTCAACGTGCAAAAGTCCGTAATAGCGTTCGTTTTCTTTCGGCGGGCGCACCTTGCCGGATACTTTGTCACCGTTTCTTAAATCAAAGCGGCGGATCTGGGAAGCAGAAATGTAGATGTCTTCTGAGCTTGGCGAGTAATTAATCGGTCTGAGGAAGCCGAATCCTTCCGATTGGATGATTTCGAGCACGCCTTCCATAAACAGAAGATCCTCCTGCTCGGCGTTGGCTTTCAGTATCGCAAAGATTAATTCTTTTTTGGTCAGTTTGCTGTAGTAGGAGATTTTATAATGTCTTGCCAGTTCGTATAGTTCTTTTAATTTCATATTTTCCAAAGAGGAAATAGATACGTCTTTCATAAAAACACCACGCTTTTCATAGTCAATGTATTGCTGTTTTCATTCAAAATCGGCTGCTTTGCATGATTCCGCCAAAGCACATTCTTTTATAAAACGTTCAGGAACTTCTATCGGTAACACTTCCACCCATGATCGGCGCTTTTTTTAAAAAAGGAATGTCTTAATGAGTTTTGAAGGAAGCGAGGACAAAAACTTGAGAAGATCAATATTTATATCGTCTGTATGCGGTAGAATTTGAAAATTTCCCAGTACTCAAAAGAAGGAATTACACAGAAAAATCGCAGCACTCTTTATTTTTACCTCATTTTAAAAAATTATTCAACTTAAATAATGCTTTGACATATAAATGATAGGGTTGACTCTTTTTTGCAAAAGAAAAGCGGGACTTCCCGTCCCGCTTTTCTCTATTTATGGCCGGATGACAAGATTTGGTTTCTTCTTCAGGCTGTGCCTTCCGTCAACGAATCGGACCGTTCCTGATTTCGCCCGGATGACCAGACTTTCGGTCGTGCCGACGGAGCCTTTGAACTGAACGCCTTTCAAAAGCTCTCCGTCCGTTACGCCCGTTGCGGCAAAAATGGCGTCGTCACCTCTCACAAGGTCCTCCAAACGGAGCACTTTGGACACATCAAGGCCCATCCGCTCACAGCGGGCTTGCTCTTCTGCACTTTGCGGACGAAGCCTGCCGATGATTTCTCCGCCGAGCGCTTTTAACGCAACGGCAGACAGCACGCCTTCAGGAGCCCCGCCTGAACCGAAAAGAATGTCTACGCCCGTATGGTCAAAGGCCGTATTGATGGCGCCCGCGACATCACCGTCATTGATCAGTTTGATCCTGGCGCCCGCCTCACGCAATTCAGAGATGATTCTTTCATGTCTGTCACGATTTAAAATGGTCGCCACGACATCTTCAATGTCTTTGTTTTTCGCTTTCGCAACAGCTTTTAAGTTATCAATGACAGGAGCTTCGATATCGATGTAGCCTACCGCTTCAGGTCCGACCGCGATTTTTTCCATATACATATCAGGAGCATTCAGCAGTGTTCCATGATCAGCGACCGCGATCACCGTCAGTGCATTCCAGCCGCCGCTGGCTACGATGTTTGTGCCTTCAAGAGGATCGACGGCGACATCGACGCGGGGGCCGTATCCGTTTCCGAGCTTTTCGCCGATGTAAAGCATCGGCGCTTCGTCCATCTCGCCTTCCCCGATCACGACCGTGCCTTTCATCGGCACCGTGTCAAACACGTCACGCATTGCGCTTGTCGCCGCATCATCGGCTTCATCCTTTTTCCCGCGGCCCATCCATCTGGCAGATGCTAAAGCCGCCGCTTCAGTAACTCGAACCAATTCCATTGATAAGCTTCTTTCCATTTCAACACGATCTCCTCTCAAAAGTCCGCATTTCTATGAATTTTGCAGCTGTTCTATTTCTTCGTCCGTCAGCCCTTGCCGCCAGATTGTGGCGCCCAGACCTTCGAGTTTTTTCTCAAGATTGCTGTAGCCGCGGTCCAAATGCTCAAGACCGGTAATTTCGGTTACGCCGTCAGCCATCAGCCCTGCTACGACCAGACAAGCGCCCGCCCGCAGATCGCTCGCCTTTACTTTTGCGCCCTGAAGCTCGGCCGGACCGGTGATAATAGCCGATCTGCCTTCCACTTTCATGTTGGCGCCCATCCGTCTCAGTTCATCAATATGTTTAAATCTGGCCGAGTAGATGGTATCAGTCACGACGCTCGTGCCGCTCGCTCTCGTTAACAGAGATGTCATCGGCTGCTGAAGGTCAGTCGGGAATCCCGGGTAAACAAGCGTTTTCACGTCGACCGGTTTTATCTGCTTCTGCCCGCCGAGCATGAGCAGCTGATCATCACTCGTCTCAATGTGAAAACCCATTTCCCTGAGCTTTGCCGTTAAAGACTCCAGGTGAGTCGGTATGACATTATCAATAATGACTTCTTTCCCCATCGCGGCGCCGGCGATCATAAAGGTGCCCGCCTCAATTCTGTCCGGGATGATGGTATGCCTGCATCCGTGCAGCTCTTTCACGCCATCGATTCTGATCACATTGGTTCCGGCGCCTTTTATCTTTGCGCCCATGCTGGTGAGCAATGTGGCAACATCAATAATCTCAGGTTCCTTGGCGGCGTTTTCTATCACGGTTTTTCCTTCAGCCAGTACAGCGGCAAGCATGATATTGATCGTCGCTCCCACGCTGACGACATCTAAATAAATCCGTGCGCCTCTCAGCCTTTCGGCGCGCAGATAAATCGCGCCTTGTTCATTGGTGACTTCTGCCCCAAGCGCCTCAAACCCTTTTATGTGCTGGTCTATCGGCCGCGGCCCGAGATGGCATCCGCCCGGCAGTCCGATGACCGCCTGCTTGAAACGCCCGAGCATCGCACCCATTAAATAATAGGAAGCCCGGAGTTTTTTCACTTTGCCGTTAGGAAGCGGCATGCTGATCATCGGTGAAGGATCAACGACCATTTCTCCTTTTTCAAAATGGACGTTTCCGCCGATTTCTTTCAGCAGGTCACGCAGCGTTTCAATATCTGAGATCTCCGGAAGCCCTTCAATCGTTACTTCGGAATTTGCCAGAATGGTTGCGGGTATCAATGCGACGGCGCTGTTTTTCGCGCCGCTGATATGTACGGTTCCGTTCAACGGGTCGCCGCCGGCAATATTCAACTTTTCCATGATAGTCTCCTTCCATAAGAAGATAGCTGCGGAGCGTAAATAAAATGGCATTTTATTCTGTCTCTGCAAATAAAGCTCTTGTCCAAAATGTAGCCAATTCGAAGAGAAAGAATACAAGGACATTATAAAATAACAGGAAGAAAATAGCGAAGCTTTGCGGGGCATTTTTAACATAGGATGCACAGAGACCCGCCGGGTTTACATTCCGGGGAACTTTGATATTGAAGGCCCGCCGTCAAACAGGAAAACATAAGGGTGCGGCAAACGGATGCAACCGGTTTGCCGCCCTTTTCGCCCTTATTTATTCCAGTCTGCCAAGAATTGCTCGATGCCTTTATCCGTTAACGGGTGCTTTGTCAGCTGGTGAATAACTTTCAGCGGCATCGTACCGATATGGGCACCGCGTAAAGCGGCTTCAGTCACGTGCTGCGCATGACGGATGGAAGCTGCGATGATTTGTGTATCAATGTCATGAAGGTCAAAAATCTGTCTTATTTCTGAAATCAGTTCAAGACCGTTATGACCGATATCATCCAGACGGCCTAAGAACGGAGAAACATAAGTCGCTCCGGCTCTGGCGGCCAAAAGCGCCTGGTTGGCGCTGAAGATGAGCGTCACGTTTGTTTTAATGTTCAGGTCGCTCAGCGCTTTTACGGCTTTTAATCCTTCAGACGTCATCGGAATTTTTACCGTGATATTCGGCGCGATTTTCGCAAGTTCTTTACCTTCTTCAATCATTTCTTCAGCGTTCAGGGAAATGACTTCCGCGCTTACAGATCCTTTCACGACTTCCGTAATCTCACGCAGTCTGTCATGGAAAGACACGTCAGCTTCTTTTGCCACTAAACTAGGGTTTGTCGTAACTCCGGCAAGAACGCCAAGTTCATAAGCTTCTTTAATCTCGTCAATGTTTGCTGTATCAATGAAAAATAACATAAGGAAAGCCTCCCCAGTAATAAATTTTCAGAACTGTAAAACATGATTGCGCTTTCTAAAGGTAAGACATAAAACCGCCTGTCAAAGCTGTCAGGCGGTTATGGGTGTTACATTTGGATTAAGCTTGGTTTGAAGAACCGAACTCACGCATTTTGCCGATAACCGTTTCTTTGATCGCTTCACGAGCAGGTCCAAGATATTTACGAGGATCGTATTCGTTCGGCTTAGCTGCCAATGTTTCGCGGACAGCTTTTGCAGAAGAAATTTGGTTCTCAGTGTTTACGTTGATTTTAGCCGTACCAAGTGAGATTGATTTTTTAATGTCGGCAGTCGGAATTCCTGTACCGCCATGAAGTACTAACGGAAGGCCGGTTGTTTTGCCGATGTCTTCCATTTCTTTGAAACCAAGGTTCGGTTCGCCTTTGTAAGGACCGTGAACAGAACCCAATGCAGGTGCAAGGCAGTCGATGCCAGTGCGCTCTACAAGTTCTTGACACTCTTTAGGGTCAGCATAGATTACGCCTTCAGCGATAACGTCATCTTCCTGTCCGCCGACAGTTCCGAGCTCAGCTTCAACTGAAACGCCGTGGAAATGAGCAAGCTCAACCACTTTAGCTGTAGTTGCTACGTTTTCCTCAAACGGATGGTGAGATGCGTCGATCATTACAGAAGTGAAACCCGCATGAATCGCTTTCGCACAAGATTCAAAGCTTGAACCGTGGTCTAAGTGAATGGCAACAGGTACTGTCACTTTGTATTCTTCCATAAGAGCTTTAACCATGGCAACCACTGTTTTGAAGCCGCCCATGTAGCGTCCCGCGCCTTCTGAAACACCAAGAATAACCGGGGATTTTTCCTCTTGTGCTGCTTGTAAAATAGCTTGAGTGAACTCAAGGTTATTTAAGTTAAATTGTCCAACAGCATATCCTTTTTCTTTAGCTGTATTCAACATTTCCGTCATTGAAACTAAAGGCATGTCGAAAGTCCTCCTTATGTAGCCTGATTTGCTTCTTCTCGAAAAAAGCTTTCCACCCTATAGCATGACCATAAAAACCTGTCATATGTAAAACAACAGATCGCTTTTTCTCCATCTCTAGGATACCAACTTTTCGACAAATCGGCAACACAATGACATAATTGTTTCTAATTTTATTAATTCGATTTTAGAGGTAAATATTTTTTCACTGCGTCTCTGATCTCATCAATGTCAAAAGGTTTGGCAAAATGGGTCAGCGCGCCGAGCTCTTTTGATTCCTTAATCATATCGAGTTCTCCGTAAGCGGTCATAATAATAACGCGGATGGATTCGTCGATCATTTTCATTCGTTTGAGAATTTCGATTCCGTCCATGCCGGGGATTTTCATATCTAAAAGCACGAGATCGGGCCGTTCCTTCGTTACGATGTCCAGCGCCTGAATGCCGTTGGCAGCCTGAAACGTCTGGTACCCTTCTTTATGAAACACTTCATTGAGCAATATACGTATACCGTATTGGTCATCTACGATTAAAATCTTTTCATTCATCATTTTACACCCCAATATTATCATTTTCGTCAAAAGTAAGCAGTTGTTTATGTATTCTGTTTGATTTTCACATTTCCTTTAATTATAATAGTCTACTTTCCGACATTTTCTCTTTTGTTGTATACTGTTCTTGTATGTGTAAAGGAGGTTTCACTCATGTTAAAGATCTTTACGACGCAGCTTGCAGGCATTTTTTCCCGCATTCAGGATAAGGAATCCGAAGCAATAGAAGACGGCGCGCGGCTGCTGGCGCAGGCAGCCGTCAGCGGCCATTCCATTTATTTATACGGCGCAAATGAGATGCAGGGCATTTTGTGCGAGGCGGAACTCGGCTCCGAACCGATGCCTGCCGTCAAAGCGTTTCCGGATACAGCTGATTCGATTACAGAAAGCGACAGAGTGCTGATGTTCTGTTCGAGTCCGGGCACGGCTGAGGAACAGGCGCTGGCTCAAAAGCTTTATGAAAAAGGCGTCGGCCTCGTCTGCGTATCTCCCGTCATCAAGGACCAAACCGGGATTGAGGAATTTTGCGATGTTCATATTGACAGCAAATTAAAAATGCCGCTTCTGCCCGATGAAGACGGAACAAGATACGGGTTTCCTTCATTAATGACAGGCCTGTATATCTATCACGCACTGTCCTTTACGTTAAAGGAAATGATGCAGGAATATGCCTAATGCAGAAAAAAGACTTGCCGCTTAACGGAGGCAAGTCTTTTTTTTATTACTTCTCTTCTGCAGCTTGTACGGAAGCGCCGATAAAGTCTTTGAATAAAGGCTGAGGTCTTGTCGGTCTTGATTTGAACTCAGGGTGGAATTGGCAAGCGACATACCAAGGATGGTCTTTCAGCTCGATGATTTCCACAAGGCGGCCGTCAGGGCTTGTGCCTGAGAACACAAAACCGTTCTCTTCCATTTGCTGTCTGTATTCGTTGTTGAATTCATAACGGTGGCGGTGGCGCTCGTATACCACTTCATCCGCATAGGCTTCGAAAGCTTTCGTGTCTTCCTGAAGCTTACAAGGGTACAGTCCGAGACGAAGCGTTCCTCCAAGATCCTCGACATCTTTTTGTTCAGGAAGAAGGTCGATGATCGGATAAGGAGTAGACGGATCGATCTCCGCAGAGTGAGCCCCTTCCAGACCTAATACGTTTCGGGCATATTCAATGGATGCAATCTGCATACCGAGGCAGATGCCGAAGAACGGAATTTTTTGTTCACGCGCATACTTGGCGGCGATGATTTTTCCTTCTACGCCGCGGTCTCCGAAACCGCCCGGCACGATGATTCCGTCTGTGCCGCTTGTCAGCTCTTGAATATTGCTTTCTGTCACTTCTTCAGCGTTAATCCATTTGATCTTCACATCGGCGTCAAACGCATAGCCCGCGTGGCGGAGTGATTCAACGACTGAAATGTAAGCGTCCTGAAGCTCGACATATTTTCCGACGAGACTGATTGTAATGGTTTTAGACAAGTTTTTCACTTTCGTGACAAGGTCTTTCCATTCCGTCATATCTGGTTCTTTGCACTCTAATTTCATATGATCGCAGACAAGCTTATCGAGTCCCTGCTCCTGAAGGTTAAGCGGGATGGAGTAAAGGTTGTCCGCATCTTCACATTCGATAACCGCTTTCGTGTCAATATCGCAGAACAGTGCGATTTTATCTTTCATATCTTGAGAAATCGGCATCTCTGTGCGCACGACGATGATATTAGGCTGAATGCCTAGGCTTCTCAGCTCTTTTACGCTGTGCTGCGTCGGTTTTGTTTTCAGCTCGCCCGCCGCTTTGATGTACGGCACAAGCGTACAGTGGATGTACATCACGTTTTCGTGGCCGATGTCGCTTTTCATTTGACGGATGGCTTCCAGGAACGGAAGAGATTCGATGTCTCCGACTGTTCCGCCGATTTCAGTAATGACAACATCCGCGTTTGTTTCTTTGCCGGCACGGTAAACGCGGTCTTTCAGTTCATTTGTGATATGCGGAATGACCTGCACCGTTCCCCCGAGGTAGTCCCCGCGGCGTTCTTTTTTCAAGACGGCAGAGTAGATTTTACCGGTCGTCACGTTGCTGAATCTGTTCAGATTAATGTCAATGAAACGCTCATAATGCCCTAAGTCAAGGTCAGTCTCAGCACCGTCATCGGTAACGAATACCTCACCGTGCTGATACGGGCTCATCGTTCCCGGGTCAACGTTGATATAAGGGTCAAATTTTTGGATAGTGACGCTCATGCCTCTGTTTTTCAAAAGGCGGCCCAGTGATGCTGCCACAATTCCTTTTCCGAGTGAAGATACAACTCCCCCGGTTACAAAAATGTATTTCGTCATTTCGTTTGCTCCTCTCTTCGGTCTGCGCTACATTCTTTAAAATGTGCCGTTTTATAGAAAATCATTTCACTAAAAACAAATGATGTGTAAAAGAATTTGGGAGATGAAAATAAGAAAGCTCCCTTTCAATTTCTTGAAAGGGAGCGTAGCACTCTTATGAATTCTCTTCTTTTTGAAGAGCCCAAAATACATACTACATAGTTCGACAATGAAAGTCAAGATCGTTTTGCTGATATGGGATCAGTCTTTGCGATCCTCGTCTTCATCATCATATTCTTCCTCATCTTCTTCAATCATATCGTCTTCGATCTCAAGCTCGTCGTCATCTTCTTCATCGATATCTTCGTCGTCAAAGCTGTCTGCGTCAAGGTCAATATCTTCTTCCATTTCATCGAGATCGATGTCGTCTTCATCAACTTCCTCGAATTCGTCAAGATCAAGATCTTCCTCAACGGCTTTTTTCGCTTTTTTCTTTTTCGCTTTTACAGTCGGCTGTGTTTCTTCGTCCAGCTGATCGTACGGATACCAGCTGCGAAGCCCCCATGTCTGGTCTGACAGAGCAATGAAGCGGCCGTCAATGTTGAGGTCGGTATAAAATTGGGCGATACGGTCACCCAGTTCCTCTTTCGTAACACCGAGCAAGGAGATAATTTCATTCAGCAGCTCCTGGAACGGAACCGGTTTTTTATGTTCTGAGAAAATTTCGTGAGCGATTTCAACTAAAGCCATCTGCTTCAGCTGTTCCTGAGAATATTGTTTGATACTCAAGGTCGGACACTCCCTTTCTATTACTTATATGTATCTGTTTCTATCCTATAATAAGAACGATTTTGTATTGTTTTGTTCACAAACCATACCTCTCATTATAAACAAATTAAAACAGAATATGCTACCCTTAACAGTGTAATTTAAGAAATTTTAGAGCCGTTCCTTCATAATTCGGCCGATGCGCGAAAACAAAGCCGCCGGCATATGCGCGGGCGGCCTGCTTTTCTCTATAAAGACTCTTGTTTTTCCGCGCCGAATACAGACATGGCGAGCAATTCACTGACATCATAAGTGCCGATCTCGTCTTCGGCTTCTTTCGCTTTCGTACCGTCACCGAGCATGGTCAGGCAGTAAGGGCAGCCGGAGCTGATGACCGTCGGGCTGACTGAAAGCGCCTGCTCGGTCCGGGCCGTGTTGATTCTCGCTCCCGTTTCTTCTTCCATCCACATGAGTCCTCCCCCGGCGCCGCAGCACATTCCGTTTTCACGGCTTCGCTCCATTTCTTTCAATTGAACACCCGGAATAGCTTTTAAAATCGCTCTCGGCGGCTCATACACCTCATTGTATCTGCCTAAATAGCATGAGTCATGGAAAGTAATCGTTTCATTCACCGGGTGAAGCGGTTTTAATTTCCCCTGCGACACTAGCTCGGCTAATAATTCAGTATGATGATAGACTTCGGCCCGGAATCCGAAATCCGGATATTCATTTTTGAACATATTATAGGCGTGCGGATCAATCGTGACGATTTTTTTGATCCCGTGTTTTTCAAATTCGCCGATGTTGTGTTCCGCCAGCTCTTGGAACAGAAACTCATTGCCCAAACGGCGCGGTGTATCGCCTGAGTTTTTTTCTTTATTGCCGAGAATCGCAAAGGATACGCCCGCTTCATTGAGCAGCTTTGCAAATGAGACGGCAATCTTTTGGCTCCTGTTGTCATAGGAACCCATTGAACCGACCCAAAACAAGTATTCGAACTCTTTATCTTGTTTTTTCATTTCTTTCACCGTCAGAATCTCCGTATCGGTCTGCTCCCGCCAGTTTTCCCGCTCTTTCCGGTTTAAGCCCCACGGGTTTCCCTGTCTTTCAATGCTTGTCATCGCCCGCTGCGCGTCGCTGTCCATCTTCCCTTCCGTAAGCACGAGATAGCGGCGCAGGTCGATAATTTTATCAACGTGTTCATTCATGACCGGGCATTGATCTTCACAATTGCGGCATGTGGTGCACGCCCAGATCTCCTCTTCCGTGATAACCTCGCCGATTAAGCTCGGGTTGTAGTCAATGGCTGCCGCCGCTTCACGCGATCCTCCCCCTGAGGAAGCAGCTGCGAGCTGATTCGCTTTCGTGTGCTGAAAAACGGGCGCGGGCACCCACGGAGATTTTGACGTCACGGCAGCGCCTTTTTCCGTCAGGTGGTCTCTGAGCTTTAAAATGAGATCCATCGGCGATAGCATTTTGCCCGTACCGGAGGCCGGACACATATTTGTACAGCGTCCGCACTCGACGCAGGCATAAAGATCAACAAGCTGAGAGCGGCGGAAGTCTTCAATCTTTCCGACGCCGTAGCTTTCTTTTGTCTCATCGGTGAAATCGATTTTTTCCAGCTTTCCTTTTGAATCAAGCCTGCTGAGGAACACATTCGCCGGACCCGCAATTAAGTGCGCATGCTTTGATTGCGGCACGTACACTAAAAAGCTGAGCAGGAACAACAGATGAAGCCACCATGAAACATAAAACACGGCGGCTGCCACCGGCGCTGAAAGACCGCCGAGCACAAACGCAATCGAGGAAGCGATCGGTTCAGTCCAAGACAGAGAATGATCGTGCCATAAAAGGTTCATGGCGTTCCCGAGAAGCACCGTCACCATCAGTCCGCCGATAAACAGGAGGACAAGCCCCGCCTTAAACCCTCGTTTCAGTCTGACGAGTTTTTCAATGTAGCGCCGGTAAAACGCCCAGACCACGGCAACTAAAATAAGAAACGTGACAATTTCCTGAAAAAAGGTAAATGCCGGATAAAGCGGGCCGAACGGCAAATGCCGGTCAGGAAGCAGCCCTTTCAGAATAAAATCAATAGCGCCGAACTGAACGAGTATAAAACCGTAAAAAAACAGAACGTGGATGATTCCGCTTTTTTTATCTTTCAGCAATTTTTTCTGTCCGAACACATTCACCCATATCTTCTGCAAGCGTTCTTTCAGGCGTTTATCAAATTCTTCCCTCTGGCCGAGCTTAATATAAGCAATCCTCGTTCTGCTCAGGTAAACGAATAAATAAACGGCGTAAGCGGTTACAGCTAAGAACAGCAGCGCGTTTACCATGAGAAAAGCGTTCATCTTGTCTCCCCCTTTGTTCTGATTCCCCTCTTCATTGTCATATCTTTACTTTATCATAAATAATGAATGAGTATTCAGTCAATAATTAAATTCGGATTCTCGGGGCACACTACCGATACTTCGGAAAGGAGGCGTCGGTATGAAGGTCTTTTTTGTGTTGCTTGTCATTTTCATTATATTCATCGCACTTATGCTGCTTGATATGCTGCTTGGCCGGGCGGCGTACAAAAAACAGGCGTACGAACCCGTTTTCGCGCCGAAAAAGAGTGATATCAGACTCATTCACTGCGGCGGCGAGCTTGTGCAGCAAATGACGGATGATATCCGCCAAGCCGTCTCTTCTATTCATATGATGTTTTTTATTATGAAGAACGACCAAGTCTGCCATGATATGTTTCATTTATTGAAAGAAAAGGCGCAGGCCGGCGTCTCCGTATATCTGCTGCTCGATTGGGCGGGCAGCCGTCAAGTGAAAAAACCTTCCATTCAAACAATGAAAAAAGCCGGCGTTCACGTTCATTTTCTGAACAAACCGGGATTTCCGTATCTTTTTTTCAGGCTGCAAAAACGGAATCACCGGAAAGTGACCGTCATTGACGGCAAAATCGGCTATGTCGGCGGATTTAATATCGCGGAAGAGTATCTCGGCAAAAAAGCGAAGTTCGGAAACTGGGAGGATTATCACCTGCGGATGACCGGCGAAGGCACTGCGGATCTCCAGACTCTTTTTGCAAACGATCTGAAACGAAGCACCGGAAAAACACTGGAATCACCCGAGGTTTATCCGCCGTTATCCGAAGGGAATATCACTCATAGGACATATGCGTCTGACGGTTTTTCGCTTGAATCGCATTATGAAAGCTGCATCCTTAAAGCGGAGAAAAACATCATTATCTGCACGCCTTATTATGTACCGAGCAAAAAGCTTCAGGCAGCGCTTATTTCGGCCTGCCGAAAAGGCGTCAAAGTGACTTTGATTGTGCCAATGAAGTCAGACCACCCGCTCGTTCGGGAAACAGCTTTTGCCTATTATCCCGAGCTTCTGAAGGCCGGCTGCCTCATCTACCGGTATTATCAAGGCTTTTATCATGTCAAAGCCCTCATTATTGATGACCGTATCAGCATTATCGGCACGCCGAATTTTGATAAACGGAGCCTGTTCTGGAATGAAGAAGTGAATGTCATCATTAATGATGAGACCTTTACTGAGGAAGTGCTCTCAACCATAAAGCAGGACATCGAAAAATCCGAGCTCCTCACCTTAGAAAAAGTGAAACAGCGCTCCGTCAGACAGCTTCCTGCAGAATGGCTGGGTAAGGCCATATCTTATTTTTTATAAAGGAGAAACCCTATGCTGTTCAAATTCGGATTCGTCTCAAACGCCACGTGTCTTTGGGACGCATCCCCCGCAAAAACCTTAACGTATGCGCGCTATACAACACTTTCCGCAAGCGAACGGAAAGAGGCCCTGCTTTCTGTGACGAAAGCAAATCTTACCAATACGCTGCGCACCATCCACTATGTGATCGGACACGGCATCCCGCTGTACAGGTTCTCAAGCTCGATTGTGCCGCTCGCCACCCATCCGGATGTGCGGTGGGATTTTGTCACGCCGTTTCGCCAGGAGTTCCGCGAGATCGGCGAGCTGGTCAGAAAATATGATCTCAGAACGAGTTTTCATCCGAACCAGTTCACCCTTTTCACAAGCCCGAAACAGGAGATTACCGCAAATGCGGTCAAGGATATGGCCTATCATTATGACATGCTGGACGCTATGGGCATCGCGGATCGTGCCGTCATTAACATTCATGTCGGGGGCGCTTACGGCGACAAACAAAGCGCGCTTGGCCGTTTCGGCATGAACTTGAAAGAGCTCCCCGATATTATCAAACAGCGGATGACTTTGGAAAACGATGATAAAACGTATACGTCTGAAGAAACACTCAGTGTATGTGAACAAGAAGGCATTCCATTTGTGTTTGATTACCACCATTTTTACGCCAATCCGACCGATGACGCTGATTTGGATGACATTCTCCCGCGGATGATTAAAACATGGCAACGGATCGGCTTAAGGCCGAAAGTCCACCTCTCCTCACCAAAATCAGAAGCAGCTATCCGCAGTCATGCCGACTATGTGGATGCGAATTTCATCCTGCCGGTGCTGGAGCGGTTCAGACAATGGGATACGGACATCGACTTTATGATTGAAGCAAAAGAGAAAGACCGGGCGCTGCTTCGGCTCGTCGAAGAATTAAGCGCCATCCGCGGAGTCAAACGCCTGGCGGGAGGCGTGCTGAGGTGGAAATCATAACCAGGTTTATCACCCGATTATCTGGGGAATTTCCGAAATAACAGACCATCAGACGGAGGAGAAAACACATGAAAAACATTACATCTTTGAAAATAGCCGCTAAGAAATTCACTTTAAGAAACATGCTTCAGCTTTATCAGCTTTGCCACACAGGAGGCCACGAGCTGTATATCTACTCTAAAAAAACGATGTGCAAAATCAAAGATATCATCGAACTGGAAACTTTCAGAATGGCTCATAAAGAACAAGAATATTTAATTGTAGTGGAAGGAAAGAAAGCGGTTCAGCTTATTGACCGTTTCAAACATATGATCGAACCTGCGCAAAAAGAAGCCCATTAAATACGGATACATAAAAAAAGGAGAGACAGGAGGCCGCTCGGCCCCGTTCGTCTCTCCTTTTTTCTTTATTAATGAATCAGCTCGCCGAATTGCGCCTGATGAAGTCTCTGGTACATGCCGCCGGATGCCAGCAGTTCCTTATGGTGTCCTTGTTCAGCAATGCCTTCTTTCGTAACGACGACGATCCGGTCCGCATCCTTAATCGTAGCCAGCCGATGGGCGATCACAAGAGTCGTGCGTCCTTCAGACAGTTTTTGCAGAGACTTTTGAATGGCGGCTTCCGTTTCTGTGTCGAGAGCTGATGTAGCCTCATCCAAAATTAAGATCGACGGGTTTTTCAAAAACATTCTGGCGATGGAAAGCCGCTGTTTCTGCCCGCCTGACAGCTTCACGCCGCGCTCGCCGATCACCGTGTTCAAACCGTCGGGATACCCGTTTACCAAATCCTCTAAATGCGCCTGCCGGACGGCCTGCCAGATCTCTTCCTCAGACGCGTCCAGCCGCCCGTAAGCAATGTTTTCCCGTAATGTGCCGGAAAACAGAAAGACATCCTGCTGGACGACGCCGATTTGTCCCCGCAGAGATGACAGCGTCATGTCCTTAATGTCGATGCCGTCGATGGATATGACGCCTTCAGACGGCTCATAAAAACGCGGAAGCAGACTTGTCAGCGTTGATTTCCCCGCTCCCGAAGGCCCGACAAATGCGACTGTCTCCCCCGCATGAATGGATAAATTGATGCCGGACAGCACCGGATTGTTTTCTTCATAGCCGAATGACACATGATCATAGCGGATATTCCCTTTTAAACCGGGTACATGTCTCGCGTGCGGGGCATCCTTGATATCAGGCTCCGTTTCCAGTATTTCCATAAAGCTTTTAAAACCGGCAATGCCTCTCGGATACATCTCAATAATTGCGTTGATCTTATCAATCGGACGGAACAGAACGTTCGTCAGCAGCACAAAAGCAACGAATTCTCCGTAGGATAATGATCCGCGAATGACGAACCATGTGCCGCACAACAGGACGAACAGCGTGACGAATCTTGTCAGCATGTAACTGATTGAACCGTTTTTGGCCATGATTTTATATGACGTCAGTTTTGTCTTGCGGAACCGCTGGTTGTTCACGTCAAACCGCTGCTTTTCAAACGCTTCATTGCTGAAAGCCTGGACAAGGCGGATGCCGCCGATGTTATTTTCGACCCTCGCGCTGAAATCACCGACATCTTTGTTCAGTTTTGTAAACGCGGAGGTCATTTTTTTATTGAAATACAAAGCAAGCCAAATGACGACCGGCATAATGATAAAGGTCAACAGCGCGAGCTGCCAGTTAATGAACAGCATGACGCCGAAAGCGCCCAAAATCGTCATGATCGCGATAAACAGGTCCTCGGGTCCGTGGTGGGCCGTTTCTCCGATATACATCAAATCATTGGTGAGCTTAGACATTAAACTGCCCGTTTTGTTGTTATCGTAAAATTTGAACGAAAGCTTTTGCAGATGGTCAAAAAGCTTTTTCCGCATATCGGTTTCAATGTTAATACCGAGCATATGGCCCCAATACGTCACAACATACTGAAGTGCCGAGCTGAGAGCGTACACCCCGAACAAAGCGATAGAAGTCAAAATAATCAGACTCCAATCCCGCCCCGGGAGCAATGTATCGATAAAGTAATTGACAATCAGAGGAAAACTCAGCTCCATCAACCCGCCTGCGATGGCAGAAAAGAAGTCGAGAAAAAACAGCTTTTTGTACGGTTTATAATAAGAAAAAAATTGTCGCAGCACGATTCTGTCCTCCTTGCGCCTCGCACTCAATGATAATATTTCTCAATTATACTATACACAAGGAGTTTTTAAAGCGTTTTTTACAAAACGCCTGAAAATAGCCGTGCGAAGGATTCCTTCGTTCTTTCCCATAATGCGCGCTTATAAAAACGGACGGGGCTGATTTTCTCAGACTCTCTCATATCCTCCAGATAATGCGCTTCAAGATCTTTGACCGCCTCTTGATCTGTAAAAAACACATTGACTTCAAAGTTCAGCTGAAAGCTTCTCATGTCCATATTCGCCGTCCCGACAGAAGCAAGGTTTCCGTCGGTGATGAGTACCTTTTGATGCATAAAGCCCTTTTGATAGGAATAGACTTCAATTCCTTCCCGAAGAAGCTCGGGGAAATAAGACCTCGTCGCATACTGGGTTAGAAACCCGTCATTGGTTTCCGGCACCATGACAACACGCACTTGGACGCCTCTTGCGGCAGCCTCCTTTAACGCCGTGCGGATCGGCTCATTCGGCACGAAATAAGGCGTCGCGATCCATACAGACGATTCGGCCGCCGCGATCATGGCATAATACAGATCGCTCATCCGCTCCTTCATATCGGGGCCTGTCGGAACGACTTGATAGACGCCGCCGCTTTCTGCCGGAACCGGGCGGCTGTATGCTTTCTGATCAATAAGCACCTCATCAGAAACGTATTCCCAATCAAGCATAAAAATGCTGTGGAGCGTCTGAACGATTTCTCCTTCGACTTTCATATGGGTGTCGCGCCAAAAGCCGACGTTTTTGTCTTTGCTGATATATTCCTTGCCGACATTCAGCCCGCCGACAAAACCAATTTCCCCGTCAACGACGACGATCTTGCGGTGATTTCTGAAATTGAATTTCTGGTTGAAAAAGCCGTATTTCAGCGGCAGGAACGGGACGATGTTCACGCCCGCGCGTTTCAGTTTTTTAATATCTTTTCCGGACAGCTTCAGGCTGCCGGCCGCATCGAACAAAAACCGCACTTCCACGCCTTGACGCGCTTTCTCCATCATAATCTCCATCATCTTGTGCCCGAGCATGTCTGATTTGAACAGGTAATATTCAATATGTATAAATGATGCTGCCCCCCGGAGCGCTTCAAACAGCTCCGGAAAAGTTTCATCCCCGTTTTTGAGCACCTTCAGCCTGCTTTTTGTATTGATATTCATGTGGGCAGCTTTGATTGAATATTGAAAGAAACGCTTCTGATTTCCTTTCAATCCGGACAGGTCGGGAGTTTGCTCCATATCAAATATCGTTCTCAGCTTTTCCCGGTTATACGTCCGTTTTGACCTGAACAGCTTGCCTTTTTCATAAAGCTGGCCGGAGAATAGGTAAAATAAGTACCCGGCGATCGGAAAAAAGATAAGAATGTGGATCCATAACAGCGTGTGCTGCGAGGTGCGGTTTTCTAAGATTAACGAATAAATGCTGAACAGGATAATGCTTGCATAGCAAAGCAATCCGCCGTAAAACTCAAGCCTGGAAACCGGAAAAAACCATATGACATATGCTCCGATCAGCATCATATATAAAAAGCAAAATTCCAGTCTCCTTTTCAGCATCCCGACTCTCTCCAATCTGATCCGATATCTCTTTATACCCTCTATTCTCCGGCCTGTAAACATATGAAAAAGCCTCCCCGCCCGAGCGGAAAGGCTTATGATGAGGCTTCCTGTGATGAAGGAGAAGAGCGTTTTCAGCAACCGTTGAAAAAATTATTCCCCTTTTGCAAGGAGGTGTTTAGCGTTTTCGATATACAACATAGCTGCGAGTCAAGTACTTGAGCGGCAGGCTGAACACGTGAACCAATCTCGTAAACGGCCAGAGGATAAAAACGATGTATCCAATGATGATATGAAACTTAAACCATAGCGGGACACTCTCCATCAAAGAGGCATCAGGCCTGAACAAAATGAGCTCCCTGAACCACGGCCCCACTGTTGTCCGGTAATCAAAGCCTTTCGAATCAATGTTGAGAAACGTGGCCGCAACGCCCGTCAGCATCATAAACAGCAGCAGAATGAGCGTGAGAAAATCCGCCGGCGAGCTGGTGTTGCGGATTCTTTTGTCAAACAGCCTTCTGTACGTCAGGATGAACAGGCCGATACACGCCGCGACCCCTGCAGGCAGGCCCGCGCCAATCGCCATTTTGTGATACGTATGCTCGGAAATGTCAATGGCGGAGTACACGGCTTCCGGAATCAGAATTCCCATGATATGGCCGCCGATGACGCACAGCAGGCCCCAATGAAAAAGGGTGCTGCCCGCCGCAAGTTTTTTCTTTTCCAACAGCTCGCTTGATTTAGCCGTCCAGCCAAACTGGTCATGCTGATAGCGGTAAATATGTCCGCCGATAAAGATCGTCAATACAATGTATGGCATCACGCCCCAGAGGATCTGCCCGTTCATGCCTGAACAGCCCCTTCTTTGCTTTCATGTACGCCGATATCTTCCAGCGCGGCAAGCAGGACATGCAGCAGCCCGGCGTATATGCTGTCATTTTTTTCGAGGCGGGACGCCAGCTCCCTCACATTGGACAGATATTTCTCAAATACGCTTCTTGCGGCTTCAATTTCCGCAATCGCCGCAAATTCAAGCATAAGCGGCAGATAATCAGGCAGTTCTTTCTCTGTCGGGAGGAAACCGGATTGCTGGTATGTGTTCTTTAAATGCAGCAATTCAATGCCGCGTTCCCTTTGCTCGCCTGAGTTAAAGTAGGTGACATACATGTTCGTTTTTTTCCCGAAATCGAACGTATAGACATAGTGTTCAATCAGCGCTTCCTGAGAAAATCCGGCTGCCGCCTTCAAAAAGCGCAGCAGCTTCTCCCGGATTTCCTGGCTGCTGATGTCAAGGAGAAGAGTCTTCCAATCAGGAAGCTCAGCTCTCCAGTCTTCGTCCGGATAAGAGAGAAGACAGGAAAGAGCGGAGAACGTAATTTGCCGGTCTATGGTGTTCATCTTGTTACACCTCATTTTTCAAAAATTAGAAACAAGACCCGGGGCCGCCTGAAAATGATAAGCCGCAGCTCCCTTGTTCAGCGTATAAATCTGACACTTCTTCCCGATGGCTGCTCGGAATCACAAAGCGGTCGTCATATTTGGCGATCGCCAGCAGCCGATACATGTCTTCAATTTGCCGTTCTGTCAGACCGACACTGGAGATGAGTGCCGGGTCAATGGATTTATTCGTCTGGACTGCTCTCATATACTGGCGCATGACAGACATTTTCTTTAACGTTGACCGAATATGGTCCGTGTCTCCCGCCGTTAATAGCTGCGCCAAGTAGTCAATCGGGATTCTCATTTGGTCGATAGCCGGAAAAATGTCTTCCGCCGTTTGCCGGCTGCCTTTTCCTTCAAAGAGATTCATAATCGGGCTGAGCGGCGGTATGTACCAAACCATCGGCAGCGTGCGGTACTCAGGATGAAGCGGGAGCGCAATCTTCCAGTCGATGATCATTTTATAGATCGGCGATTTTCGCGCGGCCTCTATCCATTCATCCGGGATGCCTTGTTCTTTTGCCAGTCTGGCAACCTCAGGATCATTCGGATCGAGAAAAACGTCCAATTGGGAATGATAGAGATCCTTTTCATTTTCAACAGATGCCGCTTCCTCCACTTTGTCCGCGTCGTACAGCATGACGCCGAGGTAGCGGATTCTGCCAACACACGTCTCAGAGCAGATGGTCGGCAGTCCCGCCTCCAAACGCGGAAAGCAGAGTGTGCATTTTTCCGCTTTGTTTGTTTTCCAGTTAAAATAGACTTTTTTATAAGGACAGGATGAGACGCAATATCTCCATGAACGGCAGGCGTTTTGATCCACGAGCACAATGCCGTCTTCCTCGCGTTTGTACATGGCGCCGGACGGGCAGGATGAGACGCACGCCGGGTTGATGCAGTGCTCGCAAATACGCGGCAGATACATCATAAAGACTTCATCGAATTCCGTTTTGATCGATTCCTCCATTTTTTGCACGTTTGGATCTTCAAGCCCCGTAATGTGGCCGCCCGCGAGATCATCCTCCCAGTTCGGGCCCCATTCGATATTCATGAAATCCCCCGTCAGTGACGATTTCGGGCGCGCCACCGGCTGGTGTTTTTTCTGCGGACTGTTTGTTAATGTTTCATAATCATAATTCCAAGGTTCATAGTAATCATCAATCGTCGGCTGATTCGGATTATAGAAAAGGCCTGCCAGCCGATTCGTTTTCGGGCCGGATTTCAGCCCGAGCTTTCCTTTTTTTAAAGTCCAGCCGCCTTTATATTTGTCCTGATCCTCCCATTGCTTCGGGTAGCCGATGCCCGGCTTTGTTTCTACATTATTGAAGTACATATATTCCGCACCGGAGCGGTTTGTCCACGTGTTTTTGCAGGTGACGCTGCATGTGTGGCAGCCGATGCATTTATCCAAGTTCATGACCATACCGATTTGCGCTTTAATCTTCAAGCCAATCGACCTCCTTCAGCTTGCGGATGACGACATTCAGGTCACGCTGGTTCCCTGTCGGACCGTAATAATTAAAGCCGTAGCTGAGCTGGGCGTAGCCTCCGATCATCTGTGTCGGCTTGACGTGAATCCTTGTCGGGCTATTATGGGTGCCGCCCCGGTTATTCGTCAGCTTTGTGCCGGGCACGTTGATGTGGCGGTCCTGAGCATGATGCATAAACGCCATCCCTTTAGGAATCCGGTGGGACAAAACAGCTCTCGCGACGACAACACCGTTTCGGTTGAAACATTCAATCCAATCATTGTCCTTGATATCCGTGTCCTCTGCGTCATCTTTATTCATCCACACGGTCGGCCCTCCGCGGAACAGCGTCAGCATCGGCAGGGAATCGAAATACATGCTGTGGACGGACCATTTATTATGCGGCGTCAAATAGTTGAGGACGATTTCTTTCCCCTCCTGATCAGGCCGCTTGCTCAGAAACGGACGGTGCTGAAGGATCGGTTTAAATGTCGCCATCGTTTCACCGAATTCCATCATCAGTTCATGATCGACATAGTAGGATTGTCTGCCCGTCAGTGTCCGCCATGGGATTAATTTTTCCACATTTGTCGTAAACGGCGAGTATCTGCGCCCCCCTTTTTCTGAGCCGGTAAAGGCCGGAGAGGTGATGACCGTTTTCGGCTGGGCTGTAATTTGCTCGAACGTAAAGCATTCTTCCTCCCGCTCTTCCGCAAGGTCTTTCAGCTTCAGATTTGTGATGTTTTCAAGTGACTCCCATGCTTTGACGGCGACTTTTCCATTTGAAGTGGACGACAGGGTTAAAATCGCTTCCGCCGCCTGCTTTGCTTCACTTATATTCGGGCATCCCTTTGCAACACTGTCCGTTTCGGTTTCTCCCAGTCTCTTTTTGAGTGATTCATATTCATCGGCTATCGACCAGCTCATGCCTTTTGTTCCGCTCGGTTTTAAAGCAGCGTTTGGACCGAGCGCGGTCATTTTATGAAAAATATGCTTGTAATCCCGTTCGACGACTTGGATATTCGGCATCGTTTTTCCCGGAATCGCTTCACATTCACCTTTGCTCCAGTCATTGATTTTGCCGAACGGCTGGGCCAATTCCTGCATGGTGTCATGAAGGAGCGGCGTCGCGACAACCTCTTTCACCGGCTCCATCTCGACTTCTTCCGCAAGATCGGAAACCGCTTTTGAGAGGGCTTTGAAAATATCCCAGTCTGACCTCGATTCCCACGGTGCCGAGATGGCCGGAGCAAAAGGGTGAATGAACGGATGCATATCCGTACTGCTGAGATCGTGTTTTTCATACCATGTCGCCGCCGGCAGCACGATATCGGAATACAGCGCCGTACCCGCCATTCGAAAATCAAGATTGATTAACAAGTCAAGCTTTCCTTCCGGCGCCTGCTCCCGCCATTTGATTTCTTCAGGACGGATGCTGTCGCTGTCGTCATTCATCAAACCGTTTGTCGTCCCCAGCAGATGCTTGAGAAAATATTCGTGCCCTTTTCCTGAGCTGGAGATCAGATTGGCCCGCCATACGAAGAGATTCCTTGGGAAGTTCACTTCATTGTCAGGATCTTCAATCGCGAATTTCAGCTTTTTCTCTTGAAGCTGTGAGGCCACGTACGCACCGACGTCTTCTGGTGCCGCCGCCCCCGCTTTTTCAGCTTCTTTGTACAAATCAATGCCGTTTTGATTGAATGTCGGATAAGACGGCAGCCATCCTAATCTGGCAGCCAGCACATTGTAATCAGCGTGATGCTTGTAGCGGGATGACGCAGCAATCGGTGAAGCCAAATCGCTGATCGGCTGGTCCTCATAACGCCACTGATCTGTCTCAAAGTAGAAAAATGAGGTGCCGTTTTGCTGCTTAGGCACGCCTTCCCAGTCCTTTGCAGTTGCAATCGTCTGCCATCCTTCAGCGGGACGGAGCTTTTCCTGTCCCACATAATGAGCCCAGCCTCCGCCGTTTACGCCTTGCGCGCCTACGAGTAAAACAAGATTTAACACCGCACGGTAGATCGTGTCGGAGTTGAACCAGTGGTTGATCCCCGCCCCGACGATAATCATGGATCTGCCGTCCGTATCGATCGCATTTTGGGCAAACTCCCTGGCAATCTGAATGACGGCTTCTCTTTTAATTCCTGTGATCCGTTCCTGCCAGCCAGGTGTAAACGGACGAGGATCATCATAGGATACAGCTGCTTGTTTGCCGATGCCCCGGTTCACGCCGTAGTTGGCCAATATCAAGTCAAACACGGTCGTGACGTACACCTCTTCGCCATTCAGGTTTACTTTTTTAATCGGAAGATCCCGCTCAAGCACTTTGTTTCCGTCATTTGAAAAATACGGAATGCGCACCGTGCCAATTTCGTCCTCTATTCCAAGTACAGAGAGACGGGGCTCGATCTGTTCCCCGGTGTCTTCATCGATCATATGCAGGTTCCATTTCTTCTGACCGTCCCAGCGGGAGCCCATTGTTCCTTGCGGTATGGCAAACGCGCCTGTCTGTTCATTCCAGACCGCGGGCTTCCACTGATCATGCTTTGTCTGCCGCCCGATGTCCTTCGCATGCAGAAACCGCCCCGCTGTATACACGCCATTTTTTTTTGACAGGGTAACGAGGAATGGAAAATCCGTGTATTGCTTTGCATACTTGATAAAATGCTCTGTCTCTTGATTCACGTAAAATTCCTGCAAAATGACGTGACCCGTTGCCATCGCAAGCGCCCCGTCAGTCCCTTGGCGGATACTCAGCCAGTCATCGGCGAACTTGGAGGATTCCGCAAAATCCGGGCTGACTGAAATGACCTTGGCGCCTTTATAGCGGGCTTCCGCCAAAAAATGCGCATCAGGCGTTCTCGTCAACGGAACGTTTGAGCCCCATGTGATGATATAGCCGGAATTGTACCAATCACTGCTTTCCGGAACGTCCGTCTGGTCACCCCAAATTTGCGGGGACGCCGGGGGAAGATCCGCATACCAGTCATAAAAACTGAGCATTGGGCCGCCCATTAAAGACATAAACCGGGAGCCTGACGCATGGCTGATCATGGACATCGCCGGAATCGGGGAAAAACCGACATTCCGGTCAGGCCCGTATTTCATCACTGTATACAGCAGAGAGGCCGAGATCAGCTTCAGCACCTCCGGCCATTCAGCGCGCACAAAACCGCCTTTCCCTCTTGCCTGTTTATAAGACTTCGCTTTTTCAGGGTGTTCGACGATTGATTTCCAGGCATCCAATGGATTTTGATGAGCCTGCAATGCTTCCCGCCACAAATTGATCAGCACACCGCGCACGTATGGGTATTTCACACGCAGCGGGCTGTAGATGTACCACGAAAAACTGGCCCCCCGCGGACAGCCTCTCGGCTCGAAATCAGGCATATCCGGACCTGTAGATGGATAATTCAAGTTTTGTCCTTCCCACGTGACAATTCCGTTTTTCACGTAAATATTCCAGCTGCAAGACCCCGTGCAGTTGACACCGTGGGTGGAGCGAACGACTTTGTCGTACTGCCATCTGTTTCTGTATACATTCTCCCAATCACGATCTTCTTGGGTGGTTTGGCTATGATTATTTGAATGATGTTCGATAGGAGAAAAATAGTTTAATCTCCTGAACAACGGACTCATTTTCTTTTTCTTCATGATCGTTCACTCCTTCCGAGTCAGGTGATGCTATGTACACTATAAACAGAGACATCATGTTACCTTGTGAACTATGTCACACACTCTGCTTTTTTCACAAAACGTCCACATACAGAAGAAGGAAGGGCGCCTGAATCATTTAGCCGCCTTAGATTCAAAGAAAAACCCGGCTCTATTTAAGAACCGGGCTCTGCGCTTTCATCCTGTGATGTATGGAGATACCGTAAAAACAATTGATAGGAACAAAAGACATTTTGCTGAAGCATCGCCAAAAAGTTCATTTGCAGCCGCGGATGGTAAGACATCATTTGCTTGAACATAGAATATGGAATATGGAGTGCCAGAATGTCCGGGGAAGCATTAACTGAGATAAAAGGCGATAGAGACAGTCCGCCTTTTTCATCAACCGGAAACACAGCGCCTTTTTCCCACAGCGCAACGGTTTGCGAGCCTTCAGGGAGCCTGCTGTCCTTAAAACGGATACTGCCTTTTAATACGATATATACGGATTGTGAATGAAGAAAGGATGGAGACTGATCAGACGAGCCGCGGATAAACGTCCCGTTTTTCAATAAGGCTGCGACGATGGACAGAGGCACTTCATTAAACATAGGAAGTTGTTTCAGACATAATAAATAGTCACACTGATTCATAGGAAAGCCTCCCGTGCTAAGGATAGCTTTAGTGTAGCCCGATTGAGCCTGCACGGCAGGAATATAGTTCACAGCTTGTATGATGAATGTCACTTATCAGGAGGATGCCTGCATTTATAATGAAGTAAAAAGGAGGATTTTGATGAAGGCGATGATTCCGAAGCAGCACGGCGCATGGGCGATGCTGCTGATTCCATTTTTACTCGGCATGGTCAAGGGAGGCCCGGTTTTCTGGCATATTCCGCTCTTTCTAGGCTGGCTTTTCCTTTATTTGACGGTTTATCCCGTTTCACTTGCCTTGAAAAAGAAACAGCTCAAACCCTATCAAAAGTGGATATGGTACTACGGTGTACCGGCCTGCTGCTTTCTGACCGTTTCTGCCGTTCATAAGCCCCATCTCATCTGGGTGGGCGTTTCTTTACTGCCGCTGTTTCTTATCCATATGCATTATGCCCGCCGAAAAAACGAACGAGCGCTGACGAACGATGCTGCGGGTGTCCTGTTCTTTTGTTCAGGCGGGCTTGCGAGCTGCTGGCTGGGAACGGGAGCCCTTGACGGCTGGGCTTGGTTTCTATTCTTGCAATCTGCTTTATTTTTTATCGGAAGTTCTTTTTATGTGAAATCAGTCATCCGTGAGAGAAAAAACAGAACATTTGCATACTGGTCATGGGGATATCATCTGCTCCTTCCCTTATTATCGGCTCTTCTCGGTGCAGGCTGGGCGTTTTTTGCTTTTATCCCAAGCAGTTTGCGGGCATGGTATTTTCACGGGAGAGATTGGTCCGCGAAAAAAATCGGCATTCTTGAAATCGCAAACGCCGGCTTCTTTTTCGCGGTCATGTGTACATATATGGCGTAATAAAAAACAAGGACAGCGGCTGTCCTTGTTTTTTCAGTCAATATTACAGATCTCCAGCGGACAGTTTTCACACTCGATCTCACATCGTAAATAGTCCCGCTTGTGCAAAATAATTTTCCCGGCTTCGTCTATCGAAATAACCCCTTGTTTGCGAAGGTCTCCCAGCATGCGGTTGACGCTTTCTCTCGCCGCCGCGCAAAACTTAGCCAAATCCTGATTTGTCTCAGCACAATGTTGATCAGAATCCCGTCGCTTCGTTCCACCCCGTAGCTGTTTGATAAGCGGATAAGAGTAGAATAGAGCGCCCCTTTTTTGCCGTGAAGAAGCAGATCCCTGATTTTGGACTGAATTTTCCGGAGATGGGTGCTCATCCATTTCATAAATTCAAAAGTCAAATCACCATTTTGGATTAATTCCTTTTCCAGCTTGTTTTTATTAATGACGAGCACCTCGCCACCCTCTAACACTTTTGCGCTGAGCATATATCTCGGCTCTTCTGTAAACAATGTCAGTTCCCCGACAATATCGTTTTTTTGGCAGATTCTAAGCGTCAGGTCTTTGCCGTCAGATGTCAGCTTGCCGATTTCAATAAGTCCTGATTGGATCAGATAAAGCTCTTCTGCATCCATTCCTTCTTGAAACAAATACGTGTGTTTTTTCATTTTCCTTTTCGTGCTGATCGTTTTCAGCAATTCATGGAGTTCGCGGGAAAGAAGTTCTTTATCAGATTTTCGGACAGAGAGAATATTCATGAACTCACCTCGAAGAAAGTCACGTTGCGTATGTTTATTGTAACGTGACTTGATTTGCACTCATCCAGGAAAAACTAACAATCTTGTGAATGGATCATTATGAATGGAGGCTCTGACTGCTTCTCTCTGTATGTGTTTTCATTTTTTCCTGCCAATACATCCAGATCACAAGGACAAAGCTCGCCAACGCAACCTCCGAAAGCGCCATAAAGCCGATGGCATATTGGCCTGTTGCCTGAAATACACTTGCCAGAATCAGCGGAGGGAAAAAGCCGCCCAGTCCGCCCATAGCAGACACAATCCCGTTGGCAATTCCCGCCTGCTTTGAAAAATAGAAAGGCACCAGTTTAAATACCGTTCCGTTCCCAATACCTGAGCAGACCGCCACCGTTAATGACCCAAACGCATAAAGGCCGATCGCCGGCGAGAATGACAGCATAACGCCTGATAGCGTAAGACCCGCGAAAACGAACATCAAAATGCGGAGCGGGTTCATTTTATCAGCAAGAAATCCTCCCGCAGGCCTGAGCAGCGTAGAGACCGCAATAAAGCCGGCCGTCCGCAGACCGGCATCCGCCGGGGTCAGCCCAAAATGCTCAACCAAAAAGTTCGGAAGATAGATAGTAAAGGCGACAAAGGCGCCAAACGTAATAAAATAAAACAGGCTCAAAAACCAAAGCACATGATTTCGGTAAACGGCTTTCATTTGAGTTTTTACGGAAACTTTGACCTTCTTTTCATGCCGGTCGCCGAATAAAACGTGCAGTAATGCGAATACAGCCAGCAAAACCAGATACATCTGCACGGTTGCTTTCCATCCCGCAGCTTGAGCAATAACCGGCGCCGCAAATGTGGTAATGGCGGTGCCGATGTTTCCGGCACCGTAAATTCCATTGACGGCACCGTGCTTTTCTTTCGGATAATATTTCGGAAGGGAGGTCACTCCAATGGAGAATACCGCTCCGCCGATCCCTAAGAAAAAGCCGCCCGCGATTAAATCAAACAGAGAATCCGCGATACTGATCCAAAACACAGGAAACAAAAGCAGGATGAAGCTGATCATAAACATCAGCCGCGCCCCATACCTGTTCGTCAAATACCCTAATGGAATGCGGAGAAGCGATCCGAGAATAACGGGAATCGCCGTCACCAATGAAATCTCGCCTTTGCTTAAATGAATATCTGATGTCATTTGGGAAATGAGTGATGAAATCAGCACCCACACCATAAACCCTGCCACTAAGCTTAATGACTGCAATGATAATTGAATATGTTGACGATTGATCATTCGGCTTGCCCCTTTCACTGATTCAATATCAGTCTTATCATACAAAAACTCGGTGTACAGGATTGTGAATTACATCACACGCTTTATATGCAAAAAAAAGACAAAGCCCGAAGACTTTGTCCTTTCATGATGATTACATTTTTTCCGGAGCCGATACGCCGATCAGCTGAAGCGCGTTGTTCAGCGTAATTTGCGTCGCTTTCATTAAAGCCAGACGCGCGCGGCTCTTCTCTTTATTTTCAGGATCGATGACTTTTTCCGCATTGTAGAAGCTGTGAAGAGCGGATGCCAAATCATAAATGTAGTTGGTGATCCGGTGCGGGATGCGTTTTTCCGCCGCCTCCGCCACAGCTTCAGGGAATCCGCCGATCGTTTTCAGCAGATCGTATTCTTTTTCTGATTGAATATGGCTGAAATCAAGATCTGCCGCCGGTTTAAGTCCCTGCTCTTCCCCTTGGCGTAGCATGCTGCAAATACGGGCATGCGCGTATTGCGCGTAATACACAGGGTTTTCGTTTGATGTAGATACGGCAAGATCCAGGTCAAAATCCATATGCGTATCGGCGCTGCGCATCGCGAAGAAATAACGGACCGCGTCAAGGCCGACCTCTTCAATCAGGTCACGCATCGTTACGGCTTTCCCCGTACGTTTGCTCATCTTCATTTTTTCGCCGTTTTTATATAAATGAACGAGCTGAATGATTTCAACTTCCAATGTGCCTTTTTTGTAACCGAGCGCTTCAATTGCCGCTTTCATACGTGGAATATAGCCGTGGTGATCCGCGCCCCACACATTGATGAGCTTGTCGAAGCCGCGGTCAAGCTTGTCTTTATGGTATGCGATGTCCGGAAGCAGATAAGTGTATGAGCCGTCTTTTTTGATCAGCACACGGTCTTTGTCGTCACCGAACGTTGTGGAACGGAACCATGTCGCGCCGTCCTCTTCGTATACATGGCCCTTTTCGCGAAGCGCCTCAAGCGCCTGATCGATTTTTCCGTTTTCGTACAGTGATGTTTCAGAATACCATACGTCAAACGGCACGCGGAAATTCTCCAGGTCGGAGCGGAGTTTATCAAGCTCGTACTTTAAGCCGTATTCACGGAAAAACGCCTGACGTTCGCTCTCCTCTTCATGTACGAAGCGGTCACCGAAATCTTCGGCAAGCTTTTTCCCGATAGCGATAATATCTTCGCCCCGGTAGCCGTCTTCCGGCATCGGTTTTTCAAGACCGAGCGCCTCAAAATAACGGACTTCAACGGAGAGCGCCAGATTGTTAATCTGATTGCCCGCATCATTAATATAGTATTCGCGGCTCACATCATAGCCCGCTTTAGAAAGCACGCTGCACAGCACGTCACCTACTGCCGCGCCGCGCGCATGGCCTAAGTGAAGATCTCCCGTCGGGTTGGCGGACACGAATTCCACCTGAATCTTTTCGCCTTGTCCGACGTTTGTCTCTCCGTAATGTTCACCGGCTTCAAGCACGGACGGAATCAGTTTTGTTAAGTAGCCGTTGTTCATGTAAAAGTTGATGAAGCCCGGCCCCGCAATATCCATCTTTTCAATGGAAGCCTTGCCTTTATCAAATGCCGCCACGATCTCCTCGGCAATTTGGCGCGGCGCTTTTTTGGCGATTCTCGCCAGCTGCATCGCCATGTTTGTGGAATAATCACCGTGTGTTTTGTCTTTCGGCGTTTCTAACAGTACGCTTGGAATCTGGCTTTCTTCCGCCAGGCCCGCTTTCAGAACGGCCGCTTTGATTTCTTCCTTCAGCACGTCCTTCATTTGTTCCGCAATATTCATGCGTGAGTTCCTCCCTCATACGTGATCGTCATATTATGTAAATGCTGCTGCTCGTCTCCGACATGCATGTCATATGCGATGCTGATTCGGCCTTTTTCTTCACCGAGATCAGATTGAATCGATTTTGTGCTTGTTTCCAGCTCAAGCTCACCAAATGACATTTTATATTTCGTAATTGTGGAAGCTCCCGTTATGAAACGCTGATTCATTTTAACAGCGCCTGACCTCATGATCAGGACTTCGCCTTCGCTCACCTTCACAATCGTTTTTACTTTGCCTAGGTCGTGTTCTTCATAATAAGATAGATACACTTTTTGTTGTTTTACATAGTAAAATCCGGTAGTACGGAATTCGATGACTTCCTCATTTCCGTCATCCTCGATCACAGACTTCACATGGAGTGTTATCGGTGTCTCTTGCTTCATTTTGACACGTCCTTTTCATCATTCCACTTTGACTTGAATAGTATAATCATTCAGCTTGTAAACTTCAACTGCTTCTATCTTACCATCATTGCTCATTAGATTTGAAGATAAACCTCATAAAAAGCAGTTCCTTATGAGAAGAGAAAATCATATCACTATGTCACCCAATCCGTGAAAAACATGACAGCAGCTTTTCAGAAACTCACACAGTCTCATCGAAGCTGCTGCGACTTCCAGCAACATAGATTGTGCAGGAGCTATAAAAACGTCCGCCAAACACACGTGATGGCTTCTGTATTATGCCAAGTCATCATATTCGGCTGCGTGTTCGAAATCGTCAAGGCCGTCCCTTGCCGTATCAACGGGACTCGCGGTGTTACTGATTTTGTATTTATTGTATTTTATGCGGACGAACTTGCTGCAGCTTTTCCAGCATGACAGCCTGTTCAAAAAAGGGCTTGCGGGAGCGCTGACAGGAGCCGGGGTTTGGTGGATGCTCAGTTTCACCATAAGTGAACTGCTGTTTTTGATCATCCTGGCTGCCATCCAGCAGATCGGCTCATTTATTTATAAACGATTGTCTTATCCCAGCTCTGCTTCTCTCGATCTATGAAATCGCTACATTGCAATCGCAGACGGACCCGCGCCAACCGGGATCACCGTCACAGCTGTATAATCGCTCGTGCGGTACACGGTCACGGTATTGTCGTCGGGCTGTGCTGCATAAATGTACTGATTATCAGGTGTTACGGCGAGATCAGAGACGCCGGGGAGAGAGGCAGTTGTTATAAAAGTATGCTGCGCTGTATCTACGACAGTGAGATTCTCTGGGGATGCCTCAAAATAGGGCTCAAGGAAAAACGCACGAGTCCCATCAGCAGAAAAAACAATTGTAATTAAACCGTCAAACAGTCTGTTAATTCGTGAAGATTCGCTAAATATTGTCAAATCTATCACAGAAACGGCATTCGGCCCTAGCTCACCATTTTCCAGATAAGCAAAATTCCCTATTATCGGGGTTACAATTAAATTTGGTGTTTCAAAGTTACTTAAACTTTCGATCAGCTGTCCGGTGTTTAAGTCATATTTATTAACGACCCAAATTACAGAGTTGGTCGTATAGAAAAACTGTCCGTTAGGGTCTAGGGCAAAATCGTCCGCAGCGGGTGACACCGTGAACGTATTGGTAATGGTTTGCGAGGAAATATTAATTTCATAAACGGAGCTGCCTCCTGCGAGAATATAAGCAAATTCTCCCCAGTTTCAAACTGGATTTTTCTTGGGGCTCCTACAAGAGGGATGGTTTGTGTAACCGTTAATGTTTCGTTGTTAATGATCGACACAAGATTCGCATTCCTATGGAGAACATACGTATACGCTTTATCCAAGGTAACACCCAAATCAGTCGGGATATCAGATAAAGAAATGGTACTTACAAGAGTATTCACGTCAGCATCAATGACAGAAACCGTGCTGTCTCCAGTGTTTGCAGTAAACACGTAAGATCGATGATCCGGTTCCGGCACAAGCACAATCGTGCCTGTCACCGATAAAGGACTGCCATAGAATGGCGGAACGACAACAAGGTTCTCGATCGTAATGTCACTGACATCCGGGCAATCATCGGGTTCATCAGAATAATAGACGACTTGGTCAATCTCTGCATTGCGGATGACAGAAACAGACCCGTCCCCTTGTCCATATTGATTTCGCACTGGTGAGACACTGACGAGAAGCGTAACAGTTCCCTGCAGGCGCACTGCGAATTGAACACCGATTTCATCAGGCTCAGGCCCCGTCTCAATGAAACAGCGTTCAATGACACAAGAAAGGCTGTCTGCATTCCACGTCACGTTTGCAACAGCTTCAGCCGGATCAACAACAAACCCCTCAGGCAATTCAATCGGCGCTTGAAACATCGCTTCACGGCTTGCTTCTTCCTCGCAAAAACATAAACAATCTTCTTGTGCGGCTCCTGCTTTTTCTTTAAAGGAAAGCATGTTATTTCTCATATCTTCACTTCCTTTTCAGACATACACTGCTCACGCAGATACAACAGAATATGGAAGATGTATTTGTTTGCTTGTACAAATTGTCGGGGATAATAGCGGATTTTTGAAGTGATATCCGCAGACATGCGGTTTTAAAAAGAAAACATTGCGGTTTTTTTGCGCTATCCTTCCGAATGAAAATGATAAAATATGTCATATACATAACGTGGAAGGGAGGGATTCGGAATAGTGGCGAGTGTTGTATCGTCTTCAGCGGTTGGAGAAAAAATCAACGAATGGTATATGTACATTCGAAGGTTCAGCATCCCGGACGCCGAGTACTTGCGGAGAGAAATCAAAGAAGAGCTTGCAAGCCTGGAAGATGACCAGGATCTTCATCTGTACTATTCTCTCATGGAATTCCGCCACAATCTGATGCTGGAATACCTCGAACCGCTGGAATCGCAGCGGATAGAAGAACAGCCGAGACTATCGGATCTGCTCGCGGATATTGATAAAAAGCAGGCCCGGCTGACCGGACGCCTTGATTATTATTTTAATTTTTTCCGGGGGATGTATGAGCTGGAATGCCGTGAATATCTTTCAGCGATTCAGTTTTTTAAGAAAGCTGAAAGCAAATTGACGTACGTTACAGATCAGATAGAAAAAGCGGAATTTTACTTTAAGATGTCAGAGTCCTACTATTATATGAAGCAGACTTATTTTTCTATGGATTATGCCCGGCAGGCTTATAAAATTTATCATAAGCAGGAGGCATATAATATAAGGGTGCTTCAGTGCCATTCATTGTTCGCTACCAACTTTCTTGACTTAAAGCAATATGATGAAGCAATTCAGCATTTTAAAAAAGCTTATGCCATGGCAGAGGCAGAACAGCAGCCTCAATTAATGGGCCGGACTCTATATAATATCGGGCTTTGTTTTAACAGCCAAGAAAATTACAAACCAGCCATTGACTACATCAAACGGGCAATAGCTGTTTTTGAAGATGGGAACATCATCACTTCTCTTCCGCAAGCCTATTTCTTAATCACACAAATACATTATAAAATCGGAAATATGGCCATAGCCAGGCAATATCATGACAAAGGAGTATCTTACGCGAAGGAGGCGGAAGATTCATTATATATAGCGGAGTATGAATTTTTAGAATCTTTGTACGTCGGTGAGCCTGATGAAGAAGCAATTATGGAATGTTTTGACTTCCTCAAGGATAAATTGATGTATGCTGATCTTGAAGATTTTGCCTTAGATGTGGCAAAATATTACCACGAGAGAGAAAATTTCGAGAAGGCTTCCGCATATTTTTTAAAAGTGGAAGAAACAAGACAGCAAATTCAAGGAGGTGTGAAGTTGTATGAAATTGAAGTATAAATTAGTACTTACTTGCTTAGCTGTAGGCACTGTTTTTGTTTCAGCCGACATCGCAAGTGCACCGGAACATCAATTTGAAGTTGCTCAGCGCGGAATGATTTAAAAATTAAACTTGATAGCAGCCAACATCTTACGGCTGTTTTTTTATCTGTTCTTCCTTATTAAAAACCCGGAACAAAGGCTGCTTCTGCCCTGTTATTCCGGGTTTTCTTCTTTCTACTTCACAAACCCAAGCAGCATTTCACGAATCATCTTGCTTGCCGTGTTTGCGGTTTGTTCGGAGTGGTCATAGATCGGCGCGACTTCTACAAGGTCAGCTCCTTTTACGCTGACTTCTGAGCGGGCGATTTCATGGATGGACGCGAGCAATTCCTTAGACGTGATGCCTCCTGCGTCAACCGTGCCCGTTCCCGGCGCATGAGCGGGGTCAAGAACGTCGATATCGATGGTGACATAAACAGGACGTCCCGCGAGCTGCGGCAGCACTTTTTTCAGCGGCTCAAGCACTTCAAACTTAGAAATGTGCATGCCGTTTTCTTTCGCCCATTCAAATTCTTCCTTCATTCCGGAACGGATGCCGAATGAAAATACGTTTTGCGGCCCGATAAGCTCGGCCGCTTTGCGGATCGGTGTAGAGTGGGAAAGCGGCTCGCCTTCATAATCCGTGCGCAGGTCTGTGTGCGCGTCAAAATGAATGATGGCAAGGTCCGGAAACTTCTTATACATGGCTTTAATGACAGGCCATGACACAAGGTGCTCCCCTCCCATGCCGAGCGGGAACTTTCCTTTTTCTAAAATGCTGTCCACGTATTCCTCAATCATATCAAGGCTTCTTTGCGGATTGCCGAACGGAAGCGGAATGTCGCCGGCGTCAAAGAAATTCAAATCAGCCAAGTCACTGTCGAGATACGGGCTGTATTCTTCAAGACCGATAGACACCTCGCGGATTCTCCCCGGGCCGAACCGTGAACCCGGGCGGTAGCTGACCGTCCAATCCATCGGCATGCCGTAGAGGATGGCGTCCGCCTCTTTCCAATCGGGGCGGCTTGCGATAAATACTTTTCCTGAATATGCTTCATCAAACCTCATGATAAAACCCTCGCTTTCCTGTAAAAAAGCGCAAGATTCGCTCCTGCGCCGTACGTTTTTATTTAATTAAGTCGCTCACAAATTTCGGAAGAACAAATGCCGCTTTGTGAAGCTCTTTCGTGTAATACTTCGTATCGATATCAAAGAAACGGCTGTCTTCCACTTCAAGCGGATCATACTTTTTAGAACCGATCGTAAATGTCCACAGACCGCTTGGGTACGTCGGGATATTAGCCGTATACAGACGGGTGATCGGGAAGATTTCTTTCACATCGCGCTGTACGTTTGTAATCAGCTCCGGTGTAAACCACGGATTGTCCGTCTGCGCGACGAAGATGCCGTCTTCTTTTAACGCCTTGGAAATTCCGGCATAGAAACCTTTTGAGAACAGATTGACGGCCGGTCCGACCGGTTCTGTTGAATCAACCATAATGACGTCGTATTCATTTTCTGATTTCGCGATGTGCATGAAGCCGTCATCGACTCTCACGTCTACGCGCGGATCATCCAGCTTGCCCGCAATAGATGGAAGGAATTTTTTAGAGTATTCAATGACCTTGCCGTCAATGTCGACAAGCGTCGCTTTTTTTACGCCCGGGTGCTTCAGAATCTCTCTGATGACGCCGCCGTCTCCGCCGCCGACAACGAGGACGTTTTCCGGATTCGGGTGTGTAAATAACGGTACGTGCGCAACCATTTCATGATAGACGAACTCGTCCTTTTCAGAAGTCATGACCATTCCGTCTAAGAACAGCATGTTGCCGAATTCTTCTGTCTCCACCATTTCCAGATGCTGAAATTCAGTCTGTTCCGTATGTAATGTTTGTTTCACCTTTAATGTAATGCCGAAGTTCTTCGTCTGCTTCTCCGTATACCAAAGCTCGCTCAATTGTCATCTCCCTTTCAAGGCTTATTTCATTTATTGTAAGCGTCTGTTTCGCTTTTATTCCGGTTAAAATCTCATTTTCACCTAAGGAAAAAGTATAGAGGATGGGAGGGAAAAAGTAAAGATGTGTCCGGCTTGCGATGTTTAAAAAACCCCCTTTTTTCACATAATAATAGAATCATGAAAAAGGGGGTTCCCAAAAGTGGATAAAGTATCTGGAAAACAGCTCAGAATCACGTTCAAAATCATCCGCGCCTGCATCTTTCTGACATTGATGGGCGGAATGCTGGCCGGCGTCTGCTTCACATCCATTCTTCTTGCAGCGAAATGGCAGGGAGCCCCCTCCGTCCGGGTTCCTCAGTCTACGATTCTTTATGCAAATGACGGCTCAAAGCTGGGTGAGACCGATTTCGGGGAAAAACGCTACTGGGTCCGGTTGAAAGATATCAATCCGATAGCGGTGCAGGCCGCCATTGCGGTAGAGGATCAAAACTTTTACAGCCACCATGGTTTTGATTACCGGCGGATGGCCGCCGCCGCGCTTGCTGACATAAAGGCAATGGCCAAGGTTCAGGGCGCCAGCACCATTACCCAGCAATACGCGAGAAATCTCTACCTTGAGCATGATAAGACATGGAAACGAAAATGGAATGAAGCATTTTACACGATCCGCCTTGAACAGAACTATTCTAAAAACGAGATTTTAGAAGGTTATGTAAATACGATATATTACGGCCACGGCGCATACGGAATTGAAGCCGCCTCCCGCCTGTATTTCGGCAAACACGCCAAAGATCTGAACGATGCGGAAGCCGTGCTTTTGGCGGGCATTCCGAAAGGCCCGTCCGGCTATTCGCCTTATATCAGCGAAAAGAAAGCCAAACAGCGCCAGAAAACCATTCTTCGACTGATGACCGAACAGAAAATGATATCAAAAGCAAAAGCGGAAAACCTTAAGAAAGCCCCGCTTGCCTACAAGCCGCTGAAAAACAGAACCGCGGCGAAAACGGCGCCTTATTTTTACGATGATGCGATGAAAGAACTTGAGAAAAAGCTCGGCATGACGCGCGAACAGCTGGCAACGAGCGGGCTTCGTGTTTATACGACGCTTGATAAGCGCATGCAGCGGATCGCAGAAAACACTGTGGCACATACGATCCGTACCGGCTCTGACATTCAGGTCGGCTTTTCCGCAATTGATCCGGCAACAGGGCGCGTGCTTGCGCTGCTCGGCGGACGTGACTACGAAAAAAGCCCGTTTGACCGGGCGACACAGGCGAAACGGCAGCCGGCTTCCACGATCAAGCCGCTTTTGTACTACAAAGCAATTCAAAGCGGCTTTACACCGGTCACGCTGATGAAAAGCGAAGAAACAGAGTTCCAGATTGACGACAACGGAGACACCTATTCTCCAAGCAATTACAACGGCTACTACGCCAATAAACCGATTACCCTGCTTCAGGCGCTTGCGTTATCAGACAACATTTATGCCGTGAAGACCCATCTCTTTCTCGGCATGAATAAGCTCGTGTCAGCGGCGAAGGAATTCGGCATCAGCGAGCATTTAAAGCCCCTTCCGTCTCTGGCGCTCGGAACTGAACCCGTGCGCCCGATTGAAATGGTCAATGCCTACGCGATGCTCGCAAACGGGGGAAAACAAATCACCCCTTCATTTATCACAAAAGTGACGGATACCGCCGGCAACGTCTTGTATGAACAGCCGCGCAGGCATCAACAGGTTCTTGATAAAAAAGCAGCTTTTGTAACGGCAAGCATGATGACTGGCATGTTTGATAAGGATTTAAACGGCTATACTTCCGTCACAGGACGCACCATTTCAGACAGGCTGACCCGAACCTACGGCGGGAAATCGGGCACGACGAGCGCGGACAGCTGGATGATCGGTTTTAATCCCGCTCTTGCTGCCGGCGTATGGACAGGCTATGACAAAAGCAGCACGATTGATTCAGTTGAGGAAAAAAGCTATGCGAAGACCATTTGGGCGGATTTTATGGAGAAAGCGCTCAAAGGAGAACCGGAAATGGCGTTTAAACCGCCGAAGGGCGTCACGGGCGTCTACATTGATCCCGCTTCCGGCTACACATCAGGACCAGGATGCGCCGCAAAGCATTATACGTATTTTATCGCAGGCACAGAGCCCGCGGATGTGTGCTTCGGTCCGGAACCGTCTAAAAAAGAGAAGGAACACGCCCCCGCCCGTAAAGAACCTCGGCAAAAAAAATGGTGGGATAAGTGGCTCGGCAAAAAAGACTAAGCCCGGTGCATCGCGCACCGGGCTTTAATCCGCATCTTCCTCAAGCACCCATGGGAGCAAAAGTGAAAAGTCGAGATGAATAATAGGATCAGGAAAATCCTTCGGTATAAAAAACCTTGTACTCGGCAAAGAAAACGAAAAGCGGATATCTCCCGCCTTCTCAATATGAGACTTCGGCCAGCCTTCGCCAAGGCGGCCGACAATCGGATAACTGCCCGCATAATGATGCAGGCCGTTTTCCTTTCCGATCTCCCCCACGTCGTGACAGACAGACGGACGAATCCCAAACTGTGTAAACAATCTTGTTTTCTCGGCGGGAAGGAGATTCATCGCCTCGGAGAAATTCCGGCAGTTCGCGCAATCGCATCGATCGTCCCATGGTTTTTCGTGTTGTTTTCTCGTTTCCGCCGCATCCGCCTCAATGACCCAAGGACCGATGTCAAATACGGTGAACATGATGAAACCTCCGCTTAAACATGAAAAACCCCGAGTCTTGGTTCGGCTCGGGACTTTCCATGTCCTGATTCTGTAACAACAGTTTACTCAGTACAATTGCGAAATAGTGCAAATATTTATAAAGTTCACAAAAAGTTCACAAATTATTTTTCTTCCGGAAGCAGACCCGTTTTCAATTCATCGGATGAACGGTCCCAGAGCCCTTGGTCATGCTTCTGCAAAAATTCAGCGAGCACCCGCTTTGAGCTGTCATCCATTTTGTCCACGATAATGCGGCGCTTCATTGATTTATCCATTAAATTCACATGCTCCGGCAATGACTTATAGCCTCTGCGGATACTTCTGTCCACGGTCATTTCACAAGCCGTCACACCCGCGTAATAAGGGCCTTCTTCTTTTCTGTCGATGGTGACCCATACGAGCCAGTACGGTTTTCCGTTCGGCACTTCATCCTTGTTCGGCAGGAATTTGATGCCTTTTTCCACGACACTGCGGGCGTGCATGGCGCCGATATCGACGAAGGCTTCCTTCTCTTCCACATCGACAAATACCGGAGAAATATTGTCAAGGCTCAGCGATCCGGCGCCGAAACCGCCATGTCCGTCGGTCGGATCACTTTTAATGATATTAAACCCGATTGATTTCTTCTTTTTTCCTTCTTCCATGAAAATACCCTCCTACAAAAGCGGTTGAAATATAATGGCAAATACTCTGAGAATCCAGTCTCTCCCCTCGCTTAACAGCGGCCACACGACATAGGAGCCGACCGGTGTCACAAACAGCACGAGGAACACGATAATCCCGTAGCTCTCAAATTGAGTCATTTTGGCGCGCACCCGCGGCGGCACGAGATCCTCAATAATCCGGTAGCCGTCAAGCGGAGGAAGCGGCAGCAGGTTGAATAAACACAGCACGAGATTCAGCTGTATCCAAATAGAGAAAAAGCGGTCAAGCCCCATGCTGAATGCCGAAAGCAGCTCCATTCCGTAAGCATGCATCAACACTAGCAAAAAGAAACCGATAAAGGCAAGAAGCAGGTTGCTTACAGGCCCGGCGACGGAAACCAGCACTCCCGCCAGCCGCGGTCTTTTAAAGGCGCGGCGGTTCACCGGCACCGGCCGTGCCCAGCCGAAGCCCGCGACCAAAATAAGAATGGTTCCGAAAACATCAAGATGTTTAATCGGATTGAGCGTTAATCTTCCCTGTCTCGCCGCCGTATCATCACCGAACCGATACGCGACATATGCGTGCGCCAGTTCGTGCATCGTAAATGCCACGATCAGCGTAATCACGACATAGGGCATAAGCTCCAGCGGATAATATAAAAATCTGTCCAAGTGTAAAAATCCCCTTTTTTTAAAAATGCAAGATTGTCCTCCGTTCAGTATACTATAAGTGACCTCTCTTCCAAAGAGAGGAAACGAAAAGGAGGAACAGCACCATGCCGCTCGTAACCGTTAAAATGCTTGAAGGCCGCACAGATGAACAAAAACGGAATCTGGTTGAAAAAGTAACAGAAGCCGTAAAAGAAACGACAGGCGCAGCCGAAGAAAAAATCATTGTCATGATTGAAGAAATGAGAAAGGATCATTACGCCGTCGCCGGCAAACGGATCAGCGACACGGAGTAATCCTTGATAAAGGCCGGCGCTGCTGTACGCAAGCCGGCTTATTTCACTACCTTTTCAACCAGGCTGAAAAAGGTTTTCTTTTCTTCCTCTGTCAATGCTTCGAACAGCTCGTCAATCAGCAGCTGCCGGTTTTCAATCATTTGCATGGCTGCCATTTTCCCTGATTCGGAAAGCGTCATCCACACTGTGCGGCGGTCTTCGTTATTTCTCGACCTTTCCACGAACCCTTCTTTTTCTAAATGATTGAGAGCGGTGGTCGTGGCGGAAGGCGATAATGTGACTTCCTGCAATATATCTTTAATCGTGCACGTGCCGTGCCGGTAAATAATCCTGAGAATAAATCCTCTGATATTGTTTATACTCTTCGGAATTGTCGCCTCATCAAGTTTTTTCGTGCTCTTTAAGTATTTTGTGAGAGCGTAATCCAGTACATTTGCTTGCAAGTTATCGTGCTTCATGCAGAAACTCCCCATTTCAAGATGCATCCATCATCATTTAATTGTTTTTATTACATTTTACTGATACCTTACGGAGAAAGTCAAAATTCCGGTCGGAACACCCGCAACTTTTATCCTGCCCTGTACAGACTTTTGTCTCCCTCTTTTTTCACCAGTCCCTTTTATGCAATGCTGGTTTTATAGACATGATTCAGGTAAAATCATTAAGGGTGACTGCGTTTGACGGAAAGACTGATCTGATGCGACAGACAATATGATGGGAAAGAAACGGAACAAACGGGGAAACAGAACACAGGATTGTTGATTACACAGAAGATGTGACACGGGTAAAAGCCAAAGAGTTCCTCTCGGCTTTTGCTTTCGGATGGAGGGATGCGTGTTGCGGAATATCCTACAAAAAAAAGACATCACCCAGCTGCTTGAACAAAGCAGAAACAGGCAGACTGCCAAAACGATGGGTGGATTTGATTTAACATTACTGGGCATCGGCGCCGTCATCGGGACGGGCGTCATGGTCCTTACAGGCATTACGGCCGCGAAAAATGCCGGGCCTTCCGTTATCTTTTCTTTTATCATTGCAGCCGTTGTCTGCAGTCTTGCAGCATTATGTTACGCCGAAATCGCTTCTGTTCTCCCGGTTTACGGAAGCGCTTATATTTACTCTTACACCACCATGGGGGAAATTATCGGCCATTTAATGGGCTGGACGCTCTTATCCGTTTATATGGTGACGGCGTCTGCGGTGGCAAGCGGCTGGTCAAGTTATTTCAATAATCTGTTAGCCGAAATCGGCATGCCTTTGCCGGACAGTCTGCTGCACGTGCCGAGCCAGGGGGGCATCGTCAACCTTCCTGCCATCATCATTACTCTATTAATTGCGGTCGTTCTGTCACGCGGATCCAAAGAGAGCAAAACATTTAATAATATAATGGTTCTCGTAAAAATCGGAATTGTTTTGCTGTTTATCATCACAGGCAGCTTTTTTGTGAAGCCGGGCAATTGGCATCCTTTTATGCCTTTTGGAATCAAAGGCGTGATCACGGGGGCTTCTGCCGTCTTTTTTGCGTTTCTCGGGTTTGACGCGATTTCCGCTTCGGCTGAAGAAGTCAAAAAACCGCAGCGCAACCTGCCGATCGGTATTATCGGTTCACTGGTGATCTGTACATTAGTATACGTCATTGTCTGTCTCGTCATGACCGGGATGGTTCCGTATTCACAGCTTAATGTGCCGGAAGCCATGTCTTATGTATTACAGACTGTCGGACAAAACGCGGTGGCGGGCGTTATCGCTGCCGGAGCGGTGATCGGGCTGATGGCCGTCGTTCTCGCCCATACATATGCGGCGACCCGCATATCTCTGGCAATGGCAAGAGACGGGATGCTGCCGAAAGTTTTCACGATTGTCGGAAAGAAATCGGGAGCTCCGATCTTTAATACGTGGGTGATCGGCCTGACAAGCGCATTTATTGCGGGTTTTGTGAACCTGAAAGAGCTGTCAGATCTCTCAAACATCGGCGCATTATTGACATTCGCCATGGTCAGTCTGTCCGTGCTGATTCTTCGCCGCACCCATAAAGATCTGCCTCGGGGATTCAAAGTGCCGTTTGTACCCGTTCTGCCGATTTTGGCCATTATCTGCTGTTTGTTTTTAATGGTCAATCTGCCGCTGAAAACATGGCTTTATTTTATCGTCTGGCTGATCATCGGCGTAATCGTTTACTTTTTATATTCGTACAAGCACAGCAAATTGAGAAAATAAACAAAACCAGGCCCGCTTGTTCGCGGCCTGGTTTTTGCATAAAAAAAGACGAAAGCCATCGCCTTTAACAAATGTGTTTCAGCTCTTCTATGTAGTGAAGCGCCTCTTCATATTCTTCATCAGTATATTTCTGTTTGCTTTTTATCGTAAACACTTTCTCTTTCTTTTCCTCTGCTTCAAGGCCGTCAAAATACAAAATCGTGGACACCAGCTCCAGAAACCGGGATGAGCGGCTGTTGACGCTGTCGATATAATTCTTCATATCCGGCATCGTAAGCTCCGCATGATGTAAAAACTCGGCTCCCGTCTCCGTCAGCGAGTACCGGTATTGAAAGTAGCCGCCCTTTTTTTCCTTCACCTCATCCAGAAACCCAAGATTGCACAGCTCTTCAATTCGAAGCGTCAGTTCTTCGGAATACGGACCGTAAAAATGAAAATCATATTTTTCGTAGAAAGGATACTGCATTTTCTTCGCGATATAAATGATTTTCTGCAGCTTTTTCCGCCCGATGATTTCTCCAGAATCCGAGAACACCTTCATCAGTTTTGCATGTTCTTTCAACAAATTCCCGACATCTCCTTTTCCTTCTTTACCAAAATCCTTCTATGTCAGTCCCAGCAGCTGCCGGATTTTTAATTTTGCTTCAGGGTTTTCTGAATCGTCAAAAATGAGGTCCATCGGATAGTACAGCTTATGATCCGTCCGCCGTTTGCCCGAAATGGATTCGACAATGGCGGACTGCCTGGACAGCTCTTTTATCTGGCCGTTCTGCGTTAACAGATGAATCGGCAGACGCTCTTCTTCCTCACCCGGACGGTAAAAATCATACGGCAGATCCGATGAAGAATCGACCACCAAATAGTAATTGGGATCAATTCCCGCCTCTTTAAACAGAGCGGTCAGCTCAAAATAAGCCGACATTTCTTCATTCGGGTTAAATTCGGCATATTGAAACAGCTGGCGGTTGATGAAGCGGCGGCACAAGTCGGACAGAATCGGATCCTCTTCTTCCTCCCAAGCCTGGAAATAATACAAAATGATTGCTTCATCAAGCTTCAGATAATCCTCAAGCGTCAGCTTCCCTTCAAAAATGGAATAAAAATGAACGGGAGCGTGAGTGAAGATATACCCTTCTTCATGGAGCTGCTTCGCACGGTGGAGAATTTTCGTCAAAATGACTTCAGCGCTTCTCGTCACAGGGTGAAAATACACCTGCCAGTACATTTGATAGCGGCTCATAATATAGTCTTCGACGGCATGCATGCCGCTTTGCTTAATGACGATCTGGTCCTCACGGGGACGCATCACCCTTAAAATCCGTTCCATATCAAAATGTCCGTAGCTGACGCCCGTATAGTACGCGTCCCGCTGAAGGTAATCCATCCGGTCGGCGTCAATCTGGCTCGAAATCAGGCTGACCACCTGTTTGTTTTTGTATGTTTTGGCAATGACTTCAGCAACATCCTGCGCAAATCCCGGACCCGCCTTTCTGAGAACCTGATTCACCTCAGTGTCGCCCAGAATGATTTCCCTCGTAAAATCTTCATGATCCAGATGAAAAACCTTTTCAAAGGAATGCGAAAACGGCCCATGCCCCAAATCGTGCAAAAGCGCTGCGCTGAGACAGAGTTCGCGTTCATTGTCATCCCATTCAGGACGCCCTTTAAAGACATCGTCAACCATTCTTCTGACAATCTCATAGACGCCGAGAGAATGGTTAAAACGGCTGTGTTCCGCGCCGTGAAACGTCAAATACGTCGTACCGAGCTGCTTGATCCGGCGCAGCCGCTGAAATTCACGGGTGCCGATCAAATCCCAGATCAGCTTGTCCCGCACATGAACATAGCGGTGAACAGGATCTTTAAACACTTTTTCTTCTGATAATTTTCCATTTGGATACGCCATCGTCATTCCCTCTTTTTTTTAGCCGTGATTCTATTATATCGGCTCAATCATTTGAAAACATCCTTGAATTTGTCCGGCGTTTTGTTCCAGTTTTCCGAAACTGATTTTTTTGAAGCAAAAAAGCCTGACCCATCGGGCGAGGCTGTCGTAAACACACAAATTCACTTTTTGATCTTCTTTTTCACTTTCTCAATCAGCTCGTCCTCAGTCGGCGCAGACAGCGGGCGGTTGTTTACGAAAGCAAACGATTTTTTGCGTCCGGGCCCGCAATATGACTGACAGCCGACCTCCACTTTTGCATCCGGATCAGCTTCTTTTAAACGCGGCAGCAATGTTTTAATATTGGTGGCTTGGCAATCATCACACACTCGGAATTCATTAGCCATGATGTACGCTTCCCTTCATTCAATGTTCCTCTATGTTAATTCTTAATTTTAAAAAACGAAAAAAATCACATCACATTCCATTGTACAAGGATTCATCTTATCCTGCAAGGCTCTGCGTATCTCTCATTCTTTCAGCCAATTTGTATAAATATTTTCCAATCTGGACATTCTAATACCATCAAGATTATTGGGGGTTGAGAACATTGACAAAGCAAAGACAGGACGCCTGGTCAGAGGAAAATGATCTGCTGCTTGCGGAAACCGTGCTCCGGCACGTTCGGGAAGGAAGCACGCAGCTTAACGCCTTTGAAGAGGTAGGCGATAAATTAAACAGAACATCGGCAGCATGCGGATTCAGATGGAATGCCGTCGTCCGCCATCAATACGAAAAAGCGCTTCAGCTCGCCAAAAAACAGCGGAAACAGCGGATGCGCGCGCTCGGCAACGGCCAGCCGGCCAAGAAGAAATTATTATATCAGCCGCCTGCACCGGATTCGGATATCATTCAAGAAACCGCAGCCGAAAAGACGGTTCAAACAGAAGCGCCAAAAGATGAGCCGCAAGCCGTCATGTCCGGCGAACATATGCCTTATGTCGATGAAAGCTTCAAGGAAGAGTTAGCTAGTTTATCACATTTGCTGGCGCCACAGCAGCCGAATCCGACAACTGAGCTTACAATGGCAGACGTCATTCAATTTCTGCAGAGCTATGAAGGCAGCGGAAAGCAAACCTCTGCCCTGCAAATGGAAAATGACCGTTTAAAACGGGAAAACCAAGAACTGCAGTCTAAAACCGAGAAGCTGGAAGCGGCTGTCGAAAAACTTGAAAAAGATCAAAAAACCATTCAGGAAGACTACGAAACCTTGGTTAAAATTATGAACAGAGCCAGAAAACTAGTTTTATTTGAAGACGAACACGCCTCCCCGTCCTTTAAAATGGATCGGAACGGCAATTTAGAAAAAATGGCAGAATAACGGCAAAACCCCCTTTCCTTATCACGGAAAAAGGGGTTTTTGTCATTTGTCAATGACGCGCATGCTGATCTATATTAATGTAAACATTATCCGGGGGGCCTTCTTCCAAAAGGCCTGCGCATCTCAGTCCCCGTCCGTACATAAGCATAAAGATTCAATTCCTCATCCCAAATGGTTCTTGGGAATTATTGATCAATTATCTACTGTGCAATACACTGTATAAATAATACAATTATTAGATATGATGGGAATGATAGTAAAGTGAATAGCCAATTACGAAAAGGAGCTTTGGAACTTTGTGTGTTATCTCTGCTTCTTTATGAAGATCTATATGGTTATGAATTAATCAAGGTCATAAGTGAAACGTTCCCTGTGTCGGAGGGCACCATCTACCCCATATTACGAAGACTCACAAAAAATAATTATTTAAAAACATATACAGCAGCCTCAGATCAAGGCCCGTCACGCAAATATTACAAAGTAACAGAAGAAGGCGCCTTTTACTATCACACATTAAAAGCAGAATGGCTCGACCTGTCCGAAAAAGTGAACAGCATCATTAAGGAGGGAAAGTGAATGTTTAAAGACCAATACCTAAAACAGCTCCGGCGGGAAATAAAAGATCTGCCGGAACTTGAACAAAAAGAGATACTCGCGGATATCGGCGAAATATTCCAAATGGGCGGTGCTGAAGGAAAAAGCGACGAACAAATCGCTAACAATTTAGGAGATCCCAAAACACTTGCGCGCACCTTAAAAGCTGATATTTTCATCAATGATGCTCAGGAGCAGAAAACATGGCGCTCCTTTTTCAAAGCATTCGGCCTGCTGTTAGGCATGAGCCTGTTTAACTTCATGGTTATGCTGACACCGTTTCTTTTTGCCTCTGTTACGGTGTTAAGTTTGATGGCGATCGGGCTTATGCTGATAACCGGGTCATTCTTTCTTCTTGTGAAAGTACCGATTGTTACAGCCATTTTTAACGGATGTATTGTCCTCGGAGCGGGTATGGCGGTGTTTATGGCCGGATTTGATCTTTCGAAGCTGATATTCCGTGTCTTTTTGCGCTATTTCAAATGGAATGTCAGCGTTGTAAGGAGGGAAACCATTGAATCGAAAAATGTGGTATAGCATTGCTCTCATTTTAATCGCTGCCGGTCTGATCGGAAGCATGTTCTTCGGTTTTGACGGCTTTTATCCTAATTCATAAGGAAGGTGTGCAAATATCATGACTGAACCAGCCCTGATATTGAAAAATGTCTCTAAAACCATCAATCATACTCCTATTGTACAGTCAATTTCTTTCGATGTGAGAAAAGGTGAGATATTCGGCCTTTTAGGACCGAACGGTTCAGGAAAAACCACTATTTTTAGAATGATCGTACAGCTTATTAAAATAACAGAAGGAGCCATTTCATTCAAGGGCAGACCGGACAGCGACTTTGAATATTTGATGAAACATATCGGGGTTATCATCGAAGGGCCGGACATGTATCCGAATATGACCGCTTTGCAAAACCTGAAATATTTCACTAAACTTCGCAGCGCCTCACTCCGAACAGATGACCTTATGAATATTCTCATAAAAGTCGGATTAGAGCAGGCTGCCCGCAAAAAAGTAAAACATTTCTCATTAGGCATGAAACAGCGTTTGGGGCTCGCTTATTCTCTTCTCCACAACCCTGAGTTATTAATTCTGGATGAACCGATGAATGGGCTAGATCCTAAAGGGATGAAAGAATTGCGCACCATTCTTTCTGATTTAGCGCAGCAGGGAGTTTCTATTTTAATATCAAGCCATTTATTGTCGGAAATGGAGGAGATTTGCGACAGGGTTGCCTATATCAAAAAGGGACGGATTTTAGGAATTGAAGAGATGAAAAAAAGAAATGACCCTGCTCAGAAAAAGCTGTTTACCGTCATGGTTAATAATCCTGAAAGGGCGAAAGAAATATTAGAACAGGAAGGTATTCTTCAAGTACAGCAAAAAGACAGCCGCATCATTGAATTGGAAGCAGAAGAAGACACCATCCCGTATGTCATTAAATCTTTAGCAGAGAAAGAGATTCTGATTTCCCGCGTCTCCGCAAGAACTTTGTCCCTGGAAGAAAAATACATGATGATAACAGATAAGGAGGACGCGGTATGAGCATATTTCATCTGGCGCAGAACGAATTCATAAAAATAACCCGAAAAAAAGGCACACTTTTATCTCTTTTTTTCCTGTTTCTCATCGTTTTGCTGACCGGCCTTATCATGAATCATGAGGTAGATGCTTCTTCGGATAACAATTGGAAAGAACGGCTTCTCGCCGAAAAAAAACAAGAAGAAATCGAGAAACCGACTGAAACGACGGGCGTTTATTATTCAGCTGATGTTAAAAATAAAGACTATTATTTGGAGCATAACATTAACCCCTATGAATGGAACGGCTGGAGGTTTTTCAGTACGGTTACTTCAAACGGGCTTGAAATTTTCGTAAGCTTAACCGCAATTTTAACCATCAGCGGGATTGTTTCCAAAGAGTTTGCTCTTGGGACGATTAAGTTTATCGCTACAAGTCCGAACCGAAGATGGCGGATTTTAACATCAAAATTTCTGGCATCCCTCCTGTTTACCGGCATGGTTTACTTATTTTACTGTATAAGCTGTTTGCTGATCGGCGGCGTGTTATTCAGTTTTTCTAATGCCTCATATCCGCTCGTCTATTCTCATTTAAATGACAGCCTGTATACCATCAGTTCATTAAAAGCATCCGGGATCATTCTTCTTTTACGTTTCATATCAATTATAAGCATTGTCACCATCGCATTCACTTTGTCAGTATTATTCAAAAGTCAGGCTCTCTCCCTTTGCTTATCCATTTTACTGCTGTTTGCCGGCAGTATATTAGGCGGAACTGATTTGCTTGCTCAATTTACGTGGTATAAATTTACGCTCTTTCCGCATTTAAATCTCGTTGCTTATGTAAATAAAAGCGCCGGTGATGCGATTTCAACATTAAACATCCCCTATTCTATGACGGTTATAGCAATCTACTTTCTTATTTGTTTGCTGATTTCATTTACCGTCTTTCAAAAGAGAGACATTACAGCATAGACAGAGTGGCGGCGGCATAATGAGCGGACGGCAAAAAATACTGACGGTCCAGCATTTTGCCGCTGACCTTCCCTTGGTCCATGGCCAATGGATTTAAATAACCGAAGCCCCCGTTGCTTCGCTGCTGAAAGCATAGAAATTCCCGCCCTTCCCGTATAAAAAGCGTCTCATCGAACTGGAGAAATTTCATAATGGCTGTGTATTTTGCAACGGCATCGATGTGATACCTTCTGCACTCAGCTAACATTAAGCCTGAGAAAGCAAAGTCTGATGTTTTGTACCATTCTATGAGAAAAGGCTGCAATTCTTTCATCTGCAAGTAAGTGACAACATAAAGGGTATCCGCTAATTCTTCCTGCCTGCCGCCCGATGCCATAAGCAAATCAGCCTCCCTTTCCAAGCCGTTTTCTAAGAAAACGATCAGCTCCTCCGGGGTCACCGCTTTAAAATAAGCTGCTAACACCATTAGAATCATAGAAGAAGGATCTGATTTCAGCTCATCTTTTAAACCGCTGACCATTTGTTCACGACCGTTATGAAAAAAAATGCTTTTTGCGGCATACATCTTGCGGTATACATGATACGCGTACGCGAACAGGACCGGGTGGCATTCGTGCGTTTTTTCTCCAAAATAACTGTCTAAGTAGAGGATGACTTCTTCCGTATCCTTGTTTTTTTCGAAATGATGACATGCCGCTAAACCGCAAAACAGGTGCATGAGCTCCTCTGCTTCCATTTCTTCCGGGTGCAGCTGAAGGTTCTTCCAAAAAACCAGCAGCCATTCTTCTGTTTTTTTTATATTAAAATGTTCCTCTACTATCTGCATGTTTCACACTCCAGATTCAGAATCTCAATCGCCGGCAGAAGAGCCGGGGCACAATGAATGGATGGATTTTCGTTATTAATGTAATGAAGAGCTGCTTGACAGCCATAAAAAAAAGGATCGATACATGATTGAATAAATAACATAGTGCACAGCTGTTTCATATTTCTGCTGCCGAGACAAAACACAAGCCATTTTTGAATGGACGCCTTCAAGCCGGGATGAAGCTGATGCTCTCCCTCATCTAAATAAAGAAGACAATACTCAATAAACTCCAGCTCGTTTTCAGCTGTCCTTTTCCATGCGTCATGAAGCAAAGGCTGAAACATCGAATCTTTGTAAAAACGCACTTTCTCATCATCAGATGACATTCCCAGCTCGTTCAGCAAACCGACTAATTCAGCGTATTTAAAATAAGGCCATTCTTTTTTTATAAGATAGCCGTTTTGCAATCCATGACGTATAATCTGATCATTCGCTTTCAATCCCTGCTTCTTTTTATAGGTTTTTGCCGTTAAATAGATATGAATCAATTCATTCACAATGGCCGTGTTACTGTGAAACAGATCTTCCCAGCATGACTTATCAACGAAAGCAGACGCAATCCGTTCAATATGTTCTTTTACAGCGGAAGAATGGCTTGTCTTTCTGTAGTATTTGCAGAAGCCTGCAAACAGCTGAATGCACTTCATATCCGGAAGCGATTGTTCGGCAAAAGATAATAAAAATTGATCCGTCTCTTCAGCTAATCTGTTCAAGTTAATAGTTCCTTTCTGCTCTGAGACAGGCATGCGCGGCTCCCGCAGCAACAAGTGTTGTATGGTAGCAATGTTTAAACACATCTTCTCTTCGCTGTTCATCTTTCAAACCGGGTTTATGTTGATAGGTGATGCCCGGAACATTCCCCTCTTTCATTCGGCCCTGATTTATTTTATTCCATGCTGCCTCATAGAGCGGTTTATGATTTTCTCTTTCCATGTCAATATTTAAAAAAGAACTGCACATCAATAATTCACTGGTAATATCTAAATTCTCGAGACATATATAAATCCCGAGAAACTTCAGGACCTTTTCTTTCAAAGACGGCAGATTATACTCCTTATCTGTAAGCGAAGAACATCCCATGTCTGTTATATAAAAAATCGTATGAGTTATACTGTACGCATCATGATCAGTCATATATGTATTTGGGATATTCTGACCAGCTGCTGTGTAGTTATATAAGTCAGAAAAATCCGTTATTTCTGAAGTCACGCCCGCTCTTTCCAGACTGTACTTCAGATCCATTTTCCGAAAGGGAATTTTAGCAAGGCTGCCATCAAAACGCGATCCCGTGAATTTTTTCAGCTCCCATATCACCGAAGCCCGGGACGGGTGATCTGTTAAGGTAAGAAATTCCCCCGCAATAGCCAATCCGGCAAGACCGTCCGGATCAAAATGAATAAATTCTTCTAGCTTTTCATTGTGAAGCCTTTCTGTAATAAAGTCTGTTAAAACCGTAACCTCCTTATCATCTGCCTGATTTCTGATCAGGTAATTGGTAAGAAAAATGAGCTCTATAAATGTTTTAAGCCGCCATCTGAAATCATTCGCTACTTTATGATTCATATCAAAGAAATGAATATTCTCAACGATCCATGACAGTGCTCCCTGCTTAATTTCTTTTATATACGCTTGGGTCAAATTTTTCACCACCTTGTCTCAGATGTGTAGGTTCCAAACAGCTGATAATCTACTTTTGAGTGGCTAAATCAGAGAAATTCAAATTCGGGTTTTGATTGTCTTCTTGGCTTGGCACTACAAGCACCCAGCCGCTCCAAGCGAAAGTATTGCCTGATTGCTCTGCATCTCCGGCTAACAAATGTGTCGGGATCGTGATTCTTTTTTCTTCTTTTATTTTTTTAAAATTCATATCTCCATCTCCTTTAGTTTATAGAATTATTTGGAACCTACATCAATATATTAATCAAATAAGGTATATATTGTAAACTATTTTTGATATAACACTTCTTTTTTCACTATAAATAAATAGTATATAATTATCAGAAAAACAAAAAAGCCCGGACTCAGTCCAAGCTTTCCTGCGTACCAAACACCTTCTCATTCCGCTCAAGCATTCGGGTCAGATTTTTTTCAAATACGATTTCTTCTTCCGGCGATAATCCGGCCGCATACAGGCGGCCGCTGAGTTCCTTCAGTTCGGTCAAAAGCGCCAGCATTAAGTCCTGTACGGAAATGTCCGTTTGCAGCAATTCACTTAATGATGCCATCGTTTCGGGCCTTATGTCGGGGTATACGCCTTTTGTATCGTTGCTTTTGTCTTTTAAAGCGGCTTGATAGAAACGTCTGATCAAGTCGGCCCTTTCACTGCCGCTTTTATCGGCGCAGAGATAAATCTGAACCGCGGTTCCGCCCCGCAGCCGTCTTTGTGAGATTCCCGCGAATTTTCGGCCGCCGATGCTGAGATCATAGCTCCCCGGACAGTACGATCCTTTAATTTCATACGCTTCAATTTCAGCGTTGTACGGACTCAGCATCCGCCGCACCAGCTCTGTCATCGCCTCGTAGCCTCTGTCGATGTCGATGCCTTTTTTCTCATCTTCAAAAATAAGCGAGATATTCAATACGCCTTCATCGAGAACGACCGCGAGGCCCCCGGAATTTCGGACAATGACACGGTAGCCTTCGTCCTTCAGCAATTTCACGCCGTCCTCTAAAAATGGAAGCCGTGTGTCCTGAATGCCGAGCACGATCGTCCGGTGGTGCACCCAAGATCGTGCTGTCGCAGGCGATTCCCCTTTGCCCGCGGAGGCGCACAGCGTATCATCTATTGCGAATGACTGCTTCGCATCAAAATAAGGGCCGAGGCTGGATTGGTCAATGATTCTCCAGCTCGGCTGCATCAGTAAATCAATCGGTTGCTTTCCCATCTATATTAAATCCCTTTCGTCATAGGCTTTTCATGCATTTATTATATCACTCCGCTTAAGATGATTGAAATTGGCTTTTCAAAAGAACGATGAAGATTTCTTTGTTTTTTGTGCTCTCCATAATGGAAGATTGAATGATAGACAGTTTCCGCTTCAAGGAGAATCCTTTTATCTCAAGCACGGAAATGCTGCGGTGAAGCAGATCCTTTTGCAGCACGCTTTTTGACAGGACGGAAAGGCCCATTCCGCTGATGACGGCTTCCTTGACGCCCTGGTTGCTGCTGATCGTCATCAAGGATTTCGGCCGCAGTCCGTTTGAATGAAGGACGTGGTCTAAATATTCCCTCGTTCCCGAACCCTTCTCCCTCGTCACCCACGCTTGATTTTGCAAGTCTGTAACCGATATGTTTTTTCTGCCGGCGAGCGGGTGTCCGTTCGGTGCGGCAATGCACAATTCGTCCTCCATAAACGGCTGAATGTCGAGCTCGTTTTTCCCCGTATGCCCTTCAATTAATCCGATATCGGCTTCAAGCATCCGAACCGCTTCACTGACCTCCTCCGTGTTTCCGATCATGACGTCCAGGTTCAGCTCGGGATACTCGGCATGAAGCTTTGCGAGAAGCGGCGGCAGAATATATTCGCCGATGGTGAAGCTCGCTGCGATTTTCAGCTTCCCTTTGACATAATGGTGATGGGCGTAAATTTCGGTTTTCGCCTGCTCGTACAAAAAGACCATTTGCTTGGCGCGCTGATAGAGAATGTCTCCCGTCGGCGTTGTCGTAAAGTGCTTCGGCGAGCGGTTCAGCAAGGCGGTTTGAAATTCTTTCTCCAGATTTTTAATGTGAAGACTGACGCTCGGCTGAGAAATCATCAGCTTCTGCGCCGCTTTTGTAAAGTTTTTTTCTTCCACGACGGCAATGAATGTTTTCAGTTCCCCATAATACAAAAAGCATCGCCCCTAATCATTATTTTTCCTAATCGTTTAGATCATATAAATATATTTTACTAATGATTAAGACCGCAGTAAAGTGGAGTTATCAACAAATGGGAAGTGACTGAAATGAAGATGGTAAAGGGTGTTACAGTTACCGCAGGAATTGCGTTTGCGGCTTTCTATGTCAGCCGCCTGCCTTTTTTACAAATGCTCGGAATGCTTGTCCTCGCGATGCTGATCGGCATGCTCTGGCGCGCCGTTTTCGGACATCAGGCGGCATTAGAGCCGGGGATTGCGTTCTCAAGCAAATATTTGCTGAAAGCAGGCATTATCCTGCTTGGCATGAGACTGAACCTGGCGGATATCTATCATGCCGGCTGGCACGTATTTGCAATTGCCGTTTGCTGTATGATGTTTGCGGGCGCTGTTGTATACGGACTGTCCCGGCTGTTTCGAATGGATCAGACACTCAGCATATTAACGGCCTGCGGCACAGCGATCTGCGGGGCGGCTGCCATTGCCGCGATCGCGCCGCAGATCAGATCAAATGAAAATGCAGCAGCCATCAGTGCCGCCGCCGTTTCATTATTAGGAACCATTTTTACTGTTGTGTATTCTCTTTCTTATCATGTATTGGGCTTTTCGCCCGCGGCTTACGGGGCCTTTTGCGGAGCAACGCTTCATGAGGTGGCGCATGCGGCGGCGGCCGGCAGCGCCGGAGGAAAAACAGCCGTCGAGATGGCGGTGATCGTCAAGCTGACCCGGGTCGCGCTGCTCGTTCCGGCCGCATTCATGCTTGGCATGCGGGCCCGCCGCAGCGGTAAGTCAGAGACGGTTTCTGCCGCTTCGCTGCCCATCCCTTGGTTTATCTTCGGATTTCTCGGAATGAGCGCCATCCACACATCAGGCGTCATTTCTGCCGCGCATTCCGCGTTTCTTGTGCAAGTGTCTTATGTTTTAATCGGCATGGCGATGGCGGGTCTCGGCTTAAAAGTCCATATATCGGCGTTTCGGCATGACGGCTGGCGGGCGCTCGCGGCTGGTTTGATCGGTTCTCTCTGTTTATCCCTGTTCGGCTGGGCGGCAGTGACTTTCTTTCTATAAAAAAATGCCGGCCTTCGTAAAGGCCGGCATTTTCCGGATTACAGCGCTTGAGCCGCCGTAATTAACGCAAGATTGTAGACGTCTTCCGCATTACATCCTCTGGAAAGATCGTTTACAGGCATATTTAATCCTTGCAGAATCGGTCCAACCGCTTCAAATCCGCCTAAGCGCTGAGCGATTTTGTAGCCGATGTTTCCTGCTTCAAGGCTTGGGAATACAAATACATTCGCGTCTCCTTTAATTTCGGAGTCCGGCGCTTTCTTCTCCGCAACAGACGGCACAAATGCAGCATCAAATTGGAATTCGCCGTCAAGCGTAAGTTCAGGCGCTTTTTCCTTCGCAATTTTCACCGCTTCGGCCACTTTTTCCGTCTCGTCTGATTTCGCCGATCCTTTTGTAGAGAAGCTGAGCATGGCAACGCGCGGGTCAATATCAAACATTTGAGCCGTATTGGCGCTTTCAATGGCGATTTCGGCAAGGTCCTGGCTGTCAGGAGCAATGTTGATCGCGCAATCAGCGAATACATATTGCTCGTCACCGCGAGCCATGATGAAGACACCAGATGTTTTTTTCACGCCTTCTTTTGTTTTAATGATTTGCAGTGCAGGTCGAACCGTATCGGCAGTAGAATGTGCAGCTCCGCTGACAAGTCCGTCCGCGAGACCTTTGTACACAAGCATTGTGCCGAAATAGTTTTCGTCCAATAAGGCTTTGCGGGCCTGTTCTTCCGTCGCTTTGCCTTTGCGGCGTTCTACGAAAGCCTGAACGAGTTCTTCCATGCCTTCATATGTATTCGGGTCAAAAATGTCAACGCCGTCAAGCGTAAGATTTAATTCTTTCGCTTTTGCTTGAATGTCTTCTTTATTGCCGACTACGATCGGCTTTAATACCTTGTTGCCCGCCAAGTTGTTGACCGCAACCAGGATACGTTCGTCCATTCCTTCAGGAAATACGATTTTTACATCTTTTCCTGCTACTTTTTCTTGTACTTTTGTAAATAAATCTGCCACGATATACCCTCCTCTATGTTGACAAAAAACGCTTACTTTTACAGCATACTCTTCTTCCTGTTAAATTCAAATAACCAACTTTCATTATAGCGCTTTCAAAGAAAAATCTTATTTTTCTAACTAATTTAACTGACGGTTTGTTCACGGCTTAGTTTCTGACACAAGGCTATGGATTATTCAAGGTTTCTCCACAGCTGAAACGGTTAAACTGTGATATAGTGAAGGCATCAATGAAAAGATATAGGAGTGAAGATACATGAGTGAGCAGCAAAAAACGAACGAAGCCGCCCAAACGCTTGACGGCTGGTACGCGCTTCACGATTTCCGCACAATGGACTGGACGTCATGGAAGCTGTTATCCAGCGATGAGCGCCTGTCGATTATTCACGAATTTACGGGACTGCTTGAAAAATGGGGCGTCGCCCAAAAAGAAGGCAAAGGCTCGCAAACCATCTACAGCATCGTCGGACAGAAAGCCGATTTCATGCTGATGATTCTTCGCCCGACAATGGAAGAGCTGAACGAAATCGAGCTTGAATTTAATAAATCAAAGCTTGCTGAATTTACAATCCCGGCTTATTCTTACGTGTCCGTGGTTGAGCTGAGCAACTACCTGGCTAGCGGAGAAGGCGATCCGTATGAAAACCCGCATGTCCGCGCACGCCTGTACCCTGAGCTGCCGGAAGCGAAATACGTCTGCTTCTATCCGATGGATAAAAGAAGAAGCGGAAATGACAACTGGTACATGCTTTCTATGGATGAACGCAAAAGCCTGATGAGAAGCCACGGCTTAATCGGACGGAGCTATGCCGGCAAAGTCAAACAGATTATCACGGGGTCTGTCGGTTTTGACGATTACGAATGGGGCGTCACGCTCTTCAGTGATGATGTGCTTCAGTTCAAAAAGCTTGTCTATGAAATGCGCTTTGACGAAGTCAGCGCGCGCTACGGCGAATTCGGTTCATTTTTTGTCGGAAACCGCTTGTCTCTCGACACGCTTCCGCAGTTTTTACACGTGTAATAAGTGGTTAAAGCCTGATTGTAAAAAATCAGGCTTTTTTTAATACTATTCGAATACAAATCGAAAAAACATTGATAAAAAGTTGAAAGTTATGTAAAGTGTGCTTTACGTATAATTTACTTTACATCTTTAGCAATTGTTGTTTCAAAATGAGGTGAAATATGAATGGAAAATCGGTTAAAAGAAATTAGACAAAGACATTCTTATTCACAGGAAACTTTAGCCCTGAAATTAAAAGTGTCCAGACAAACTATTATTTCAATTGAGAATGGGAAATATAACCCCTCCCTGCCCTTAGCTTTGAAAACAGCAAAGATTTTCAGAGAAAGTGTAGATAATATATTTTTGTTAGAGGAGGAATAAAAATGAAGAAAAACTTTTTTATGATTTCATTTGTTTTTTTCATCATTATATCAGGAGCTTTCATTGCACTTTCAGTATTTACTCAAACAAAATTACCTTCAATAACTTTTTCTACATTAACGCTTTCAATTATAAGCTATGTTCTATGGGCCACCTCCCCATCATTACCATTAAAAAGAGATGAACGAGGAAAGTTTATTATACAGAAGAGCTTGGCTCATACTGGTATGCTGACTTTCATTTATCTTTTTATTTTCTTGACTATATTTTATTTTAAATTAATCAACCTGGACAAAGAACAAATTTTACTCCTATTTTCCTCGCTAATTATAAGTACAGCGTTTTTATCAATCCTCATTCTGAATAAGAAATACTAACAATTAATAATTAGAAACCTTCATTATAATTCCAATCTAATGATATTAATCGAACACCCCCCGCCTCTTTGGCGGGTTTTCATTTGTCAGAATTTAAATAAAATTTGCTATTTTCGTCATTTTTTTTTACGATGTAAAAGAGATTCCATTTTGGTAAAGGGGTGCAGACAGTTGTCAAAACGAACCGCATTTATTATGGGAGCCAGTCAGGGGATCGGCAAAGCGATCGCTCTGAAACTGGCGGACAATGGCTTTCATACCGTCATTAATTCACGAGTTCCCGAAAATATTGAATCCGTAAAAGAAGAGATTCTCGCCAAACATCCGGATGCGGGCGTCACCGTTTTGGCCGGGGATATGTCGGATCAGGAGACGAGAAGCGGCATTTTTGAAGAAATCAGATCAAAATGCGGACGGCTTGATGTATTGATCAACAACATTCCGGGCGGCTCGCCGGACACTTTTGAAAACTGCGATATAGAGGATATGACAAATACCTTTACGAATAAAACAATCGCTTATATCGATTCTATGAAAACAGCCGCTGCGATCATGAAACAGCACGAATTCGGCCGAATCATTAATATTGTGGGAAACCTATGGAAAGAGCCCGGCGCCAACATGTTTACCAACAGCATGATGAACGCCGCTTTAATTAATGCCAGCAAAAATATCGCCATTCAGCTTGCGCCTTTTCATATCACTGTCAATTGTCTGAATCCCGGATTTATCGCCACAGACCGCTATCACCAATTCGTGCAGAATGTCATGAAGCAAAACGGCATTTCCAAAGCAGAAGCGGAAGAACGGATTGCCTCAGGCGTTCCGATGAAACGTGTCGGAACCGCAGAAGAAGCCGCGGCGCTGGCTGCCTTTCTCGCCTCGGAAGAAGCCTCTTATATTACGGGGCAGCAAGTGTCGGCCGACGGCGGAAGCATGAAAAGCATATAAAAAACATCCCGCTGTCAGCGGGATGTTTCTTGTAATGAAGCAAAGGACAAACCAAGCTTTTGAATCCGCAAAACGAATTCCCTCAAGTCCCCCTGCTTGGCCACCATTGATATTCTGACATAACGCTTTCCGCGGCTTCCGAAAATCTCGCCGGGCGTCACGACAACATGGGCATGCTCCAGCAGATAGTCCGAAAATTGGTGTGAAGACTCGAATTCATTCGGAATTTCAGCCCAGACATAAAAAGTCCCTTTCGGTTTTTCAATGCTCCAGCCCAATTCCATTTCACATAAATCCGTGAAAAAATCAATCCGTTCCTGATATGTGCGCTTCAGCCGTTCCGTATGTTCAGGGCTTCCTGACAGCGCCGCCGCTGCCGCCTGCTGAAGGCCGCCGAACATACCGACGAATACGTGATCCTGAAATTTATTGACCGCCTGAATGATCTTCTCATTCCCCACGGCAAACGCCATTCTCCAGCCTGCCATATTGAAGGTTTTCGAAAATGAATACAGCTCCGCGCCGACCGTCTTGGCTTCCTTCGCCTGGAGAAAACTGGCCGGGTTCTGATCAAATTCGAACGCGCCGTATGCAAAATCGTGAATGAGATGGATGTCATGTTTTTTAGCAAACGCCGCCGCTTTTTCATAAAACGCCTGATCCGCTGTCGCGCCCGTCGGGTTATTCGGGTAATTCAAAAACATCAGCTTGGCTTTTTTCAGGACGGCGGGATCAATCTGCTCAAAATCCGGCAGATAGCCGTTCTCTGGATGAAGCGGCATCTCATGCAGCTCCGCTCTGGCCATTGTGATTCCTGATAAATACTCAGGGTAGCCGGGGTTCGGGACTAAGGCGATGTCGCCGGGATTCAGCAGGCATTGCGTCAAAACGTACAAACCCGCCTTCCCTCCGCCGAACAGCGCAACTTCTGTCTCCGGATTGACCGATACACCGTATTCTCTCTCATAAAATTCCGCGATGGCTTCTTTCAGAAACGGATAGCCTCTGAACGGGCCGTATCCGTGATACGAAGGATTCAGCGCAGCCTCCCGCAATGATTGAACGATATGCGGCGGAGTGGGGAGATCGGGATTCCCCTGCCCTAGATTGATGATCCGGGCCCCCTTTTTCTCCAACTCTTTTACCTTTTGAAAAACGAGCGAAAATTCCTGTTTCGGAAGTGTCTTGATGACGTCGGACGGTATGATTTCCATCTGAAAGGCTCCTTATAAATGAATTTGCTCCGATTCGTTATTCCGTTCTGAAAACGATTTATTGACCAGTTTTGTATGCAGAAACAACCCGCTGACCAGAAGCACGATAAACGCCATGATAACCGCCGCATCTACAATGTTGATCAGCATGGAACCGACGGCGATGCACAATCCGATGGACGCCTCTGCCACGGAAAAGATCCGGCCCTGAATCTGGTTCGCCGCATTCTCCTGAACTTTGACCTTCGCCAGCACCTCGCCGTATTCCATTGCAATAAAGAAAAGAATGGCGGCAATGACTGACACGGCGAAAATCGGGGTGAACAAAAACAGCGCAAGTGAGACGATCGATAACACTGTAAAATACATCAGCCCTTTATTATTGTTAAAGCCCCATTTGCTGACAAGGGCGGCGCCGATAAAGCCGCCGAAGCCGATACAGAACGTCAGGATGAAATTGCCGATTTCCCCGTCGCCTAAAAAGCGGCTGACAATCGGAAAATAGCTGTAGACGACACCCCATAACAGCGCCATCGTAATCATCGTAAACATGGCGTTTAACACGAAAGCATTTGTTTTGATTTCCTTCAGGCCTTCCTTAAACGACTGAAAGGCTTCTCTCACGTTTTCTGACTGAATCGGCACGTATTGAAGCTTAATACGGCTGATGAAAAACGCGGAGACAAGGTAGGTTACCCCGTTAAAGGCGACGGCAAGCTCGACAGAACCGCCTAACAGAAAAAGTCCGCCGGCTGCAGCGCCGACAATAATCGAAATCGTCGTGGCTTTGGCAAATAAGGTATTGATATTTTTAATATCCGCTTCTAAAGATGACATGACCGCGAGACGGGCCGGGTTAAAAAATACGCCGCTTCCGTAAGAGACAAACAGCAGCGCCAGAAAAAGCAGCGGATATTCGCCTTTCGGGAGAAATGTCAGCCCCATGAAGATGACACCTCTGATTACATCCGTCCACAGCATGATTTTCACCCTGTCGAGCCGGTCGACAAGCACGCCTAAAAACGGCTGAAACACCATCGGAATGCTGCGGACCGCGATGACGCCGGACGTCACCCAGTAGTCATGGTAGTATGTAGACAAAATGAGCAGGGCCGGGAGAACGCAATAGTCTCCCATAAACGAAAGCGCCTGCCCGAAAAGCAAATACTTAGAGTTCGGTTTCAGCTGCTTCATACCGATAACGCATACTTTGCAGTCAGCTTCGCCTGCTGCTGAATTTGTTTGATTGATTCGGCCACGTCGTTCGAATTGCTTCCTTTCAGCTCAAACGCCGCAATGCTGTTGAACGCTTCGAACAGCCGCAGATCCACTGACGTACCCGCCTCAGCCGCTGAGAAAGAAACGAGTTCAGTGTCTCCCTTTAAGACGCCGTCAGGAATTTCAATGCTTTCAATGACGAAATCGACAACCGTCTCAGGCAGCTGGCCGTTCTCTTTGAAATGCTGAGGATACAAGTGGCAGTCTGCGACATAGCATGGCTCCTGCTCCAATAATCCTTTCGGCAGATCAGCTTCTTTTCCGTAACAGAGAACATCCAATAATAGCTGCGCCATATCAACGCCGAAGACCTTTTTAATATTCGGAATCATATTCCATCCCGCGAATCTGGCCGCTGACTCAATCAGTCCGGCTTCCCGGTTTTTCATTAATTTTATTTCTGTATGCGTTGCACAGTTTTCGAGGCCGAGTCCTTCATTCGCCTTCTTGGCAGCTTCGACGATTTTCCGCTTGGCGTCATCATCCAGGATGGACGGCGTAATATGCGCTGTCTCCGTGAATCCGATTTGCGGTGTTTTATCATGGATCGCAACGGGGAAGTATTCTCCGTCGGCCATGATGCCTTCGATGCTGATATAGTCGGAATAACCGCTTGTTTCGTACCAGTCATCATACTCGCCCTGCAAGAATTCTTCCGCGATAAACGGCGCTTCAAACGTCACCGCTTTCGGTACATTAATCGATTTCAAGTACTCATTGACTCTGTTGAATTCAGCTTCGGCCGTTTCCATCTCTTTAATAAGCGTCACGCCGATCGAGCTTGCCAGATATGTAGGCTTCAGAATAAGCGGCGTTCCGATTTCCTGAAGCGCGGCGCGGAAATCTTCCAGGGTCGTCACCCGTTTGTTTTTGATGGATTTGACGCCGGCCCGGTTGAAGGCGGCTCTCATTTTATTTTTATCTCTGGCGTTTTCAGCGGCCTGTACGCCCGCTCCCCGCAGGCCGAGACGTTTACACGCTTTTGCCATCGGAGCGATAAACAGTTCATTGTTGGTCGTAATGGCGTCAACCCCAAACATGTCGGCCACTTTCACGATTTCTTCGACGACTTCTTCCTCAGGTTTGTCATGATCTTCATGAGCCCAATAAATCGAATCGGGATGTTCAAAATCAGCCAGACTCTTAAAATAGTCTTTATCTTTAATGACCGCAATCGAGTATTTTTCAATTAAGGCCGCATGAGAGGCTGTAATTGCAAAGGGTCTCGGAATAAAGCTGACGAGGTTGTATTTTTCGGCTGCGCTTTTGTAAAACATATGCGGCGGGCAGCCCCCAAGATCAGCGATAACCAATACTGTTTTTCTCTCCATATGTAACACTCCTTCTCTATTGTGCGGTGTATCCACCGTCTGCGGTGATGGCGCTTCCGGTCATATAGCTTGATAAATCCGAGGCGAGAAACAGCATGACGTTCGCTATTTCTTCAGGCTTGCCGAGCCTCAGCAGCGGATTGACTTTCGCTTTTTCTTTTTTGATTTCTTCAAGCGTGCCTTCGTTATTTTCAAGGAACGACTTTTCATTCAAAGGTGTGTCGATGATTCCCGGACACACGCAATTGACGCGGATGTTGTGTTTCGCATAATCAACGGCCATAGAACGCGTCAGCTGCAAAACGCCGCCTTTAGAGGCGTTATATGCGGGAATGTCGGGCCATGCGACGACTCCCCCGACGGAGCACGTGTTAATGATATTGCCCTTGCCGCTTTTGAGCATATACTTCAGCGCGTGCTTGCTCATGAGAAACATGCCCGTCAGATTGACATTAAGCACCTTGTTCCAATCACTCAGCTCCATCTCATGAATCGGGGCGACAATTTCGATGCCGGCGTTATTGATTAACACGTCCAATCCGCCGAACTTGTCAACCGCTGACAGAATGGCATTTTGACATGCCGGTTCATTTGTAATATCCGTCTGGACAAAATGCAGCCTGTCATTATTTTCTTTCCGGATCATCGCTTCTCCCTGCGCCTCATCAATATCCGCGACGACCACATTTGCCTGCTGATTCAGAAACGCCTGAACCGCGGCATAACCGATGCCTGATGCGCCCCCTGTGATGAGGACGGTTTTATCCGTCAGGTTCATGACTCTTTCGCCTCTAATTTTTTCGCTTTTGCTCTGTTATAGCGCGGAGGGAAAAAGATATTGACTGATTTTGAGTCCTTTTCAAATCTGTTGATGGCGCCGTGATCTTCTCTCGGGTCGCAGAAATAGGCTGTTCCGAATGTCATATCCACTTTGCAGCCTTCAATGGTCATATCATAGCCGCCGCCGATGCAGATGCCGATCTGTTCATTGCGGTGTTTATGGAACGGCATTTCCCCGCCGTTGCCAGGAATGTTGGCAAGCATGATTTCCACCCAGTCCTCCACGAAGAATGTGACTTCCATACCAGGCAATAAGTCTCTTGTTTTAAAAATATTCAAAAAATAATCCTCGGGGCTTGTGTAGGTTTCACCGGCTTTAAGGCGTTTAATATCAATAGCGATCACTTCTTGATCCGTCTCATTTCTTGCGCCGTGTGGCACATGAGGAGGCGCGATATAAGCTGATTCCAGCGCCGTCATCTTTCTTGTGACGTCTCCGACTGTCATGGACAGCTCGCCGGAAACGACAAGGCCGATTTGGACTTCCTTATGCTGATGCGGTTCCACGTTTGTATGCGGCGGAACGTAAGAGAGCAGAACTTCCGTATCGCCTCTGACGGATGAATATTGTCTTACTCCGTTTTCCCATTCTATTAATTTAGGCGTCGGGAAATAAAGTTCCTGCAAGTCTTGTTTAGTTTTCATCATGAATCTCTCCTTTTCCGAATAATGACCAGCTCATGGGAATGCTTTTAAATGTTTTTACAAATTGAAGGCCGTACTTTTGTCTGGCCAGCTCATTTGTCAGCGCGATGTCGGACAAACCGTCCTTCACTCTTTTCGCGGCTGCGCTTGTTGAGTTCACCAGATCAAACGTGACATCTTTACGGGTAAAATACTTAATCAAATTGATAGGAGACGGGTGGGATACGATAACAGCCTTATCAAGCATGTCATCGGTATATTCAAAATCAGGCCGGACAGCCAGGCCGTACATTGGGGTGTCGCACCTGAAAATTTGCAGAAGCTGCAGATCCGGTCTCATGTAGAAATGCTTAATACCGTCATACGCGTGAGGCACAATTGTGTATTCCAACGGACTTTGAAGCGTTTTTTCAATGCACGATTCAAATGTATCATGCAGAGATAACTTGCTGTTCACCCCTTGGAGGAGGGTAAAATTGGTGATGAAGTTTTTTGCTGCTTACTCACTGCTAGTCCCTTCAGGACCGAGCGTGTTGATCTAATCAGTTTAGATATTGAATAAGCCTTGCTTTTCGTCTGAATGCTATTATCCAATATAATCATGAGCACCAATCTGTTAAATTTTAAGTAAATATTATCCATAGAAATTCAAACTGTCAATATTACTTGAAAATATTGATAATTATTCCTATATAATAGAAAACACCTTATGAGATAAGGTGTTAAAAATTAACATTTACAAAATTATAGAAACTTTATTTTACCGATACAATGATTGGTCAGCCGTATGCTCATGTCTGCCATATCTTCTGTAAGCAAAAACGCTGAGACCAAAGCCGATGAGGGTGACGGCCGCACAGATAAACCCGACAGCTGCATACCCGTATCCGACGTAGACCGGACCCATGACAGCCGAACCCAATGTCACGGCCAAATTGGACGCCAGACTGTAGAATGCCATGATTTTGCCCCGGCGGCTCTGTGAGCAATCGCTTAAAATGGTGCTGAGCAAGGTCACCGTCAGGCTTTGCATCAAGCCCCAGACGAATAACCCGATGACCAAAAACGGCATTGATGACGGCGCATAGGCGAGACAGGCAAGCCATATGCTGATAACGGCCAATGCCGCGATCAGGGAACGCATTTTTCCCGCCTTGTCGGCGATTTTCCCCGTGAACACACTCATGGAAAACCCGATTCCGTACACCATGATCATCAGCCCGGAAGCGGTATTTCCCCCCGGCAGCACGCGGTGAAGATACGTGCCGAGAAATGAATACATGCCGTAAAAACCGATCATGTTGCAAAAAGTGATCGTGAGGTATACAGGAACACGGGGCACCTTCAGCGCATCCCGGAAGGTGCCTGCCTGCCGTCCGCTTTCCTCCTCTGTTTTGTCCCCATCCGCCGTGCTGTGGCGCGCCTCAATGAAAATGAGCGAAGCAACGAGGACAGCCATCAGAGCGAAAATCCAAAACGTCCACCGCCAATTCAAAACGCCGCCGATAAAAGAGCCGATCGGAACACCGAAAATCAAAGCAAGCGACCAGCTTGAAACGATCAGACCCATCACCTTGCCCCGATGCGCATAAGGCACACGGTCGCCGACCAGCGCATAAGCTGTCGGCACAAACGCCCCCGCCGCAAGCCCGGAAAGCGCCCTGCCCAGAAAGAAGAAAAAGATATTGTGCGCCAGCGCGCAGATCACCGTGCCGGCCGTAAATATAAGAAGCCCCGCCATCAAGCTGAGTTCACGGGAATATTTATCTCCCAGCGGAACCAAAAGCGGCGCCCCGATAAAAATCATCACTCCGTAAATACTGATGGAAAGCGCCAGCACACTGACATCCGAGCTGAAAGCCTGCGCTAAATCCGGAAGCAGCGGGGAAATTACCAGCTCTTCAGAACCCGCGGCAAATACGCCTAATGTCAAAGCAAGCGCGAGAAAGACCGGAAATCGGCGTTTCGTTTCGATGTGATCGGTTTGTTTGCTGTTCATGCTCTTTGAACACCTCTTCCGTATAACTTTTCTACCTTTTGTTGTTTTATAGTTTAGCATCCTTATTTTTCATTTTACATTTCATTCGAAAACTAATTTCATTTTTTTATTTACATTCAGATTTTAAATAAAATATTTAGTTTATATTCAACAAATGTTATAAAATATGCCATCCGGTTATGCTATAGTGATAGAATCATTTGTTAAGGTGGGTCATGGAATGAATAACGGTTATTCAAAGGCCGGCCGCGCAGGCCTCGGCATGGTATTGATTCTCGGGACGCTGGCTTCATTCGGGCCGCTTTCGCTCGATATGTATCTGCCCGCTTTGCCTGAAGTGGCGGCCGACCTCCATACGTTAGCGTCACTTGCGCAGCTGAGCCTGACGTTTTGTCTTTTGGGGCTTGCGATCGGCCAGATTGTTGTCGGGCCGCTCAGTGATATGATCGGGCGCCGGAGGCCTCTGATTCTGTCATTGCTGCTTTATATGCTGTCTTCTTTATTATGCGCCTTCAGCCCTTCTGTTTCGTTTTTAATTGTCATGAGGTTTATTCAAGGATTCACAGGGGCGGCCGGAATCGTCATCGCACGGGCTTCCGCACGCGATATGTATTCCGGAAAAGAATTGACGGCTTTTTTCTCATTACTCATGCTTGTGAATGGTGCAGCGCCGATCTTAGCGCCGATTACAGGGGGATTTATCCTTCAGTTCGCCGGGTGGAAAATCGTGTTTATCGTGCTGGCGGTGATCGGCTGTATCATTTTTGCCGCAGTAATTACGGCATTGCCTGAGTCACTTCCGCCTGAAAAACGGACAAGCGGCGGACTCCGGGAGACGCTGATGACGTTTCGGGGCCTGCTCGGCGACCGGATGTTTATGGGAATTGCGCTCAGCCAGGCATTTGTGATGACCGGCATGTTCGCATATATTGCCGGGTCGCCGTTTGTGCTGCAAAACATCTACGGCGTGTCGGCGCAAACGTTCAGCCTGCTGTTCGCCATAAACGGAGCGGGAATCATATGCGCTGCTCAAATCACCGGGCGGATGGCCAAAACACATGATGAACGGAAGCTGTTTGTCGCCGGGCTTTTCATTGCCGTCATCGGGAGCATCGCTTTGCTTTTATCGCTTGCCTTCAGATTAGGCCTGACGGCGGTCTGCATTTCTTTATTTATTATTGTCTCTTCAGTCGGGGCCGTCACGACGACAGGGTTTTCTTTGGCTATGCAAAAACAAGAGAAAGGCGCGGGGAGCGCTGCGGCTCTTCTCGGACTCCTGCCTTTTATCGGCGGCGCGGCTGCCGCCCCACTGGTCGGGATAGCCGGAGAAGAAAACGCCTGGCCGATGGCTGTCAGCATTTTCGGTTTTCAGCTCTTTGCCGTTCTTTCCTATGTTCTGTCGGCAAAACGGAAAATAAAGTAAAGCCCGCCGCTTTTTGCGGAGGGCTTTCTTCTTATCCTGCGGCGCCTTTTTCCGAAGAAGCCGGCTCACGCTTCAAGCGTTTTTTGATACCGAAGTGATAATACGCGTAACAGATGATCATCAGCGGGACGCCGCAGTATAGACCGATACGCTGGTCGGGGATAAAGATGAGACTGATTAAGATCAGCCCGTAGACCGAAAATCCGAGAATCGGCACGAGCGGATAAAGAGGCGTTTTAAATGCCAGGTCTTCCAGATTTCCTCCTTCAGCGAGAAAGCGCCTGCGGAAAACGAATTGTGAAGCGCAGATTGACATCCACGCGACGACGGTAATCATACCCGAAATGGAAATCAGCCATACATACACCGTTTCAGCCGCGACTACACTTGTCAGCAGGGATAAACCGGAGATAGCGATGGTGATGGAAAGAGCTTTCAGGGGCACGCCTTTTTTCGTCAGTTTCGTTAAGAAAGCAGGGCCCATTTTGCTTTTTGATAGTGACCACATCATTCTGGACGAAGCGTACAGCCCGGAATTCGCCACCGACAGCATGGCGGTCAGAATGACAAAGTTCATGATATCAGCCGCATAGGGAACGCCGATTTTATCTAACACAGCCACAAACGGGCTTTCGATGACGCCTGCCGTTTGGTACGGCAAAATGGATACGAGAACAAACATCGCCAGCACAAAGAAAAACAGCGTCCGCCATATGACGTTTCGGATTGAGCGGGGAAGCGTCTTTTCCGGGTTTTCGCTTTCTCCCGAGGCGATTCCGACCAGTTCGGTTCCCTGAAAAGAAAAATTCACCATGACAAGCGTAAACAGCACAGCCTGTGCCCCGTTCGGGAAAAGCCCTTTGTCCGTCATAAAGTTTGACAGATACGGCGCCGTCTGACCGCCGTTAAAACCGACAAAGCCGAACACGGCAGCGCAGCCGAGAATAATAAACAATACAATGGCCATGACCTTAATGCTGGAAAACCAAAACTCCATTTCCGCAAAACTCCGCGCAGACAGCGCGTTAATGGAAAAAATGACGACGCCGAATACAAGGCACCACACCCAAATCGGAACGTCCGGAAACCACCGCTGCATTAAAATCCCCGCCGACGTCAGCTCAAGCCCCACTGTATTGGCCCAGCTGAATGCGTACATCCATCCGATCGTAAAACCCGTCGACGGCCCCAGGAACTTTGCGGCATACGCCTGGAACGAACCGGCGACCGGCATGGCGACTGCAAGCTCCCCCAAACAAAGCATCACCAGATACATTAAAAATCCGCCGATCACATAAGCCATTATCGCGCCGATCGGCCCCGCTTCACTGATCGTAAAACCTGAGCCCAGAAACAGCCCCGTCCCGATCACGCCGCCGAGGGCGATCATAAATAAATGCCGGCCCTTCATCGTGCGCTGTAATTCATTTTGATTGGTATCTCCCTGCATATACATCCCCCTTATCCCGTTATGTCAGCCATTTGTGCGTATGTCTAATCGGTAGCTGTGCAAAAGGTGCAGCGTCGTCTGCTGAATGAGTTCAGGCAGCACATGGAATGTGTACGGTTTATACACCCGTTCCGTCCATTTATGGCCGTCCTTGCCATACACCCCTATATTGACCGATGGAATATTTAATTCCCTGATTTCTTTAAAAGGAATCATGCCGATGACATCCCATCCCGGAAAATTATCGGTAAAGGCGGAGACCTCAGCGTCTGTTTCATGCAGCGATAAGAAGCTTCCGTCCGCTAAATAAGGGAAAAACTTTTTAAAAGCGAATGTTTCTCCTGTTGACGCCGCTGTTTTATCGACGGCTTCTTGAATGACATGCTGCAAAAGCCGGTCCCGCGTGCTCTCTTCCTTTAAATAATTGTGCGGAAGGTAAGGCGGCGCATAGAAAATAATGACCTTGGCTCCTTGCTCAGGATCAAGTTTTTGCAGTTCCTCTACGGCTTTAAAGCATCTCATCCGCAGTTCAAGATGTTCATACGTTTTAAACGTCTGCTCTATACACTGCGCCGGGTCTATGCCGCGGCTTCTCAGCCTTTTCAGGTAATCTTCCAGACTGTACACTTGAACGTTCCATGAGATCTCTTTTTTCGGAAGGCTCGTTCTCCTGTGATATTCGTCGTAATAATCAGATAATTTTCGCTCTGTCTCTTTGCAGGCTTCGTCAGCCACGGCAGTCAGCTGATCCATGATTTCTTTGGCGGTTTTTTCGTAAATAAAATAATTAAAATAGACGTAGCTGCTGACGGCGGTCTGCACGTTATACGCTTCCTTGTTGTCACGCTGGTACAGGCAGGTCGGCGGAAGCACAAGCTCTCCTTCAATGTTTTCTGCCATATGAATATTGTTATGGATTCTTCTGGTGATTTCTGAGGCGATCAAATTCGGGTCTATGCCGGACAGCGTATCCCCGACATGCACTTCCCGTCCGTAAATCGCAAAGCAAGGCAAAAGCTTCCCGGCGGCGCCCGTGTATATGTACCGTGTCGTGTCACCGTCATACAGCGGCGTGATAAAGTCGGTATTAATCGCCGCTAAATAACGAAGCTGTTTTTCTTGTTTCAGCCGTTTTAATTCAGAAATGCTTGTTAAGATGCCGGAATGCTGGCTTTCTTCATCCGGGTTTGCCATGAACAGAATATGGCCCGGCAATTGCTTACGCCGTTCAGAAAAGTGAAGCAGATTGGCGAGATGAACGGCAATACCGCTCTGCATATCAACCGATCCCCTTCCGAACATCCACTCGCCTGAGCGGGCGTCCCGCTGCACCTCCCGATCAAATTCATAGCTCGAGAAATACTCCGCGAGACGATCGGAATCAAAAGCGATATCTTTTAAAGGGCCGAAATCCTCAATGCCGACCGTATCAAGATGGGCGTGATAAATGACCGTATTCAGGCTGTCACCGTTTCCTTCAATAAACGCGAAAATATTTTTGCGGCCGTAAGGGTCCTCAGGAATCGCCTGCTCCCACACATGTGACGGGTTGTCCTGAAAGTAGGGAAAGCTCTTGATCATATCTTTGATATAGTCGGCCTTCTTTCCTTCTCCCAATGTGCCGTTAATGCTGTTTAATGCCACCAGCGATTTCGTAATGGCTTCTATTTTCTCCTCCGGAAGCATTTTGCTGAGCTGCTGATACATGTTTCATCCTCCTTACCCTCATATAGAGAAAATAGCGCGACTCTCTTTGTCATCGCGCTATTTCCGAAAGATTAATAGGCTTCAGATGTTGTTTTTGCCTGCATATGAAGAATCAGATAATCAGGTCCTCCGGCTTTTGAATCCGTTCCTGACATATTGAAGCCCCCGAACGGCTGGTATCCGACAATCGCACCTGTACAGCCGCGGTTGAAATATAGATTTCCGACGTGAAAGTCTTCACGGGCGCGTTCAATGTGCGCGCGGGTTTTCGATAACAGAGCGCCTGTCAGGCCGTAATCCGTATTGTTGGCGATCTCAAGCATATGGTCGAAATCCCGGGCTTTAGAGATCGCGACGACCGGCCCGAAAATTTCCTCCTGCATCAGGCGGGCGTTTTCATCTACATCCGCAAAAATAGTCGGCTGAATAAAGTATCCTTTCGAATCATCACCTTCGCCTCCCGTCAGAAGTTTTCCTTCTGTTTTGCCGATTTCGATATAACTCATGACTTTATTATAAGACGCTTCGTGGATGACAGGCCCCATGTATGTATCAAAATCTTCCGGACTTCCGACGGTGAGTGATTTTGTTAAAGCGACGGCTTTTTCGACAACTTCATCATAGACGTCCTGATGAATGACCGCGCGGGAACCGGCCGAGCATTTTTGGCCTGAAAATCCGAAAGCGGAATACACGATTGAGGAAGCGGCCAGATCAAGATCAGCATCTCTGTCTACAAGCACCGTATCTTTTCCGCCCATCTCGGCGATGACCCGTTTCAGCCATTTTTGGCCCGGCTGCACTTTTGCGGCTCGTTCATAGATGCGGCATCCGACCGCACGGGAGCCTGTAAATGACACAAATCTCGTCTTCGGATGCTCAACCAGGAAGTCTCCGATTTCTCCTCCGTCGCCCGGTATGAATTGGAGCACGCCGTCCGGCAGACCCGCTTCCTTCATCACTTCAACGAATTTCGCCGCCACGACAGGCGCCGCATCCGCCGGTTTCAGCAATATTGTGTTGCCTGTTACGATAGCCGCTGCCGCCGTTCCGGCCATAATCGCAAGCGGGAAGTTGAATGGAGAAATGACGATTCCCACACCAAGCGGCTCATAATGATATTGATTAAATTCTCCGTCACGGCTCTTTACAGGGGAACCGTCTTTCAGCTTCAGCATCTGACGGGCGTAGTACTCTAAAAAGTCGATCGCTTCCGCCGTATCCGCATCCGCTTCCTTCCACGGTTTTCCCGCTTCTTTCACAAGGTACGCGGAAAATTCGTGCTTTCTTCTGCGGATGATCGCCGCCGCTTTAAACAGCACGTTCGCGCGATGTTCCGGCCGTACTTTTTTCCATGTTTGAAATGCCTCAAGCGCCGCCTGCATGGCCTTCTCCGCAAGCTCTTTGCCGGCCGCCGATACAGTGCCGATCACTTCTTTTTTATCGGCCGGATTGACGGAAACGATTTTTTTATCCGTCTCAATCGATTCACCGTTGATGATAATCGGATAATGCTTGCCCAGCTGTGAATTCACATAAGCCAGCGCTTCTTGAAACGATTGTTTATTTGTCTCTTCCTGAAAATTTGTAAACGGTTCGTGTGCGTATGAAACTGTCATTAGAATTCCTCCTCGTATTTTGTAATGTGTGCTCACGCTTTATGAAGATGCAAGAAGCATACCAGCATAACAAGCTGTGATAAAAAAAAGAAAATCTCTGCCGAAAGCGGACGAAGCTTGTCCGAATCTGTCAGCTTCATCCAGAAAACGCAAAGAAATTTTGCGATCCTTTATATATACGGCGCAAAATTCCTTTGCGGATAACACTTATACCCAGCCGCGGAAACGGGCGGCTTCAGCCGATTTTCTGATGCCTGTCATATATGCGGCCAAACGCATATCGACCTTGTGGGTATGCGCTGTCTGATAAATGGATTCAAATGAATTCACCATAACACTGCGCAGTTTTCCGGCGACTTCCTCCGCTGACCAGTAAAATCCCTGATTATTCTGCACCCATTCAAAATAAGACACTGTCACGCCGCCCGCGCTTGCCAAAATATCCGGCACAAGAAGCACGCCTCTTTCATTCAGGATTTTCGTGGCGTCGATCGTTGTCGGCCCGTTCGCCGCTTCCACAATGATCGAGGCTTTAATGTTATGAGCGTTTTCAGCCGTAATCTGATTGGAGATCGCGGCAGGCACGAGAATATCACAGTCTTTCTCCAGCAGCTCCCGATTCGTTATGATATCTGAGAAAAGATTCGTCACCGTGCCGAAGCTGTCCCGCTTATCCAGCAGGTAATCAACGTCAAGGCCGTCAGGATCATACAAAGCGCCGTGGGCGTCTGAGATGCCGATCACCTTGGCGCCCGCGTCATGCATAAATTTAGCGAGAAAACTTCCGGCATTTCCGAACCCTTGAATGATGATGCGCGCATTTTCCAATGGAATCCCTTTTTTCTTAACGGCTTCCTCAATACAAATCGTGACGCCTTGCGCGGTCGCCGTTTCCCGCCCCTGTGAACCGCCGAGAACGATCGGTTTGCCCGTAATGAATCCCGGTGAATCAAATTCTCTCAGCCGGCTGTATTCGTCCATCATCCACGCCATAATCTGCGAGTTGGTATATACGTCGGGAGCCGGAATATCCTTTGTCGGGCCGACGATCTGGCTGATCGCCCGCACATATCCGCGGCTCAGCCGTTCCAGCTCCCCGAATGACATCGTCCGCGGATCACAGATGATGCCTCCTTTTCCGCCCCCGTAAGGAAGATTTGTGATGCCGCATTTTAAAGTCATCCAGATGGAAAGCGCCTTGACCTCTTCTTCACTGACTTCAGGGTGAAACCGCACGCCCCCTTTTGTCGGGCCGACCGCATCATTATGCTGTGAACGATAGCCCGTGAAAACCTGTACTGAGCCATTGTCCATTTTGACCGGAATGCGGACGGTCAAAAGCCGCATCGGCTCTTTCATTAATTCATACATATTATCGGGATACCCCAGTTTACGCAGGGCTTCCTTAATGATCGATTGTGTTGACAAGAACAAATTAAGAACTTCTTTTTCTTCATCTTTCTGATTGCTTTTAGAAAGCGGGTTGGCTGACATGTTTTATCACCTCATCGTATTTTACGTGTAAGCTTCAATTACCGGCAGAACAAAAATGTAAGCGCTTTTACACCAAAACCCATCAATCCCTTTCACATTGTCGTTACGCCCCTTTTTATATGCAAGATTCATGCCAGGATTTTGCGCATAAAAAAAGAGGCTGTTGTGCAGCCTCTTTCATCCCGGATTAACGCGGGTCAATGACCAGTTTTGTTTCGGCGTAAAGACTGCCGGCACCCAAACCGTTTACGTAATCGCCTTTGATTGTATACGTGCCGGCGCGCGGAAGGTTTTTACGCACCAGAACGAGATTGTATTCAGTCGCTCCCAGCAAGTCAAGGGTAAGCGGGAGTCTGACCGTTTTTCCATAGTTGAGAATTTGCGTTTCTTTCAATGTTCTTCCGTTTACAGAGTCCCTCACAGTGGCGTTGAACCCGTCGGGAAATTGAAATTCAATGGCACCGACGGCAAGCAGCGCATTCGGCTTGTATGTGACTTCAATATCAGACGTCGCGTATTCTTTCGTACTGTTGATGGTTTTCGCTTCAATAACGGCAGATTGGGCATTCGCATGAAAAGATGGCAAGAACACAGCTAAAAATACAGCAGCACTGATGAAAAAAGCAGAAAATGATTTTCTTTTTAACATCATTGATTCCTCCAGATTATATGGGATTCAGAGCGTCCTCTGCCGGAAAAGCGTGTCTGATGATTCCATTCGCGCGAATTGGAGTTTCTCTTTTCCTGAGAATAATCTACCACCTTTACCCATGTAAGTAAATTGTTTTTTAAGAATATTCTATCTTTTATTTTCAAAGGTTCACATCAGCTGAAAATCAAAAAACGAAGACATCCGCTGTCTCCGTCTTGTGCGCTACCGATGAGCCGTCTTCCAGTCAAATCCGATGGTTTCATCATTCCACGGGATTCTTTTTTCGTCAGGCTGATCCGGATTATAGGACATTGTCGTAAAATAAATAATAGTCAGCGGGGTTTCTCCCAGCACTCTGTAACCGTGCGCGACTCCTTTGGGAATGAGAAGCAGCATCGGATTGTCTTCTCCCATGTAGTAGACATCCGTTTCTCCCTTGGTTGCTGACTCTTCGCGAAGGTCATGCAGCACGACTTGGGCATGGCCCGTCGGGAAAAACCACAGGTCATCCTGTTTCTCATGATAGTGAAACGCTTTAATGACGCCGGGATAGCTTTTTGACCAGGAAGCCTGCCCGAAATGTTCCAGAAGTTGTTCATCGTCACGGACGAGTTCTGAGAAAAAACCTCGGTCGTCACTGTGTTTGATCAGCTTTTTGATTTTTACGCCTTCGATCACTTGCACTGTCCCTCCCTTTGTAAATAATCCCGCAGCGCATCCCGCCAATGCCTCATGCCAAGCCCCTGCCGTTCAATCGACTCAAGGCTTAACACCGAGTAAGCGGGACGGGGCGTCTTATTTCCGTATTCCTCCGTCGTGACGGGCAGCACATCGGCGGTCCTGCCGCTTTCTTCAAAAATGGCCTTGGCGAATTCATACCAGCTGCACACTCCGCTGTTTGCGGCGTGGTACGTGCCCGGCGGCCTGTCAAAGAGACCGATCACCGTTTCGGCTAAATCCTTTGTGTAGGTCGGTGCGCCGACTTGATCGTTTACGACACGCACTTGATCATGTGTATCCGCAAGCTTCAGCATCGTATTGACAAAGTTGTTCCCGCCGCTGCCGTACACCCACGATGTTCTGATAATGGTGTGGTTTTTTCCCGTTAACCGGATCAGTTCTTCGCCGAGTTTTTTGCTTTTTCCGTAAATCGTTCCGGGGTCTGCGGGATCATCTGTGTGAGAAGGCCGTGTTCCTTTGCCGCTGAAGACGTAATCGGTGCTGATGTGAATAAATCTCGCTCCGGTATTTTCAGCCTCAAGCGATGTATAATAGGCTCCGATTCCGTTTATTAAATACGCTTTGTCGAGCTCCGTTTCACATTTGTCAACGGAGGTGTATGCCGCCGTATTGACGACGATATCCGGCTTGTAATGGCTGAACGAGTGCCGCACCGATTGCTGGTCGGATATATTCATCATCGCTTTTGTCAGGGCGATCACTTCATACCCTTCCTGCTTCAGTCGGCGGCATAACTCCCGCCCCAGCTGGCCGGCCGCTCCGGTTACTAATACCTTTGTCAATCGGATCCCCTTCTTTCCGATTAGTCTTGGCTGCCTGTATACCAGCGAATGGTTCTTCTCATTCCTTCTTCAAACGTTACGTCCTGCCGCCAGCCCAGCTCTTGTTTCAGCTTTGTGGCATTGATGGCGTAACGGCGGTCATGCCCTTTTCTGTCTTCGACATGGGCAAACCGTCCCTCGACTCCGAGCTCCTTCATGATAAAAGCCGCCAGATCTTTATTCGTCCGTTCATTTCCGCCGCCGATATTGTAAATTTCGCCGAGCGTTCCTTTTTCCAGTACAAGTTTAATGGCGCGGCAATGATCTTCGGCAAACAGCCAGTCTCTGATCTGCATCCCGTCGCCGTACAGCGGAACCGGCGTGCCGTTTACGGCGTGTCTGATAATGGTCGGAATCATTTTCTCGTGATGCTGATAAGGCCCGTAATTGTTGCTGCATCTCGTAATGATGGCGGGAAGCTTATGGGTTTTCACATAGGACATGACGAGCAGGTCTGAGCTTGCCTTGCTTGCGGAATACGGATTATTCGGCGAAAGCGGCGTCGTCTCCGTAAAAGCGGGATCATCCGGCCCCAAATCTCCGTACACCTCGTCAGTTGAAATATGAATCAGTCTGCCGGCCTTTCCCTGTAACACCGCGTCGGCCAGTCGGTATGTGCCCATCACATTTGTTGTGATAAACGGCTCTGCCTGATTTATGCTTCTGTCCACATGAGATTCAGCCGCAAAATGAATGACGGCGTCATACATTTGGGAAAAGGCTTTGTCGATGTCCTCTTTTTTAGAGATGTCACCTTTAATAAAACGGAAACGGCCGTTCTTTTTTAAGGCTTCTATTTCAAGCGGCCTGCTTGCATACGTGAGATTATCCAGGACGGTAATCTGCGCGTCCGTTTCTTTCAGCATCATGTTTGTAAAGGTGAGGCCGATAAATCCGGCGCCGCCTGTAATTAAATATGATTTTGGCATGATTAATGTTCCTGTCCTTTCTGTATCGCCTGTTGCGCCAGGCTTCCGGCGAGGCAGAGCGATTCATGCGTGCCCGCATCCACCCACCAGCCCTTTAACACATCATACGTCAGCTCACTGTGTTCAATGTATAAATTATTGACATCCGTAATTTCCAGCTCGCCGCGTTTTGAAGGGGAAATTTGATCAATATAAGAAAACACTTCGGCGTCATACATGTAGATCCCTGTGACGCATAGGCTGGTCGGCGGCTGCTCCGGCTTTTCAATGATCGACTTGATCCGTTTGTTTTTTTCATCAATCTCGGCGATGCCGAAGCGCTCAGGATCATCAACTTCCTTCAGCAGCACTTTCGCTCCTTTTCCCTGCTGTGCGAAGCGTTCCGTATAAGGTTTTAATGAATCTTCAAAAATATTATCTCCTAAAAGCAGAACGAACGGGTCGCGTCCGGTGAACCGTTTTGCGTACGATAAAGCGTCCGAAATGCCGGATGCGGCGGGCTGAACCTGATATGTGATCGAGACGCCGAGCTCTTCTCCGTTTTCAAGAAGTTTATGAAATTGCGGAATATACTCTTTTTGCGTAATCAGCAATATATCCTTAATTCCCGCTTCTTCCAGCTTCATGATCGACCAGTAAATCATCGGATATGGACCGACAGGGAGTAAATGCTTATTGACCGCTTTCGTCAGCGGCATAAGGCGTGAGCCGGTGCCTCCGGCTAAGATAACACCTTTCACATCAACACTTCCTTACGTGTGGTTTTATCACAATTCAAAAAGAATCGCCGCCGCCCGTTTGATGCCTCTCCCGTCAACCAGCGGCGTTCCGTTCTGATGAAGTCCGAGCCGCATCTGATAATCAGCGGTCAGCTCAGACATATGCCGAGCAAGAACGTCCGCTGACATGCGTTCTCCGAGGCCGAGATGAACGGCGGCTCCCCGTCCGGCGAATTTTTCTGCCGTCACGGTTTGATGCGCCACTTGAGATAGAACGATGCAGGGCACACCCGTACAAATGGTTTCATATAAAGTAATGCCGCCGGACACGACGGCCATATCAGCCTTTGTGAGAAGCTCGGCCATGTCATTTGTCTGCCTTACCAACCCGGCATAAGGCATTTGCGCAATAAGCGCGCGCACGTCATCAGCGTGTGGAGCGGCGCCGCCCATGACGATGATCACCTGTTTGCGCTGAATATCCGGAATGCGGCGGCATGCTTCTATCACTTTAAAGACAAGCTTCTTAGGGTCGCTTCCTCCTAAAGAAACCAAAATGGTCCGGCATTCTTTTCTGAGCTGATAGAGCTGTTTGGCTTTTTCAAAACCCGGATGAAGAATCATATATTCCGGGCCTTCATATACAACGGCGCTGCCCATTTTAACCATCCGGCTTTTCAGTCCGCCATATATGCAGTTTATGACGGCATCGCATAAATGAATAACATGTTCCCGTTTTTCTTCAAACAAGACGATGCGGGCAGATGAGTGCTTTTTGATTTCTTCAAGCCAGTCACACGGTATATCGAGCAGATCGAATATGAGCAGGTCAGGAGCCTGCCGGTTTATTTCCCGGACAATAAATTCCTTCTGTCCCTTGTCAGGCTTGATGATTACTTCCCATTTGTCAGAAGAAAGATAAGAGGAAGCCTCTTTGTTGGTATAAAACGTAATGGAGCATTTGGTCTTAATGGCATCGGCAAGCAGTTTCATCCGGACGACGTGCCCCATGCCGATTTCATAGCCCCCGTCTGAGAATATCAAAACCCGCATCTTAATCAGCCTCTTTTTGCCGGATCATCTGATTAATGGCTCTGAGCTCCGGATCGCTATTCAGCAGATGAATTAATTCCTTTGCCGGAATATCAGGGCGCGCTCCTGCTTTTGCGTACAGCTCGCAGGCCAGCCGGTAGTCCTCTTCGGTATCGACGGTCAGCCGCAAGTGAGGAGCACGAAGTTCCTGCGGGGGTTCTGGAAAGAGGAGCCGATACTTCTCAGGAGATTCTCTTATCAAAAGTGTCACATGCTCCTGATATTTGTCCGCCAGCGTTTTGGCGGCGCTCAGTTCTGTTAAAAGATTCGCGTTTACCGCCTCGCCGCCGATGCCGAGCGGCGTACCCCCGATATACGTGTAATCCGCGTGCTGGTCTGAATGCGATTTAATCAGAAGATCAAGCAGCGAAGGATCGACAAACGGGTTATCCCCCGTCAGTCTGACTGCGATGGCCGGTTTTACTTGTTCGATGACTTGTGCAAACCGGTCAAGCACGCGCTGCTCGCTGCCGCGGTGCACACGGTAGTGCTTGCTGAGGCAGTGTGCGGACAGTATGTCGTCGGTCTTATTGTCAGACGTGGCGATGATCAGATTATCCCGTGATTGATCATAATACGCGCTTTGCCGAACTCTTTTGACAATCATATCGAGAATGGTATATCCGCCGATCGGCTTCAGCACTTTGCCTGGAAGACGCTCGCTTCCCATCCGTGCCTGAATGATAAACAGAATGTCAGTCATCATAAGAGCTGCCTTTCGTCAAAAGGTCATCCCAGGTGATGCCCGTGTCGGCGGGGATATCCCTGACCGCACGCGCCCCGTCAGTTAAAAGTTCAAAATACCTCGGGTGAAGCCCCTGCGGCTTTTGTCCGGGACGAAGAACGGCAATGTTATCCGCTGTAAAACATTCGCCTTTTTGAATCGGCGCTGTTGAAAAAATGCCTCTGTAAGCGAATTTCCTGATATCCCCCTCAATTGATGTCGTGGTTTTATGGGAGCTTCCCGACAGTATTTCCGGCACCGGAGCGTGATGCCCCTGTCTCAGCTCCGCTTCAGCTGAACGGATCGCCGCAACCATTTCCTTTAATTCATCCGGATTGAGGGCGAAGGAGTGATCGGCGCCGGGCAGGTTTTTGTCTATCGTAAAATGCTTTTCGATCAGCTTCGCTCCGAGCCTGACAGCTGCGCACGGGACGTCATACGGGTGGGCGCTGTGGTCGGAAAAGCCGATCACAGCATCCGGGAAAGCGGCGGCGAGCATGGGAATGACGCTCAGATTGCTGTATTCAGGCGGTGCGGGATATTTCGCCACACAGTGCATAATCGCAATCTCTTTGTTCCCCTCGCCGGTAATAGTTTTATAAGCCTCCTGAATATCTGAAATATCAGCGCCCGCGGTTGAAAAGATAATCGGGGTCTTCAGCCCCGCGACATATTTCAATAACGGCAGATGGTTCAGCTCATAGGAGGCGATTTTAAAAGCTGACGGAGATGTCGCATATAATAAGTCCGCAGAGCCTTCGTCACATACCGTGCTTAAAAACAGCACGCCTTTTTTCTTACAATAGTCAAGCAGCGGTTCTATCCATTCGGCGGGCATTTCCATTGATTGCACTAAAGAAAATATTGAGACGTCTTTACCCGCTGCGGTTTTGTACAAGCCGGGGTCTTTCTGATACATTTTGTCCGCCTGAAACATTTGAAACTTGACTGCATCCGCACCGGCCTCACTGGCCGCGTCTATCAATTCAAACGCCTGGCTCAGTTTTCCGTCATGATTAATCCCGGCTTCGGCGATGATGAAAACGGGCGAACCTTCGCCGATTGACTTCGATCCGATTTTGCATGATGCCATCAGTCCGCCTCCTTCCCGGGCCACACATGATAATAGTAATAAGACGCATCCGCTTTAAATCCCATTCTTTCATACAGGCGGATGGCTCTTACATTGTGAAGCTGCGTTCCCGCTGATACAGTCTTATGCTGAAAGCGCAGTGATTGTTCAATAATGCGCGCCGCTAAATGGTATCCCGCGCCCTTTCCTTCAAATCCCGGTTTTACCGCCATCAGATCAAGGACAAATTCATCGCCTTTAGACAGCCCTTGAACAAAGCCCACGGTCTCTCCCTTGTATTTGGCGGCGAATTGTAAGGAAGCTCTGCCTTCCGCATTATTCCGCGCCCACTCTTCAAACAGGCGGTTTGCACTTTCATAGCTGAGATGAGGGTCTTGGTAATACCTGCTTTTTGTAAAGGCGTCGCGGGCCAGCCGGCTGATCGCTTCCGTGTCGCCGGGTCCGGCTTCTGTAATCTCAAACGGCGGCGCACTGTTATAAACACGCACCGGACTGACGAGCTTGAACAAACTCCCGACAAAACAGGCGGTCGGAAGCTGCTGAACGACCTGCATAGCTCCGACATCTTCAGCCGGTATTTTAATAAATATAAAATCGGTGCCGTCAGCCCGCCTTGAGGCGTAAAACTCCTGAAACAGCCTTTTGAGCTGCCCGGTGCTGTTTGCGGCTGCGAGCTTCACATTGATGATTTTTTTTTGGAACAATTGACTTTCCCACGAAGAGTTTTCGTATAAAATCACGCCTTGAAGGCTGTTTTCTTCCAATAAACAGAGCGACGATTCATAGGCCTCCGGCTGAATGCCCTTTTGATGGAGAAAGGCTTGAATCATGTCTTGAGTAAGATTTTCCCTCAGTCTGTACACCTAATCAGCCCCTTTGATGATATCCGTAACGGCTGCAATGACGTATTCAACGTCATCATCTGTCATTGACGGATAAAGAGGGAGTGATACGGTGCGGTGATAATACGCGGCCGCGGCCGGAAAATCAGTTTCCTTATATCCGTATGTTTTTTGATAATACGGATGGAACGGAACCGGAATAAAATGAACGCTTGTGCCGATATTATATTGGTCTTTCAAAGCGGAAATCAGATCGTTCCGGCTGATTCCTGCTTCCTGCTCCTCTACTTGAATAACATACAAATGCCATGCATGCCGTCCGTTCTCACTGACATATGGGACGGTCAGCCCTTTCATGTCTCTGAAGGCGTCCTGGTAGCGGGCCGCAATTTCGGCTCTTCTTTCCTGCATGCTGTCAATCCGTTTCAGCTGATGAAGCCCAAGCGCCGCCTGAAGATCAAACATATTCATTTTATAGCCGGGCGTTTCGACCTCATAGTACCAGCTTCCGTTTGAAGAATAACGGTTCCACGCGCCTTTGCTCATGCCGTGAAGGCTGAGCACCCTGATCTGGTCGGCAAGCCTGTCATCATCCGTCGTCAGCATGCCGCCTTCTCCGGTTGCCAGGTTTTTTGTCGCGTAGAAACTGAATGCCGTCGCGTCCCCGATTGATCCGATCATTTTCTGTTTATAAGTGGTGTACACGGCATGGGCCGCATCCTCTAAGACAAACAGCTGATGCTTTTCGGCAATGGCCAGAATCTGATCCATCTCACACGACTGGCCGGCGAAATGAACGGGCACAATCGCCTTTGTCTGCGGGGTCACAGCCGCCTCAATTTTCTCAGGGTCCGCATTCAAGGTAAGCGGATCAATGTCTACAAACACCGGAACTGCGCCTGTATGCACGATTGTATTGGCTGTTGAACTGAACGTCACGGCAGACGTAATGACCTCGTCGCCGGGACCGATCCCTTTCGCTTTCAGGGCCAAAAACAACGCGGCGGTACATGAATTCAGCGCGATCGCGTGCTTTGCTCCCGTCCAGGCGGCGAAAGCTTTTTCAAACGCCTCCACTTTCGGTCCCTTTGAAAGCCAGCCCGTTTCAAGCGTATCAATAACCTCCTGAATTTCGTCCTTCCCGATCATGGGCAATGAATAGGGAAGAAAAGATGATCTTTTTTGCACCATTTTCTTTGCGCTCCTATCTTTTTTATGAAGGGTCAACCCGTCTGAAGTCGACTCCGGTTTTTTCCTGAAGCACTCGGCATAAAGCGGCCAGCGAATCCTGAACAGGATAGTTCGCGGCGATAAAAGTGCGGCGCGCCTTTTCTGCCTTTTGATATTCGTCGGGGCTTTCGCATACCCGAATCAATTCCTGAGCAAGCGCCTGCGGGTCCTCAAAAGCAAATTCCCCGAGAGAATGATAATAAGGGTATTGGCGGGTTCCCGCTGATTTTCCGATCAGTACGGGTTTCTGAAACAGCATCGCTTCAAGGCCGACCGTTGATGTCTGCGTCACCGCGGCGTCAACATACGGGAGAATATCATAAAGCCCCATTTCTTTTTTGATGATTTTGCCGGCTTTATATTTCCGCAGCACCTGATGGTAAGCATCCAGCTTGTTTTTGCCGATTTCCCACGGATGCGGTTTAATAATAAGCTGCATGTTCTTATGCTTGATCAGTTCTTCAAGAACTCCCGTATAAAATTCATCAGAGAACGGCTGAGTGGCGATCAGCACCGTCCGCTTTGACGGGAGAAAGGAAAGCTTTCGGTAAAACGTGTCCTTATCTATCGGCTCTCTTGAGAAAATCTCGTCGAAACGGGGATGACCCGTGATGATGATTTGTTCCTCCCTGCAGCCTTTTGCTTTATACCACTCCGCTTCATAAGCCCCGAACACAGCCTGATAGTCCGTAAACACGGGCAGAAACGCTTCATCTCCCATGAGCGCCCCATGCTGAAGACAGATGCTGACGGCGTTTTTTTTCGCGCACATCAGCGCAAGCACACGGCTGTAAATATCCTCTGTCGTGCCGACTACAACGGCGGAAATGTTCTCGGCCGTAAACAAAATATCAATGGCATCAATCGCTTCAATAAATAACGGAATGTCTTTATACAAACGCTCCTGAAACGCTCTGTTTCCGAAAGCGGGATGGCTGCTGTGCTCTTTCAGAATGGAATGGGCTTTTTCAATATAAGGGACGGGGTTCCCTTTTTTGTCCATTCCCGTCAGCTCCAATTTGCTGATAACGGGCAGCCCGTGATGATCAGGAAGACTCCATCTGGCTAAAACCGCCGTTTTCGCCGGATCAAACTGCCGGTAGTTTCCCTCGGTGAATCGAAGGTGGTCAAAATGCAGAATGACTTTTCCGTTTACCGGTTTCTCATCTGTTTTCTTAATGGTTTGCTTCTTTTGATCAAAATAAGACTGAATATTGGCTTCAGGAATATGCCGGTCAGCCGGGCCGAAAAGCTCTGGGTTCTGCTCCATGCTCTCCCGAAGCGCCGGACTGATATATTGATAAAAATTACTGATCAATGCGAGCGGGATGTCTTTGTAGCGAAGTGAATGAAAAAGGTCAATATACTGCCGGTACAGCACCCAATAGTTCGCTAAGTATGCCGACAAGCCCTCACCCCTTTCCAAGCTTTTTTAATGATTCCCTCAGCTCTCGGCACGTGGTCTGCTGCGGAAGGCTGTTCACAAACTCGTTTTTCTCCGCCGCAAAAAGCTGATAATGGATGGATTGATCGGTAATATAATTGATGTCAAGCTCCTCAGCAATCGGGTAAAACGGATAAAAATGATTCACTCTCCAGAAGAAACGGGCGTCACCGATCCGGTAAAACGCGGGGCTTTCATCCCAATAGGAGCCGAATGCCGATTTGACCTGTTCCAGCACGGAAAACCGGTGCATGACCGAACAATGGTCAATGGCGCACGGCGCATTCCACACGATCCGTTCGGCGGGCCTGGCCGTTTCCTTCACCGTCTCTTTCTGTTCATTCAGATGATAGGTTTTGGAACTTGAATACACAACGGCTTTTTCCGGGTCGTCATCAAGCTCTTTCACCATTTTCTCAAGCCGGTCCGGCACATACGTGTTGTCGTCGGTCGCATACGTCACGTATTCGCCCTCCGCCATTTCTATTGCCTGATTAATCAAGGCCGCATAGCGTGTTTTTTCCGTTCTTTCTTTGACGCCCGATACATCGCTTTGATAAAACCGGACGCGGGGATCCGTGAGAAAAGGGCGTATTTCCGCCAATGTCGCTTCATTTGAGTTGTCATCCATAATGAAAAGCTCAAAGTCTGTAAACGTCTGAGACAGAATACTTTTAATTGAGCGGGCCACATAGTCACTTTTGTTATAGCTCGTCATGATCACTGACACTTTAGGCAACTCGTCACCCCCTTTTCGTACCTGAAACTACCGCTATCATATGTTCCTTATGTCAAAGATGCGCTAGGAATACAGACTATTATGTGAAAAGTCAGCTTTGCGCGCACAAAAAAGGCCGGCTCTGATGGCCGGTCTCAGGCAGCGTGTTTTCTTTTTTCGCATAAATCTTTCTAAAGGCTCATATGGTGGAATAGATAAAAACAGCAGCCGCTCTGACGGCTGTCTGATTACTTGTCAGGAGGTTCCAGCATCACGAGGTTTTCATCAAAGGAGGAACAATATGAAACCGAAAAAGAATCAATATCAGCAAATGCAGGGGATGGGGATGGGAATGGATATGCAGGGATTCCAGCCGCAGCTCGGGCCTAATCCTTATCCGCAGCCTCAGGGCCAAGGATCACAGATGATGCCGATGCAGCAGCAGATGTCGATGCCGATGCAGCAAGGCCAGCAGAGCTTCGGCGGGGGGTTCCCCGGCCAGACGCAGCCGCAGCAGCAGGGCGGCAGCAGCTTTCAGATCCCGTCAGGTCCATCATCGTCACAAAACGTTCCCGGCATGCTGCCGATTGAAGAGTCATACATTGAAAATATTCTGCGGTTGAATCGGGGCAAAACGGCGACGATTTATATGACGTTTGAAAACAGCAAAGAATGGAATTCAAAGATTTTCCGCGGCGTGATTCAGGCTGCGGGGCGTGATCATATCATCATCAGCGACCCGAAAACGGGTACCCGTTATCTGCTTCTGACCATTTACCTTGATTACATCACGTTTGATGAGGAAATTGCTTATACTTATCCGTACTCCATGTCTTCTTATTCTCCGAGATAAATCAAAAAGCCAATCGCTCACTTGGCAGAGGATTGGCTTTTTTTCTTTATAAATATTTGACGGCCGCGACGACAATCATAATCCACGAAATAATAAACGCCACGCCGCCGAGCGGTGTAATCGCTCCGAGAATGGAAATCTGCGTCACGCTCAATACGTACAAGCTTCCAGAAAACAGAACGATGCCCGCAAACATCAGCCAGCCCGCGACAGAAACGCTCCCCACGCCAGAGAGCTTTTCGGCTAAAAACGCGACAGCCAGAAGGCCGAGCGCGTGATACATATGATATTGCACGCCTGTGTGCCATACCTGCAAATATTTATCAGGGATTTTCCCTTCAAGCCCGTGCGCCCCGAAAGCACCCAGCGCCACAGCCAATAAGGCGTTAATCGCACCCAGAATAATAAACACTTTCATCTATTCTTCTCCCGCCTTTTCGTTAAAGTTTCCAATTCAATCATAACCCAACATCGGGAAAATTCAACGCCCGTCCTCCGATGACACGAGATTGTCGGATTTTTTCTTTTTGATAAGATAGATCCGGTCGACCGCTATCGCCAGCAGCGTTCCGAGCACAAGACCGTTGCTTAAGAGCGAAATCAGAATCGGATGCATGCCTGATAATGCGCTCTCAGGCACAAACATCACACCGACTCCCGTCAGAAGCGCCAGACCGATAATGGAGCGGATTCGTTTTTGCTCCGCTTTCTCATAAGAGTCAAACTCCGTAAAGGCAAGACCCGCCATTGTGGAGAAAACGACGAAATTCACCGCAAAGCCGACCGGTGAGGGCAGACTCGCAAACGCATTCATAAATAATGGGATCATACTGATGATAGCGACAAATACACTGCCCAAAAGAAACGGCTTTTTCGAAGGAAGCTTCGTCGTCTCAATAAAACCGGCCGCCCCTGAGATCGGCACAGGCGCAATGCCTCCCGTCAATCCGCTCAAAAGGTGGCTGATCGAGGCCGCAAACCCGGCCGGGCGCTCACGCCGCTTCCCTGCGGTGCCGCCGAATTTTTTCACCGCCGCTTCAACAACCCGAATGCTCGCAAGCATGTTGACAATCAAAAGCACTGTAATGAAGAGTGATGTAATGATCAGTCCGCTGTCAAACACAGGTTTTCCAAACGGAAAGAGAGTCGGCAGCTGAATGATGCGGTCCGGTATTTGAATCGGTTTGGCAGCGCCGAAGACCGCAAACAATATCCATCCGCCCGCAAGCGAAAGAAGAATCGCATACTGCCTTAAAAACGTAACATGTGATCGGGACATGATGAACATTGCGGCCGTCACAACCATGGCAAGCCCAAAGACAAGGCCGTCGACGCTGTTTTTTAAATAGCCGATGCCCAAAAGACCTTTTACTATCGGCTGACTCAGCTGCATGACCAAAAGCAGCAGATACACGCCAGTCACAACCGGCGTAAACAGTACGGCCAGCCGTTCAATCACTTTAAAAAGGCTGAACAAAAAGAAAAAGACAGCGCTTAATAACAGCGCCCCCTGAAGCGCCCGCAGCGTCTCGCCGAATGTCGTGAACACCGTGCCCGTCAGTCCGCCGTAAATCGTATACACGCCCCACCATAAGCCTGCCGGGCTTTCATTAATCGGCAGACGATGTCCCTGAAGACATTGGATGACCGCGGCGACGCCGAGCACAAAAAATGTACTCTGAATCAATGCGGCAGAATCGGCATGGTTCAAGTGAAATGATTGTGCGATGGCGACAGGAACCACAATCGCAGCCGCGATCATAAATGCCGTCCATTGCAAACCCCCGAGTATCAGTTTCAAGTCAATCAACCTCTCCTGTTAAAAATCGAAAATGGAATCCCCGTTTCCGTCTTCCCCGCGTTCGTCTTTCGTTTTTTTCTGATATTGATTCAGCCCGGCGCTGCCCATCATTTTTTCAAGCAGAAGCGGGTCTGTCGAAGGAGACGCGGAAGGCTTCGGCGCCTCTTTCGGAATCGGATTCTGCACAGGCGCCACAGCGGTGTGCGTCTGGGTGCCGAGCACGACGTCACACAGAGAGCGGACGGCGGCCACGTGCATTTTGATCTCCTCGGCGCGGGACGCCGTTTTTGCCTGCCTCAGTTCTTCTTCCATCTTCTGAATCAAAGCAGAGATATGTATGTTCATGAGTAAATCCTCCAGCAGTAATTTGTCTTCTTCCTGCATTTTATCAAATTTCTGACCGAATCGCAGAAATGAGTTTGTTATTTTTTCTGACAGCATACGGCCCCGGGCGTCAAAAAAGGCGTTTCCGCCGGGCGGAAACGCCTCAAAAAACCGGTTATTGCGGCAGATCGGGGATGCACCAGTCAATCGGCTGCTCCCCCATTTTTTCAAGGGCGGCGTTTGTACGGGAAAACGGTCTGCTCCCGAAAAAGCCGTTCCTTGCCGAAAACGGGCTCGGGTGAGTCGATTCAATAATAACGTGTTTCGATGTGTCAATACGCTCTTTTTTCATCTGTGCGTGACGTCCCCACAGGATAAAGACAATCGGCTTTTCTCTTTCATTCACCACATCAATGATGCGGTCAGTGAGCCGCTCCCATCCCTTGCCTTTGTGGGAATTAGCCTGGCCGCGGCGAACCGTAAGCACTGTGTTTAACAGCAGCACTCCCTGCTTCGCCCAGCTGACGAGTGATCCGTGATTCGGTACGGAGCAGCCGATATCATCCTGAAGCTCTATGAAAATATTTTTCAATGACGGCGGCTGTCTGACGCCGGGCTGAACGGAAAAACTGAGCCCGTGCGCCTGTCCGGGACCGTGATACGGATCTTGTCCGAGAATGACCGCTTTTACATCCTCATAGGACGTATAATGCAAGGCATTAAAAATATCATGGCTGTCAGGATAAATCGTTTGGCTGCTGTATTCCTGTTTCAGCATCTCTCTCAGCTCTTGATAATACGGTTTGTCGAATTCATCTTTCAGCTGATTCCACCAGCTGTCTTTTAAAAGCTGTTTCAAACTGTCCGTCCCCCTTATGAACTGTGCAGTCTCGAATAGACGGGCTTTCCGTCCCACACAATGTCAGTCGGCGCCTCCCGCCTCTTCATATCCGGCTCTTCAAGAAGAACCGCGAAGTTTTTCGTCGGGAGCTCCCCAAGCCCGTGCTTTTCGCTTAACCGGTCTAAGTACTGCTTCCGTTTGGCGCCGAGATCCGCGGACTGATTGCCGCCTCCCTCAAAAAACGCATAGATGACGCTCGCGCAAGGAACACGCTTCACACGGTGCTGTTTCGCAGCGCGTAAATAAAAATCCCAGTCCCAATAATTATGGACATCCGGATCAAAATATCCTAACGTGTCATGCAGAGAACGTCTGTACATGCTGCCTGACGGAACATACGTGGAAAACACCCGCATATCCTCATAATCGGCCGTATAGGCGAATGGCTTCCGTGATACCGGATATCTCGTGTTGTCCCGTTCTTCAAATGACACAATTTCCGCGTCAGCATGAACAAAGTCGGCATCAGCGAGCTCAGCCGCCATTCTTTCCAAATGGCCCGGCGTAATGAAATCATCATCATCGCACAGCATGATACAATCACCTGACGCTTGTTTCACACCGGCGTTTCGAGCTTCCACATGACCGGCATTCTGTTCTAAATCAATAATCTGAATCGGCAGATCGCTGTACAGCTGCTTCGCTTGCTCGACCGATTCCCCCGCATCATTTACGATGATCACTTCATAAGGCTTTACGGTCTGCCTGGAAATTGACTCCAGCAGCTCACACAAAGCCGGAATCCGATTATACGTGACTATGACAATTGATATATTCATGATCCGCTCCTTCTGCTTTTTCTCATGTTCTATTAAAACATAAAGCGGCTGAGAGATCAGGGGGGATTTTTTATTTCACCCGGTCAGACACATATCCAGGTCATGCCCGCCAGCAAAACCAGAATGATCAGAAGGTCTCCCCAAACCATGCATACCGCCTTGATATCAAATCTGCCCGCATCCATGACATTCCAAAGTTTTGACTGATAAACAGGCACCAACACCAGCGCATAACACGTGCACAAACAGATCAAGGCCGGCGGAACAAGCACTGTCAAATCATTCCTCTAAGCCTTCCGTATTGTGATCAGGAGAAAATCTAACTATAATGAGATATAAAACACTGATGGAGGCCATTGATATGTCAATGCACAAAGCACTTACTATAGCCGGTTCTGATTCCAGCGGCGGCGCGGGAATTCAGGCCGATTTAAAAACATTTCAAGAAAAAAACGTATACGGAATGACGGCTTTGACCGTTATCGTAGCGATGGACCCGGAAAACAGCTGGGATCATCAAGTGTTTCCGATCGATGCCGATACGATTCGCGCACAGCTTGCGACGATCGTTGACGGGATCGGCGTAGACGCCATGAAAACGGGAATGCTCCCTACCGTGGAGATCATTGAGCTTGCGGCGAAAACGATTAAAGAAAAACAACTGAAAAATGTCGTGATCGACCCGGTCATGGTCTGCAAAGGAGCGAACGAAGTGCTGTATCCGGAGCATGCCGAAGCGCTGCGCACCCAATTGGCCCCGCTGGCAACCGTCATCACCCCAAACCTGTTTGAAGCAAGCCAGCTGAGCGGTATGGATGAATTAAAAACGGTGGAAGACATGATAGAAGCGGCCAAGAAAATTCACGAACTCGGCGCGAAATATGTATTAATTACAGGCGGAGGCAAACTCAAACACGAAAAAGCGGTTGACGTGCTGTATGACGGGAAAACCGCGGAAGTATTAGAAAGCGAAATGATTGATACGCCTTACACACACGGAGCCGGATGCACATTCTCCGCAGCCGTTACTGCGGAACTGGCCAAAGGCGCTGAAGTGAAAGAAGCCATCTATGCGGCAAAAGAATTTATCACCGCCGCGATCAAAGAATCCTTTCCGCTGAACCAATACATCGGACCGACTAAACATTCGGCGATGCGTCTTAGCGGAAAATAAAATAAATATCCCCCTCATCGCCTGAGGGGGATTATTTCATTTTTTTCGCGGATGACCGTAAAAACATTTCAATCGATTGCACAAAGAGCGCATATTCCTTCATCTGTTCATATGTATGGCTAAGCCGATCACTCCATTCGTTGTGCGGCTCGGCTCTCTTGAGCATGCGTTTCAGCTGAAGCAATACTTCTTTATATTCTTCCCGCTTATCTTCCACTTGCTCTGCGGCTTTGACAAGTAAACATTTCGGCGTCATCTTCTGATTCTTCAAAACTGAGAAAACAACTCCTTTTATTCCTGAGAATAGTAGTCTTTTGTTTGAAGAATAGCACAGATGGCATAGGTTTCACATAAGAAAAAAGGACGATTTTCTACAAAAGTGTCCAAATTGAGGCATTTATTTCCGTGCTCCCTGTCGATGTAACCGTTACCTCATCATTTCCCGGGAAAGGAAAATATCTGGCGCTGAATACCTCTTCTCCATCATTCAAAAACAATTCGATGGAGGATGCATCCAGAAATAGCTGCACGGAATGCACCTCACTTATGGCGCAGCTTCTCGTTTCTTTTTCCTCTCCGCTAAAAGCGGTGCGCTCCAGCACGGCGAGTCCCTTTTCCTGATGAAATATAAACCGGGCCGCGCCCCGAATAGAGATTTCAAAACCAGATTTATAAGTGATGTCATCCAGCAGCACTTCAGCCCGGGACGCATCTTTCACCGGAAGGGCTGCAGACGAGCATTCCAATTGGAGACGGCGCTTTTGTTCATCCGTACGGCGCGATTTCATTTCCGGGAGCGGACGCTGTATGATTCTGCCGTTTGACAGTGACAGCTGTCTCGGCATCGTCAAACAGTGAACCCAATGATACGCATGTGTCGGATGTTTGTCCTCCTCCTGATCAGGGACGCCCATCCACGCGAACAGAATCCTCCGCCCCTTATCATCTTCCAGCGTCTGAGCCGCGTAAAAATCAAACCCTCTGTCAAGCTCCGTGAATTCACCATGCTTAAACTCAAGCGGCTCTATATCCAGCCTGCCGAGGAAATAGCCCGCCTGGTGGCTGTTATGATATTTCATCCCGTCGGCGTCAAGCCCCTGCGGACATACGAGCAGCACGTCGGTTCCGTCAAGAGAAAACAAGTCCGGGCATTCCCACATATAGCCGAATGACCCGAGACCGCCGGAATCTGCCCCCGCAATCGCACCGACAAATGTCCAATCCGTTACATTCTCTGATGTGAATAACACAGCGCTCCCGGTGAGCTTTTCTGTCTGCGCCCCGAGCACCATGTAATACGTCCCGTCTTTCTTCCAAACCTTCGGATCACGGAAATGAGCGGTATAGCCTGCCGGGAGACGCGCGACGACTCCTTTTTTTTCAAATACTTTCCCATCTTCGGATACGGCGAGGCATTGATACGTTTCCCGATTGCCTTCTTCGTCACGGACATTGCCTGTGTATATCAGGCAGAGCCGGCCGTCTTTTTCGATGGCGCTTCCGGAATAACAGCCGTTTTTGTCATACCATTCCCCCGGCGCAAGCGCGATTTCTTCCTCTTTCCAATCAACAAAATCCTTCGTCGTCACGTGAGCCCAAAATTTCGCGCCATGTCCCGTATGAAATGGCTGCCATTGAAAAAACAAATGATATACACCGTTCCATTGGATCACGCCGTTCGGATCATTTAAAAGCCCGACCGGCGGCATAATATGATAGTTCTGACGATACGGATCTGATGCAGCGGTTTCCCCCCGCTTCTTTTTCGCTTCCTCAGCCTGCAGCCGCAGCTCTTGATCAAGTGTACTCATTTGGCGGCCTCCTTTTCTTTAGCTCCCATAATGTAAGCGGCAATAAACGCCGACACAGAGGCGATGCCCATTCCGATCAGATAGTTTATGAGATTTCCTAAACCGAGCGGAGCCGTGATGGCAATCATCGGAATTCCGGTCAGTCCGTAGGCATTGGCGGCGACACCGGTCACCACGACATAGGCGCCCCCCAGCGCTCCGCCGATCATTCCCGCGATAAACGGCTTGCGGTATCTGAGGTTCACACCGAAAATAACAGGTTCTGTTACGCCGAGAAAAGCGGAAAACGCGGCAGGCAGAGCGATTTCTTTCATTTTCGCTTTTTTCGTCAGGAAAAATACAGCCAGTCCCGCCGCGCCCTGAGCGACATTCGCCATCGACCAGATAGGAAGGATATAGTTTCTGCCCAAATCAGCGATGAGGCCGGCCTCAATCGCATGAAAGCTGTGATGCACACCGGTAAGCACAATAAGCGGGTAAAGCCCTCCGAAAAGAAGTCCGGCAGCAATGCCCGCGTGATCATACACATATGTCAGCGAGACGGTAATGCCTGATCCGATCGCTCTGCCAAGCGGACCGATTGCGACAAAGGTAATAAATCCGGTCACAATCACCGTGACAAACGGCGTGACCAATAAATCGAATGCGTGAGGCACAATTTTTCTCGTGCCTTTTTCCACCCTGCTCATAATGTAAACGGCCAACAGTACGGGGATGACCGTCCCTTGGTAGCCGAGAAGCGCAATGTTGAAGCCGAAGAGTTCCATAAAATCAGGCGATGCATCCGCAAGCCCCCACGGATTCAAAAGCGCCGGATGGATCATAATTCCCCCGAGCACCGCACCGAGATATGCATTTCCGCCAAATTCCTTCGCCGCGCTGAATCCGATGAATACGGGCAGGAAGATAAAAGCCGCGCTTGAAAACATGTCGAGAAGCCGAAACAGCGATGATTGTTCAGACACCCAGTGAAAGGCCTTCATCATGCCGAGCAATCCCATTAAAAGGCCGCTTGCTACGATAGCCGGAATGATGGGAACGAATATGTTAGACAGTGTTTTCGCAAATCTTGCTGCCGGGTTCAGCTTTTTTTTCGCTGCGTCCTGATGTGTCTCACGATCCTCCCGCCCCAGATCGGCTTCTTTTGAAAACGCGTCATACACTTTATTCACGAGGCCGGTACCGAATATAATCTGGTATTGTCCCGAGCTGCTGAAAGCCCCTTTTACTCCTTCTATTTCTTCAATGCCGGCCTGGCTGATCTTCTGCTCATCTTGAATGACGAGCCTGAGCCTGGTCGCGCAATGTGTCGCACTGATGATGTTTGATTTCCCTCCGATATGTTTGACAAGCTCTTTTGCAATTTCTTGATAATCCATTATGTATCCCCCTTTCTAAAATCAAAAAAGACCTAAAATTCGCCAACGAAAAAGGACAACATGATCCCTTTTTCATGTACGCAAATTTTAGGTCTTGCCTGCATAACCAGTCACAATCCCGCCGGATTCAGTTTTTTGATGCGCTTTCATTTTATTTCATGACAGCGCTTTCGTCAATATGTTATCAAAAAAAAGTCTGTTTCTCCAAACAGACGCGTTATTCCGGGTTTTTTTGCAGACGCTGGACATGCAGCGTAATATAGCCGGCCTCGGATTCCGGCAGTTCCAAATCATATTCATTTTTTAAAAACGCCGCCAGTTCAAGCGCACACCGATAAGCAAACGGATACTTTTTTTGGATGAAATAAAGCATCTCCTCGTCCATGGAATGGAGGGCTTCATTTGAGTCCAACCGGCTGACCGCATACCGCAAGTGCGTGACGAGGCGCTGATATGAAATACTGTCTTCATCCACCTTCTGTTCAAAAAAGGATTCGATCTTTTCGATCATTTCTTTGATCATGGTTGTATGCTTCATCGCCGAATACATGCTTTTGGCATCCGCCTTGGCAGTGTGGATATGAAGCGCGATATACCCCGCCTCATCATCAGGCAATGATATACCGAGGGTCTGTTTCACATGTTCGACCGCCCAAAGGCCGATCTCATATTCTTTTTTATAGAGCGCCTTAATTTCATGAAGCAATCGGTTATGCACATGAAGGCCGTTTTGAATCCTTTCGATCGCAAAGGATAAATGGTCCGCCAGCGCAATATGAATATGATCGCTCAAAGGTGCCGCAAGCTCTCCCTCCGCATGGCTGATGATATCTTCAGCCGCTTCTATATGCTCTTCGGGAAGCGTTTCTAACACTTGTTTGAACTTTTCATTTTCGTCGTGCACGACAAATATTTTTTCAATTTTATGTTTTTGAATCAAATCATTCTTTCTCTTTTGAAAAGCGATTCCGGGACCCATTACGATCTTTTCCCGTCCGTCTTCTTTTATTAACGCCGCATTGTTATTTAATACTTTGTCTATTCTCAAGAGGTTCGCTCCCGTTCATATGTTTAGTGGGATTGTACCCTCTTTTTCATATGATGTAAAGATACCGGACCAGCCCGCTCCCGTTTCGGCAATTCTTTGCGGACAGGTATCCATCGATTTTTATCCAGCCTGCCGCAGGCCGATTTCGTTTCATCGGTCAGATCCGCCGATCGTACCCGGCTCACAAACGAAAACGCCTCAGCCGTCAGCTTCGCTTTCTTATGATAGACAACTTGGTTTCCGTACACGGCGGCTAATTGAAATCTTCCGTCACCCGGCGCCATCCAGTTCATCAGAAAGACCATCCACACCCGTAAAGATACTAGCACACGTTTCATTGCAAATCATCCCTCCGCTTCTTTTTGACAGACAGCTTGTTCGCAGGCCTGTTTTCTCTCCGCTTTAACGGAAAAGGCGGCCGATCCTTCTCCGCTAAAAACTAGCGGGTCTAGCAACCCTATGACTCTATGATAGACGCGGCCGGACGAATTGTTTGTCACAATATGAGTGAAAAAACAAACTAGTTTTAAGAAGTTTTGTTGAAAGCTGATGGAAATGACCTGAAAAATGGAGAAGCGGTTAAAAAAAGTTATGCACATCTTATCCCTTGGTTAAGCACAGCTTAAACACAGGACATATCCACATATCCACAAAACAAATCTATATTTTGTATAGGAACATTCGTTCCCAACAATATATATACACAGATTTATTCACTTATACACATGATTCTGTGTATAACTTTCTCCTTATTCACAGATCAATTTCCATAAATGAGTCCTATGTCACAAGGAATATTTTGAATTTTCGAGAAATATATACTAGATTTCTAATTTTAGATAAAGAAAAAGGGGGAAACACGATTGAAAAAAGGAATCATCCGTTATCTGCTTCCGGCTTTTGTCTTATCCTTTACCTTATCCACAAGTTCACAGGCTGCGCCGGCTTCAAAACCGCAAGCTCCTGATCTCGAGAAGGCTGAGGTGTTCGGTGACATTGATATGACCACCGGCAAACAAACGACGGTCATCGTGGAGCTGAAAGAAAAATCACTGGCCGAAGCAAAGGAACTCGGCAAAACACAAACAAAAAACAAGCTGAAAAGCGAACGCGCAAAAGTGAAAAATAAAGCGCTCAAAACGATTAAACACGGAAAGATCAACAGGGAATATGAGCAAGTGTTTTCTGGTTTCTCCATGAAACTCCCGGCAAATGAAATCCCGAAACTGCTGAGTGATCAGGATGTCAAAGCGGTTTATCCGAATGTCACCTATCATACCGATCAGCTGAAAGATAAAGACATCACCCTTTCCAAGGATGCCGTGTCTCCGCAGATGGATGACAGCGCGCCTTATATAGGGGCAAATGACGCGTGGAAGCTCGGCTATACGGGCAAAGGCGTCAAAGTTGCCATTATTGATACAGGCGTCGAATACAAACACCCTGACTTAAAGAAAAATTTCGGGCAATATAAAGGATACGATTTTGTGGATAACGATTACGATCCTGAAGAAACGCCGGCCGGTGATCCGAGAGGCGCTGCGACTGACCATGGAACCCATGTCGCGGGCACGGTTGCTGCAAACGGAACGATTAAAGGCGTCGCGCCTGATGCAACGCTTCTGGCCTACCGTGTGCTTGGTCCGGGCGGAAGCGGGACAACGGAGAACGTCATCGCCGGCATCGAACGCGCCGTACAGGACGGAGCGAATGTCATGAACCTTTCGCTCGGCAATTCTGTGAATAATCCGGACTGGGCGACAAGCACTGCGCTTGACTGGGCAATGTCAGAAGGCGTTACGGCCGTTACGTCAAACGGAAACAGCGGGCCGAACAATTGGACCGTCGGCTCTCCGGGAACATCCAGAGAAGCCATCTCCGTCGGAGCGACACAGCTGCCGCTGAACGAATATGCCGTCTCCTTCGGTTCTTATTCCTCAGCGAAAGTGATGGGCTACAACAAAGAAGATGACATAAAAGCGCTGAATAAAAAAGAAGTAGAACTCGCAGAAGCGGGTATCGGCGAGCAAAAAGACTTTGAAGGCAAAGATCTGAAAGGAAAAATCGCGGTTGTCAAACGCGGCAGCATCGCCTTTGTGGATAAAGCCGACAATGCCAAAAAAGCGGGCGCGATCGGTATGGTTGTGTATAACAACGCCGCAGGAGAAATTGAAGCCAACGTACCGGGCATGTCCGTGCCGACCATTAAGCTGTCATCAGAAGACGGCGAAAAGCTCGTCAGCCAAATAAAAGCGGGCGGCACAAAAGCGACATTCAATTTATCCGTGGCTAAATCGCTCACTGAACAAATGGCAGACTTCTCTTCACGCGGTCCGGTTATGGACACGTGGATGATAAAACCTGACGTCTCCGCTCCCGGCGTAAACATCGTCAGCACCATTCCGACCCATGATCCGGCCAACCCGTACGGCTACGGATCGAAGCAGGGAACAAGCATGGCTTCACCGCATGTAGCCGGCGCAGCTGCTGTCATCAAGCAGGCTAAACCGAAATGGAGCCCGGAGCAAATAAAAGCCGCACTCATGAACACGGCGGAAACCTTAACGGATGCGGACGGTGACGTATACCCGCATAATGCGCAGGGCGCCGGAAGCATCAGAATCATGAAGGCGATCAAAGCAGATTCTCTCGTCGCCCCGGGAAGTTATTCTTACGGAACGTTTATGAAAGACAAAGGCAATGAAACGAAAAAAGAAACATTTACGATTGAAAACCAATCGTCCATCAGAAAGTCATATCAGCTGGAATACTCTTTCAACGGCACAGGCATTACCGTTTCAGGCACAGACCGGGTCGTGATTCCCGCTCATCAAACAGGAAAAGTCAATGCGAAGGTAAAGGTCAATGCCAAAAAAGTAAAAGCAGGCACATTTGAGGGAACAGTCACAGTGCGTGAAGGCGGAAAAACAGTCGCAAAAGTGCCGACGCTTCTGATTGTAAAAGAACCGGACTATCCGCGCGTGACTTCGATCGACGTACAGGACGGCACAGCGCAAGGTTCCTATCAAATTGAAACCTATCTGCCGGCGGGCGCCGAAGAGCTAGCCTTCCTTGTGTATAACAGCAATCTTGACTTTGTCGGCCAAGCCGGCATTTATAAAAAACAAGATAAAGGCTATCAATATTTCGACTGGAACGGCAAAGTCAATGGTGACACCGCACTGCCGGCAGGAGAATATTATATGCTGGCCTATGCCGCGAACAAAGGGAAATCAAGCCAGGTGCTGACTGAAAAACCATTTATCATTGAATAACCAAACAACCCTGCTGGAGCATCAGCAGGGTTTCTTTCTGATCATTCGGCAAAGGCTTCGCGAAGCAGCCGGTATGACTGAAGTTTATCTTCAAAATGATGAGTAATGGTCACAGCCATCACTTCCTCCGTACCGTATGCTTTACTGAGAGCCAGAATCTGTTCTTTCACTTGCTGCTTTGTTCCGATGATCATTCGATTCCGATTATCGGCAATTCGCCTTTGTTCATATGGTGTATACGTATTGCCGCGGACGGTTTCGTAAGACGGTACGCCATGAAGCGGAATCCCCTGTTCCCCCGCAAGCAGCGTATAATCCATGACGGCAGCGAGTTCCTCCGCTTTCTCCTCAGTGTCCGCGCACAGCACAAACACCGCCACGGCCGTTTTTGGTTCTTTTCCTAATACAGAAGGTTTAAATCGGCGCTTATATTGTGCCGTCGCGCTTTCTCCGCCTTCTCCATTAATAAAATGGGCAAACATATAGCCTGCTCCCGTTTCTGCGCTCAGAAGCGCGCTTTCCCCCGATGAACCGAGCAGCCAGACTTCCGGCGCCGTCTTAATAAGCGGGGATGCCGTCAGATTCGGAAAACGGTGATTGTCATCGGCTTCATCATGCAAATACATCGCCAGCTCACGAATCTGCTGCGGGTATTGATCAGCATTGCGCTTCCCGCCGTCATTCAGCGCCCATGATGCAATCGGCATTCCGCCCGGCGCCCTCCCCAATCCGAGATCGATTCTGCCCGGCGTCAACCCTTCAAGCATGCGGAAGTTCTCCGCTACTTTATAAGCGCTGTAATGCGGAAGCATGACACCGCCTGAGCCTACACGAATGTCGTTCGTTTTCGCCGCAATATGGCTGATCAGCACTTCAGGGCTTGAACCCGCCAGCCGCTCTGAAAAATGATGCTCTGACACCCAAAACCTCTTATATCCGAGCTTCTCTGCCTCCTGCGCGAGCCTCACCGTATCCCGCAGCGCGCTTTCCGCAGAACTCCCTTCTGATACAGGAGATTGATCTAATATACTTAATGAAATCATCACTGTCACCTCCTCAACATCGTACCACTGCTAAGCCGATCATATGAAGTCTGGCGACTTTCTTCGTCATCTTGGTTTGTTATTACGATGATTTAGCTTCCTCGCGACCTCACAAATGCCAAACGGGCTGCCTTTATCTTTAACCTCAAGGAATACTGCAATACCACCTGATTGCTTCTTTTGTTTCCATCGCAAGCGATATCGGCACGCTGGCTGTGTGTCCGTAGACGAGCGGCTCGGAACTACAGCCATGTTAATATTTACAAAGAGGGAGATGTTAAGAAATGATCTTAACCTGACATCTTGTTGTCAAGTTTTAACGGATATACTAAAAACCCAGAGGTGAGCGGATGCAAATCAGCAGATTATTTCAAGTGATTTATATTTTATTGGAAAATGGAACCGTTACGGCACCCGAGCTGGCTGAGCGGTTTGAGGTGTCTGTCAGAACGATCTATAGGGATGTTGAGGCTTTAAGCCAGGCTGGAATTCCGATTTATACCATACAAGGGAAAGGGGGCGGCATTTCCCTTTCCGACAGGTTTGTTCTGAACAAATCTATGCTTACCGACAAGGAGCAGGATGAGATCCTTTTTGCTCTCCAAAGCTTAGCCGCCGCCCAATACCCTGATTCTAATGCGATTTTTGAGAAATTGAGCAGCCTTTTCAGGAAAAACAACATCAACTGGATTGAAGTGGATTTTTCCTCATGGGGAAGCGGGCAAAAACAAAAAGAGCTGTTTGTACTTCTGAAACAGGCAATCTTGGAGCAGAAAGTGATTTCATTTACCTACTTGAGTGCTGCCGGAGAACAAAAAAGCCGGAGAGCCGCGCCAATGAAACTGCTCTTTAAAGATAGAGCGTGGTACATTGAAGCCTTCAGTTTCGAAAAAAACGCTTTAAGAACCTTTAAGATTAACAGAATGTCGAATGTCCGACTTTTAAACGGAGAGGAGATGGGACTTCACCTTCAGCATGGCTGGTCGGAGCCTTCCGTGACTTCTTCTGCAGAAGAATCGGTTAAAAAACCGCAGAGAATCCCTCTGGTATTAAAAATAGACCAAGCGGGAGCCTATCGAATCGTGGATGAGTTTAAAGAAGAGGACATTTTAAAACTGGAAGACGGGTCTTTCCGGGTCACTTCAGAGATTCCTCCCGGTGAATGGCTTTATCACTATCTGCTTTCCTTTGGAGATTTACTGGAAGTCATTGAGCCGGCGTCTGTCAGACTTGAAATGAAAAACCGCACTGCCAGAATGGCCGAAAAATATTTGAGGTAACTGGACACGATGCTGTCAGGTTCTGTTGATTAAACTAGCCTTGTACTCAACATTTGAAGGAGGATTCAGCAGAACGATGGAAAACAGTCCGTACTTATTAAATATGAGCAAAGAATTTGCAGGTAAACGGGTCCTAGTGACCGGCGGAATACGGGGAATCGGCAGAGCCATCGTCAAACGGCTGCATGCGGCAGGAGCTGAAGTTATAGCTACGGCAAGATCATTACCCGAGGCATTGCCTGAAGGCGCAGGGTTTATTCAAGCCGATGTCTGCCTTCCAGAAGGCGCAGATCATATCATTAAGGAAACAATTCATACATTCGGCGGTCTGGATATTTTGATTAATAATGTGGGAGGTTACTCAAGTAGCACGGCAGGGGCTTTAGCTTTAACAGACGAGGATTGGCAGACAGCGTTTAACGCAAACCTGTTTTCTTCCGTCCGCCTCGATCGCGGATTTCTGCCTTACATGGTCAAGCAGCAAAGCGGAGTGATTGTCCATATATCATCTATTCAACGAAAGCTGCCGGGCAACATGACCATGCCTTATTCGGCTGCCAAAGCTGCACTAGTTAACTACAGTAAAAACCTGGCGACCCAATTCGGCCCTGAGGGGATAAGAATCAACGCACTAGCACCGGGGTTTACCGAAACAGAAGCAGCTGAACAGTTAATTGAGAGAATGGCTAAACAAGCCGGAACCGACTATCTAGCCGCCCGTGAGCAGTTAATGGACGAGCTTGGCGGCATTCCCCTCGGCCGTCCGGCTCAACCTGAGGAGGTTGCCGAGCTTGCCGCATTCCTTGCGTCAAGCAGAGCCTCTTATGTAACGGGTTGTGAATATGTTATTGACGGCGGAACCATCCGCACCGTTTAACGAAATGACAAAGGAGTTGATCTTATGGAGCCTAATGCGCTTCCGCAAGTTATACAAGAGTTTATAGCCGCTTCCAATAAACCCGATCCGGATGCCTATATCGACTGTTTTTCGGAGGATGCTTTGATCTTTGATGAGGGCAAAGTGTGGGCAGGCAAATCCGCTATAAGAAAATGGAGTGCCGAACATCATTTTGATGCAAACGTAACGCTTGACTTACAAAGGCATAGACAGGATCAGGGGGAAATCACGGCGGTTTTTAAGGTTGACGGCGATTTTGACAAAACCAGCCTGCCGAACCCTCTCTATTTAGATTTTTATTTTCAGATTCATAATCACAAGATTAAGCAGCTGGCGATCCAGCTTTCTACAGGACCTGAACAAACAGAAACGGTAACCCAGATAAGAAACCAGGAGGAACATAAAAATGATAGTAAATAACGTGCTGCTGAAGCTGAAGGACATGAGCCCAGAGCATATCAAGCAAGTTCAAACCGTTCTGCTGGGCATGAAGGGAAAAATAGACGTTCTTCTCGATGTTCAGGCTGAAGCTAACATTCGCCCTGCCCCTTCAGGATATGATTTGATTCTGATCACTAAGTTTGCATCCTTGGGGGATATGGAAAAGTACCTTACACACCCGGTTCATCAGGACATCGCCAAGTTTATTGGCACGGTTCTGGAAACGCAGGCGTCCGTTTGCTATGAATTATAATAAGACGATGAGGAATGACTGCCAGTTAAGTCAATTAACTTCACTTATATACAGAAATCAGCCATATACACGTTATTCACTGTTTTAGAACTTCGGTAAGGCAAACAGAGCTGCTCTGTTGTGTATTGAATGCAGTCTCGATTATTAATGAAAAAAAGACGATATGTGAAAGTTCAAAACCCGGAACAGCAGCTCATCAAATTTTAGAACTGTACATCATCGCAGATGTTCCATTTTGTCGAAATATGTTACACGTGAAACATAAAAAAACCTCTCCCGTCAGGAGAGGTTTTATTTCTTAATTTTTTTGAAAACCTTTATCTTTAACATATTGATTTAAATAGGTTCTCGGTTTTTGTTTCATGAACTGCAGAATTTGATCAGACCACGTTTCAACCCGCTTGCCGTTTGTCCGTTTATCATAATAAGCGGAGATGGTTTCATCATATTCCTTCATATAACTGCGGAAGTTTTCTTCATTCGTATCGTACGTGTTTTCATGATATACGGCTTGTTTCGGCAGACGCGGCTTTTGGCCGGACGGATGCGCGGGATGGCCGACTACCAGACCGAACAGCGGCAGCACATGGTCAGGCGTACCGAGCACTTCCGTCACCTGATCAAGTTCATTCCGAATGCCTCCGATATAACAAATGCCAAGGCCCATTGATTCTGCGGCAACACTTACGTTTTGTGCGGCAAGTGCGGCATCAATGACGCTGACCATAAACATTTCCGTATTCTCAAGAAGCTCTGTAATGTTTTCGCCTTTTTCTTCCGCAAGTTTTTTATGGCGGTACAAATCAGCACAAAACACAAACAAGTGCCCGTTATTCTCGACGTAAGGCTGATTTCCGGCCAGCGCCGCCAGCTTTCTTTTTTTCTCCGGATCGGTTACCCCGATGATGGAGTACGCCTGCACGTAACTGGACGTTGACGCCGCCTGGGCGCTTTTCACTAATGTATCTATCTCTTCCGCTGTCAGAAGCTCGTCAGTAAATGATCGGATCGACCGATGATTAAGTATGGTTTCAATGGTATTGTTCATATAAAAGCCTCCTTCTCTATATATCATATCCGAAAGAGAATCATGCCAAAAGCGAAATGCTCTAACCAAAAAAAGACAGCCCGAAAAACGAGCCGTCTGACATTAAGAATTAAACAAATAGCTTTTATATTTCGTCAGCTGCACACTTGCGTTGTATACGATCCCGAAGCTGATTAATGTAGACAGCACCGAGCTCCCTCCATAGCTGACAAACAGCAGCGGAATTCCGGTAACCGGCATAATGCCGATATTCATCCCGATGTTCTGGAAGGTGTGAATCACGATAAGTGCAGTAAATCCTACGCAAAAAAACGCGCCGAATCGGTTAAAGGCATGCAAGCGGTCAATCAGCACCACAAGCCTGTAAATTAAAAAGAAAAACATAACAACGGCAATCGCGCAGCCTAAAAACCCAAAACTTTCACCCAAAATCGCAAAGATAAAGTCGGTCTGCCCCTCAGGTACGTACACCTTCAGATTATGAACGCCGTTTCCGGTAATGCCGCCTGATCCGATCGCCATAACGGCCTGATCCACCTGCCAGCTTTTATCACTCTCTGCCTGAGTCGTTGCCGCACTGGAGTCAGACATCCACGATGTAATCCGGTTGATTTGATAATCCGCAATGCCGATTGAATTCGCCACATGGGGAAATTCAATCACGAGCACTAAGAAAAGCCCGATAACAAGGGCGGCCGAACCGCCGATAATGGTGATCAGCTTCCAGTTTACACCTGACATAAACACCATCACCATCACGATAAACAGACAGATCGCACCCGTTCCGGCATCCTGCAAAACGATCAGTCCGATCGGAATAACCGTCCATGCCGCAATTTTCAAGAGCAGATTCACATCTTCCCGAAGTGATCTTTGATCTTTCGGTCCCGCCTTCGATATAATGGACGCGACCATCATCATAATTCCTATTTTCGTAAACTCAGAGGGTTGAAGGGTAAAGGTTCCGATTTGAAACCAGCTTTTCGCCCCGTTTTTAATCGGCGCGATAGATTCCGGCGCAACACGCAAAAGGAGCAGCGACAGCACGCCGGCAATTAATACGTACAGACTCAGTTTCTCAAGCTGCTCTAAATCAAAGTACAGCAATAATCCGATGAATCCCGCCCCTATAACATAGAAGACAATCTGTTTCATCCAGGCGCTGCCTCCATACTGCCCGAACTGTCCGGCCGCATAAATCGCAGCGACACTAATTATTAAAAACACACCAAATATAAAAATCAAATCCCCCTGATAATAGGGATTTTGCTGTTTCTTATATCGACTCATTCTATCCCGCCTTACATTTTCATCGGAAGTCACTATTGTTTATTATACATGAACACCGTTCAAGAAAACATGATGAGGTTGTTTCCTTTTTATTTTTTACGGTTTGGAGACTACACGACATATGACGTGTCAGAAAAGGAAATGTTTCGGTCATGATGAAACTTTTCCGATAAAAAACCCCTTCTCACCAGAAAAGGGGCAGCGGGAATATAGAAACCAATGAATTCAAATGACTTTACCTCATGTTTAATGTCATAAACAAGCTGTTCGGGTCCTCATTGTAGTCCCCAAACGGTTCACAATATTGAAACCCGGCTTTTTCATACAGCAGTCTGGCGGGAAGGAAAGCCTCCACAGAACCGGTTTCTAGGCTGAGACGCTGATAGCCCCGCCGCTTTGCTTCTTCAATTATATGGTGAAGAATTCGTTTGGCCACGCCTTTTCTGACATGCTGCGGGGAGGTTTTCATTGATTTCAGCTCACCGTGCCGGCTGTTAAGCTCCTTTAAGGCACCGCAGCCGAGCAGGACGCCGTCTTCCCTCGCACTCCAAAGCGTAACGTCAGGCTGACGCAGGCGGTCCGTATTGAGCGCGTGTATACTTTCCGGGGGAGAGCAGAGGGTCATGCTCTTCAGATGATCCTGCAAAAGCGCAATAACATCCGGCGCTGTAACATCGTCTTTATTTATGTTCATTTCAAAACCTACCTTAGTGTGCATGTTTTCTTTAAACATAACAAAGGTTCACAAGGCTGCGCCATCGCACTGTCTGAAAATGTGACAGGGTATTTGACCTTTCTGATTTCTATTACCTATCCAAAAATGGGGCAATAGTTGCAATACATTTCTCGAAAAAGCGGTATCAAAAATTGGAAAACATGGTATAATAATTGTAACAAAATGTTCAAAAAACGACCACAAAACAGACACATTTTATTCTCTGTATTTCATTTTGGAAACGCTCCCATAAAATGAAAGGAGACACGTAAGATGGACATGTTTTTTGCTTATTTACTGGTCGCAAGCGCAACACCCCTCTTTATCTGGCTTGATAACAAAAAAGTGGCTCTTTCGGCCATACCGCCAATCATTTTAATGTGGGTTTTCTTCTACTTTTACGCAACCAGCAGCCTATCCCCCCTCGGCCACACACTCATGATTATCCTGTTTGCCGTCAACGTCATCGTTGCCCATATCGCCGCCTTTATCATTTACGGCCTTCCGCGCCTGCGCCGGAGAAGAAGCCAATAAAGGCACAAAAAACCCTCTTCGCCTAAACGAAGAGGGTTTCTTTTTATTCGTGATGTTCGGAATGCTGCTTCGCACCGCCCGGAGGGTTTCCATCCATATGGTCACCGTGATGGTAGTGCGCCGCAAAGATCCAGATAGAACCAAGGATGATAACAATCGCTCCGAAAAATCCGAAGAGCGTGTTTCCGACTTGGATTCCGCCGTTTTCGCTTTCTGTCATGTGCATGAACATGAGAAGCTGCAGGCCGGCCTGAATAAATGCGAATCCGAAAATGATCCAGAGTTTTGCTGATGAGCTTAAATCTGTATATACCGCAACCCAAAGGGCCAGCAGGGTCAGAATAATAGACAACGCAAAACCTACGATATGCTTCCACGGAAAGTGGCTGTGTTCAGCAGATTTGTTTGCCATATTATAGTCCCCCCAATCCGATGAGATAGACGCCTGTAAAGATGAAGATCCAGACAACGTCTAAGAAGTGCCAGTATAAACTTGAGATAAAGATTTTTGAAGACGTCTGCGGCGTTAATCCGCGTTTCTTCAATTGCAGCAAGATGCCGGTAATCCAGAAGATACCGATCGTTACGTGCGTTCCGTGCGTTCCCAGAAGGACGAAGAATCCAGACCAGAAAGCACTTGTACCGAGAGATGCTCCTTCATGTACATAGTGAATGAACTCGTTAAGCTCACATCCTACGAAGCCTGCGCCGAGAAGAAGCGTAATGATCGTCCATATGACGACGCCTTTTAAACTTCCGCGACGCATTTCATGAACAGCGATCCCGCAGGTAAAACTGCTGATCAGAAGCAGGAATGTCATGATCATGACAAGCTTCACTTCAAATAATTCAGCCGGTAAGACTCCTCCTGCTGTTCTTCTTTGAAGAACGAAGAAGGTTGCAAATAGTGTTGAGAACAACACAATCTCTGCCCCTAAAAAGATCCAAAACCCGAGAATATTGAGTCTGCCGGTTTCAGATTGATATTCCATAGGCGCGTTAGAATTGCCGTGTTCTGCATGTTCCATAAATCACGCCTCCTTTATTCGGAAATCTTTCTTTCCGTCTCTTTTATTTCTTCAACAGGTATATAGTATCCATTGTCATATTCAAATGAACGAAGCACCATGCAAAGCAGAATGCCGATCAAGCCGACAATGCCCATCCAGAACCATTCAAAGACAAGTCCGAAGCCTGCAATACCGAACGCCACTGACATAATAAGCGGTCTGCCGGAGTTGTGCGGCATATGGATTTTCTTGAACTTGCTTTCCGGATGAATATCCACTTTGTCTTCTTTCAATTGCAGGTACGCATCTTGAGATTTCACTTCAGGAAGCACCGCAAAGTTGTAGTGCGGCGGAATCGCAGATGAAGTCGCCCACTCAAGCGTACGTCCCACGCCCCATGAATCTCCGCTGATCTCGCGAGTAGAGTAGCGGAAGCTGTAGTAGATGTTGTAGCAAAGGATTAAGAATCCGACACCCATCATGAAGGCTCCGACAGTTGAAATAAAGTTCAATGTAGTCCATCCGTCATTCGGTCCGTATGTGTAAATACGGCGAGGCATACCTTGCAGCCCCAAGAAGTATTGAGGGAAGAAACATACATTAAATCCGATCATAAAGATCCAGAAGAACCATTTTCCGATTCTCTCGTTCAGCTTGTGGCCGAACATTTTCGGATACCAGAAAATAAATCCTGCGAAACATGCAAATACCGTACCCGCGATCAGCACATAGTGGAAGTGAGATACGAGGAAGTACGTATTATGGTATTGATAATCCGCTGCAGCCATCGCGAGCATAACCCCTGTTACCCCGCCGATAACGAAGTTCGGGATGAACGCAAGCGCCCACAGCATCGGTGTTGTAAAGCTGATTCGGCCTTTATACATTGTAAAGAGCCAGTTAAAGATTTTAACCCCGGTCGGAACCGAAATCGCCATCGTTGTGATCGAGAAGAAAGAGTTAACAGACGCACTGTTCCCCATTGTGAAGAAGTGGTGAGTCCATACAAGGAAACTCAGGACGGAAATGGCGATAATAGAGCCGACCATCGCTTTGTAACCGAATAACTGCTTTCTTGCAAACGCTGAAATAATTTCAGAGAAAATACCGAAAGCCGGTAAGATAACGATATAAACTTCAGGGTGTCCCCAAATCCAGAATAAGTTAGCCCAAAGCATCGGCATACCGCCGGCTTCCAGCGTGAAAAAGTGAGCGCCGAACAAACGGTCAAATGATAGCAGCGCCAATGCCACTGTCAGAACAGGGAAGGCGAATACGATAATAACCATTGTAATCAGCGTCGTCCATGTGAACATCGGCATACGCATCAGCGTCATGCCTTTTGTACGCATTTTCAGGATCGTCACCATAAAGTTGATACCCGTCATCAGCGTACCGATACCGGCAATCTGAAGACCGAGCAAGTAGAAGTTCTCACCAGGCCCAGGGCTCATGTCGTTACTTGCCAGCGGCATGTAACTCGTCCAGCCTGCGTTCGGAGAACCTCCGATAACGAAAGAAATATTGAAAAGCATCGCACCTACGAAGAACGTCCAGAAACTCAGGTTGTTCAAGTACGGGAATGCTACGTCGCGCGCACCGATCTGCAAAGGTACGACAACGTTGATCAGACCGATTAAAAACGGCATCGCCATGAAGATAATCATGATCGTACCGTGAGTCGTAAAGATCTCATTATAGTGGTTTGAGTCTAAAAAATTGTTATTAGGAAGCGCTAACTGGGCACGCATCATCAAGCCGTCGACCCCGCCGCGGAACAGCATGATAACAGCAGAGATAATGTACATGATTCCAAGTTTCTTATGGTCTACAGACGTCAGCCATTCAGACCAGAGCCACTTCCACTTTTTGAAGTATGTGAGTACTACGATGATAGCAATAGTGGAAAGCGCAATGGAAACTTGTGCGCCCAGAATTAATGGGTCACCTGTTACAAAAAATTCATCCCATCTCAATTTCATTCGGGCTTCCTCCTTTCTTGTTCAATTTCAATCTTGTTTATCGTCGGATACTTTAAATTCGTTTTTCTTAACATCTTCCCACGGATCTGTTTTAGAGTGCGGTGATACGGCTTTGTAGCCAAGGCGTTTGCGCGCCTCCATCGCATATTCGGCATCTTGGCCGTGGTCAACGTATTTTAAGTGTGTAGAAGAGAACGTTAATTTACCGACATTCTCCGGAAGCATCAGTTCGTCATACTTCTCTTTCGTCAGCTTTGGAGAATCGCTTTGGGCTTTTTTCACCCAGTTGTTAAAGTCTTTTTGCGTAACTGCTTTTACGTTGAATTTCTGGTCGGCAAAGTGTTCGCCGGTGAAGTTCGCGTTGCGGCCTTCATATGTTCCCACTTTGTCAGCCTGTAAGTATTGATCCATCAGCATTCCTGCCATCGCGTATTTTTGTCCCCCGAGCTGAGGAATCCATAGCGACGCCATTGAATCGGCTGAAGAAATTTTAAATAAAACCGGACGGTCTACAGGAATGTTCAGGTAGTTAACCGTCTCAATATCCTGCTCTGGGTAACTGAATACCCATTTCCAGTCTACCGAAGTAGCATAAACGACAAGAGGTTCTTTATCCTTAGTCGCTTCAGGCGCTTTTTCTAACGAATATATCGTCTGTACGGTAGGCACAGAAAGTGCAATGACAATTAAAATTGGGATCACTGTCCAGACTACTTCTAAGAACGTGTTGCCGTGCATGTCTGGCTTGTAATTTCCGCTGTCTTTGCCTTTGCGGTCGCGGTATTTCACTAAAATGATTGTAAATAGTACGAATACGACGCCGACAATGAACAGCATAAATCCGATTGACAAGAGAATCAGATCTTTTTGCTGGTCTGCAACAGGTCCTTTCGGATCTAACACGGAAATGTCGCTGCATCCGCCCAGTACGAAAACAACAGCCAACATCGCTAATAAAAGTAACGGTTTAAATGCTCTGAACAAGAAGATCACCATCCTTCCTATTGATGTAGTGAATCTGAAATGTACTTTCTCAAAATCTTTTCTCTATCTACCTTGTTATGCTATCAAAATCTGCCCTTATTAGCTTTATTTTTTTCTAAAGTTCATCTTTTTTTCGCCCTGATGTCACAAAATCGACAAAAAATGCATGAACTTTTTCCACTTGCATAAATCAAAGTTAAAAAGTTTTAGATCATTTAGCATATATAGAGAAAAAAGATAGTGAGAACGAATAATACCAAATAAAGGTTTACCATAATAAAATACGCTGGTCAACAAAAAGTTTCATTTTGTTAACCATTCCACAAAGAAAATATTTTTTCCTTTGCTCACACCTTTTCACACGTTTTCCATTTTAACGCAACGCATGGTGAAAAAAAAGAGATGAACGCGCGTTGATATGTTCATTATAAAAAACACATTCATATGTTTAATATGGACAAAACGAAGGAAACATATAGGCATAAATAATAAAAAATAGGAAGTGATATTTATGGGTTTTATCGTATCTCTGATTGTAGCTATTATTATCGGCTGGATCGGAAGTTTATTTGTAAAAGGAAGTATGCCCGGGGGAATTATCGGGTCAATGATCGCCGGTCTGATCGGCGCATGGATCGGGCACGGCCTGCTCGGCACATGGGGTCCGCACCTTGCCGGCTTTGCCATCATTCCGGCAATCATCGGAGCGGCGATCGTGGTATTTCTGTTCAGCCTCATCGCCAGAAGCAGAGGATAAAAAAAGCCTCGTCCCTTATGGGATGAGGCTTTTTTCCGGTAGAGCGTCCAAATGGCTGATAAAACGCCGGAAAGCCGCTCTGCCTTCTTCTGTCTGTTTAAAGACGCCGGCATGCTCCAGTATCCGGGCAAAAACATGTCCGATTTCTTCTTTTAGAATCTGTTCCGCGTTTTCTTTCGTTACCTTCCGCTTGTGCAGCACGCTGAGCGCCCACTCCTTATGCTTGGCCGCAGAAGGATCGGCCGTTAAAGCCGCCTCCGGGTCCGGTGAACACAGCGCTTCAGCCGTGCGGATCATCTCTTCTTCAAGACGCCCCGGCAGAATCGCAAGCCCCATCACCTCAATCAGTCCGATATTTTCTTTTTTCAGATGATGAACTTCCTGATGAGGATGAAAAATTCCCAGCGGATGCTCATCTGAGGTGCGGTTATTTCTGAGGACGAGATCTAATTCGAATAAACCGTTTCTCCGCCGGGCAATCGGTGTAATTGTATTGTGCGGTGTCTCCCCTGAATAGGCGAGGATATCCGCCGCCTCATCGGAATAGCCGCGCCATGCCCGTAAGATGGAGTCCGCCGCGTCAGAAAGCTCAGACGCGCTCTCGCTTTGCAGACGGATGACCGACATCGGCCACTTCACGACACCCAAAGCCGTATTCGGATAATCAGGCAGCCTGTAACGGCTTTCTGTCTCCGCCTGCGCCATCGGGAACTCGTGATCGCCACCTTGAAAATGATCGTGGCTTAAAATACTGCCGCCGACAATCGGCAGATCAGCATTGGAACCGAGAAAATAATGAGGATACTGGCTGACGAACGACAGCAGCCTGTCAAACGTTTTTTTGCTGATCTTCATCGGTTCGTGCCGGTCTTTCAAAACGATGCAATGCTCCCGGTAATACACATACGGAGAAAATTGCAGAAACCACTGCTCATCACCGAGAATCACCGGGATGACGCGAAGATTTTGACGCGCGGGATGATCCGGCCTTCCTTCATATCCGACATTTTCTTTACAGAGAACACATCTCGGGTAATCGGATTGCGGCTGCTCTTTGGCAGCGGCAATTGCTTTCGGATCTTTTTCCGGTTTTGAAAGGTTGATCGTGATGTCCAGCTTTCCGTAAGCCGTCTCAGCCGTCCACCCGATATTCCGCTGAATTCTGTCCGAACGGATATAATACACATCCTCTGAAAATCGGTAAAACGCCTTTGTCGCCTGCTCCGGACCGTGCACTGCCTTTGTTTCTTCAAAACGCCGGACAATCTCTGACGGCTGCGGGGCAAAACAGCCCATGATCTTCGCGCTTAGCAGATCGCGATATGTGTCTGTATCGGCTGCAATCCGGCCCGTCTCTGCGGCCCATTCATAAATCGGGGCTAATATGTCCGGCAGAGGCGCCGCCGAGTCAATTTCTATCTGTTCTGAAGGCTCCGGATGGGTTATGTGCAGCGTTTCATATAAACGGTTTCTTGTATATTCAATATCAAGAAATGAAATCAGCTCTTTTTGCAGTCCGTACCGGATTAAACGTTCTACGTGCCGCTCAATCGCCATTGTCATCCCCCTTTAGTTCTCTCGCTCCGGCCCCGATATCCGCCGTATAAAAGTCAGCCTTTCTCCCGGTCTGTTCCTCATAATGGGCCCCTGCCGTTTCAATAAAATCTGAAACGGCCTCGTCCTTGACGATACTGACCGTACAGCCGCCGAAACCGGCTCCCGTCATCCTTGACCCGACAACCCCGGCATGGCGCCATGCCGCTTCTGCCAGTGTATCCAGCTCAAGACTTGTCACCTCGTAGTCATCGCGTAAAGAAAGATGCGAATCCCTCATTAATTCGCCGATGTGATGAAGCTGATTGCTGCTGAACATCGCGGCCGCCTTTTGGGTGCGGTGGTTTTCATAGACGGCGTGTTTTGCCCGGCGCCTGTTCACTTCATTCTGAATCAGCTCCGCATGAGCGTCAAAAGCGGAAGGCGACAGCTCCCCGAGTGACTGAATGGAAAGGTGCTTCTGCAGATCAAAAAGCGCTTCCCGGCACTCCTTGAGCCTCGTATTATAGCTTGAGTCTGCAAGCGTTCGTTTTTTATTGGTATTCGCAATAACGATCGACAGTCCAGACATCCCGAGTTTCGTATATTCAAAGGCGAGCGTCCCGCAATTCAGCAGGATCGCGTGATCTTTCTTTCCCATCCCGATGGCGAATTGATCCATAATGCCGCAGCTGACGCCGATAAAGGAATTTTCCGCCGCCTGAGCGAGTTTCACCAAGTCGATCATATCCGCATCAAGCCCATGGCATTCCTTGAGAATGACCGCCGTGACAAGTTCAATGGAAGCTGATGATGACAGCCCTGCGCCATTCGGGATATTTCCTAAGAATACAATATCGAAGCCGTGCGGAAGAGAAAAACCGCTGCCGAGATATTCCGCCATGACGCCTTTCGGATAATTGGCCCACCCGTCCTCTTTTTGGTAGCGGATCTCATCGAGACTGCATTCCTTTATGCCTGCTTCCTTAAAATTATCAGAGTACATTCTGACGAGCCTGTCCCCTCTCTCCCGGACGGCTGCATATGTACCGATCGTAAGCGCGCACGGAAAGACGTGGCCTCCGTTATAATCCGTATGCTCTCCGATGAGATTCACTCTGCCGGGCGCAAAGAAAATACGCAGGTCCTCCGATTCCCCGAATACATCAGCAAACGCTTTCTTTATTTTGTGTTTCATACGTATCCCCTTTCCCGTTACTCTTTCCCGTTACTCTTTCCCCCAAGGCTCGGAAAGAAACCGTTATGACACGCCCTCTTCTTTCGCTTTTCTGAAGACAATCCACTTGCTGGCCGCATAGTTGACGACTACGATAATGACGTTGTCGGCGATTTTCGCCAAAGTTTCGTTCATATGAAATTGACTGACCAGAAGAATCATCATGGCGAGATCTATGCCGAGAGACAATACCCGCACGCTGAAAAAGGCTGTCAGTTCTTTCATCAGACTCCGCATCCCCGCGGTTTTTTGCTGAAATACATACAGTTTATTCGTGACATAAGCAAATAGAACGGACAGAATCCACGCAGCGACGGTCGCCATCTTGTAATCCATCTGAAACACCGACGTCAGAATGTAAAAACTGACGATGTTCACGATCGTCGTGAAAACACCCATAATGATATACATCATAATTTCTCTGTAGCGCATGGCAATTCCTCGCTTTCTGAAAAACTTTTCTAAAACTTTTGTCAAATAAAGACGAACTTACCCTGATTTTCTGTTACTGAAAAAAACAGAGAGCGCGTCAAAAAGGCTGCGGAAGGTGACGGAGCGCCCCAGCACGTTTGATTGCTTAATCATGCCGTCAATGAGCGCGCACATCATTCTGGCGGTGTATTCCGTATCAATTTGTTCTTCTATTAAATTTCTCGATTTGAGCCAATTTATGTACAAGCAGCTTTCTTCAATCCATAGCTCGTAAAGACGGATGTAGGCTTCATATTCCTGTACCACCTTGTAATTGGGCATGTGAAGGGCAAAGGACACGATGTTCCATGCCGGTTTGCTGTTAATAAGATGCATCAGCAAGTCAGCCGCGCTTCTTGCCGCTTCATAAAGTGTCAGCGGCCTGGCTGATTGCCGTTCTATTTCGTCGAGATAGCCGGTAATGATCCTTTTTTTGATCTGATGCCTGTCTAACAAATGCTTCAGGAAATCTTCTTTGCTTTCAAAATGAACGTAAAACGCGCCTTTGCTGTAACCCGCGGCTTTGCTGATTTCATCTATCGATACTGTATCGTAAGCTCGGTCAATTAACAAATGAAGGCCTGCGTCAATAAAACTTTCAAATGTTTCTTCTCTCTTAATTTGAAATTTGTTTTTTTTCATTTTTTACCCCAGCTGTTTGATCTTCACTTTATCTTACACCGAATCATTCTTTTGCGGTATTTTTTATGTAAAAAGAATATGTTAGTTCGACGTTCAAAGGGTAAATGTTAATAGGTCAGATGGTTTATTTTCATTTACATACTATCCAGTCAGTATTTAATTGTTTATTATTATATGTAAGATTTCTTGAAGGATTTTGGGTATTTCAGTCATTTTCTTAGGGAATAGGTAGGTGAATTCATCTTCAATTTGGGATTACCGGCCAACTATGTGTGATATTTGTTATACATTGGCTGCTGTAGCTGGGCAAATCAATTTTTCAATTGGAGGTTCTTATGAAAACTCATGTAATGAAAGAGATAGATCAAGATTGGCATTTGTTAATTCAAGAGGCTAGAATCATGGGTTTGCACATTGACGATGTAAGGCGATTCTTAAATGCTGAAAAAGCGGTGAAGAAAAAAACACCAATGAAAAACACCATCCGCCAGCGGTAAGATTACAGGCGGATCCTTTTACTATTTAACACAGTCCGCCCGCACCCGAGTTTTCAAAGGAACACCCGCAATCTTATGAGGGGAATCAGAGAATAAAACCGTATACCGGACAACCATTCCCGCCCGCATTCCGCTACCTGAACAGCCAAACATGGTGATATGAGATCCCCCCGCTGCATATCTTGTGTATTATGCCGATTTACGAGGTGATACACAGATGGATACGAATCCCTATTATGATGAAAAACAACAGAACTACTACGAAGGCCTGAATCCTTATTTATTAAAAAAAATAGACAAAAACTGGCGTACAGTGCTTGATGTCGGCTGCGGCACCGGTAATTTAGGCGCGGCAATTGAAGACCGCGGAATAACGGTTTACGGTATTGAAGCGTATCCCGAAGCAGCTGAAAAGGCGGAAAACAAATTGAGCCACGTGCTTTGCGGCGACATTGAATCCGCCATTCTTCCGTACAAATCAGAGCAATTCGACTGTATGCTGTTCGGAGACGTACTGGAGCATCTTGTCGACCCGTGGTCAGTGCTGAAAAAACTTCGCCCTTATTTAAAAAAAGACGGCACAGTGCTTGCATGCATACCGAATGTCGGCCATATCTCGGTGGTGCTTGAGCTTTTAGCCGGCAAATGGACTTACAGAGATGCCGGATTAATGGATCAGACCCACCTGCGTTTTTTTACGCGTGAAGAGACTCTTTCCTTATTTAAAGCCTCCGGTTATGAGGTGAAAAGCATTGAGGCGATCCGTGTTGATCATCCCTCTTATCACAAGGCCATCGCATCTTTGCACGAAGTCTGCGTACAGCTTGGCATAAGACATGATTTTCTGACAGAGGCATCGGCCTATCAATATGTGATTGAGGCTGAGAGGAGCATGTAATGGATGCGCATTCGTTTCTGTTTGTCGTCTGTGTGAATGATGAATCGCTTTACTCCCAATGCAAAAACCATATCCTGCAGCTTACCGTTCCCCCCTCACACTCCGTTGATATCATGCCGGTATACGATTCAGAGAGCATGACCTCCTCCTACAACAAAGCGCTGAAACACCCTGCCAAATATAAAATTTATCTGCATCAGGATACATTTATCATTCATCAGCATTTCCTGCGAGACATGCTTCATATCTTTCAATCTCATCGGGAGCTCGGCCTTCTCGGTGTCGCCGGCTGCAAAACTCTGCCGCCGAACGGTATTTGGTGGGAAAGCGGGCATCGGCTGGGAAAAGTGATTGAATACCGGGTGAATGGTTACCGCCCTCTGGAATTTGAAAACAGCGAAGAAAACGGCCTGTTTACGCATGCTGACGCCATTGACGGATTGTTAATGGCCGCTCAATATGACGTAGAGTGGCGGGAGGATTTGTTTCGCGGCTTTCATTTTTACGACACATCACAGTCGCTTGAATTTCAAAAACACGGCTATCAAGTCGGCGTCGCCTGCCAGAAAGAGCCTTGGTGCCTTCATTTTTGCGGTGATTCATTTGACGCCGCGGCATATGAAGCGGACAGACAAACATTTGTCAAACACTATATGGGAAAGCCCTCTTGCTGATGCAGAGGGCTTTTTACAGTTACCGTTTATTCAATTCCCGCTCAATGATTTGTTCAAAGGTTTCCTTTCCCGCTGCGCCCGGGATTCTTTCATCGCCGATGATAAACGTCGGCACTGCGGTAATGCCGGCTTCCTCATAGGCATGGCGGAGCGCTTCCCGCTGCATGTGTCTGTACGCCCTTGTCTCAAGCGCCTCTTTGAACGCGCCGCCGTCAAGTCCGGCTTCTTCCGCAAGCTTTGTCAGGACGTTAATGTCACCGATATTTTGTTCTTCCTGAAAGAACGCCCGAAAAACGCGTGTATGGTATTCGCTTTCTTTCCCATGTTCCTTCGCAAAATGGAAGCCTTCAAACGCCAAATCCGTGTAAGGATGCGGTGATACGCGGGGGAACGTTATATCAACGCCTAAAGACCGCGCCATCGGTTCAATTGAGTTTTCCCACATCTGCCGCTTGGCGGGGTCATTCACCGGATCAAGTTTCGGTGAGGGGCTCGGACGCAATTCAAACGGCATCCATTCCACCTGTACGTCCTTGTCCTTAATTGCTTCTTCAAACGCCGCTTTGCCGACAAAGCAAAACGGACATACATAATCAGAATATACTTTAATCTGCAGTGTCATTGTAAATCTCCTTTCTTTTTCATTTTAAGTTGTAACATAAATAGTTACAAGTATTTTTTTAAAAAAACACCCTCCCTATGGAAGGTGTCACGATTCCAGCAGCCTCTGGGCGATATATTCTCCTTTTTTACAGCCGCCGGGACAGGCGAATAAGGAGGAGCCGATCGTTTGTGTGTATTCATTCAGCGCATCCTTTGCCGCCAAAGCTTTCAGCATCGGGACAAATTGGCGGTCCGGGTCTTTTTGAAAGCTGATAAACAGCAGGCCTGCGTCAACATAGCCCGTCTTCGGATCAATTCCGTCCGTATAGGAAAATGCCCGCCGCAGAATCTGTCTGCCGGTTGATTTCGCCACGCTGACATGTGAGTCGGCGGGAATTTGATTCAGCTTGACGGGATCGGTTTCCTTTTTTTGTCCGAAAGGCGCGCCCGAGCTTTTCATTCGTCCGAACGTGTCTTCCTGATCTTTCAAGGATGAACGGTCCCATATTTCTAAAAACATTTTAATTTTTCTAAACGCCATGTACGTGCCGCCCGTCATCCAGTCCGGCTCCCCTGATTGAACCCAAACGATTGAATTCATCAGGTTTTCATCCTTCGTGCTTTGGTTGCCGGTGCCGTCTTTGAATCCGAAAAGGTTGCGCGGGGTTTCGCCGTTTTTTCCGCCGCTTAAGAAACCTTTATTGAGAAAGCGGACTTCACACACGCCGACGGCCTGTTTAATCAGATTGCGCACCGCGTGGAACGCACTCTGTTCATTATCCGCGCAGACTTGTATGACGATATCACCGCCGCCTTGTTTCTTATCGAGTTTGTCGTTAGGCATCGGCGGAATATCGGCGAGGTGCTTCGGTTTTTTATCCTTCAGTCCGAAGCGGTCCTTCCCGTCTTTCTCGAAAAAACCGGGGCCGAAGCCGAAGGTAACGGTTAAATTCGCCGGTGCCAGATCCTGCGACTCCCCGGTATCCTGCGGAGGCATATATTTATTTTTCTGTTCGCCTGACAGGGCGGCGCCTGAGGTCAGCAGCTGCGTCAGACTGGTCCAATTTCTGAAAAGGGAGATGACATCAGCTTTGTCGCTTGACATGACATCAAGCGCCGCAAAATACACATACGTCTGGTGCGCCGTTGTGATTCCCGCTTGGTGCTTTCCGTAAAAAGGAACGATTTGATCACTTTCACTTTTCCCTTGACTCTTCTTTGAAGCGGTGGCCGCCGGTTTGAAAAGCGGCGCGAGTCCTCCGAGGCCGCTCGCTCCGACAGCGACGGCGGCGCCCGCTACGGCGCCCCACTTCAGAACATCCCGTCTGTGAATCTGTTTTTCCTTGTTTTGTTCATCGCTCATGCTGTGTTATAACTCCTTTTTAAAGCACATCGGCAATCTTCGACATGGTTTCAGAAAGGGCCGTCAGCTTTGTGCTTATCTCTCTGATTTGATCTTTACTTAATTTATCATAAGACGTATACGAGTGATCACCCGTTTTGTATTTCGACATCAAAACTTCAAATTCGCTGAATTCCGTATCCAGCTTTTCCGTGACGTCGGAATGGTCTTTCACAAGCGCGCTTTTCACAGTTTCATATACGGCTTTTGAGCCTTCGACATTAGCAGCCAGATCTGTTAAATCAATTCGGGAGTAACGTTCTTCTTCACCCGTGATCTTTGAGATGCCCGCTTCATTGAGAAGCTCCATGGCGCCGGCGACGATTTGTTCCGGCGTCAGTTTGAGAGAAGCGATAGAGCCGTCAAGCTCCTTCACATCCTTTAACAGGACGGCGGCCGTTTCTTTTTCGCCAGTAATCTTATTGTCCTTCCAGAGGGCTTTTTCAAGCTTGTGGAAGCCCGTCCATTTGTCGCCTTCTTCCACATCATTTTCTCTGGCATCGATTCTCGGGTCAAGCGTGCCGAGGCTTTCGGCAATCGGTTCAATTCGCTCGTAATAGACGCGCGCCTGCGGATAAAGTGATTTTGCTTTATCGATGTCCCCGGCCTTGACGGCGTCTGTAAACGCTTCAGCCGACTTTACAAGCTGATCGCTCTGTTTTTTCACATATGTTTTATAGTCATCAGCCGCTTTCTTGAGCTGGTCACTCGCCTTTTTGCTGCTTTTTTCAGCGCCCGTCAGCTCTTCCAGCGAGGCTGTCAGCGATACGGATTCCGATTTAATCTTCTCTGTATCAGGCTTATCTTTTTGTGCTTCTGTATAAATCGGCTGCAGGTGCTTTTCGATATCTGTGTATTCAAACGGATAATCGCCGCGGATTTTATTTTCAAATGAGAGCCAGTAGCTGTTCAGTTCTTTCCCTTTTTGCTGAATGCCTTTCCGGTCTTGTTTTTTAACGGATTCATTCAGTTTGGTGAGAATATCCTCCATTTTGTCAACTGATGTTTTGATTTCCTGGTTTACACTGTTTTTTTCGGCTCCTTTGTCAGACGCTGACTGCTGAGCGCCGCAGCCCGAGCACAAAGCGAGGAGCAGGCCGGCTGACAAAGCCGCTTTCTGGATATGTTTCATTTTGCAACTTCCCTTCTATTCGATTTTATTTTTAAGATTTCCATAACGAGTGCGACGGCTAAAAATCCGATGATGACCAGCTGCGGAATTGTGCTGTAAATCGACGGATAGATGCCGAGAAATGATACCGACGGAAGCCAGCTTTCGGCGTCAGACGGCAGAATATCCGCCAGCTGCAGGCTGTGGACGCCCGTACCGAGAAATTTCACGCACATATACAGCACGACAGCCATGGACAGCAGAAAGAACGGCTTTAACGGAATCCGCATTCCGAGCTTAATCATGAGAAAACCCGCTGCCGCAAGGATCAACAATCCCGCCGCGGTTCCTCCTATTAATTCTGTAAGCCGCAGCTTGCCGACGAGGCCGATAAAAAAGATCACTGTTTCAAGCCCTTCTCTGACGACCGCCAAAAAGGCGATCAGCGCGAAGGACAGCAGACTGCCTTTTTTAAGCGCCTGCGATTTTTGCGTATTGATTTTTTCCCGCCATTTATCCATTGAAGCGTTCCGGTGGAGCCAGACGCCGACATACAGGAGCATCACGGCAGACAGAATGCCGGTCACGCCGCCGAGCAGAAAATTGTTTTCGCCAAAAATGTTCGAGGAAAACAGCAGTGTGACGCCGACTCCCGCACCGAGAGAGACGAGCATGCCGAGTGACGCTCCGCCCCAAATCCAAGCTGATGAACGGGTGACCCGGGCTTTTTTCGTCATCGTCAAAAGCGCGCCGATCACAAGAAGCGCTTCCATTCCTTCCCTTACCGGGATAAGAGCGGCGTCCAGCCAGCTGTAGCTGCTCGACGCAATCGGCTCAAGGAGCTGAATCATTTCGTCAATATGCTTAATGGCCTGATCCGGGCGGTTTTCAGCTTCCGCCTTCATAAGCGCCAGGTTCTCTTCTGAAGTCGTGTAGGCCGCTTTTGATTGGGACACGACGTCTCCTTCGACTGCCAGCCAATTCGTGACAAGCTGATCGATTTTTGTTTGGGCTTCAGCGGTTTGGCTGCTTTTTATCAGCTGTTTCGTCTCTTTTAAGCTTTGAATATAGGCAGAGAGTGTAAGTCTTGAGCTCCCTCCGGCTGCGTCTTTTAATGTGACGGCCTGCCGGTAGGTTTCCAAGTGGGACCCAAGCTCAGAAAGCGCCGCCTGTACTTTTTTTGTATCTTTATTAATCAGAGAAAGTGAAATCATTGCGATATTGGAGTTCATTTTTGAGTAGGAAGATATATTTGCTTTTTTGATAGCAGGCTCTTCCTTTTTCCATACAGTTTTGAATTGTGAAAATGTTTTTTCGACGGATTGCAGGTTTCCGTCTCTTGCAGATTGAATCATTTGCTGATTCAGGCTGATAAGTGAATCGATGGGATCAGCGCCTTTCGCCACGGCAGAAGAACTGAAAATGACGAGCAGGCTGAATAACATGAAAGCAATCTTCCGTGCCATCATGCACCTCCTGTAGTTGAAAATGATTATCATTATATATCATAATCATAGTCCGATATCAGCCTTTGTCAATAAAAAGTTGCGCATACAGAAAAAGGGCCGTCCTCACGGGACGGCCCTTCTGACAGAAACATGTCAGCTTTTTGCTTTGGAGCGCCGAACTTCTTCAAAAAACCTGCGCGCCGCCGCCTTTGGATCTTCGGCTTGGCTGATGGCGCTGATCATGCTGACGCCGTCAGCTCCCGCTTCAATGACGGGCGCCGCATTGTCAGCTGTGATGCCGCCGATTCCTACAATCGGAATGGTGATGCCCTGACGTCGCACCTCTTCAATCAATGTAACGCCCTGCACAGCTTCAGCATCTTTTTTCGTTTCGGTCGGATAAACCGGACCCATTCCGACGTAATCGGCTCCGGCCGCTTCCGCCAGCTTCACCTCGGAGACGTTATGTGCCGATACACCGAGAATCATATCACCGATTGCCGCTCTCGTTTCTTCGGCGTCCGCGTCATCCTGGCCGATGTGCACTCCGTCGGCCTCAAGGCGCAAGGCCAATTCAACATCATCATTAATAATGAAAGGAATGCCGGCCCGCCTGCAGACATCCTGCACCTGCTTTGCAAATAAAACAAGATCCTCTCCTGTTAAAGAACCGCTCCCCTTTTCCCGAAATTGAAAGAGCGTAGCGCCGCCCTCTATGGCTTTTTTCACCACAGAAACGGGGTCTGCGCTTGTATTATTTGATCCCATGATAAAATAAACCGATAAAATATCCTTCATCATTTCCCGAGAAATACGAGTCATTTTTCTGTCACCCTTTCAATTGTAGCAAGCTCGGCCGCTTCTTGTTCCGAGATGCCCGACAGCTTGTTTAAAAGCTCAATCTGGAAGCTGCCCGGTCCCTTATGAGACGAATTCTGAGCGGCAAGCTGAGCTGCGCTTCCGTATACAGAAACGGCTGAAACGGTTGCTTGCAGAACGTCCTGCTCCGCTGCGCAGAAGGCTCCGATCACAGATGTCAGCAGACACCCCGCCCCCGTTACCTTCGTCAGCAGTTTATCGCCGTTATGTACGGCGTATATGTCGGTGCCGTCGGAGATCACGTCGGTTTTTCCGGTAATCGCAACGACCGTTTTCAGCCTGCTTGCAGCGGTCTTGGCGAGCTGAATCAGATCTCCTCCGGCTTCCCCTGCATCCACGCCTTTTATCTTCCAATCGGCGGCGCCGGCAATATTGGCGATTTCCGCGGCATTTCCGCGAATGACGGACAAGCGCACCTCCTGTATGATCTTGCGGGCTGATGCTGTCCGAAACGGTGTGGCGCCGGCGCCGACCGGATCAAAAATGACCGGAACGCCGTTTTCGTTAGCCGATTTTCCGGCTGCGATCATCGCTTCAACCGAAGCCGCACTGAGAGTGCCTATATTCAGGACGAGCGCTCCGGCGATTTTCGCCATGTCGGCTGCTTCCTCGATTGCATATGCCATGACGGGCGATGCGCCGAGCGCGAGCAGGCCGTTAGCGGTGAAGTTCGTGACGACATTATTCGTGATACTGTGAACGAGCGGGCTTTGCTCCCGCACTTTACTCAAGTTTTGAGCTGCGGTTTGTGCGTCCATGGTTTAATCATCCTTTTTTCTCTTTTTCGGATTCCATAAATACGATTTCGTATGTTCCAGCCAGGCTCTGGCGGCAAAGGACATATAGCGGTCCTTCCGCCAAATAATGGCTAAATGCCACGGAATGACCGGATGTACGAGCGGAATGGTGCTGACTTTCTCAGGATCAAGACCGCGGCAGATTCTTTCCGGCAGCAGGCCGATGCCAAGATTGGCCGATACCATTTCACTGATAAAGTCCCACTGTGACGTTTCATAAATGACGTGCGGTCTGAATCCGGCTTTCACACATTCCGTCATAATTCGATTATGAAGGACAAAATCCTCCCTGAAAAATATGAAAGGCTCGTCTTTCAATTCGTGCAGACTGCATTCTTTCTCGTCAGCAAGCCGATGTGACGGATGGACGACGAGCATAAGGGTTTCCTTTACAATTGTAAATGTATGAAAAATCTCTTCATTCGCGGGAAGCACGACAACGCCGATATCAAGCGAGCCGTCCTCCACCCCTTGCTGCACTTTAATAGAGCCGTCTTCTACAAGCTGAAACGTCACATCGGGATATGTGACGCGGAAGTCACCGAGCACCCTCGGGAAAAAGCCGGACCCGATCATCGGCGGAAGTCCGATGCGGACATGCCCTTTCTTCACTTCCATAATATCATTCAGCTCTGACGTCAGGTTTTGGAATGACTTTGTGATTTCCTGCGCCTGCACATACATGCTCTGTCCGGCGTCCGTCAGTTCAACCTGCCGGCCATTGCGGTAAAAGAGCTTGATGCCGAGCTCCGTCTCCAGGTTTTTAATCATTTTTGAGATGGTCGGCTGCGAAACATACAGCGACTGCGAAGCCTTCGTAAAGCTTTTCAAACGGGCCACCTCTAAGAAATACGTTAAGTGCCGGATGTCCATTTCATTTCATCCTTTCTATAGACAAAAGGAATAGATATTATTCTTTATATATATTTTACCTATAGCAAAACCTTATGTACAATATAAATATAAGGGAGGCATCATGATGAAAAAATTGCTGCTTACCGTTATTCAAATCGCTCTGCTGTTTATATTTGCGCGTCTGATCAATTGGGTCACGGCGGCTCTTCATATAAATATTCCCGGCAGTATAATCGGGATTGTGATTCTTTTCACATTATTGCATTTCAAGATTATCAAGCTTGAATGGATTGAGCTTGGCGCAGCATGGCTCCTTGGCGAGCTGCTGTTGTTTTTCATCCCGTCTGCCGTCGGAGTGATTGAATACGGAGATATTATGTCTAAATTCGGCGTAAGCATTTTACTTGTCGTCGTCATCAGCACATTTGTTGTGATGGTTTCAACAGGTACGCTTACACAGCTTATAGCAAAAAGAAAGGAGAAAAAACAAACGTGTTCATCGGAATCTTAAGTTTATTCTTAACTGTTTTGGTGTATTTAGGAGCGAAAAAACTCTACATTCGATTTCCGCGGGTGTATACCTCGCCGCTTCTGGTTACGCCCGCCGTTTTGGTCGGACTGCTGCTGCTTGTCAATGTCCCGTATCAGACATACAATCTCGGCGGCGGAGTGCTGACCGATATGCTTCAGCCGGCCACAGTGGCGTTCGCGATCCCGCTTTATAAATATTTCCCGATTTTAAAGAAATACGCCGTGGAAATTATTTTGAACGTGGCGGTCGGTTCATGTATCGCCATTCTGTCAACGGCCTTTATCGCGAAATGGTTCCATCTCGGCAGCAGCTTAGTCGACAGTCTCGTACCGAGATCCGTGACGACGCCGATTGCCATGAACGTATCAGAAATGATCGGCGGCATGCCGGCCGTTACAGCGGTTTTTGTCATTTTAACGGCTTTACTGGGAACGATCATCGGGCCGATGGTCATCCGCTATTTCCGCATTGATAACGAAATTGCCCGGGGCGTGCTGCTCGGAACAAGCGCGCACGGAGCGGGAACATCTAAAGCATTTGAGCTCAGCTCCGTATCAGGAACGATCTCAAGCGTGTCCATGATTCTCGCCGCGATTATGACGCTGTGCGCGGCCCCGATTTTGCTTTCGTTTATGTCATAAAAGACTGCTCCTTACAGAGCGGTCTTTTTTTTGGCCGTAAGAATTGTTTTGTCCGTCCTTCATAAAAAGACGAAAACACGATATGATAAGACATGAAGTGAAAAGACTGAAGAACGGATGTGTCATATGAACGGCCAGCAGCGAAGCAGCATCAGAAAAGGACTTGAAGTCGATATCGTCCTGAAAGCCGACCAGCGTTCAGGGAAGCTGACGAGAGGAATCGTGAAAGATATTTTGACAAACTCAAGCTTCCACCCGCGCGGCATTAAGGTTCGCCTAGAAGACGGACGAATCGGCCGGGTGCAGCAAATTATTGAATAGAAAAAAGGCCGGGGTTCACGCCCGGCTTTTTTTTTTTGTTTTCATAACTAAAATCAATAATTATTCTCCCCTTTTACAAAAAATGTACAGCTAACTATTGACTCTTACGTTGCGTAATACTTTAGAGTAGCAATTGAGGAGGTGGAAAAAGTGACGGGTATGAAAGTAAAAGAAGTAGCTGAACTGATTGGAGTAAGCATCCGTACTCTCCATCATTACGATCAAATTGGATTATTGACTCCTAAAGAAACCACTGATTCCGGTTATCGGCTTTATTCTGATGAGAATCTTGAACAGCTGCAACAGATATTATTTTTCAAGGAGCTCGATTTTTCCTTAAAAGAGATTAAAGAAATCATTAATAGTCCTTCATTTAACCGAAGGGAGGCATTACTATTACAAAAGAAAATGTTGATTGAGAAACGAAATAGAGTAGACAAGATGATTGAAACCATAGATAAATCAATCAAACATATCAAGGGAGAAATCTCCATGACAAACAAAGAGAGGTTTGAAGGTATTCACTTTAAGCATAATCTTTATGAACAAGAAGCTCGCAAACGGTGGGGCGATCAACCCGTCGATGAGGTAAATATAAGATTGAAAAACATGACTGATGACGAGCAAAAAGATTTATCTGATAAGTGGACTGCAATGTTCAATACATTTGCACTTCTTATTAATCAATCCCCGAAGTCTCCAGAAGTACAAACAGCTATCAAAGAATGGTTTGATTTTCTAAATGAGAATTTTGGTGAATATTCTTTTGATGCCTTTTATGGATTAGGTCAACTCTATATTGAAGATACACGCTTCACTAAAAACATCGATCAGTATGGTGAAGGGTTGGCGAAGCTTATGAGTGATGCCATTAAATTTTTTATAGACAGTCAAAAAAAAGGGTGATACCAATTAAAATCATTATGGAGGATACAATTAGGCAATACGAAAAGTTATTTTCAATGACTGAAAATAGAGAAGATTACTATCGATATTCAATGATGAAACCTTTTGAAGACATGTGGAAACAGATTAATGTTCCCTTAAAGGCAAAGCACCCTAACGGATATGATGTAATAGTAGCGACAAATATGATGGGCTATCTGAGCGTAACGGAAACGGAAACCGGCAGAAAAGCATTAGAGAACCTAAAAGAAATTCAAGCTCATCAGATTGCATTTGACACTTTAACTCATTGTGTTGAATTTATCGAACAAAACAACTTAAAAATAAATGCTGATGAAATAAGATTTGGGATGTATCTAGCTAATCAAAAAAAGCTTGAATTACATAAAGGATATTGTGGATTTGGAGGAATTCCAGGGTTTATTCAAATTTGTATATTTCCCAATTCATATAATATACCAAGACTGCCCGCTGTCATTGCTCATGAATTTCATCATAATATTCGTTTTTCATATTTCAATTGGGATTATGGGAACGTAACGGTCGGTGATTACTTAATTATAGAGGGGTTAGCAGAATCATTTGCCAAAGAACTTTACGGAGAAACGCTTTTAGGTCCTTGGGTTACTTCCTTTGAAAAAGAAGACCTAGAATACTCAAAAGAAATCTTCAAAGACTCATTACATATTAAAGGATTTGATGAGGTCAGCAGTTACATGTTTGGTGACACTTTTGCAGCTCAACAAGGTTATCAGCCTGTTGGCTTATCACCATTTGCAGGCTATGCGGTAGGCTACCAGGCTGTGCAATCCTTCATGAAAGCCAACAATGTGGGGATAAGAGAGGCCACCTTACTTGATACGGATGAGATACTAAGTAATAGCGGACTGTTTCTTTAATAACGTTTGGACAGTAAGAAAGTCATTATTATTTTGGCCCAATTTAAAGCGACGGAGGAGGGGTTTCTTTTCCCTCTCTCCACGCTATAAACGATAATCCTATTTTTTCCGCAAGAAAACGACCTTCAAATAGTTCCCTTCTTTAAACGCGGGTATCGTTTTAAAATCCTCCGGAAGCGTATATTCTTCCAAAATGTCGTAACTCTCGTTTGTTTCTTTAAAGGCAGCCTCTATAAAGCCTTTAAATTTCTTCATGTTGAAGGCGCTGCTGTTTGTCGATGCAACGATGATGCCGTTTTTCGCGGTGATGGCGATCGTTTCCTTCAGCAGGTTTTTATAATCTTTCGCCGCGCTGAACGTCCGTTTTTTTGTGCGGGCGAAAGAAGGCGGATCAAGGATGATGAGGTCAAATGCCAGCCCTTTTTTCTCCGCATAGCCGAAGTATTTGAATACATCCATAACCTTAATGTCATGCGCCTCATAATCAATTCCGTTGGCGCTGAACTGTTCAATCGTTTTTGCCAGGCTGCGGTTGGCGACATCGACGCTTGTCGTTTTCTCTGCTCCTCCAAGCGCCGCCGCAACGGAAAATGCTCCCGTATAAGAGAACGTATTCAGCACCCGTCTGCCGTTTGCATACTTGTCCCGAATCGCTTTGCGCACATGACGCTGGTCTAAGAAAATGCCCGTCATCGCCCCGTCGTTTAAATCCACAGCGTACTGTATCCCGTTTTCTTGAACAATGACCGGAAAATCTCCTCTTTCGCCTTTGACAAAATCGTCGTCTTCCACATATTGTCCGGCGGTATCAAACCGTTTCTTTTCGTAGATCGCCTTATAAGACAGCTCCAGCCCGTCAATCGCCTCAATCAAACTGTCCTTATATGCGTAAATGCCTTTGCTGTACCATTGAATCAGCAGATAACCGTCATAGAAGTCAATCGTGACGCCGCCGATGCCGTCGCCCTCACCGTTGAAAAGACGGAACGCCGTTGTATCAGACGCCTTAAACAGATGGGCCCTTGCTTCAGCCGCTTTTTTCAGCTTGTCCAGAAAGAAACGTCCGTCGATCCGTTCATCTCTCGCACGGGACAGCACCCAGCCGACTCCTTTATTCTGCAAACCGTAATAGCCTTTCCCGATAAATTCGCCCTTCTCGGATGTCACATCAAAAAGATCGCCCTCTGTTAAGTGAGCCGAGCTTCCGGACAGAGCGTCTTTTTCAATCAGGGGGAATCCTTTTTTCAGCTTTCCGGCAAATGTATCTTTCACTGTAAGTAGCTTCATTGTGCATTCCTCTTTCGTTTTGCTTTCTCTTATCGTACCATAAAACATGCATTGTCCCGAAAAATTCAAAACAGGGGGAAAACCATGACAGCCAAAAGAATCGACCATACAGGCATTATGGTCAAAGATATTGAAACATCCATCGCCTTTTATCAAGACGTTCTCGGTATGACGTTAAAGGACCGGATCACCCATACAAACGGCATTATTGAACTCGCCTTTCTCGGATTTCAGGAAGGGCCCGAGACAGAGATTGAATTGATCCAAGGTTACAGCAGCGAGCTTCCCGCAGAAGGAAAAGTGCATCATATCGCTTTATTAACTGAAGATATCGCAGCGGAATTCACGCATGCGAAACGTCAGGGCGCCGTATTTATTGATGAAGAAATCACGACGCTTCCCAACGGATACCGCTACTTTTACATTGAAGGACCTGACGGCGAATGGATTGAATTTTTCCAGCGTTAAAAAAACGGGCGGAAGCGCCCGTTTTTTATGTTTCTTCTGTGCCGTTTTGCGCCGCTTCCCGTTCCTCTCTCCATTTTTGAAGATCCCAAATTCTGAAAAACGGATAATAAATGATAAATGTAATCAGGAGGTTGATCAGCTGCATCACCGAACCGGAGATTTTCCCGCCTGTCGCCAGATAACCTGAAATCAGCGGCGGCATCGTCCATGGCACGGCGATTCCCGCCGGTTTTGCCACCATCCCCGTGCTCATCCCAATGTACGTCGCCGTAATGGTCAAGAGCGGCGCGATGATAAAAGGCACGATTAACAGCGGATTCATGACGAGCGGCATTCCGAAAATAATCGGTTCGTTAATGTTAAATATCGCAGGCCCGATACCGAGACGGCCGAGCTGTTTCATCTGTTTGCTTCTGGAGCGCACAAGCATGGTCAGCACAAGGGCCAGCGTCGCTCCGCTTCCGCCGACATTAATCCATATTTGAAAGAACTGTGTCGTAAAAATGCTCGGCAGCGCTTCTCCCGCTTGAAAAGCCAAACGGTTGGCGTCCATCGCCCCGTACCAGATCGGTGACATGACCCCGCCGATAATGGATGCGCCGTGTATGCCGCAGGACCAAAGCAGCATTTGCACGAATTCGGCGACGAGGCTTCCGCCGAGACTCCCGCCTAAAATAGACAGCGGGGTGCCCAGCAGGTCGCCTACGACATTGTGGAGGCTTTTAAATGGAGTCATTTCAATAAACAGACGGGCCAACCAAACAAGCGTAATAATAAAGAAACCGGGAATGAGCGCGACGAACGATTTGCTGACCGCAGGCGGCACTCCGTCAGGCATCTTAATGACGATATTTCTTTGGATGATAAATCGGTACACTTCCGTAGACAGCATTGCAATGATCATCGCGACAAACAGACCTTTGCTTCCGAGCAGCGAAATCGGGATGCCGCCTCCCACCATAATCTCTGTTGCCGAGCCGTCAGGAATAAACGGAATCTGATACGGCGTCGCCAATAAAAAGGCAGCAAGGGCAATGGCTCCCGACGACAGGGCATCCACCTCATAGCTTTCCGCAAGCCGGTAAGCTATTCCAAAGGCGGCGACGAGCGCCATAATGTCAAAGGACGCATTCACCGGATACCCGAGCTTTTCAACCCAATGTTCACCGAAAAGACCCGCCATAAAATCGGCGTAACCGGGAATCGGGAGACTCGTCAGAATCAGAAAAACCGATCCGATAATAATAAGCGGCATAGACAGAATAATGCCGTCACGCAAAGCTCTTAAGTGCCTTTGACCGGCGACTTTTCCGGCGACAGGCATGATTTTTTCTTCCATTACCCGATTGAACGTACTCATTTATCAAAAAACCCCCTTTTTGAGTTCATTGCGCAGATATCTTATTGCATTTTCTTCATCATATTTTGAAAGCGTTTACATTTGCATACAGAAATTTTCCTTTCCCCTTAGGAAAAAAAGAATTCCGCACTGCCGATATATAAAGAAAAAAGGGGGAACCACGATGCATCACATCCTAAAACCGATAACGGCCGCTGCCTTGTGCGTCAGCCTGTTTTCCGCCGCGGCGCCAGCGCACGCCGAGACGCACGACCGGGACGTTATCGTAGTGTACAAAAATCAAAACGGCAAGGAATCCGCCATAGACAGCGGAGCGGATGTGGAACAGACCTATCAGCATCTCCCGGCAGTCGCCGTGTCGGCCGATTCGCAAACGGTGAAAGACCTGAAGCAAGATCCTGACATCTTATATGTAGAAGACAATGTACCCTTTCAGGCAGCAGGCGGCTCTGATGTACACCTGTTATCAGCGGCTCCAAGCAGCAGTTACGTGCTGCCGCAATGGGATATAGAACCGACTCAGGTCAAGCAGGCCTGGAAAGAAGGCTTGACGGGAAAAAAAGTGAAAGTGGCTGTCATTGACAGCGGGATTTATCCTCATGATGACCTTTCCATTGCGGGAGGCTATTCCGCAGTCAGCTATACATCCTCATACAAAGATGACAACGGACACGGTACGCATGTCGCCGGAATCATTGCGGCCAAGCATGACGGATACGGCATTGATGGCATCGCGCCGGATGTCCGGTTATATGCGGTTAAAGCTTTGGATCGAAAAGGTGCGGGAGATCTTAAAAGCCTTCTTAAAGCGATCGACTGGTCAATCGCCAATAAAATGGACATCATCAATATGAGTCTCGGAACAAACGCAGACAGCAAAATTCTTCACGACGCCGTCGACAAAGCATACAAAAAAGGAATCGTGATCGTAGCCGCCGCAGGAAATGACGGCAACAAAAAACCCGTCAATTATCCGGGCGCCTACAGCAGCGTAACGGCAGTCTCAGCGTCAACCGAAACAAACGGGCTTGCGGCGTTTTCCACGACCGGAAAACAAATTGAATTCGCCGCACCCGGCACCAATATAACAAGCACTTACCTGAATCAAATGTATGCAACGGCGGACGGGACCTCTCAAGCCGCGCCGCACGTCACCGGCATGTTCGCGCTGCTCAAGCAGAAATATCCGGAGGAAACAAATACGCAGCTCCGACAGCAGATGCAGCAAAACGTCAAAGACCTGGGCGCTCCCGGACGTGACAGCCAATTCGGTTACGGGCTGGTGCAATATTATACGAACCAAAAGAGTTTTGCCGAACGGGCCGTCATAAAAGCGGAAAAAACGAAAAAGCAGGCAGATATCAATCAAGCAAAAACGTCGGTCAGCAAACTTCCCAAGTCAAAGGGAAAAACCGCACTTGAGACGCGAATCAATAAAGTTCAAGCCGCAAGAAATGTGACGGATGCAAGAGACAAAGTCCGGACTGCCGAAAAACAAAAGAAAAAAAACGCCGTCAATGCCGCCCAAAGCGCCATCCGCAAATTAGCGGCCGGCTCAGAGAAAAAAGGGCTGCAAAAGCGGCTTGATGCTGTCAACTCAGGCCTTTTGAAAACAGCCGAAGCCAGCGTCAAGCAGGCGGAAAAAAAGACCTCTGAGACCAACGCCGCCAAAGCAAAAAAAGCAGTCAGCGAGCTCCAGCCGGGAAAAGAAAAAACCGCCCTGGAAAAACGGCTTGACAGGATAAAAGATAAGATCAACCGGAAGCAAGCAAGAGACAAAGTGAAAACGGCCGAAAAAACCAAAACGAAAAAGGCAAAATCAGCGGCACAAACGGCGGTCAGCCGGCTGAAGCCGTCTGCCGAAAAGACCGGTCTGCAAAAACGTGTGCGCGCGATCCGGGTGAAACATTAAAAAACGCTTATGAGCCGGATAACGGCTTCACAAGCGTTTTCATCACACCTGCCTATTGGTTCATAGCCGGGCGGTCGATCGTGTTCCATTTCGTAAAGGACATATAACGGAAATAATGATCACGGTACGGGTGCGCGGTACCTGTATTCCAAGGCTTGTCTCCTCCGCAGAAATGGACGATGGCCGGCTCGGCACGTGTTTCTCTGTATCGTATACGGTCAATCAGTTCAGGAGGCGTTTTCTCATTCATGATAATATGCGTCTGCGCATTCCAGCGCGGATGCAGTTCATGCCATTGATCATATAAGATCGCGTTAAGCGCGTCCTGATCATGAAATACGAGAAAATCCTCCGAACTGTTTTCATTGATAAAATCAATCACCTTTTCGGAAATATTTTGTTTTCTCCAAGGTTCGAAATCTATAATCATAATGCCGGAATTAAAATATTTGGCAGTATCGCTGATATTCATTTTTTTCAGTCTGTCATGCTGTCCGGCATCTTCTACCGCCGCAACAATTGCCGGGGAAATATTCAAATCCCATAGAGCTGAAATATCTTCCATCACAATCGCATCGCAATCAATGTAGATCATCCGCTTCACAGACTCATCCTTAATTAAATCAGGAATGGAAATGCGGTAATAAGCCGCTTTTGTAATGTGGCTGCTTTCGACGGCATGCTTGTATTGATCAGCATCCACTTCTAAAAATTCAAGCGGCGCTCCGAATGACGTCGCAGTCTGTTCAAGCTTGTCCTTGTTTTCGGCAGTAATTCCGCCGTCGATTACATATAATTTCGCATCCCTTGTTTTATCCATATTCATCAATAAAGAAGCGAACATCCCACCCAAATGACGAGCATAATGATCATCGGCACATGATACGATATGCATTGTTTCATTCTTTCCCACTGATATTCATCTCCCTTTTTGTTGTACAAATGTCTTTCCCTTTTTTTAAAAAGTAAACCTTGATCTCACACATTTTTTTGCGCGGGAATGTGCTGTTTACGATTTGATATTCGCTTTCTCTGTACAATTTATTTCTGATTTGAAATCAGGAAAGGGGAAATGATTTTAGCGAAAACAATCGTCAGAATGTACCACGGCAGGAAATCGGCGGGTGCGGCGGAGTCAAAGCGAACGGGGAGAAAACGGGAGCCCTTCATACCGTTATTACCGCAGGAAACGGCGTAACAATCCGGGGAGGCAAGCGATGCACGTAAACGGATAAACAACAGCCGGACTGCTCATAAAAGCGGTCCGGCTGTTTGTAATGCTAATCGACTTCTTTCTTAATCCCAAGCATTTTTTCGTCTAAATAATGGGCGATTTCCGCCGCTTCCTTCAGCTCGTCGGTCAGATGCTTCGGGACTTCGTTATTCAATTTATAATAAATTTTATGCTCAAGACTCGCCCAAAAATCCATGGCGATGGTGCGGATTTGGATTTCCGCCTTCACATATTCCACACGATTCGTCAAATAAACGGGAATTTCAATAATCAAATGCAGGCTGCGGTAGCCGTTCGGCTTCGGATGTTTGATATAATCCTTCACCTTCACAATTTTCAGGTCCTTATGCTGCTTCAAAACCTCAGCGACATTATAAATATCGGAAATAAAGGAACAGATAATCCTGACACCCGCGATATCATGAATATGCTCTTTCATTTCCTGCGTCGTCACATCGCAGCCTTTGCGCATCAGTTTGTTGACGATGCTCTCAAAACTTTTCACGCGTGATTTTGTATGCTCGATCGGGTTATGCCCGTGAATCAGATTATATTCCTGGCTGATGATAGAAAACTTCGTATCCAGCTCATCTAAAGCAAATTTATAAACTAATAATTCATTTTTCCAATCTTCCATAACTGTTTTTAAATCATCCATATGGGCTGTTGACAAGTCCATTTTTTTCATCTCCTTGCTTTGCTGTCCACGTATTAGACGGGTCGGTCCGCAGTGAGGTTCTTTACAAAATCGTGAAGATTATTTCATAAAAAAAAAAAGCAAATGCCGGTTATGGCACTTGCTTTTTTAATTGATCAGCGGAAATAACTGATCAGGAGTCCGATTGAAAGCAGGAATCCGAAGAATGTATTGGTTTGCGCTGTTGATTTCATCGCAATAATCATGTTCATCGGCATTTCGTTTTTCACAAAGCCTTTCACGGCCTGAATCGGTTTCGGCACGCTCAAAAAGACCAGGAACAGCCACGGACTTGTGTACCCCATGATGACAAGACCGACGATCCAAATGTAAGCAATGGCAAAGGATGCGGCCAGTATTATGACGGCTCCTCTATGCCCCATCAAAATCGCCAGCGTTTTACGTCCGCCCTTTTTATCTTCTTCAATATCACGGATATTGTTGGACAGGTTAATCGCTCCGACCAATATGGCGATCGGAATGGAAATCAAAATGCTCTGTTCATTAACTTCGCCTGTCTGAATAAAGAAAGAAATAAGGACAAATACAGATCCCATGCAAATGCCGGAGAACAGTTCCCCGAACGGTGTATACGCAATCGGCAGCGGGCCGCCCGTATACAGGTAGCCGATCAGCATGCCGGCAAGACCGATTGCCGCAAGCCACCAGCTGCTGCTCATGCAGATATAAACACCGAGCACGAGGGCGATCGCATAAGAGCCGAGCGCCAGCTGCAGAATTGTTTTCGGCTTCATGCCGTGGCGGACGATCGCTCCGCCGATACCGACGGAATCCTCCGTATCTAAACCGCGTTTAAAATCGTAATATTCATTGAATAAGTTCGTGGCGATCTGAATCCAAAGGCAGGAAAACAGCATGGCCAAAAACAGCAGGAAATCAACCTTTACGTAAAACATCGCCAATACGGTGCCGAGAAGTACGGGCACAAACGATGCCGTCAATGTATGAGGGCGGGTTAACTGCCACAAAATACGGCCCATGCTTTCTTTTTCAGGCGTCTTTTGGCTGCCTCCCATATTGTTTTGATTCATTTTCCTCTTCCTTTCTATTAAAAGGCTTTCACAGTCAGCCGATAACAGTAGTGTTGAATTGGGGTTTTCATGTTTTCTGCTACCTTATCTATCATAATAATTTCTTCCTCATTTCACAAGATGCGGCGCTTTATCAGCTTTCCTGCCGGAAACGGCTTTTCGCCCTTCTCCATTGGGATTCGGCACAAGCCGGCGCAAGAAAAAGCCGGCAAATTTTTTTTACCTCATTTATATTTTCGATAAGTTAAAAATCCCGCCTGCACAGCGCTTTTTTAGTATGATCTTTCGCCAATTTTTACATGCGTGTTTTCCAGCCTTTTGTTTCTCATTCATTTTTAAGGAAATTTTAAGCTTAGGATATTAGACATATTTTGAAACTTTTTGTTAATCTAATCGTCATATACTGGTGTAATTATTGAATACGCGGGAAGGAATTTAACATGATGCAAAAATTAAAACGTGCTTATGAAAATACATTGGTCAAATGGACGTTTCATACAGGATTTTATTTTCTGATATTAGTATTGCTCTTTTGGATGTATGGTTTTCATACAGCAAATACCGGCACTTATATTTACAACGATTTCTAATCGGGGAGGATAACTATGAAACTACTTGATGCTATAAAAACATACGCAGACGTCAAGCCTCAGGCCGAAGCGTTTCGTTCCTTAGATCATTCCCTCACTTACGGGGAATTATGGGATTTGTCGGAGCGGGTCGCGTCCGGCATTCAAAAACATACGGCTGACGGTTCGAAAACGCCTGTTCTGGTTTACGGACATATGGAGCCGAATATGATCGTTTCTTTCTTAGGAAGCGTCAAAGCGGGCCGCCCTTACATCCCTGTCGATGTATCCATTCCGGCGGAGCGGATCGTCAAAATCATTGAAAGCTCAGGCGCAGAGCTGCTCATCAGCGTATCGGGCGATGCAGTCGATACGGGAAGCAATCTGATTAAAACCGTTACACCCGAAGAACTTGCAGCTGACGGAGATGCAGACCTCAGCCGTGAGAACTGGGTAAAAGAGCTGGACACTTTTTACATTATCTACACGTCCGGCAGCACGGGAAATCCGAAGGGCGTGCAAATATCAGCTGATAACCTGCAAAGCTTCACTGACTGGATCTGCAGGGATTTTCCTGTGGGCGAAGGCAAGACATTCTTAAACCAAGCTCCGTTTTCTTTTGATTTGTCTGTCATGGATATTTTCCCGTCACTTCAAACGGGCGGTACGCTGCACTGCGTAACGAAAGACAAAATCAATAAGCCGAAAGTATTATTCGAAGAGCTGGAGAAATCCAAACTGAACGTCTGGACATCGACTCCGTCTTTCGTCCAAATGTGCCTGATGGACCCCGGCTTTACGCAGGAGCTCCTGCCTGACGCAGAAGTATTTATGTTTTGCGGAGAAGCCCTTCCGGCTGCCGTGGCGCAGGAACTGTTAAACCGTTTTCCGAAGGCCCGCGTATTCAATACATACGGCCCGACTGAAACAACGGTTGCCGTCACCTCTGTTGAGATTACGCAGCAGGTCGTCGATGAAAACGAATCTCTGCCCGTCGGTTTTGCAAAACCCGATATGAATATCTTCATCATGGATGAAAACGGGAATAAGCTTCCGGACGGAGAAAAAGGGGAAATCATCATCGCCGGCCCGAGCGTGAGCAAAGGCTATCTCGGAGAGCCGTCTCTGACGGAAAAAGCGTTTTTCTCTGTTGACGGACAGTGGGCATATCATACGGGTGATGCCGGTTATGCTCAAGAAGGTCAGATTTTCTGCCAAGGACGCCTTGATTTCCAGATTAAGCTTCACGGCTACCGCATGGAACTTGAAGAAATCGAAGTCCATGTAAGGCAGTCTCAATATGTACGCTCAGCGGTTGTCATCCCGTATCAGCCTAACGGAACTGTGGAATATCTAATTGCCGCCATCGTGCCTGAAAAACATGATTTTGAAAAAGAATTCCAGCTGACAAGCGCCATTAAGAAAGAACTGGCCGCTTCGCTTCCGGCCTACATGATTCCGAGAAAATTCATTTATCAGGATCACATTCAAATGACTGCGAACGGAAAAATCGACCGTAAACGCATTGGCGAAGAGGTTCTTGTATGACGCCTTACAGCTCGTTTTTCTTCTTTATCTTACTTGGAATCCTTCTCTTGCCGACGATTATTTTAGGGCTGAACGGCAAGAGATTCCAAGGATACAACATGTTTATATCCATCATCGTATTGGCTTTGATTTTCTCGCATGATCTGCACGGCGTAATCGCATTATGTATCTTTACGCTCTGGCAGGTGCTTTTAATCAGGGGGTATCTCGCTTACAGACTGAAAGCCAACAGCGGCTTTGTCTTCAGCATGGCCGTGATCGCGTCCATTTTACCCCTGTTTTTATCTAAATTATGGCCGTTTTTCTTTCCGCCGGCGCCTCATCATCCGGTTCAAAACCTGATCAGTTTCTTAGGGATTTCTTATTTGACATTTAAAGGCGTCCAGCTGATCATGGAAACGAGAGACGGGCTGATTAAAGAAAAAATGCCTATACACCGTCTTTTGTACTTTATTATGTTTTTCCCGACCATTTCTTCCGGTCCGATCGACAGATACCGCAGATTTGCCAAGGACGAACAGAAAGTATGGTCAAAGGAAGAATACGCTGATTTATTGTATACCGGCATTCATAAAATTTTTATCGGTTTCTTGTACAAATTCATTATCGGATATGCGATTAACACGTACTTCATTATGAATCTGTCTCATATCACCCACAGCAAACTGTGGGGTAATGTGCTGTACATGTACGGATACAGCTTGTACCTGTTTTTTGATTTTGCGGGTTACACGATGTTTGCCGTCGGTGTCAGCTACATTATGGGTATCAAATCTCCGGAAAACTTTAATAAGCCGTTTATCAGCAGAAACATTAAAGACTTCTGGAACCGCTGGCACATGTCCTTATCCTTTTGGTTCAGAGACTACGTATTTATGCGCTTTGTATTCTGGATGACAAAGAAAAAATGGATAAAGAACCGGATGGCCGTCTCGAACATCGGGTATTTCCTGCTGTTCATGCTGATGGGCGTCTGGCATGGACTTGCCCTGCAATATATTGTGTACGGACTGTACCACGCCGTGTTAATGACAGGGTATAACTTTTTTGAGAAGTGGAATAAGAAATACAAGTGGCTGCCTGCCAACCGTTTTACGGCCTTTTTAGCCATTGTCATCACATTCCATTTCGTATGTTTCGGATTTTATATTTTCTCAGGAAAACCATTTCATCATCACTAAAGGAGATTGAAAACACATGGAATTTAAACAAGAAGTATTGGACGTATTAGCGGAAGTTTGTCAGGAGGACGTTGTTAAAGAAAATCCTGATATTGAAATCTTTGAAGAAGGACTGCTTGATTCTTTCGGAACTGTAGAGCTGCTTGTTGCCATTGAAAACCGTTTCGGCATTACAGTGCCCATCACTGAATTTGACCGTGACGAATGGAACACGCCAAACAACATTGTAAACAAACTGACTGAGTTGAAGTAAATGAAAAAGCGTTTCTTTGGACCTATTATTTTAGCGTTTGTCCTGTTTGTCGGAGCTATCGCAGTTCCGGCTTCATGGCTTACGCGCTTCATACCTGAAAAACGTGTCGAAGAGTCGGCAGCGGCCCTAAACCCGAATATGTTCCAAGGGCTCTATCTGCAAAACAAAATGTTCGAAGACTCGAAGTATCTGCCGATTTTCGGTTCTTCCGAGCTTTCAAGACTGGATGAGTTTCATCCGTCCAACTATTTTCAAGTGAACAACCAAGGCTTTACGCCTTATCTTGTCGGAAAAGGCGGTTCGCAATCTTTAATTCATGCCATAAATTTTGCCGCTCATGCTGACCAGCTTAAAGGCAGAAAGATGGTATTTATTGTATCACCGCAATGGTTTACAAAACACGGTTCAAATGAGCAGCATTTTGCTCCTAATTTCTCATCATTACAAGCTCTTGACTTGGCTTTTAATCACAGCATTGAGCCAAAACTGAAAAAACAAATGATGAAGCGTATGCTGCACTACAAAGTTGTCAAGAACGATGCAGTCCTGTCTGAACTGTATAAAGCATCTGTCAAAGGTCAGACTTGGAAAGTAAACGCATTAACACCGGCTGCGAAGCTTTATTATAATATCTTAGAAAAGAAGGATCTTTATTATTCGATAGAAGAGCCGCAAGGACCAAAGCGTTACATTAATAACAATTTAAAGGGAAAATCCTGGTCTCAGCTTGAAAAACTTGCTGCTCAATATGGTAAAGATCACTCCCGTTCTAATCCGTTTTTCATAGACGATTCTGTTTATAAAACGATCAAGAACAAAGTGCCTAAAGCCAAAGGTTCAAACAAAGGCAGAACATACGCCTATAAAAAGTCACTGGAGTTCAGCGATTTTGAAGATATGCTTAATATTCTGAAGGATGCCGGGGCTAAGCCGATGTTCGTCGTCATTCCCGTAAATGGGAAGTTTTACGATTACACCGATTTCCCGAAAAAAGGCCGGACTGATTACTACAAGAAAGTCACAAAGCAAATTAAAGCGAAGGGCTTTCAGGTTGCCGACTTATCCGGTCACGAATATGATCCGTACTTTATGAAAGACACCATCCATATCGCCTGGAAGGGCTGGGTGTACGTCGATAAAGCGATGGAGCAGTTTTACAAAACCGGCAAGGTGACGGTTCACTGAGCATGGTGATGATCGAATACGGAAAAAACGAACACGCAGGGGGCATTTCTCCCCTGCTTTTTATGTGATTTGATTTTTTCACAAATTTGAGGAAAACTATTGCGAATATTTGTTGAAGGTATACAATAGAATATAAATTATTTTCAAATAAGTTTGACAATAACACCAATAGGGAGACAGAACATTATGAAACAAGACATTCGTGTTGAATTGACTTCAGCCAAAAAACCGAAACCGGACCCCCATGACCTCGCGTTCGGCAGAATTTTCACAGACCATATGTTTGTCATGGATTACGACGCCGATCAAGGCTGGTACGATCCGAGAATTATCCCTTATCAGCCCGTCTCAATGGATCCTGCGGCTATGGTTTATCATTACGGGCAAACCGTTTTCGAAGGGCTTAAAGCGTACGTAACGAAGGATCAGGAGGTGCTTCTGTTCAGACCAGAGAAAAATATGGAGCGCCTGAATCAGTCAAATGACCGCCTTTGCATCCCGCTCATTGATGAAGAGCTTGTTCTTGAAGGCCTGAAGCAGCTCGTAGCCATCGACAAAGACTGGATTCCGAAAGCGGAAGGCACTTCCCTTTACATCCGTCCGTTTATCATTGCGACCGAGCCTTTCCTCGGTGTAGCGGCATCCCATACGTACAAGCTTTTTATCATTCTTTCGCCGGTCGGCTCTTATTACAAAGAAGGCATTAAACCGGTGAAAATCGCCGTAGAAAATGAATTCGTGCGCGCCGTCAAAGGCGGTACGGGAAACGCGAAAACGGCCGGCAACTACGCATCAAGCCTGAAGGCGCAGCAGGTTGCGGAAGAGAAAGGCTTTTCTCAGGTGTTATGGCTCGACGGCATTGAAAAAAAATACATTGAAGAAGTCGGCAGCATGAACATCTTTTTCAAAATCAGCGGCGAGATCGTGACGCCGGAGCTGAACGGAAGCATTCTTGAAGGAATTACGAGAAATTCCGTCATCGCCCTTCTCAAACATTGGGGACTGACTGTGTCTGAGCGGAAAATTTCTATCGACGAAGTCATTCAGGCGCATCGTGACGGCCGCTTGGAAGAAACATTCGGAACCGGTACGGCGGCAGTCATTTCACCGGTCGGCGAATTGATCTGGAATGATGAAAGTCTTGTCATCGGCAGCGGTGAAACCGGAGAGATCTCGAAGAAATTGTATGATACCATTACAGGCATTCAAAAAGGCGCGGAGGCCGACGTGTTCGGCTGGACGACGGAAGTCGCCTCATTAAGCAAATCAAAATAAACAAAAAACCCGGAAATGAATCCGGGTTTTTTTGGTGCTTTTATGCTTCAATCGACTTAAAGAAATGAGGCAGATGTTCTTTGTGCGCCTCAATCATTTCATCCAGAATGGCCTTTGCCACAGTGTCTGACGGGACGAGAGGGTTGATCGTCATCGCGAGAAGCGCCGTTTGATAATCTCCCGTGACGGCTGCTTCAGCGGCGACACGCTCAAAGGACTTGATTTGCTGGACGAGGCCGCGGACAGACACCGGCAGATCACCGACGGCGATCGGTTTCGGACCGTCTTTCGTTATGACACAGTTCACTTCGACCGCTGAATCACTCGGGATGCTGGCGATTGCGCCGCTGTTTATTGTATTGACGGGCTGGATATCATGTTTGTCGTTATAGATGGAGCTGATCAGGTTGCAGGCCGCGTCACTGTAGTACGCCCCGCCTCGTTTTTCAAGCTGCGGCGGTTTGATGGCGAGATTCGGGTCTTTATACAGTTCGAACAGTTCTTTCTCAACCTTCTGCACGACCTCGGCGCGTGTGCCCTCCGTTTGAGACGCTTCTATTTCGTGCTCGAGCATTTCTTTCGTTTTGAAATAATAGCGGTGGTAGCCGCAAGGAATCAGATCAAGCGCCTTCAGGAACTCAGGCTCCCATTCCGCCCCGGAAATGTTTTTCATCGTCATGGCGTTTTCCGGATCTCCCATGGCTTCAATGACTTTATCCTTCACGCTGATGCCGTCTAAGAAAACATCTAATCCGAAGACCATGTGATTCAGCCCGGCAAATTGCACTTCAATCCGGCTGACATCCACATCCAATGCTTTTGCGACGCCCATTTTAATGCCGATCGGCACATTGCAGAGACCGACGACTTTTGTCAGATTCGAGTAGCGGAGCAGAGCTTCGGTGACCATGCCGGCAGGGTTTGTAAAGTTCACAAGCCATGCATTCGGACAAAGCTCTTCGATGTCTTTCGCGATGTCCAGAATGACCGGAATGGTGCGCAGCCCTTTGAATAAACCGCCCGGACCGTTTGTCTCCTGGCCGATTACGCCGTATTTTAACGGAATCCGTTCATCTTTGGCGCGGGCCTCAAGAAGGCCGACGCGGAATTGAGTCGTCACGAAGTCTGCATCCTTCAAGGCTTCTCTGCGGTCAAGCGTCAGGTGGATTTCTATCGGAAGCCCCGCTTTTTCGACCATGCGTTTTGCAAGCGTGCTGACGATATTGAGTTTTTTCTCGCCTTCGGGAATGTCGACGAGCCATAATTCTCTGACAGGCAGTTCATCATAGCGTTTGATTATGCCCTCTACAAGCTCCGGCGTATAACTTGAACCTCCGCCGATCGTTACGATTTTAATTCCTTTTGTCATATTGTTGCTCCCCCTTGCAGACTCACTTTTTCATAAATCGCGACTAACTCTGCGGCCAAATCTTTCACGGTCATGGCATTCATTAAGTGATCTTGCGCATGTACCATCAAAAGCGTCATGTCTGTTTTTTCTCCGCCGGCTTCGTTTTGGATCAATTCTGTCTGATAATGATGGGCTTCTGTCAGTTCCCTTGCGGCTTCCTGAAGCTTTTTTTCCGCCAGGGCTCTGTCTCCCTGCTTTGCGGCGGCTATGGCTTCCATTGAGGCGCTTCTGCCGTTTCCGCCATGCAGGATGATCTGAAAAATGGTCTGTTCCATTTTCTCATTCATGTGTTTCACTCCCTTTCTCTACAGCACGGCTGTTTCGTCTCCCTGTACGGCTGACGCCTGCGATTGTTCAAGTTCGTTTTCTTCTTTCAGCTTTTGTGAATCCCACATTCTGAAGAACGGGTAGTACACGATAAAGGCTGTGATGATATTAATCGCCTGCATGACAGCCCCTGATATTTTTCCGCCTGTGGCAAGATATCCGGAAAAAATCGGCGGCATCGTCCATGGGACGGCAATGCCGGCAGGTTTGGCGACGAGGCCGGTGCTCATGCCGATATAGGTCAGTGTCAGTGTGACGAGCGGTGTGATGATGAACGGGATGAGAAGCATCGGGTTCATGACGATCGGCATTCCGAAAATAATCGGCTCATTAATATTAAAGATGGCCGGCCCGATGGCGAGTTTCCCAAGCTGCTTCATCTGTTTGCTTCGGGCGCGGAGAAACATGGTGACCACGAGCGCCAGTGTCGCGCCGCTTCCGCCGATGTTAATCCAGATTTCAAAGAACTGCTGGGTAAAAATATTCGGAAGCGCATCGCCCGCCTGAAAAGCAACCCGGTTCGCATCCATCGCTCCGTACCAGATCGGCGCCATAACGCCGCCGACAATATTTGCTCCGTGTAACCCGCACGCCCACAAGAGCATTTGAACCGCTTCAGCTATCAGGCTTCCGCCGAGACTTCCGCCGAGAATCGAGAGCGGCGTCCCCAGTAAAACGCTTACAATATTATGAAGACTCTCAAATGGCGTCGCTTCGACAATTAAACGCGCGCCCCAGATCAGAAAGATAACGGCAAAGCCGGGAATTAAAGCGACAAACGATTTGCTGACCGCCGGAGGCACGCCGTCCGGCATTTTAAATACGAAATTCCGCTGTATGATCAGGCGGTAAATCTCCGTTGACAGCATGGCGATGATCATCGCGACAAACAGCCCTTTGCTTCCCATGAGAGAAAGCGGAATGCCGCCGCCCACCATGATTTCCTCCTTAGCGCCTGCAGGCAGAAACGGCACTTTGTACGGCGTTGCCAAAAGAAACGCCGCCAGAGATATCGCACCGGCCGATAAAGCGTCTACCCCATATTTTTCGGCCAGGCGATAGGCGATCCCGAAAGCGGCGACAAGACCCATGATTTCAAAGGTCGCATCAACCGGATATTGCAGTTTTTGAGACCACGAGCTTCCGAACGTATTAGCCATGAAATCCGTATATCCCGGAATCGGCAGGTTGCCGATGATCAGAAAAAATGAACCGATGATAATAAGAGGCATGGTGAGGATGATCCCGTCCCGCAATGCTTGCAGATGCCGCTGAGAGGCAATTTTTCCGGCAATGGGCATGACTTTCTCTTCTAAAAACTGATTCACCTTATTCACACGGCCCGCCCCTTTCTATGATGCGTTTCCGAGCTGTTCTGCTGATTTCAGAACTTCCGCCCCGTTGCATGTGCCGTAATGGACGGTATTGATGACTTCAACCGGCACTCCTTTTGATTCACCAAGTTTTTTCAGCTGCGGAAGCAAATAACGGACTTGAGGCCCAAGCAGCAATACGTCCGCTTTATCAATATGCTGCTTGACTGAATCGCCTGACACCGCCCAGATTTTATATTCTTTCCCTTGTTCCTGCGCGCTTTTTTCCATCTTGGTAACGAGTAAGCTTGTAGACATCCCTGCTGCACAAACGAGTAATATATTCATGTGAAAGACCTCCTGAAAGTTTGATATTTTGTATGTCTCGATGTTAGTACCATCATATTATGAAATCGCTTTCATAACTACTCAGGCTTTTTCCGCTGCTAACGGAAAAAAGGTGTATCCCGGTCTTTCTCAGATCGTTTGTCTCTGAATACTTGTAAAACCTCCTGATAGGTTGTGCATTTTAAAAGACGGCTCACCGCGGCCTGATCATCTAGCATGCCGCCGAGCCATTTGTACATATGCTGGAGGTCGGCTTTGTTTTCTTTCTCGACGCAGAGCAGGCAGACAAATTGGACACGCTTATTTGCCCAGTCAATCGGCTTCTTCAGCGTGCATACCGCCCAAAACGTCGTGTCTGTCTGGGGAACGAGGGGATGCGGAATCGCCGTGAGATTGCCGAAGCTCGTAGGAGAAATCGCTTCCCTTTCAAAAATAGAATCGGTCAGGGAATCAGAGGCGAGGCCGGCTTCTGCAACCTTCTGTCCGAGAAAACGGATGACGTCCTCCTTCGTCTCCAGATCCTGCTGCAAAAATATCAGCTCCGGTTTCAGAAAGTTCAATTGTTCCCGCTTTTCTTCCAGCATGGCATCAATTTTGGTAAAGTCCCCGCCGCCCAACAGCGTATGAACCTTTAATACGGGAACGGGCAAGTCTATTTTGATCGGCACGGTGCTGACCACAAAATCAATCGACTCAAAAGAAAGCTGGTCAAGACTGTAGTAATCAGCCGTTCCGACGATTTCAAGGCGCTTTCCGAACCGGGAACGCAGCTTTTCTCTTAAAAGCTGCGCACTGCCGGCGCCGGACGCACAGACAATCAAACAGCGTTTAGGCGGCCGTTCCGTCTTTCTCCTTTCGATGGCGGCTCCGAAATGCAGCGCCAAATATCCGATCTCATTTTCATGAATATCAATGCCGGTTTGCTCCTTGATCACGATTCCCGCAATCACTCCCGCTTCAAATGCGAGTGGATAATTTTCTTTTATAGCGGAAAGCATCGGGTTTCTCAGGTTCATTCCGTAGCGGTTTCGGTTAATCGCCGGCTTGATATGGAGCGCAAGACCCGTTTTCAGCTCATTGTCGTCCGTGATTCCGAGCTCCAGCTCCCTCTCAATGGCTTCAATCATGGCCTCCGTTAAACGGCTGGTTTCCCCGTCTATCAGCCTTGTAAACTCTTTTCCTTCAATTTGTGACTGGGTCATGCGCTTTGTCCCCAGCAGGTGAATGGCGATATAGGCGGTTTCCTGTTCGGGAAAGGTGACGGAAAGCGCCGATTCAAGCTCATTTACGATGGCTTCCGCTGACTGATATTCTGTTTCAAGCTTAATGTCATGAAGATCCTCCGGGATGAGAGATACATAGTTTTCCGTCCGGATTCGTTTGCAGGCAATGGCGATATGGATGATGAGATTGTTCAGGCCGAAGAAAGAAAGCGGGATCTTGTGGTTTCGAACCTGCTTCATAATGGCTGTGCGGATCACATGAATGTCTTCTTTCGGCAAAATACCGGCCTTCTCATTCAGGAGATCAGGCTCAGGCTCGCGGTCGTCCACTAAGTATTCCGCCATACAATAACGGAGGCGGAGCTCTTCGCCGCGCAGCTTAAATCCGCAGTTCGGCCTTGTTTCCAAAACGATGTCATAAGGGCGGAGCCGTTTTTTTACTTCTTTCAGATCAGATTGAAGAGTCGATTTACTGATGAACAGTTCTTCTGCCAAGTCATCCAGCTTGAGGCAGCCGTCGGTCAGAAGCAGTCTTTTCATAAGATAATGAATCCGTTCATCGGGAAAAATCGGCACGGCGCTGTTCTGCTGGAAATTGTCCTGAAGCCAGTTTTTAAATTGCTGCTCATTGCGGATCAGCAGCTTATAGCCGCTCCCTCTGACAGATTGAATGGAAGCGCCGTTTTTTTCTACAACGGTTTGCAGTTCCTTTATGTCATTGCGGACCGTCCGCGTCGTTACCTTTACATTTGCAGCGATGACTGAGCTTGTAATCGGTGTTTCAGCAGCTAAAAGCAAGCGCAGAAGTTCACGAAGCCGCCCATGAAGCATGAGAAAAACCTCCTATCAGATCAAATGCAGTTGTAAAAAATGGGCAAAAAGGATGAGGAAGGGGTAAATGTAATGTAAATTCTATAATGGGGAGGATTTCAAGTCAATGAGGCAGCCCGATAGAAAGCCCGTAAAAAAACAGCCGGATCAGCCGGCTGTTCGGGATGCGGACATGCGGTTTCGCTTAGATGCCTTCCGTTCTTTTATAATTTTTCTAATGATCGGATAGATGACGGGCGCCCATTTGATAATTGTTTTGAAAAATTTTTTCAATGTCTGAATCCCCTTTCTTTTACCTTGTCTTTCCCCTGTTATCAGCAGCTGTAAACATGGTCAGCGTGAGACATACCGATTTCCCGTCACCCAATAGCGCCACGGATAATCCCGGGCTTCTCCGCTGTTTTCAATCCCGATTCTCGGGCCTGTTGATATATGCTCCGGCGTAAAGCCTTCCGTAATAAACAGCGGCGGTTCCGTGATCATGCCGCCATAGTCACTCATTGAAATGCCCATCGCCTTTGTGAGTTTTCCCGGGCCGTTTGTCCACTCTCTAGGGCGTCTGCCCGGTCTCCTGCGCTCCATCAGGAACTGTCCTTCATGAGGTTCTGCCGCCCTGATTAACACGGCCTGCGGAATGCCGATGTCAGCGGCGACAACATTCATTAATGTATGGGTGTGCATGACGTATGTATAAATGCGGCCCGCCTCATGGAACATGATTTCAGTCCGTTTCGTGCGCCGATTGCCGAAGCTGTGCGCCGCCCGGTCTTCCACTCCCATATAAGCTTCCGTTTCAACGATGAAGCCTGATGCCGTTCCCTCATCCGTCTCCTTCACCAAGAGACAGCCGAGCAATAAAGGAGCAAGCTCCACTGACGGCCTCTGGAAAAATTCAATCGGCAAAGGCTTTCGTTCTCCCGTCATCCGTCTTCCTCCTTTTCTGAATATAGCGATTTCCCTCTTTCACGTTTTTCACTTCTTTTTTACAATATAAACATGAAAGAAAAAAGGGCGTCATGTTGAACACTCTATTGCGTTTTGAAAATCGGCTGGTTATAATATGATGGTTCAACTGAAAATGATTCTCATGTTCAATAAATGCCGGACAATGATCATAAAAGTAGGTGAATTGATTTTTGAGCGATTCTGTCACGTCCGCAAACCGTCTGCTCAGCATCTTAAAAAACGGGATTTTCTTCCTGGCTGCGGTGCTCGGACTGCTTGTTTCTATTTTTTTCGCCGTCTCATTCGGCGCGAAAGACATTACTTTACATACGGTTTGGTCGGCTGTTGCTGATTACAATCCAAACATTACGGGCCAGCAGATCATTCATGAATTGCGTCTGCCGAGAGTGCTCGGAGCGGCCGTTACAGGAGCCGCGTTTGCAGCAGCCGGCGCCCTCATGCAGGGTGTCACGAGAAACCCGCTTGCCGATTCGGGTGTCTTAGGCGTAAACGCAGGAGCCATGTTTGTTGTTGCGCTTAGCTTTGCTTTTTTCCCTCATTTGTCATACGCGCTGCTGATGGTGCTGTCATTTTTCGGCGCACTGGCAAGCACAGCCTTGATTTTCTTTATCAGTGCGGCGGGAAAAGGCAGCATGACACCTTTAAAGGTGACGCTTGCCGGGGCGGTTGTAGGCGCTCTTTTGCATTCACTCAGTACGGGTGTGGCGATTTATTACGATTTAAGCCAGGATTTGGCCTTCTGGTATGCCGGCGGGGTATCAGGGATCAAGTGGGCACATTTACAAGTCCTCGTTCCCGTCATTACGGTCTTCATCATTCTCGCGACATTCATGGGCCGGTCCGTCACCCTTCTCTCAATGGGCAATGACGTTGCGGCGAATTTAGGGGTGAACACGGCTCTGACGCGTGCCGCCGGATTAATGATCGCCGTCGTTCTTGCCGGTGTATCTGTCTCGGCTGCCGGTGCAATCGGCTTCGTCGGGCTGGTCATTCCCCATATCGCACGGAAGATCGTCGGCGTTACGTACAGGCTGATTATTCCGATGTCCGCGTTGCTTGGCGCGATTCCTTTGATTTTGGCCGACTTGGCCTCGCGGACAGTCAGTCCCCCGAGAGAATTGGCGATAGGCATTATGGTCGCACTTGTCGGTGTCCCTTTCTTTCTTTATATTGCTCGCAAGGAAGGGAGAGAATTATAAGTGAAGGTTCAGAAGGAAACAAAAAAAGCGTCGGCGGCAGGCCTCATTCTGCTGGTCATCGCCGTTTGCATTATCCTGATCGGGTTACATACGGGCTCATTCCGGCTTTCTCCTCTTACGGTGGGAAAAACGCTGTTCGGATACGGCACGTTTCAAAGCACAACCGTTTTATTTGATTATCGGCTTCCACGGATTCTGGTGACGATGCTGGCCGGTATCGGTTTAGGCGTGTCGGGCGCTATTTTGCAGGGCGTATCCCGAAACCCGCTTGCCGATCCGGGCATTCTCGGACTGCATGCCGGCGCTTCGTTCGGTCTGATGATTTATATCACGTTCTTTCATTCACTGGAGGCGCAGGCGTCGATGTTCATCCCGTTATTTACGTTTGCGGGCGGAACCCTCGCTGCCCTGCTGATCGTGGTCCTTACGTACGACAGGCTGAACGGTTTTTTAACGATTCGCATGCTGTTAGTCGGGATCGCCGTTTCCGCGGGCTTCAGCGCCGTTACATTGTTTATGTCGCTGCGCCTGAATGAAGAAACCTATACATTCGCGTCCCGCTGGCTGGTCGGAAACGTCTGGGGCAGGGACTGGATTCATGTGTGGTCGCTGCTGCCCTGGATCGGCATTCTCGCACCGCTGGCTTGGCTTAACGCCCGGTCTTTGAATATTTTAATGCTTGGTGACCAGGCAGCCGCGGGGCTCGGCGCACACGTACAGCGAAAAAGGATCATGCTGATCGCCATAGCTGTCGGCTTATCCTGCGCGAGTGTCGCGATGGCGGGCGGAATCGGCTTTATCGGCTTTGCCGCCCCTCACTTGGCGAGACGGCTCGTCGGCACCATGCATCAGCATATTATCCCGATTGCGGGGTTAATCGGCCTTGTCATTCTTGTCGCGTCAGATACCATCGGCCGGTCTTTGTTTCAGCCGAACGCCATTCCGGCCGGGGTGGTTGCGGCAGCGATCGGGGCGCCGTATTTTCTCTATCTGGTCATGAAAATCAAAACATAAAATAAGGAGTTTTCTCATGAAAAAAATAATTGCGCTCGTCAGTTTCATGTGTATTTTCTTATTGGCTGCCTGCCAATCCGATTCAACACAGCCGGAGACAAAGAAGAAATCCGGCGATCATAAAATCGCATCGATGTCCATTCACCTGACAAATGATCTGCTGGCTCTCGGCGTTACACCGGCCGGTTCCGTCGTGGGCGGAGAATTAAAAGATTTTCTCCCTCATGTGAAAAATCAGCTGAAAGACACGAAAAAACTCGGCCCTGCCTCAGATCCGGATATGGAAGCTTTACTCGAGCTGAACCCTGATAACATTTATCTTGATAAAGAATTTGCAGGAAAAGATGTGTCAAAATACAAGAAAATCGGAAACACACACGTTTTCGACCTTGATAAAGGCACGTGGCGAGATCATTTAAAAGACATCGGAAAAATCGTCAACCGTGAAAAAGAAGCGAAAACCTTTATTCAAAATTATGAAGATGAAACAAAACAAGTCAGATCCATGATCAATAAGGAATTAGGGAAAAACGCCAAAGTTATGGCGATCCGCGTGAACGCAAAAGAGCTTCGCGTCTTCAGCACACGCCGCCCGATGGGTCCGATTCTGTTTGATGATCTGAAGCTGAAGCCGGCTGACGGCATTAAAGAAATGAACACCTCCCGCCCTTATGAGGTCATTTCTCAAGAGGTTCTGCCTGATTACAACGCAGATGCGATTTTCGTCGTCGTTAACAGAGACGACAAGTCACAGCAAGCCTATCAAGAATTGCAAAAAAGTGCTGTATGGAAAGGCCTGAAGGCGGTTAAAGCAAATCATGTCTATAAGATCGCCGATCAGCCTTGGCTTGATTATTCGGCACTGGGAAATAAATTAGCAATGGATGAAGCGAAAAAGCTGTTCCAAAAATAAACATGAGCCGGTTTTGCAAAAGTTGCAAAGCCGGCTTTTTTATATTATTGTTTACTTATATAACCAAACGCTTATATAATGATTTGAAAAGGAGTGAGAGCATGGAACCGCAGCAAAACGCCTTAAGTTCCGAAGGGGTCAGTCAATGCCTCAAGCTTCTCAGCGATCCGACGAGGCTTTTGATGATGAAGCTTCTGGCGGATAAGGAATACTGTGTCTGCGAGCTGACAGCCATTTTTGATATGAGCCAGCCCGGCATCAGCCAGCACTTGCGGAAATTAAAGAACGCCGGGCTTGTGCGGGAAAGGCGGGAGGGCCAGTGGCGGTACTATGCCATTCATCCGTCCGGTCCGGAATACACGCTGGTCCGCTCGATTCTGCGGCAGATAGATGAAAAGGACGGCGTTTTACAAACACTGCGGCTAAAAGAAGTCACTGTTTCATGCCGGTAAGGAGGATCTATTCTTGGGAATCGCGGTTTTATCAGCACTGATTTTTGTGCTGACACTTGTATTTGTCATATGGCAGCCGAAACATGTATCCATCGGCTGGTCTGCCTGCGGCGGAGCGGTCCTCGCTTTGATCGCGGGTGCAGTCAGCCTTCATGATATTGCGGAAGTGACGGGGATCGTCTGGAATGCGACACTTGCCTTTATCGCCATTATTATCATTTCATTGATTCTTGACAGCATCGGGTTTTTTGAATGGGCTGCGCTGCATATGGCCATGGCGGCCAAAGGCAGCGGGCTGCGGATGTTTCTCTATGTGTCGGTCTTAGGGGCGGTTGTCTCCGCCCTGTTTGCCAATGATGGAGCGGCGCTCATTTTGACGCCGATCGTACTTGCGATGGTACGGGCTTTGGATTTACCTGAAAAGCTGGTTTTTCCGTTTATTATCGCCGGAGGATTCATCGCGGACACCACCTCGCTTCCGCTCGTTGTAAGCAATTTGGTCAATATCGTCTCGGCGGATTACTTTCATATCGGATATATTGAATATGCATCACGTATGCTGGTGCCCAACCTTTTTTCTTTATCTGCAAGCATTTTGGTGCTGTATCTCTATTTCAGAAAAAACATTCCGAAACGGTATGACACCGGCCTTGTCAAACATCCGTCATCTGCAATTAAGGATCAGCGCCTCTTCCGGTTATCATGGGTTGTGCTGGCCGTTTTGCTGATCGGATATTTCGTCAGCGAACTGCTGTCGATACCCGTTTCCTTCGTAGCCGGCTCCATCGCGGTCATTTTTCTCATTCTGGCACAGCGAAGCCCCGCCGTCCCGGCAAAACAAGTCATCAAGGACGCCCCATGGGCCATCGTGTTTTTTTCTGTCGGCATGTATGTTGTCGTGTACGGCTTGCGGAATGCCGGACTGACGGATCTTCTTTCTCAGCTTATACAGAAAGCGGCGGATCACGGGCTGTTTGCGGGGACACTCGGAATGGGTTTTATTGCTGCAATCCTGTCATCCGTTATGAATAATCTGCCGACAGTAATGATTGACGCCATAGCTATCAGCGGAACGGACACTCACGGGCTGATGAAAGAAGCGCTGATTTATGCGAATGTTATCGGTTCGGATCTCGGACCGAAAATCACGCCGATCGGGTCGCTGGCGACATTGTTATGGCTCCATGTGCTGAGCCGGAAAAACGTGAAAATTTCCTGGGGAATGTATTTCAAAACAGGTCTGATATTAACCATTCCGACGTTATTTATCACGCTGACCGGACTTTATTTGTGGCTGTTATGGCTCTCCTGATAGGAAAAAACCTTTTAAGTTGAATCTTAAAAGGTTTTTTTGTGTCAAAAATCCGAAAAGTAAAACTTTTATATTTTAAAAGTATAGACATTTAAATTGAAAAGATTATAATATTCATGAAAACGTTTTAACTTTATGAAAGAAGGGATTTATCATGAAAAGAATTTTATTAGCCTGCAGCTCAGGCATGTCCACCAGCCTGCTTGTCACGAAAATGCAGGATTACGCCCGCTCCATCGGTGAGGAAGCCGAGATTTGGGCAGTCGGACAGGATAAAGCAAAAGAAGCGATGAAAGACGCAGACGTCGTGCTGATCGGCCCTCAGATGAGCTTTTTAAAAGGTGAGCTTCAAAAAGAGGCGGAGCCGCTTCACATCACCGTTGATGTGATTGATATGATGGCATACGGCATGGGAGACGGCAAAAAAGCATATTAACAGGCCGTTGTCTTGATAGAGAACAGGTAAAGGAGGCGATAAGCATGGAAACATACACAGATGAACAGATCAGTTTTCAGCTGATTCTTCACAGCGGCAATGCCCGCAGCTGTATTATTCAATCGATACGAGCTTATAAAGACGGCCGGATAGACGAGTCAGACACCTTTCTGACAAAGGCTGAAGAAGAGCTGGGAAAAGCGCATGACATCCATTTTCAGATGATTCAAAAAGAAGCCAGCGGCGCCAAAACGGATGTCTCTCTGCTTTTCATGCATGCAGAAGATCACTTAATGTCAGCGCTCTCAATGAAAGAGATCGTCAAAGAAATGCTCGACTTATTTCAATCAAAGAATTTATAAAAAGCCGGGGGTGAAGACGTGTTTGAGAAAATCAGCCAATTCCTTGTTCCGATCGCGGGCAAATTAAACAATAACCGCTACTTGCAAGTCTTACGGGATGCTTTTATGCTGGCGTTTCCGCTGACCATTTTCGGTTCAGTGTTCGTCGTGCTGACGAACCTGCCGTTTTTAAACAAAATCATGAGCAGTTCCGCCCTGTCTGTCTTTCAATCCGGGTTTGGCGGGGCTTCAACGGCGACGATGGGGATTATGTCCATTTTTGTCGTCTTCGGGATCGGCTATTACCTTTCCAAAAGCTACGATGTGGAGGCCGTATTCGGCGGAGCGATCGCTTTGGTTTCTTTTCTGCTGCTCACTCCTTTTGTATTAGAGCCGGAAACGGGCAAAGCGGTTGCAGGCGTCATTCCGGTTGACCGTCTTGGAGCAAAAGGGATGTTTCTCGGCATGATTACCGCGTTTTTGTCAGGTGAAATCTACAGAAGAATCGTCCAGAGAAACTTGACGATTAAGATGCCTGCCGGTGTTCCCCCGGCTGTTGCTAAATCGTTCGCCGCATTGATTCCGGCTTTTATCACGCTTACCGTTTTCCTCTTGATCAATGCGGCTGTCACCCAGATCTTTCACACCAATCTGCATGATGTCATTTATCACACGGTTCAAGCCCCGCTTGTCGGACTTGGAAGCGGCATCATTCCTACATTAATCGCTGTTTTCTTTATTCAGATTTTATGGTTTTTCGGTCTTCACGGACAAATCATCATCAACTCCGTGATGGACCCGATCTGGAATACATTACAGGTCGAGAATTTAGCTGCCTATACAGCGGGGAAAGAGGTTCCCCACATTATTTCTAAACCGTTTATGGAGATTTACACCGTCGGAATGGGCGGCACCGGAATGACATTGGCCATAGTGATCGCCATCTTGCTTTTTATGAAAAGCAAACAGATGAAACAGATATCCAAACTCGGTCTCGCGCCAGGCATTTTTAACGTCAATGAGCCGGTTATTTTCGGTTTGCCGATCGTAATGAACCCGATCATTATCATTCCGTGGGTGATCGCACCGATGGCTGTCACGCTTGTCACCTACCTGGCCATGTCGGCGGGGCTCGTGCCCCCTCCTACCGGCGTGACCGTACCTTGGACCGTCCCCCTTTTCATTAACGGGATTATGGCGACCAATTCCGTCATGGGCGGCATTATGCAGCTGGTCAACCTCTGCATTGTCTTTGTCATCTGGTTCCCGTTTCTTAAAGCGCTGGACAAATTAAACATGGCAAAGGAAAAAGAAGCCGAAGCTCAGCAGCAAGTCCGCGATGACAGCGTGAGTATGTAATAAAAATCGCAGTAAGGGAGAGAAATCAATTGACTGAATCAGTTGTTCAATACCGTTTTCCGGAAGGATTTTGGTGGGGGTCTTCCGCCTCCGCAACCCAAACCGAGGGAGCCGCCGACAGAGACGGAAAAAGCCAGAACATATGGGATTACTGGTATGAAAGAGAGCCAAGCCGTTTTTTTAACGGAGTCGGCCCCGGCGACACGTCACGTTTTTACGACAAATACAAAGAAGATATCCGGCTGATGAAAGAAATCGGCCACAACTCTTTCCGGCTGTCTATTTCCTGGTCAAGACTGATTCCGGACGGAACAGGTGAGATCAATCAGAAGGCGGCCGCGTTTTACCAGAACGTCATCGATGAAATGCTCGCCCATCACATTGAGCCGTTTGTCAATTTGTTTCATTTTGACATGCCGCTCGCCCTTCAGCGTTCAGGGGGCTGGGTCAGCCGGAACACCGTTGACGCGTTTGAGCATTACGCCAAAACCTGCTTTTCGTTATTCGGCGGCAAGGTAAAAAAATGGTTCACTCACAATGAGCCGATTGTGCCGATTGAAGGCGGCTATTTATATGATTTTCACTATCCGAATCACGTTAATTTTCAAGAAGCAGTGCAGGCAGGTTTCCACACCCTGCTGTCAAATGCAAGAGCTGTTAAAGCCTACAGAGAATTAAAGCAGGACGGGCAAATCGGAATCATTCTGAATCTGACGCCTTCTTATCCGAGAAGCTCTCATCCTGAAGACCTGAAAGCGGCCCGGATTGCCGACGCCTTTTTTAACCGATCATTTTTAGATCCAGCAGTAAAGGGCGAATTTCCTAGTGAGCTTGTTGAGATTCTCAAAGCGGAAGGATTTCTGCCGCGTTATGAGAAGGATGATCTCCGCCTCATTCAGGAGCATACGATCGATCTGCTAGGCGTGAACTACTATCAGCCGAGACGCGTCAAAGCAAAAGAACATGTTCCGAATCCGCATGCCCCTTTCCTGCCTGAGCGTTTCTTCGATCCGTATGTCATGCCCGGCCGGAAAATGAACCCTCATCGCGGGTGGGAAATTTACGAAAAAGGAATCTATGACATTCTCACCAACCTCAGAGAACATTACGGCAATATCGAGTGTTTTATTTCTGAAAACGGCATGGGAGTTGAAGGCGAGGAACGCTTCCGCGATGAAGACGGCATCATTCAGGATGATTACAGGATTGAATTTATTAAAGAACATCTCAAATGGGTGCACCGGGCCATCGGGGAAGGTTCAAATGTAAAAGGCTATCATCTGTGGACTTTCATGGACAACTGGTCTTGGACAAATGCTTATAAAAACCGCTACGGCTTTGTATCTGTCAATCTGGAAAACGGGGGCGGACGGACCGTCAAAAAAAGCGGACGCTGGTTCAAATCCGTTTCCGATCAAAACGGCTTTTAACGGAGGAGGAGCTACAGCCATGCTTGGAGGTATTGAAGCCGGCGGCACGAAATTTGTCTGTGCCGCCGGACAAAAAGACGGCACCATTCTGGACAGAATCGAGTTTCCGACGGGAGAACCGGATGAAACCCTCAGACAGGTCATCCGTTATTTTAAAGATTTCCCGATAGAAGCCATTGGCATCGGGTCGTTCGGGCCGATTGATATCCGTCCCGACAGTCAAACTTACGGGTGCATTACCGCGACGCCGAAGACAGCCTGGCGGAACTGCCCTTTTCTCCAAACGATCAAAAACGCTCTGCAAATTCCCGCAGGCTTCACCACCGACGTCAATGCGGCGGCGCTCGGAGAAGCTTCTTTCGGCGCGGCCAAAAACGCGGACAGCTGCCTCTATTTGACGGTCGGCACGGGCATCGGCGCGGGCGCCATCATGAACGGCAGATTTGTTCAAGGGCTGTCACACCCTGAAATGGGCCATATTTACGTCAGAAGACATCCGGACGACGGCTACAAAGGCAATTGCCCTTACCATACAGATTGTCTGGAAGGTCTCGCGGCAGGCCCCGCCATTGAGAAACGCTGGGGGAAAAAAGCATATCTGCTGACGGATCTCAAAGAGGTATGGGAGCTTGAGGGCTATTATATCGCTGAAGCGCTTGTGCAGTATATCCTCATTCTTTCTCCCGAAAAAATCATTCTCGGCGGGGGCGTCATGAAGCAGCGGCAGTTGTTCTCTTATATCCGTCAGCACGTAAAAAAGCGGCTGAATCAATATATTGATCTGCCCGATATTGAAAACTGCATTGTTCCCCCTCAATTGGGCATTCACTCCGGCGCGGCCGGTTCGCTCGTATTGGCGGAGCAGGCCTTAGAGGCGGCAAACCGGGAGGCGGGAAAATGACGAAGCTCTTATTTTTAGAACCGGTTTTTAAAGAAAGATTATGGGGCGGGACGAAGCTGCGCGATACATTCGGGTATGAGATTCCTTCTGAACGGACGGGAGAGTGCTGGGCGATTTCAGCTCATCCGCACGGTGCATCCATCGTGCGGAACGGACCTTTTTCCGGAACATCATTACACCGTCTCTGGAATGAACATCCTGAACTGTTCGGACATCCGAAAGAAGACGCTTTCCCCCTGCTCACAAAGATTCTTGATGCTGATATGGACTTATCCGTACAGGTGCACCCGAATGACGCATATGCGCATCGGCATGAAAACGGAGAACTCGGAAAAACGGAATTCTGGTATGTCTTGGACTGCCAAAAAGACGCGGAGCTCATTTTAGGGCACCGCGCCCAAACAAAAGAAGATTTCGTTCGGCTCATTGAACGAAACGAGTGGGATCATCTGCTCCGCCGCATCCCAATTAAGCCCGGCGACTTTTTCTATGTCCCGAGCGGCACGCTGCACGCTTTATGTGAAGGTACGCTCGTTCTTGAAATCCAGCAAAGCTCTGATGCCACCTACCGGCTTTACGACTATGACCGTACCGATGAGAACGGGAATAAACGCGAGCTTCACCTTCAGAAAGCAATTGACGTAACAGACATACCGCATACCGATCAAAATGTAAAAAGCACAAAGCATCAGATCGGAGATGCTCTTATTACGATACTCGCTGAAACACCTTTCTTTTCAATTTATAAATGGAACGTGAGCGGGAAAGCATCATTCCCCGCACCCGGCCGGTATTTACTCGCAAGCGTCATTAAAGGACGCGGAAAACTGGATGGATGCTCCATTCAGAAAGGCGGGCACTTTATTGTGCCGGCGGATTTCGGAGATTTTGTTATAGAAGGAGATTGTGAGGTTATCGTTTCACATCCTTCATCATCTTAAAAAATCAGGAGGTCTTTTTTATGCTCAAAAAGTTCGCAGTCTGTCTGTCTATCATTTTATTACTCATCTCAGCCGCCCGTCCGATATCGGCTCACACCGTTTACCCTGTCAATCCCAATGCCCAGCAGACGACAAAAGACGTCATGAACTGGCTGGCGCATTTGCCCAACCGTTCAGAAAACAGGGTCATGTCCGGTGCATTCGGCGGGTACAGCGATGTCACCTTTTCAATGACGGAGGAAAACCGCTTGAAAAACGCGACGGGACAGTCTCCCGCCATCTACGGCTGTGATTATGGGAGAGGGTGGCTGGAAACATCGGATATCACCGATTCTATCGACTACAGCTGCAACAGCAGCCTCATTTCGTACTGGAAAAGCGGCGGCCTCCCTCAGGTCAGCCTGCATCTCGCAAATCCGGCCTTTCCATCAGGACACTATAAAACGGCCATTTCAAACAGCCAGTATAAAAATATCCTGAACCCTTCAACTGTTGAAGGACGGCGGCTTGAGGCCTTGCTCAGCAAAATCGCCGACGGCCTTACTCAGCTGAAAAATCAAGGCGTCACCGTTCTGTTCAGGCCGCTGCATGAGATGAACGGTGAATGGTTCTGGTGGGGGCTGACAGGCTACAACCAAAAAGACACTGAGAGAATCTCGCTGTACAAAGAGCTTTACAAGAAGATATACCGCTATATGACAGAGACAAGAGGATTGGATAATCTTTTGTGGGTGTATTCGCCTGATGCCAACAGAGACTTCAAAACAGACTTCTACCCAGGCTCATCTTATGTGGATATTACCGGACTGGATGCTTACTTCACCGACCCGTATGCGATATCAGGCTATGATGAAATGCTGTCTCTGAAAAAACCGTTTGCCTTTGCCGAGACCGGTCCGTCCGGTAATATCGGAAGCTTTGATTACGCTGTTTTTATCAATGCGATCAGGCAAAAGTATCCCGAGACAACCTACTTTTTGACATGGGATGAACAATTAAGCCCGGCAGCCAATCAAGGCGCGCAAAGCCTTTATCAAAACAGCTGGACGCTGAACAAGGGCGAAATGTGGAATGGCGGAACCTTGACGCCGATCGCGGAATAACCGCTTCTTTTGGAAAACCGGTTTTAAAAAACGGCTCTGCTGGGCATATTGTTACCGTTTAAAAAGGAGGGTTCAACAATGGAAAATAACAATAACAGCGATGAGACGCTTTCCAGTAAGACGACCGGTAAAGGCGAGTCAGAAGACACGCTGACAAACCGGCAGGGCCATCCGGTCACTGACAATCAGAATGTCAGGACAGTCGGCAACAGAGGGCCGACAACATTGGAGAATTATGATTTTTTGGAGAAAATCAGCCACTTTGACCGTGAACGGATTCCGGAGCGTGTCGTTCACGCGCGAGGCGCCGGCGCACACGGATACTTCGAGGCATACGGAAGTTTTGGAGACGAGGAGATTTCGAAATACACAAGAGCAAAGGTGTTCCAAAAGAAAGGAACGAAGACACCGGCGTTTGTGCGTTTTTCAACTGTCAATCACGGAAAACATTCGCCGGAAACACTGCGTGACCCGCGGGGATTTGCCGTTAAGCTTTATACGGAAGACGGCAACTGGGATCTGGTCGGCAACAACCTGAAAATCTTTTTTATCCGTGATCCGCTGAAGTTTCCGGATCTTGTTCACGCATTTCAGCCTGATCCCGTTACGAACATTCAGGACGGCGAGCGGATATTCGATTTTATTTCCCAATCACCGGAAGCAACTCATATGATCACGTTCTTGTTCTCACCGTGGGGCATCCCGGCCAACTACCGGCAGATGCAGGGCTCAGGGGTTCACGCGTACAGATGGGTCAATGAAGAAGGAAAAGCCGTGCTCGTCAAATATCACTTTGAACCGAAACAGGGCATCCGCAACCTGACACAAAAGGAAGCGGAAGAGATTCAGGGGAAAAACTTCAACCATGCGACACAGGATTTGTATGAAGCGATTGAAAAAGGCGATTACCCTGAATGGGAAGTGTATGCGCAAATCATGACTGATGACGAGCATCCCGAGCTTGATTTTGATCCGCTTGACCCGACCAAGCTGTGGTATAAAGACGATTTCCCTTGGAAGCCGATCGGTAAATTGGTTCTGAACAAAAACCCGGAAAACTACCACGCCGAGGTGGAACAAGCATCATTCGGAACGGGCGTGCTTGTGGACGGCCTTGATTTTTCAGATGATAAATTGCTTCAGGGGCGTACATTCGCCTATTCAGATACCCAGCGGTACCGCGTCGGCGCAAATTACTTGCAGCTTCCGATCAACTCGCCGAAAAAGCATGTCGCCACCAACCAGGAAGGCGGACAAATGCAGTATCGGGTCGATCGGGCAAAAGGACAAAACCCGCACGTCAACTATGAGCCGTCCATTATGGGCGGACTGAAAGAAGCGAAGCAGGATGGGAAAGACCATACGCCTCATGTCGAAGGCGACGTGAAGCGGGAAGCGATCGACCGGACGAATAACTTCGGTCAGGCCGGAGAAACGTACCGCCGATTTTCGGAATTTGAACGGAACGAATTGATTACAAACTTGGTCAATACGCTGTCTTCTTGCCGAAAAGAAATTCAGGATCAAATGATCGAGAACTTCACAAAAGCAGATCCGGACTACGGAAAACGTGTTGCGGAAGGACTGAAAAAAGCCTCCGAAAGCAACAGCGGCGGGCCGATCGGCACAACGGATACGGCACAGGCCGCAAAGCAGGCTGAACAGGAAAGCCATCCGTCAGATCCGTATTAAACAAAAAAAACAGGACAGCAGCGTCCTGTTTTTTTTGAGCTAATTGAGCTCCTGTATATTCTGCTCCGCCACAGCCGCAAATACTTTCGGCTCCGGACGGTCAAGATCTTCATGGAATAAACTTACTTTATGAATCTGCCGGTTGTCGTACAGATGAAAGTAATAGTTCCCCGTGTCACAGCACATGACCGACGTATACTGCGTATAATCAATTTCATTCTCCTCAGTGATCACCGCGCCTTTTGGAATATTCACATTGGACAGCACGTGAAAAGCTGCCGTGACCCCTTCCGTTTCATGAGCTGCAGGCTCCAAATGCTCTTTCAGATAAGCGGCTCTGATGAATCGGGATGGCGGCGTGTAATCACCGGGAAGCCCGATCGTTCCTGAGCCTTGCCCGAATGCGGTTAATGTCATTCCGCCCAATGTTTTGCTTTCTGACTGCTGCGGCCTGATTCCGATATAATGGCGCAGATTGGTCACATGCCAAGGAAATTCAGGGCTGTTGGTCATCACTCCAGGTTTGTTGTCATAGACTTTCATTCCTTCCGGTGTCGGCTCGATCACAATGCAGCCGCCCGTGCGGTCTGATAAAATCCAATGAAGGGGCAGGACCGTATCCAATAACATTAATTTCTTCTCTACAATCGTCAGTGAACCAAGCTTTTCCTTTACATCTTCAACAGATTCACAGTTTGATAAGGTCCATGTGACAAACTCGTGAGGAGCGATGTGAGAGGTGCCCTCCCGTTCCGCTTTCTCGTATCCCGCAAAGCCCGGAAAATACAGTGTCGCACACGACAGTCCTTTTTCATTCACGCCGTCGGCAAACAGAATATTGCCGAGATTTCTCCCCATGCCGATAAATGCGTATTTCGTCTTATGCAGCCTGCCGTCAGCTTCACTTTTCCAGCTGTACTGACGAGGGTAAAGCATGACGTCCGTGCCGAGCTGAAAAGCAAAATCCATCGTTCGCGCCAATAAGTGGTTACCGTCTGCCGTTTTCAATGTAAGACTTGTACACATATCATCAATCCCCTTTTCAATAATGAAATTTACACAAAGTAAACTATTCTTCCAGCTTAACGAATAATGATTCCATTCGTCAAAGAATTGACACATTTCTCTTTGATACATATTAGCCGGCCTTTAAACCTATCCATACCTTTTAACCCCTGCCAAAATCGTTTTTGCGGTATCAGTTTGGTTTTTTAAAAAAACTTTACTGGAATTTGTAAACGGCAAGTCATTCTGTTAAGCTATGACTTTATGTTAAAGAAGAACATACGGAGGAGATTATCTATTGAAAGTAGAAAGGCGAACGATTGAACATATTCCGCATCATGAAAGACACGGAAAGGCCAGAGATTTGTTTCCCGTTTGGTTCGGGGCGAATATGCATATCACGACGTTAGTCACCGGCACACTGCCCGTTACAATGGGACTCGATCTCTTATGGAGTATCGCCGCCATTATTATCGGAACCTTTATCGGCGCAATTTTTATGGCGTCTCATTCCGCACAAGGACCCCAGCTCGGCATTCCGCAAATGATTCAAAGCCGCGCGCAATTCGGCGTGATCGGAGCGATTCTGCCCCTCTTTTTGGTCATGTTTATTTATCTTGGTTTCTTTGCGAGCAGTACGATTCTCGCAGCCGGCACACTGAGCAGCTATGTCCCGATTCCGGCTTCATGGTGTATTATCGGCTTAAGCGCCATCTGTTTTTTACTCACGATTTACGGTCATGATCTGATTCACAAAATGCAGAAAATCCTCTCTTGGACCTCCTTTGCCGTTTTTTTTGCAGCAACGATTCTTATTTTTCAACTGCCGATTCCCTCAGGAAGCTGGGTACCCGGCTCATTAGATCTGCCTGTTTTCTTAGTGGCGGTCAGCGCGGTGGCGACATGGCAGCTGGCATACGCGCCATATGTGGCAGATTACTCCCGCTATCTGCCGGTCAAAACACCGGCATCGCATACTTTCTGGTACAGCTATGCAGGCACATCAGTCAGTTCCATCTGGATGATGCTTCTCGGCGCTATTTTGACGACGGCGCTCCCGGAATTTACCGCTAATGCAGGAAATGAGATTGTCCGATTGTTCGGTCCGTTTTCCTTTATTATGCTGATCATTGTCTTGTTCGGGCAAATGGCGATCAACGTCTTTAATTTATACGGAGCCTTTATGTCAACCACGACCACCTTGGAGCCGTTTTTGAAACTGAAGGTGACGCCGAAAACAAGAGTGGTGATGATCCTTTGTGTCACGGCAGCGGGTACTGTGTTAAGTCTCTTGGGCCAAAGCAACTTCATGGAACTGTTTTTAAATTTTATCTTTTTCATCAGTTATTTCTTAATTCCATGGACGGCGATCAACCTCGTGGATTACTATTTCATCCGCCGCGGAAAATACCACGTCAAATCGATGTTTGACGTAAACGGACAATACGGCAGGATCAACTGGATTACAGCGGCCGCCTTCGTTTTGTCGATTATTTTAGAAATCCCGTTCATCAATACATCCTTTTACATCGGACCGCTCGCAGAAATATTCGGCGGAGGCGACATTGCCTGGATCGTCGGCCTGGCCGTGCCGTCGCTGCTGTATTATTTCCTGATGAAATCAAGGTTGAAACATAAAGAGGCGCCTTCCATATAAAGACGCCTCTTCTTTATTCATACTGTTTCCACACCCGCGGCAGCAGTTCAGAAAGTTCGTGCGCCAATAAGGTATGGGCGGAGCGCTCTTTCGTCCATAATTCCGCACAGGCGCCGTGAAGACGGACGGCGTTCAATACGGCATGCTTCGGTTCTTGATGGCAGCACAGCATGCCGAGGATCATTCCCGTCAGCGTGTCGCCGGTCCCGCCTTTTGCAAGCGCGCCGTTTCCGGTTGTATTCCTGCGGCACTCCCCATCGGGAAAAGCGATAATGGTTTCGTTTCCTTTCAGGACAATCGTGACACGAAGCCGCTCCGCCCACTCCGCGGCATATGCGGCTCTGTTCTGCTGAATCTCCTGAATCGGAAGGCCTGTCATTCTGGAAAATTCGCCGGGATGAGGCGTCAAGATCACCGGGGCTTCCCTCTTTGGATAGGTTCTTTTCGTAATGGCGCCCGCATCCAGTATGACGGGATAATCGGCAGAAAGCAGCTGATCAGCCGCCTGTTGCACTTCATCCGTTTGCGGGAGTCCCGGCCCGATGGCCGCAGCCCGGATGTTCTCTTCAGGCTGGCCGTCCGCGGCTTTTTTCCAGCCGTCACGCCAGTATGTCGCTTCCAGCAGCACCGGGACGATGAGCGGGGATGACGCCTGCCGACGTACCGATGACAAGCTTGCCGACACCGCTTCTCATCGCGCCCAATCCGGCCAGAAGGGCGGCTCCCGGCATATCTTCGCTCCCAGCCAGCAATAACGCCGTCCCGAACGTTCCTTTATGGCTGTCTGCGTCCCGTTTCGGCAGTGTGTCTTTCACATCCTGCTCCGTCCAATCAAGTATGTTCATCTCTGTACCTCCTCGTCTGTCTCCTATTTATATTCCAAATCAGGAGCAATTTTAAACCGCACAAAAAAAACAGCCGCTCGTTTGCGGCTGTTTATGTTCTGATCGGAACGTCAAGACGGTAAAGCTTCCGGTACCGTTCGTTTTCTGCAAGCAGCTCTTGATGGGTTCCTTCCATTTCTGCTTTTCCATTTTCTAAAAAGACGATTTTATCAGCTGTTTCCACACCTGCTAAGTGGTGTGTGATCCAGAGAATCGTTTTCTCTTTAAAGACGTCAAAAATGGTCTCAAGCAAGTCACTTTCGGTGACCGCATCAAGGCCGACCGTCGGTTCATCAAGGATAATGACCGGCGTATCCTGGAGCAGAATACGGGCAAGCGCGATCCGCTGCCGTTCCCCGCCGGAGAAACGAATCCCCGTCTCCTGCACGGACGTTTCATACCCGTCAGGCAGTGATTCAATATAATCATGCAGCTTCACTTGCCGCGCCGCACGCCTGACATCTTCATCGCTCGCCTTGCCGTTTCCGAGACGGATATTGTTCATAATGCTCGTATTAAAGAGATGAGGCTTCTGATTCAAAACGGCTACCGCTGAGGAAATCTGATCCTGCACGGCCGCAGTTTCCAGCCCGTTCAGCGTCACTTTGCCCGAATCGGGAACTAAGGCGCCCTCAATTAAAGCGAGAGAAGTCGACTTACCTGAGCCGCTTCTGCCGAGTAGCGCCATTTTTTCACCTTGGCGGAGAGTGAAGGAAAAATGGTCAAGCACATGACTGTGCTGATCATAAGAAAATGTCACGTTATCAAATGTCAGTGTCACATCAGATACATCCAGTTTCTCATCTGACTGCTTCACCTCACGCCCCCGCAGCTCCGGAGCCGCCTTACTCATTCTGCTGATGGAATCCTGATAAGAAGGCACTTCTGTCAGCGCATCCGAAAGGGGCAGAAAAGCCTCCGTCAATGGAAATACGACAAGCACAAAGGCCGCGATCATCGTGTTGGCGATGCTGCCGTCCGCATACTGACCCGCCGTCCAGAACAGCATGATCAATATGAAACCGCCGACAAGACATTGCGCGGCGAGGTCACGCAGCCTCGTAAAGCGCTGACGTTTGCTCTCAAGGTCAAACCATGCCTTTTCTTTCTCTTCATAAGAGGAAATAAAGGCGGCCTGACGTCCAGAAAACATCCAGTCGCTCACGCCGAGCACGGCATCTGTCAGCCGGCTGTAGAGCGTATTCCGGCCGCTTTTCAGCCTCATGTTTTTCGCTCTCGTCACTAGAAGCGATACAACCGGAAATAATACAACCAATACAAACAGGTAAATCGCCGCAAAAGCGGCAAACGGCCAGGAAAAGAAGCCGAGCCCGATAACGGATGCCGCATACAGCAGCAAAGCGGAAACCGCCGGGAAAATCGTTTTTAAAAACGCATCCTGCAAATGCTCAATATCCTCAGCCAAAATGCCGAGCATATCGCCCGTCCTAAAACGGGAGGAAAGCATGAGCGAGGCCGGCTCCAGCATATTGTAAAGCCGCACCCGCATGTCGGACACGATTTTCAAAATGATATGGTGCCCCGTCAGACGCTCAGCATATCGGGAGACTGAACGGGCAATCCCGAAGGTGCGCACGGCCACAATCGGAACGTACACGAGCAGGATATTCTCAGGCCTTGTCGCCGACTTTGAGATCAAAAAACCGGAAGTGAACATGAGAAAGGCCGCCGAAAAAATCGTCACCGCGCCTAAAAAAATCACAAGAACAAACAAACGGGCATTTTGCTTAATATACGGCAGAATCCATTCTTCTTTCCTCATGTTCTTTCCCCCAGTTGCGCCTTTACAAGTTTGGCGTATACGCCTTGTTTTGCCATCAATTCGTCATGGGTGCCGATTTCCGCTACCGCGCCGTGATCAAGCACGATAATTTCGTCCATCTCAAGCATCCAGTGAAGACGGTGAGTGGCCAGAAAGACAAGCTTGTTTTCAAACAGGTCTTTCATCGTTTCTTTTATTTCATATTCTGTTTCAATATCAAGGTGAGCGGTCGGCTCATCCAAAAGGAGAATCGGCCGGTTCCCTAAGAAGGCTCTGGCCAGCGCGACACGCTGAGCCTGCCCTCCGCTGAGCGCCCGTCCGCCCTCGCCGATCCGGCCGTCAAGACCGCCGGGCAGATTACGAATCAGGTCGGAAAGACCCGCCGAAGCGGCGGCGCGCGCCGTTTCCTCATGGGAAGCATCAGGATGATAAAACCGGATATTATTCAAAAGCGTGTCATCAAAAATATACGGATGCTGCGGAATATAAAGCAGCTGCTTCTGCCAGCTGTCCGACTGCAGATGTGAGCGGGATTCACCGTTGACCTTAATCTCACCGGACGCAGGCTCTAAAAAGCCGCCCAGCACATCAATAAGTGTCGATTTTCCCGCCCCGCTTTCACCGATAATCCCGATTTTCTTCTTCCCTTTAAAGGACAGATTAAATTCAGACATCGATTCACGGACGTTCAAACGCGTAAGCTGTAATTCGTCCCCGTCAGTCCACGTATCAAGTTCGAGCGGCTTTTCTTCTTTAAAACCGGGCTGCGCCAAAATCGCTTGAATCGTTTTTCCCGCCTCCTGCCCGTTTAATGTCGCGTGGTAGTCATTTCCCACCTCGCGGACCGGGAGAAAATATTCAGGGGCGAGAATCAGCGCGGTCAATGCCGGACCGAGAAGAATATGCCCGTCTATCAGCCGTAAGCCGAGAAACACCGCAACTGTCGCCACCGACAGCATCGTAAAGAAATCAAGGGCGAATGATGATAAAAACGCGACCCGGAGCGTGCTCATCGTCGCCTTACGGTATCTCTCACTGACATGAAAGATATTTTTGCTGTGTGATTTGCTTAATCCTAAAAACCGCAATGTCTCCAGTCCGCGGAGCGAATCCACGAAATGATTGGAAAGCGTCTGATAGGACTTCCATTGGCGATCGGCTTTTTTCTGCGCGACAAGCCCGAGCAGAATCATAAATACAATCAAAATCGGAAGCGCCAGAATCAAAATCAAAGCCGATGTTTTATCCTGAAAAAACACGTAAATGACAACGGCTGCCGGCACAATCGCCATGCTGACCATTTTCGGCAGAAACAGCTCTAAATAGCGGCGGAATTGGCTGATGCCTTCCATCGCCAGCGTTACCATCCGGCCCGTCCCCTCTTTTTTCGCAAAGCGGGGGCCGAGACGGAACAATTGCTCAAGAAATCTTTTTCTTAAGTCCGCGCCGGTTTGAGCGGCATATTGGTACACGATTTTCTGCCGAACCGCTGTCACCGCATGCCGGACCAAAAACGCAAGCAGGAAAAAGCCGATAACCGGATAAAGAGAAGCAATCCGCTTCCCGTTAAACAATCCGGTTACCGCCTGGTTCAGCCATTCCGCCTGCAAGATAATGGCGGCCGTTTGTATTATCGTTAATCCCGTAATGATCGCAAGAATCCGCTTCATTCCTTTATAAAGAAACAGGTCTTTTCCCATTAATAAGTCATAGGCTCCTTATGGCTGACGCGTTTCCGGAAGACGTAGTAGCTCCAGATCTGACTGCCGATGACAAACGGCAGCAAAGTCAGTGCGGCAATTGTCATGACCTTAAGTGAATAATCACCGGAAGACGCGTTAGCTACTGTTAAGTCATACGCGCTTTTCAGCGAGCTGACCATGACGCGCGGGAACAATGAGATGAAAATCATCGCGACTGTCAACGCAAGTCCCGCACCGGTCATACCGAATGCCCAGCCGTCTTTTTTCTTGCTCATAAACAGAACGGCAAGCAAGTTGCAGATGACAATCAGCACGAACACGGGGATCGTGATGTTTGCCCGGCGTGTAAACATATCCGTGTCGTATGCAGACATCGCAAAGAAAGCAAGTACAACAAGAAAGATAACACCAATTACGCGTTTTGCCATTTTTCTCGCACGCTCCTGTAAATCACCGATCGTGCGCAGTGTAACAAACATTAAACCGTGCAGGAATGAAAGAAGGGTGACCGCGGCTCCGCCAAGAACGGAATACACGTTCACAATATCTGAAAATCCAGCATGCATATTCATATGGCCGTCAATCGGCATGCCGCGGAACATGCTTGTGAAAATAAGGCCGAATACAAACGGCGGGATAAGGCTGCCGAAGAAAACCACCCAGTCCCATGTTTTGACCCATTTCAAATTATTCACTTTCCCGCGGAATTCAAATGCCACACCGCGGCCCATCAAGGCAAGAAGGATGATGATAAACGGAATGTAATATCCGCTCAGCATCGTCGCATACCAGTTCGGGAATGCCGCGAAAATCGCTCCCGTCCCTGTCAGCAGCCATACCTCGTTCGCATCCCAGAACGGGCCGATGGTGTTAATCAGCACTCTGCGTTCTAATTCATTATGGCAAAGAAATCGGGTCGAAATGCCGACACCGAAATCAAAACCTTCTAAAAAGAAAAATCCGACAAACAAAACCGAAACGAGTATAAACCAAAGATCATGAAGTGACCCCATGGTAGACCTCCTGACTGAACGGATCCGTTGATACAGGAACATCCTTGTGATCATCATGGTCCGCACCTTTTTTAATTTCACGAACGAATAGGAAGACAAGCAGTGTGCCTAAAATCAAGTACATGACGCCGAAGCCGATAATTGAAAACAGCAGAGATCCCGTCGTTACGTTAGGCGAAACGGATTGTGCGGTCGTCATTTGCCCCATGACCGTCCACGGCTGGCGGCCGATTTCAGTCATAATCCATCCGGCAGAGTTCGCAATGAATGGGAATGCGATCAGCGCGACCATACCGCGTAAGTACCACTTGCTCGTATGAAGCTTTTTGCGGCGGTTCAGAATAAAACCGGCAATTGCGGCAAAAATCATAAGCGCGCCCGCTCCCGCCATAATGCGGAAACTCCAGAACGTCGTTTTAACAGGCGGGATATAGTCGCCTTTTCCGTACGTTTTTTCGTATTCTTTTTGAAGTGTTTTCATCCCTTTAACACTGCCGCTGAACTTCTGATAAGCCAAGTAGCTCAGTGCGTAAGGAATTGAAATTTCAGATGTGTTTTTTTCTTTATTCGTATCAATGTTCGCAAAAGCCGTCCACGCAGCAGGATCACCGCTGTCATCCCAAAGCGCTTCACTGGCAGCCATTTTCATCGGCTGCGATTCCATTAAATGCTCAGCCTGCATATGTCCGCTGAACGCAACGCCGATACCGGCGATCAGCCCGACAATCATCGAAAGCTTGAACGATTTATGGAAGAACGGCACTTCTTTTTTCTTCAATAATTTAAATGCGCTGACACCGGCGATAAAGAAAGCACCCGTTGCAAGCGCTCCGAAAATGACGTGAGGAAATTCAACCCAAAGCTGAGGGTTTGTTAAAAGCGCCCCGAAATCACTCATTTCCGCGCGGCCGTTTTTAATCGTAAAGCCGACCGGCTCCTGCATGAATGAGTTTGCCGTCAAAATCCAGAAAGATGACATAATCGTTCCGAAGGATACAAGCCAAATGCAAAGCAAATGCACTTTTTTAGATAAACGGTCCCAACCGAAAATCCATAATCCGATAAAAATAGACTCCATAAAAAACGCCAAAAGCGCTTCAACCGCAAGCGGAGCTCCAAATACGTCTCCAACGAAGCGGGAATAATCAGACCAGTTCAAACCGAACTGAAATTCCTGAAGAATCCCTGTGACGACGCCGACAGCGAAGTTAATTAAAAAGAGATGTCCCCAAAATTTAGCCATTTTGAGATAGGTCTCTTGTTTTTTGACAACATAAAGCGTCTCCATCAAAGCAACCATAAACACAAGCCCGATAGACATAGGCACAAACAAGAAGTGAAACAATGTTGTAGATGCAAATTGAATGCGGGCTAAAACCAACTCACTCATGATGTTTTTCCTCCAATCTGGTAAATTGCTCAACATTTCACAAACACGACAAGATCCTTGCTCGCTATTTCACAAAGAATGATATATTTGCTCAATGTTTCACAAATTTGTCAAAACTAATGAATTATCAGCCTGTACACCCTGGGGTCAGCGGCTGTCATAGAAATGATTCAATATCATTACTTTACAACGATTCGGCCTAAAAAAAAAGATCAATATACCTAAAAATAGGCTGAAATTGTGACCGATTATTGTCGAATTTATAGAGAATTTATGTCAGCATCTAGGATATTTGTCCCTTTGATATCGTACCTCTTTTTTATTCGTGTGGCGAACAAAATTCTTTATGCAGTGAAAAAGCCCGTCAGATCGCCTTTTTGAGAAAGAAAACGAAGAAAAAGTATATCTTCTAGTAAATTCATAATATATGAACAATTTAAATTTTTTAGTATACTTTAAATGGGGATATTTTTCACTACATAACGACTGGGGGAACAAGCATGGGAGAACTTCAACCAAATTTGCAAACGGAATCATTCCAAAAACAGGAACGGACTGATAACTGGTTTGCCAGAGCAATGAATATAAGAATCGGCATTATTCCACTTCCTATCTATATCCTGCTGTTCTTGCTTATTACGGTGTTTGTCATGAGCCGCGATGTAAAAAGCGACATCCTGACATCGATTGCCGTCATGAGTTTTTTCGGATTTACCTTCGGCCAGATCGGAAAATCCATTCCGATCGTGCGTTCCATCGGCGGCCCTGCGATCCTCGCAACCTTTATTCCGTCCGCTGTCGTCTACTACCACCTGCTTCCGAAAGACATTATCACTTCAACAACAGAATTCACGGAAAGCTCTAACTTTCTCTATCTATTTATTGCCGGTATCGTCGTCGGCAGTATTCTCGGGATGAAAAGAGAGACGCTCGTTAAGGCTTTCGTCAAGATTTTTATTCCGCTTATCGCCGGCTCGATCGCAGCCGCCATCGTCGGCTTATGCGTCGGGACCCTGCTCGGCCTCGGCTTTCAGCACACGCTGCTTTATATTGTCGTCCCGATTATGGCTGGAGGTGTCGGTGAAGGCGCGATTCCTTTATCCATCGGCTACTCCGATATTATGCCGATGTCCCAGGGGGAAGCCTTTGCGCTTGTGCTGCCGTCCATCATGCTCGGAAGCCTTTGCGCCATTATGTTATCGGGCCTGCTGAATGTCATCGGTAAAAGCAAACCGGAATGGACGGGCAACGGGAAGGTTGATAAGTCTGATCAGAACGCTCCGGCATTGGAACAGCCGGCCAATGACAAAACGTTTGATTTGTCCTTTTTCGCTTCCGGAGGCATTTTAGCTGTTTCTTTATATTTGGTCGGCATGCTGGCGCATGATTTCTTTCAGCTTCCGGCTCCTGTCGTGATGCTCGTCCTTGCCGTGCTTATTAAGCTGTTCAGGCTGGCGCCGGCCTCGATTGAAAACGGAGCCTTCGGCGTCTCGCGTTTTTTCTCGACAGCCGTGACCTATCCGCTCCTATTTGCGATCGGCGTTTCAATGACACCATGGGACAAGCTCATTGCAGCGTTTACTATCAGCAACATCATTACCATTTTATCAATCGTCGTCACGATGATGGCCGTCGGTTTCCTGACAGGAAAATGGCTGAACCTGTACCCGATTGAGACGGCGATTATTAACGCCTGCCATTCCGGACAGGGCGGTACCGGCGATGTCGCGATCTTAAGCGCCGCCGAACGGCTTGAGCTTATGCCGTTTGCCCAAGTGTCCACCAGAATCGGCGGGGCGATTACCGTGAGCGTCACCCTTCTATTGCTTCATCAATTCTATTAAACGGAAAAAAGCCTCCGCCATATGCGGAGGCTCTGTTAGTTCATCACATTTTGAATATAAGAGCCGAATGCCGCGCCGGACATACCAGGCGACACACGTACACGGTGAAGCCCGTAAAGGCCCTGATCTCTTGATGCCGCACCCGGTTCCGTCGTGACCGCCATACGGTAGCCTGATGCAGCGGCGGCTTTTAATGTTTCCTTATTATACCGTCCGACAGGATAGCTGAGCACAGACGTCCGCTGCCCGAACATTCGATCAAATAAATGCTTGGAGTCCGCCATTTCACGGCGCTGCTGTTCCGGTGTGAGTCCGTTCAACTCAAGATGGTTCATCGTATGGCTTTGAATGGAAATGCCGTGTGCGGCCATCTCCTTCATCTGCTTCTCAGTCAGATGATTTCTATGTCCGATAAAATTTCCGATCATAAAGATAGTCGCTTTCATTTTATATTTCTTTAAAATCGGATACGCCTCTTTTACATTGTCGGTATAGCCGTCATCAAATGTGATCAGAACGCATTTTTCACGCGGCTCTCTATCCTCCGTCAACATCAGATAGGCTTCTTCCGGAGTCATCGTATAATAGCCGTGATCATGAAGCCATTTCATATGCTGCCGGAATTCTTCCTTCGGCACACGCAGGCTGTTCCCCTCAGAAATGCTGTGGTACATCAGAATCGGCAGTCTCGCCGTTCCTTTCGTTTTAACCCATGCCGACGTATCCGGCTCTTTTTTTATTTGCGGATGTACGGACTTTTTTTCGTGGTGCTCTTCCGCCTTCGGAATACTCTGTTCGGTACTTGCCTCATGCCCCGAGCAGGCGGCAAGCGTAAACACGGCAGCCAAAAGGCACATGCACATGATGATGCGTTTCATGGTTTTCCTGCTTTCTGTCTTATATTTACTTTTTATATCGGTTATGCTGATAAAATTGTTACATCAAAAAAGCCGGACATCCAGCTGTCCGGCTTTGTGTTATGAGCGGATTCTGATTTCTGTTTCACTGTCAAAGAAGTGGGCTTTATTCATGTCGAAAGCGACAGTCAATTCCTCACCGGCGTGAATGTCATGGCGGGCGTCAATCCTGGCGATGAAATCCTGATCCCCGATCCGGGAATAAACCATAATTTCTGACCCAAGCAATTCCGCGACATTGATTTTAGCTGTGATGGATGAATTCTTATAGGATTCTACCACAATCAGCTCGTCATGGATGTCTTCCGGACGGATTCCGAAGATGACATCTTTGCCGGCATAGCCTTTTTCCCGGAGCATTTTCATTTTTCCCTCCGGCACGCTGAGAGCGGCTGAACCGATCTGAATGGCGCCGTCTGTCAGCCTTCCTTTAAAAAAGTTCATCGCGGGGGAGCCGATAAACCCTCCGACAAATACGTTTTCCGGATGTTCATAGACTTCTTTCGGTGTGCCGATCTGCTGAATCTTTCCGTCCTTCATGACCACAATGCGTGTCGCCATCGTCAGCGCTTCGGTTTGGTCGTGCGTCACATAGATTGTGGTTGTTTGCAGCCTTTGATGGAGCTTAATAATTTCAGCCCTCATCTGTACCCGAAGCTTTGCGTCCAGATTTGACAGCGGCTCATCCATCAGGAATACTTTGGCGTCCCTGACAATCGCCCGTCCCAAAGCAACCCGCTGCCGCTGTCCGCCGGAGAGCGCCTTCGGCTTGCGGTGCAGATACTCTGTGAGCCCCAGCATTTTCGCTGCTTCTTCGACCCGTTTTTTAATCTCCGGTTTCGGCATTTTTCTCAGCTTCAGACCAAAAGCAATATTATCATAGACTGTCATATGCGGATATAACGCATAGTTTTGAAACACCATGGCGATATCCCTGTCTTTAGGAGCGATGTCATTCACTCTCGTATCACCGATGTAAAAATTGCCTTTCGTGATGTCCTCCAGCCCGGCAACCATCCGCAGTGTTGTCGACTTTCCGCACCCCGACGGACCGACAAACACGATAAACTCTTTATCTTTAATATGAAGGTTAAAATCATCGACAGCCGCTTCTTTTTGATCGTAATACTTATAAATATGCTCCAGCCGAAGTTCCGCCATGTCATATCCCCCTTTTCTTGAAAACGCTTTCTTAAATAGGATTGTAACAGCGCACGGCGGCGGCGTGTATGGGCAATGTACATAAAAAAAGTCCGCTGCCTTCGTGCATATTTCCCATTTAATGTGACTTTTCATACTGCAGGCAAATAAAATAAGCCAGCAGAGCGCCCCGATATGTTTTAATATCAATCCCCGAGCGTTCCGCAAATTTATCAATCCGATATTGAAGACTGTTGCGGTGCAAATGCAGTTTTTTCGATGTGAGCGACATGTTCGAGTTATGTTCAATAAAAGCCTGAATCGTATGCTTCAGCTCCGGTTCTTTCTGAAACAGCAACGCCGCCTCTTCCTGAAGCAATGCGGAAAGCTTTTCCCTGCTTTCTTCCGTGAGCATTGCCGGAAATACCGTTTCCGCGGTCATCGTGCTCAGCTGCGGGAGATGGCGCCTGCCATTCTGAAAATATTGCTGTTCTCTCCGATAATGATGGCGCAGACGTTCTCCGGCGCCGTAATACCTTCCGATGAAAAAACGGACACTGAAATAAAAATCGGCTTCAAGAACCTTTACAAAAGATGCGATATCATCCTGATCAGGCGCTTCAAGCTTTTCTTCCTCTACAATCACGCCCTGATCCCTTCCCGTCCGGACAACTGTATACGGAACCGGCCAGAAATGGCGAAGCGCTTCCGTAAATGCCCCCCAATCCCTTTCTCCTAATAAATCATAATGGATAAAACGGATACGAGGCTCCTTGACTTCAGGCACCAGGCCCTCTTCCAGCAGAAAACGCCGCCACCTCTTTGCCGCCGCTGTCTCCGGGAAAAAAACGCCCTTCTCTTCAGCGGGTGTCAAAAACGAATTCAGAAGCAGTTTCTCCTTCTGGGTGATATCCTCCTTCGGAATGGCGACATAGACCCGCCTCTTCTCATCATAAAAACAAAAGACATCCTCCGCCGTACAGCACGTATCAGACAACACAGCCCTCGGGTAAATTGCCAATATCGGGTTCATATGCGCTCCTCTCTATCGCTCTATCATATTTTCAGTATAAAACGTCCGGCGGATTGTATCCACTGAGTTTTACGAAACAGCTTTCCGGCTATTTCCCGGGAAACGAATCGCTTCTGCCGGATATGAAAAAACCCTCTGCACCAGCAGAGGGATCTTTTTTATTTAGAGATATCGACGAAGCCTTCTCCAAACACGTCACGCACATCATGAACAATGACAAACGCCTTTGTATCACAGCTTTTAATAATTTTCTTGAGCATGGAGAGCTCTTGCTTCTGGATGACGATATATAAAATTTCTTTTGACTGCCCTGTGTAATTTCCTTTACCCGACAGCAGCGTCACCCCTCTGTCCATAAGCGTGTTGACCTGTTCAGCGATTTCGTGCTTATGCTCAGATATAATCGTCACCGCTTTTTTCGTATTCAGACCTTCAATGATAAAGTCCATCACCTTCGTTCCGATGTAAAGCATGACAATGGTAAACATCATTTTTTCCGCGCCGATGATGAAATAAGAACTGAAGACGACAATCAGATCAAAGAACAAAAGCGCATAGCTGATATTCCAATCGAGATATTTATTCGCAATCCTCGCCAAAATAGCAGATCCCGCCGTCGTGCCTCCGACTCGAATAATGATCCCGATTCCGACACCGGCAAACACACCCGCAAAAATAGTATTAATAATGAGTTCATGTGACGGCGAGTGCCAATCATGCGTCAGATGCAGAAACAGCGAGTTGGCGACAACCGTAATGATCGTATAAAGCGTTGTTTTTCCGTCTAAAAATTTATATCCGATGATCAATAAAATTCCGTTCAAAATGATATTCGTCACCCCTGGCGACCATTCAAACACATAGTACAAGATCAAGGTAATTCCCGTTACCCCGCCCTCTCCAAGATCATTCGGAATGGCGAATAAATTAACAGCCAATGCAAAGATAAAAGCCCCAATGATCAGCATCAGCACATCCAGCAATCTTTTTTTCATCCCAGACACTCCCTTTTTATAAAATCAAAAAAGCCCGGGGAGAGCACTCTTCATCAAAAGAGCAGAAACTCCCGGGCTTTTATCCCACCGTGTCACAGCAAAAACCTGCTGTGTGTTTTCTCTCGGTCCAGACCAATTCAGCATTGCGGAACCCTAGAAAACCACTGTTTTTTATGTTCAGTTTTTGTATTTCTTTCAAGATTATACGGGAAATCGCGAGCATGTTCAACCTCTCTTTTTTCCATAAACCTATGAAAAATTTGACCGTTCTGCCGACACTAAAAAAGGACCTAAAAATACATGACTAAAAAATCATTAAAATACTGTTTTTCTCAAAATTGTATTGACTGAAGGATATTTTACAGGCATTATAGTATATAGTTTTCAAGAAATAGTTTACATAGGAGGAAATATTATGGCAGGCAACTTAGTGTCTTGTAAGGCATGCGGCAAAGAAATCGCTAAAGGCGTTAAAAAATGTCCAAACTGCGGTAAAGATCAGAGAAACTTTTTTATGAGACATAAAATCATCACATTGCTTTTGGCAGTAGTGGTTATTATCATTCTCGTAAACATCGGCGGCGGAGGCGGGTCTTCATCATCTAAAACTGCGTCTTCAAAAGCTGCGGAATCCAAGGAAAAGCTGTATAACATCGGTGACACTGTTAAGACTGAAAAAACTGAAGTTACTGTTACGAAGGTGGAAAAAAGAGATTCAGTAGGATCTGAATTTGTCGAGAAAAAAGCATCTGACGGAGGCGTTATCGTCGCTGTCCAATATACAGTTAAAAATGTTTCAAACAAGCCGTTAAGCTCTTTCTCCATTCCGAGCGTGAAATTAGTAGATTCTAAAGGAACTTCCTATGATCCGGATATTGACGCTTCATCGACTTATGCAACGGAAACAAAAGTGAACAACAGTAAAATTTTAAGTGACCTGAACCCGAACATTAAGGTCACTGGAGTGAAAGCCTTTGAAGTTGATAAAAACGCATACGCTAAAGGCACTTGGAAAATAAAATTCAGCAACGATGTTGAAGTAAAAGTTAAATAATGATCATAACAAAAGAGACCTTCACCATTTGAAGGTCTCTTTCTTTTTACACCTTTTGATATCCGTTCACATTGGAGGATTGCCACTTCCAAGAGTCGGCGCACATTTCTTCAAGACCGCGCTTTGCTTCCCAGCCCAGTTCAGCCTTCGCTTTTGCCGGGTCGGCGAAGCATGCGGCGATGTCTCCCGGGCGCCGGGCGGCAAAACGATACGGCACTGCTTTTCCCGATACTTTTTCAAACGCCTTGACCATCTCAAGAACGCTGTAGCCTCTTCCCGTGCCGAGATTATAGGCATCGGCGCCCGTTGTGTCCAGCACCTTTTCAAGCGCTCTGACGTGGCCCTCGGCAAGGTCAACGACATGGATGTAATCCCGCACGCCTGTGCCGTCCTTCGTCGGATAATCATTGCCGAACACCTGCAATTGCTCAAGCTTGCCGACAGCGACTTGGGCGACGTACGGCATTAAATTATTCGGGATGCCGTTCGGGTCTTCCCCGATCCGGCCGCTCGGATGCGCGCCGAACGGATTAAAGTAACGGAGAAGCGCAATGCTCCATTCAGGGTCCGCCTTATGCAGATCGCGCAAAATCTGTTCCAGCATCAGCTTTGTCTGCCCGTAAGGATTGGTCGCGCTTAACGGAAAATCCTCTGTGATCGGCGTTGTTTCCGGAACGCCGTAAACCGTCGCTGATGAACTGAAGACGATTTTTTTTATACCGTATGCCTGCATGACTTCACATAAAATAAACGTTCCCGTCAGATTATTATGATAATAACGGAGCGGAACAGCCACAGACTCACCGACCGCTTTTAATCCCGCAAAATGAATGACGGCTTCAATCTCATTTTCAGCAAATACCCGTTGAACGGCGTCACGGTCCAGAAGATCCGCTTCATAAAACACAAGCCCTTTTCCGGTAATGTCTTTTACCCGCTCCAATGCTTCCGGTGAACTATTTGACAGATTATCCAGAACCACGATCTCATAGCCGCTGTTTAACAGCTCGACACATGTATGGCTTCCGATATAACCCGCTCCGCCTGTCACTAAAATCGCCATGAAGAAAGCCTCCCCTATTGAATGAACTGTCCATATTATATAGTTTTTTTCTTCCTCAATCATCCATTTCCAAAAAGTTTAATCGTTTAGTCATCGTTTCTTCATAATTTGTTTTCATTCGCGTAAAAAACAGAGCCTTCGATTCAAAACGGGTGGCGAAATAGAAATCCCTCCCCCGCACATGGTAAGATAAGACAAAGGAGATGACGGTATGAAAAATGAAATCATTGAACGCTTTACCTCTTATGTAAAAGTCGATACACAGTCTGACGAAAACAATGAAAACTGCCCTTCAACCCCCGGACAGCTGACTTTGGCCAACATGCTGGCGGATGAATTAAAGTCGATCGGCATGACAGAAATCACAGTCGATGACAATGGGTACGTGATGGCGACTCTTCCGGCTAATACGGATAAAGACGTGCCGACTGTCGGTTTTCTGGCTCACGTGGATACCGCAACTGATTTTACCGGAAAAAATGTGAATCCTCAGATTATTGAGAGCTATGACGGACATGATATCGTTCTGAATGACAAACTCAATGTCGTCCTTTCGCCTGAACAATTCCCGGAGCTTTCCCGCTATAAAGGCCAGACGCTGATCACAACGGACGGCACGACGCTGCTCGGAGCCGACAACAAAGCGGGCATCGCCGAAATCATGACAGCAATGGCGTACTTGATCAAACACCCTGACATCAAACACGGCACGATCCGGGTCGCCTTCACGCCTGATGAAGAAATCGGCAGAGGCCCTCACAAATTTGATGTCGGCCGCTTCAACGCCGCATTCGCTTACACGATAGACGGAGGCCCCCTCGGCGAACTGCAATATGAAAGCTTCAACGCAGCCGCAGCTAAGCTTACTTGTTACGGAAAAAGCGTTCACCCCGGAACGGCAAAAAACAAAATGGTAAACGCTTCAAAAATCGCGATGGAATTTCATCACGCGCTGCCGAAAGAAGAAGCGCCGGAATATACGGAAGGATATGAAGGCTTCTATCACTTGCTTTCCATGAACGGCGACGTTTCTGAAGCCGCCCTGTCGTATATCATCAGAGATTTTGACAGAGAGCGCTTTACAGAACGAAAAGAATATATGCAGAAAACCGCCGACGCGCTTACGGCCAAATACGGCAAAGAAAGCATCAAGCTTGAATTGCATGATCAATACTACAATATGAGAGAAAAAATCGAACCGGTCAAAGAGATCGTCGACGTCGCATATCAAGCCATGAAAAACCTCGACATCGAACCGATTATCGAACCGATCCGGGGCGGAACCGACGGATCACAGCTCTCTTACATGGGACTGCCGACGCCGAACATCTTCACCGGCGGCCAAAACTTCCACGGAAAATATGAATACATTTCTGTCGATCATATGGAAAAAGCGGTAAACGTTATTGTTGAAATCGCCAGGCTGTTTGAAGAACGCGCGTAAAACCAAAGCCCCCTGCTTTGGTTTTTTTCTTTCACGTGAAACCTTTCCTTCTTTCTTTCCGTATATAAGGTATGAAATGGAAAAAAGGAGTGAAGACTATGGCAAGAGGCACTGTAGCGAAAGAATTGAAAAAAACCTTAAAAGACCCGCGCGTTTTGGAAACGAAATCAAATCCTTTTAAAAAGCTGCGGAAAATGTTCAAACGATTTTTTTAAGATAACTTATCGTTTTCTTACAAAAAATAAAGAAAGCGCTGTCAATCTATAATCATCTGTTAGAAGCAGTTATTTTGCATATCATAGGATTTTTTAGGGTACTGAATAACACAAGGCAAACGAAAACACTGAATTAGTTAATTCGACTCTGTTAAAAAATAGTAAAAAAGTGATATAAACGTTAATCATTCAGCAGCCGATACAATCTATAGAACCACAACATGAGTGAAATCCCTTGCAACTTATAGTCGTTTTTACGGAAAATGTCGTTATTTTTTAAAAAAGTGACAATTGTTTGAATACTTTTCGTTTGTTTTTTCGTACAATAATAATACCAAAACTTTTTTTGGGAGGTATGTAAAATGATGCTACTTATTTTTGCTGCTTTGACAGGATACCTGGTTTTCTCTTTCAGTAAGGACAACCGCCGGAAAACGCCAAAGACAAGCCCGCTGGTGACAGCTGCCGACACGAATAACATCATTGATTTAAATGCGATCCGTCAAAAACGCCGGATGCCGCTATCATAAAAAACGACAGCTGCCGCAAAATCGGCAGCCTTTTTTTATGCACCTGCCTATATGAAACCATCCGCCTCCTTTTTACGTACAACATAAAAAAGGAGTTTTTTTATGAATCATTTTTATATCAAAGAGCGGGTGTTTACATTTAAGAATCGGTTTCAAGTGTTTCTTGAAAGCGGAAAAGAAGTCTTCAATGCGGAGGGAAAGTTGTTTTCGTTCGGCGATGAACTGAAGCTGACTGATTTGGACGGACGCACACTCGCCAGCGTCAGTCAGAAACTGATGTCGCTCGTTCCCCGTTACGAGATTTCCGTAAGCGGCAAACCTGTATGCCAAGTCATCAAGAAAGTAACGTTTTTCAAACCGAAATTTGAAATTTCCGGCCTCGGCTGGGATATTACCGGCGACGTGTGGGGACGGAATTTTCAAGTGACAGACGGAAAATCAAGCCGGATGACCGTCAGTAAAACATGGATGAGCTGGGGCGATTCCTATCATCTGCAGATTGAAAATGAAGAGGATATCGTTCTTTGTCTCGCAATCGCAATTGTGATTGATATGGTTCTATTTGAGGGTGACAAATAAAAATATTTATCGAAATATATTGACAATTCGAGAAAACATACTAAGATTAATAGTATTACAGTTTATTCTGAAAAATAGCATATTTCCTTATCAAGAGAGGTGGAGGGACTGGCCCTATGATACCCGGCAACCGCTGTTCAGCAGAATGGTGCTAAATCCTGAAGATAAGGTTGAGATTTGCGGACGCAAGCTCTTCCCTATCCGAGGGAAGAGCTTTTTTATATTTCATCAGGAAAGAAGGAATCGTTCATGTCACAGCAAAACACAGAGCAACCATTGCACACTCTTCTAAGAAAAAACCCGCCGTTTCGCGCGGATCAGGTCGGAAGCCTGCTGCGGCCGGCGGCTGTGAAGCAAGCCCGTCTGCAAAGAGCGGCTGATGAGATTTCGGCAGAACAGCTGCGCGAAATCGAAAACAAAGAAATCATCCGCAGTGTGGAAAAGCAAAAAGAAACCGGCCTCAATGTCGTGACAGACGGCGAATTCCGCCGTGCCTGGTGGCATTTCGATTTTCTCGAAAACTTAGACGGCGTCGAAGCGTTTACGCCTGAGAGCGGCATTCAGTTCCACAACGTACAGACGAAAGCGCGCGGCATTAAAGTAACGGGAGATATTGATTTTTCTCAGCATCCGATACTTGAAGATTATAAATTCCTGCACAGCATTGCCGGCGATGCTGTGCCAAAAATGACCATCCCAAGCCCGAATATGCTGTTTTTCCGCGGAAAATTGGAAAAAGCGGCGTATCAGAACGATTACCAACAATTTCAGCATGATGTATCACAGGCGTATAAAAAAGCGATTCAGGCTTTCTATGACGCCGGGTGCCGCTATCTTCAGCTCGATGATACCGCATGGGCCGTTTTCTTATCGGAGGCGGGGCTTCGTCAGATTGAAGCTTTCGGCACGACGCCGGATGAGCTGCGCAGGCTGTTCGCCGCTTCCATTAATGACGCCATCAAAGATCGTCCTGCCGATCTGAAGGTTACGATGCATATCTGCCGCGGCAACTTCCAGTCCACATGGACGGCTGAAGGCGGATATGATGCGGCGGCGGAAACGATTTTTGACGGACTTGACCTTGACGGATTGTTCTTGGAATATGATGATTCCCGCTCCGGCGGCTTTGAACCGCTTCGTTATGTCAAACGCTCTGATCTTCAGCTTGTGCTCGGTTTGATTACGTCGAAACACGGCGAACTCGAAGACAAGGATGCGGTTAAACGCCGGATTGAAGAAGCTTCTCAATATGTCAGCCTGGATCAGCTTTGCCTCAGCCCGCAATGCGGGTTCGCTTCGACTGAGGAAGGAAATCTGATCACAGAAGAACAGCAATGGGCGAAACTGCGCCATGTCGTCGACATTGCCGATGAAGTCTGGAAATAAAAAAAAGACACGCTTACAGCGTGTCTTTTTCGTTTTACAGCGGATCGGTTCCGATTAAAATATCGATATCTATCGTAATATCAGCCGCTTTCCGGCTGATAAAGCGCTGAATGCTTTCATCAGAACATTTCCATGTTAAGGGCGTCATTTTCACAAGCAGCTCAAGATCAGGCTGCGATAAGGTCTTCGTGTAACACAGCCGCTTGCGCTCAAAGGCTTGAAAGCCGGTTTGGAAACGGACGGCCGCAGACTCAGCGGTATCATTCCGTTCAGGACTGTCTCCGAAGAAGAATTCCCTTACTTCTTTCAAGTAATCGCGCCGCGGCACCGCTTTAATGACTGTGCCGCCCTTTCTTAAAAGCCTGCTGCATTCCTTGTAATTCCAAGGTGACAAAACAGACAGAATCACATCAAAACTGCTGTCGGCAAACGGCGTATCCGCCACATCAGCGACGGCAAAAATATTATGATCCCCGAAGGCTTTTGCAGCTTGCAGCACACCTTCTTTCGAGATATCAATGCCGATTCCCGTCACGGAAAAAGCGGGCTGCAGCAATCTGCATACAGCGTCTAAATGGGAGCCCTCTCCGCATCCCGCATCCAATACCGCCGCCTGTTTTCGCGGAGATTGAATACGGCTGATGATGACGGCGATCTCTTTTTGAACCGGCGAAAAAAACTCCCGCCTCTCAAAAAGCTCGTGTCTCGCTTCGAACAGCTGCCTGTCATAGCGGGTTTTGACCGATTTATTGAGGAAATTCACATAGCCTTGTTTTGATATATCAAATGTATGCCCATGTCCGCATATCAGGCTTTGATATTGCGAAACCGCCATGGCCGTGCGGCATAGCGGACACCTGAATACGGACTGGCATGCATTCAGTAATTCCGCGCGTTTTCTTTTCATAGACGTCAAAAAAAACACCTCATTCATTCGTTATTCTGATGAAATGAAAAAGGCATAGACAAATAAACCTCACCAAATTGGAAGGTTTAACCTATTTATCTATACCTCTCATTATCTGTAACGAATGAACTGGATGATCATGAAGATGACCCCTTTTCTGCCGTCTTTTGAAGGCTGTGCCCTCAGATCCATTTTATCAGCTGCGTCCCGTTCTTACAATGAACCGAACTGTTTCTGCGTGCACTTTATACCATTAAAATCCAATTACTTTTACATATCCTTTATTTTCTTTATTTATAATATAAATTTATTATTTTGAAAATATCCAAAAAGGTTGATTTTCAAAAATTGAAACGATAAAATACTGCTATCTCATGTAATATCGTTATTCTTGTATATGATCAGTAATATGGTCTGATTGTTTCTACCTAGTGCCGTAAAAGACTAGACTACAAGGAAGTTTGCATAAATTTGAACGAGTGAAAAGCATATGACGCTGTCTATTCTTTTCTTTTGGCTCTTATTTATCACACTTTCTGACTTTCAGGAATTTGTGACGAATAAGAGCTTTTTTTATTTCCATAATACCCTTATAGGAGTTGCTCACATGTACTTTTTATTGAACATTGTCGGTCTCATTGTTGTCATGGCTGTTGTTTTCTTATGTTCTCCCAACAAGAAGAAGATTAAATGGCGTCCGATTGTCATGCTCCTCGTCTTTGAGTTTCTGATTACTTGGTTTATGTTAGGGACAAAAGTCGGCGGCTTTGTCATCGGGAAGATCGGCGCATTCTTTACATGGCTGATTTCCTGCGCCAGTCAAGGGATTGCATTTGCCTTTCCGTCTGTCATGGCGAATCCGACGGTTGATTTTTTCTTCAGCGCGCTGCTGCCGATTATCTTCGTTGTGACCTTCTTTGATATGCTGTCGTATTTCGGTATTCTGCCGTGGCTCATTGATAAAATCGGCTGGCTGATTTCTAAAATATCCCGTCTGCCGAAGCTGGAGAGCTTTTTCTCCATTCAGATGATGTTTTTAGGAAATACGGAAGCTTTAGCCGTCATCCGCCAGCAGCTTGCCGTCGTCAACAACAATCGGCTTCTGACATTCGGGCTGATGAGTATGAGCAGCATCAGCGGTTCGATCATCGGATCGTACTTGTCGATGGTCCCGTCCACTTATGTATTCACAGCGATCCCGCTGAATTGCTTAAACGCTCTTCTAATCGCAAATATGCTGAATCCTGTGGACGTTTCTAAAGAGGACGATATTATTTACGTCCCTTCAAAAGCGGAGAAAAAAGACTTCTTCTCCACGATTTCGAACAGTATGCTCGTCGGCATGAACATGGTCATTGTGATTTTAGCGATGGTCATCGGGTATGTGGCGTTAACGGCCGCGTTAAACGGCGTGCTCGGACTGTTCATGCACGGTTTGACCATTCAAAAGATTTTCTCTTACATCTTCAGTCCGTTTGCCTTTCTTCTCGGATTAACCGGACATGACGCGATGTATGTCGCACAGCTGATGGGCATCAAGCTCGCAACGAACGAGTTTGTGGCCATGGCCGATCTGAAGGGGCAGCTGCATTCACTGCCGCCGCACACGATTGCCGTTGCGACGACATTCCTGACATCATTCGCAAACTTCAGCACCATCGGTATGATCTACGGATCGTATCAATCTCTGCTTGATGGTGAAAAGTCAGCCATCATCGGGAAAAACGTCTGGAAGCTGCTTGTCAGCGGAATTGCCGTTTCCTTATTGAGTGCGGCGATTGTCGGATTGTTTGTCTGGTAAACGAAAAAAGCGATACCGCTCCGTTTTGGAGAGATATCGCTTTTTTTATTGATAGACGGATGCAGGTACGGAAACGTCCCGGATTCCCGCCGCGTATGGTCCAAGATCATATTGTCCGAACACAACGGCAATGCCGTTTTTCGTAAAGAAGAAAGGTCTTTCGTTATTCAGGGTGATCTCCTGTTTTTTGACGTCTTGGTCGAACAGATCGTCATGTTTCTTGATGTAGCCGTACAGATAGTCTCTCGTTTTGTTTACCTTCGTTTTCGTATTCAGCACATCACTGAGTGCGACCTGTTTTTTTGCGGCCAGATCATAATTAAAGGTCTGTACGGATGTCATCCCGTGTGCGCCGCCTGTGTAACTGTAGTTCTCCGTCTGAATGCTGAGCTTGCCGTCTTGATTATACTTCACCTTGAAATCTGTTTGGTATTCCGCTTTGTAGCCTTGTTTCTCACCGTCTTTTTTGTTTTTCACATATTCTTGATATGAATGGTCAATATAACGTTTGAAGTCCTGATTGATTTTCTTTTCAAAAGATGCGTTTCCCGTATTTGTGACCTCGGGGTACGTCAGCTGCTTCACTTGCTTATACGTATGGCTTTTGACAACGGGCTTTGCGGTTTGCGCGGCCTCGGCTGAAGCCGCAAATCCTCCGAACGGCGCGGCTGTCAGCACTGCCAAAAGCACAGCCGCCATCATTTTGAATGTCTTTTTCATCACAACTCCTCCTTTTTATTTACCGTTCCCTTTTTGAAAACGGGTTACACTCTATAGACAGCGCAGATCAGGAAATTGTTTCTGGGCCATTTCTCACATTTTCTCCATCAAAAAAAGAGACATGGAAAATCCACGCCTCTTTTACCGTGAAGGTCTTTGCGCAATGGCTTCATAAACGGCTTCCGCCAGATCGGAGTTGCCGAACATCTCCAAAACGCCGATAACGGTTTGATCAGGAATCGACTCAGATTCCTCCTTCGGCACGACAAGCTCTTCAGCCGTTTTTCGCAGCTCTTCGTTTAAAGGCTGTCCGGGATAAGCCCTGCTGTAAATCGCCATCGGATCAAGGTCATGATTGACGCACCATTGGGCAAACACCAAAATCATCATGTTTTCGTCACGCCGGTAATATTCTTCGAGTTGTTTTTGATTCATGTGCTTTGCTCCGCTATTATTTTTTTTATTACTTTATCATATTTATATTAAGACTTCATTCTTTTTAGGTTTTAAGGGATTGGACATACCAAAATAATCCATAATCAACTCAGCTAATGAGTTATTATCAGGCGGAGTAATCTTAATTTTCTCATTATAGAGTTTTGCAACTTTTGTTTTTATTTTTTTATCCGCTAAAAATTGAATTAATTTTTCCTTTTCACTTCCAGCTTCATAATTTGTTGGAATAAGTAATGAAGCTGTTCCATCAATTCTTGAAAATTTAATGTTTGGATTAAAACTATATAATGTAAATAACTTTTGTATATCTTCATTTGCATTTGCATTTATAATTTCTTTAATAGTTTCATAAAAAGTCTTTGGATCTAAACAATCTTCGATAACTGTTTGTTCATAATACTGACCTTGTTTCCACGGTTCTAAAAGTCTAACTGATTCGATATTATTACTTTTTAATGTTTGTAACCTTCTCAAATCCACTTTTCCATAACTTTCAGTTGCTTTTGAAACATTGATCTTTACTCGATCAGTATCAATCATACAAAGAATTTTTCCACTCATTGCTTGGGCTGTAGTTTTATCGGATAAAGGATAACTCAATAAACCATATAATTTAATCACATTAGAACATCCACCAACAGGTAAAATTTTAAAATTCCCCGCATCTTTTAATAATTCTTCAAGGTATAATTTATCTGTACTTCCTTCGCATATAATCCAATTAGTATTTTTCATAGATTTTGAGTAACTAATAATGCTAGTTGCTAAATCAAACATACTTTTTAATGCTATATCATCCGGAAATCTTCTTCTTTCATCTAAATAATCAAAAAAACTAAAATCTGAAATCGAAACACTTCCTTCTATTTCTTTACTCACATGAAGTAAATGACCGCTATTGGTGATGGGCAGAGATCCATACCAATGGGTCGTTATCATGACTTGTCTATTAAAATCTTTCGAAAGTCTTTCTAACCTCTCGAACTGCGGAAAACAATTAACAACATTCATAGACACTTCTGGTTCATCAATAGCCAGAATTAATTCTCTATCCATTTCTTTCACATTTGAAAGAAATGCATATGCAATGTCTATTAATGCCTTTCTCTGCTCACCAGAACTTAGTTTTTGGACTTCTCTATTTTTGTACCTTAATGGTCTTTTTGAAAAGTAAGCTTCAATAACTTTTTCTCTTATATCTGTTACTGTTAAATTTCTCTTACTATTTGCTTCGGGACTGTAATTATATTGATTATCAATCGCTTTTATAGAATTATTTATATCTTCCATAAATTTATTAAGATAATCATTTATAAAGTTTAAGAAACTTTTATTTTTCCCTTCTATTTCATACCTACTTGTCAGTACCTTATCAATTTCTAGTAAGATATCTTTGTTCATTAAAGTTTGCATTTGTTTATCTTCAATTTTCAAAATTTCGTTAGCACTTTGTTCCACAGGAATATAAACATAAGCATAGTGTTCTTTTATTAATTTCCTTATCTTTTCTATTTTTTTTATGTATTCTTTATTTCCTAATATTTTTTCAAAGTAGCTCTCGAAAGGAGCAAGTGTTGGCTTTCCATTAAATTTCACGCCTGAGGGAAGTATATAGTATTCTTGTTCAGAATAGTTAGTTGTTAGGTATTCAATAAACTCGTAAAAATTTTCAATGTATTCCCTTCTAGCAGCTCCTTTTAACCAATCTTGTATACCGCTCCAGAATTTGTTGCTTATAATATTTATATCCTCTAAAGTTTTTTTATTTCCATCTATCTCAGACCTGCTGTATCGATTTGAATTAATAATAAATTCTTCAAATTTATTCCTTTCAATAAAAAATACAGGGGTTATATACCGATCCTCTCTCCTAGATCCTCTTGTTGCATTCCAATCTCGTCCATTAAAGAAAACATCAAGTGACTCCAAAATTCCACTTTTGCCTACACCATTTGCACCAATATAGACAGCATACTTTTGCTCATTGTTATTTGCTATAGGTGCAAAAATTGATTTTGCATATGACTTATATCCGTTAATAAAAGTTCCCACAATCATAATACTTATCCCCCCTAAAATTTTTATTATATTCCAGAATATCACACTTAAAATAATTATTCCATTCTAAAAAACTAAAAAAGTACCCTTAGCAGGGTACTTTTTACTATCTTTATATGTTTCTGTCCCAATGCCGATGCTCGGCTACGGCCTTCAGAAATTGTTCATGGTTTCCGTCCGGAACAAGGCCGGGGCCGCTTTCGGTTCCGGCGGCGAGGGTGAGAAGTTCTTTTCCTTCTCCGGAGGCACCGATCGCTTTGTAATGACTGAAGGCTTCACTGACGAAGTCTTTAGCCGCTTTTCGGGCTTTGAGACTGTCTGTGCTTCGTTGCCCGCCCGGAATGAAAACAGCATCATACAGGACGGAATCCGCTGTCAGGAAAGTGGCTGACGCTTCCAGCTCCGTACCGTTTTCTCCCTTGACGGTTCCAAGTGCAGGGCTGATGATATCGGCTCTGACTCCCGCCTCTTTGCATACGGCAAGCAATTGTTTGACTTCCTCGTCCGCAAACCCGTGATCGGCCAAAACCGCGACCTGTCTTGTGGCTGCTGTTTTCACCGTGTTTTCCTGACTTAAGGCCGGGGAAGTGAAGGTTTCATCAGATTCACGATCCTTCGGCGGCGGGTTCACTCCGATTCCCTTCGCAACGCGCTCGGCAAGCTCGGCGTCGACGTGACTGAAGACATTCACCACCTGCTGCTGCACATCCTTGCTGTTTACTTTCCCTACCTCAAAACAGAACGCGGAAATGATATGTTCCTTTTCGGCGGGAGACATGCTGTTCCAGAACATCTTGGCCTGAGAAAAATAGTCATTGAAGCTCTCACTGCGCTGGCGGATTTTTCTGCCTTCTACTTTTTCCTGATAATGAACGTATCCGCCTTCTTCTTCTGAGGCCGGCGACGGATCATTATTCTGCAGAGAATTCTTATGATAGGCGACAGGGCCCTTATTAATCGTCATCCGGTGGTAGCCGTCGTATTGGTTGTTATGGAACGGACAGACCGGCCGGTTGATCGGAATCTCATGAAAATTCGGCCCGCCAAGACGGATGAGCTGTGTGTCTGTATAAGAGAAAAGCCGTCCCTGTAAAAGCGGGTCATTGGTAAAATCAATGCCCGGCACGACATTTCCCGGGTGGAATGCGACCTGCTCTGTTTCCGCAAACACATTATCCTGGTTGCGGTTCAGCGTCATTTTTCCAATAATCTTCACCGGCACAAGCTCTTCCGGCCACAGCTTGGTCGGGTCAAGAATATCAAAATCAAACTTGAATTCATCTTCTTCATCAATCATCTGAACGCCAAGCTCGTATTCAACCTTGCCGCCGTTTTCAATGGTTTCCCACAGATCGCGGCGATTGAAATCGGGATCTTTCCCGGCAATTTTCTGCGCTTCATCCCATACGAGTGAATGAACGCCGAGAACCGGCTTCCAGTGGAATTTCACGAAACGCGCCTTTCCTTTCTCATTGACGAAACGGAATGTATGTACGCCGAAGCCCTCCATCATTCGGTAGCTTCGCGGGATTCCGCGGTCAGACATCGTCCACATCACCATGTGCGCGGATTCAGGATTGTTGGCGACAAAATCCCAGAACGTATCATGAGCCGTCGCAGCCTGAGGCATCTCATTGTGCGGTTCCGGTTTTAAGGCGTGAACGAGATCCGGGAACTTGATCGCGTCCTGAATGAAGAACACCGGAATATTGTTTCCGACAAGGTCGTAATTCCCTTCTTCGGTGTAAAACTTCGTCGCAAATCCCCTGGCGTCACGGACTGTGTCGGCTGACCCCTTGGAGCCCGCCACTGTTGAAAAACGAACGAAGACAGGCGTTTTGACAGACGGGTCCTGCAAAAATTTCGCCCTTGTGTATTCCGTCATCGGTTCGTACACCTGAAAATGCCCATGAACGCCGTACCCGCGCGCATGAACGACCCGCTCCGGAATCCGCTCGTGGTCAAAATGCGTCATTTTTTCGCGAAAATGAAAATCCTCCATCAGCGTGGGGCCGCGGACACCCGCTTTTAAAGAATGCTCATCCTCAGACACACGAAGCCCCTGATTGGTCGTCATTTTTTTGCCGCTGTTATCTGCCCGGTACTGCTCCAGCTGCTCGTCCTTTGAGTGTTCATTTACACGTTTGTTTTGATCCTCACTCATGTCTATTCCCCCTTATCAAACGAAACATTCTACAGCACATTTACCCGCGGCGTTCTTCATATAAACTGCTGATCTGCTGATTAGGATTTTAGGTCTACATATAAATATGCGGCCATACACATTTGAAATAAGCCTTCTTCACAGAAAGAAAGTGCGGAAGCGCTTACCAAAATAGCTGTTGAACAGGGGAGGTCATATCGTGCTTGCCATACTCGGTTTTGTGATGATGATTGTCTTTATGTATCTTATTATGTCTAACCGGCTTTCCGCTCTTATTGCTTTGATTGTCGTTCCTGTTGTGTTTGCCCTGATCAGCGGATTCGGCAAAGATCTCGGGGAGATGATGATTCAGGGCGTGACAGACCTCGCACCTACCGGTATCATGCTGTTATTCGCCATCCTGTATTTCGGCATTATGATTGACTCAGGCCTGTTTGATCCCCTCATTGCCAAAATCTTTATCGCTTGTCAAAGGAGACCCGTTAAAAATCGCCGTAGGCACAGCGGTTCTGACAATGACCATTTCGCTGGACGGAGATGGGACAACAACCTATATGATTACCATCGCGGCGATGCTGCCTTTATACAAACGGCTCGGCATGAACCGTTTGGTGTTAGCGGGAATAGCGATGCTCGGTTCAGGGGTCATGAATATTATTCCTTGGGGCGGGCCGACTGCGAGGGTTTTGGCTTCCTTGAAATTGGACACGTCAGAGGTCTTCACGCCGCTGATTCCAGCTATGATCGCCGGCATTCTCTGGGTGATCGCCGTTAGTTATATCCTCGGCAAGAAAGAGCGGAAGCGGATCGGCGTCATTTCGATTGATCACGCGCCCTCTTCCGTGCCTGAGGCGGCGCCGCTCAAACGTCCCGCTCTTCAATGGTTCAACCTGCTGCTGACTGTCGCACTGATGGCCGCACTGATCACCAGCCTGCTGCCGCTTCCTGTTCTTTTTATGACCGCGTTCGCCATCGCCTTAATGGTCAACTATCCGAATGTCAAAGAGCAGCAGAAACGAATCTCGGCGCATGCGGGTAATGCGTTAAACGTTGTCTCAATGGTGTTTGCGGCAGGCATATTCACAGGCATTCTCTCCGGCACAAAAATGGTGGATGCGATGGCTCATTCCCTCGTTTCACTCATCCCTGATGCCATGGGCCCGCACCTGCCGCTGATCACTGCGATCGTCAGCATGCCATTCACCTTTTTCATGTCGAATGACGCCTTTTACTTCGGTGTCCTTCCCATCATCGCCGAAGCCGCTTCCGCTTACGGAATAGACGCCGCTGAAATAGGAAGGGCCTCCTTGCTGGGGCAGCCGGTGCATTTGCTCAGCCCGCTTGTGCCTTCCACCTATCTATTGGTCGGAATGGCAGGCGTCAGCTTTGGCGACCATCAAAAATTCACCATCAAATGGGCCGTGGGGACAACGATTGTAATGACGATTGCGGCGCTTTTGATTGGGATTATTTCGTTTTAATCAAAAAAGGATTTCCGCCCAGCGGAAATCCTTTTCTGTACATTATTTTTTTGTATAGCGCACCCAGTCGTAATGAGCGTATAGCGGATTTACGCCATTGTAGGAACCGAGCCAATCATCGACACCCGTACCATTCCACAAATTCATCATGATTTTCCCCGGCGCTGCCGGTATTTGGGTTGTCGCAGTATGTTTTAATTGCCCATCGACATACCATTTAATAGAGTTTGGCTGCCAATCGAACGCATACGTATGATAGGCATTGGCTGCATCAAATCCGAGATCCGCCAACTTCTCATGGTTTCCTGCGCCATTTGTATAATAGTTAAATTGAACCTTTGTTGTGTCTTTTCCCAAAAATTCGATATCAATCTCATCCCAAGGAGTCCCCTCCGTTGGACCTGTATAAGTGAAGAACGATGAAACAATCCCTGTGTTTTTAGCCGGTTTCATTCTGACTTCATAAAGTCCATAGCCATATGTTTGAACCGAGCGGTTTTCCCCGCAGTCAAACTTGTTATAAGACGGACTTGTCAGCGCCAAACGCATTTCACCTGATGACGTCATAGAGACGTTATTCGCACGCCAAGTGCAGTTAAACATATCTCCATTTGAGTAACCATCAGCTTTTTGCCATAACCCGGAGTTATAGCTGTTAAAAGGTTCAAAAAACGATCCGCCTGTTTGAGCCGAAACACTAGAAGTGATCCCACACAAACTCATAAACAATCCGGTGACAAGAATTAGCAACACTCGTTTCATGTTAGCATTCCCCCTTTTTTGAACACGCTTTCTTTATTGATCATACATGATCCTTTTCAAAGGGAACATCGGTCGAAATAATGATAATCCTTCTGTTAAAAAATACAAACCTAAACTACCATCAGCACAGACAGATAGGTTTTGCCTGCTTATCCGTAACAATCCTATATATGAATGGAAGAAACAATTAATACGAGGAAACGCTTTCATTATACTTGTTTGACTACCCTTTCTATGTGAATCGTTAAATACAGCAGCTCGTCACTGGTGAGCTTATGCCCATACTCTTTCTCAATGTAGGTATGGATATTCTTCGTGCATTTATACGCCTGATGATACTTTTCTTTCACTGTCTCCAGTAAAAAATCGTCCTGGCTTTCCATGTGTGTGCCGTTAAAAAGACGCTGTGCGAAAAACTTTAAGTGGGTGACAAATCGATAATAGTGCAGCGATTCTTCGTTGAATTCAATCTTAAAATGGTATTTTACGATACTCAAAATCTCTTGCATGACTTTTGTAATGTTGATGATATTGGGCATCTCTTCATTCAGCTCGGCATTTACAATATGCAGCGCAATAAAGCCCGCTTCATCCTCCGGCAGAGACACGCCAGTCTTGTTTTTTACCATGGCCAACGCTTCTTTGCCGATGGCAAATTCGTCTTTGTACAGCCGCTTTGTTTCCCACAGCAAGGCATTTTTGATATCGAGCCCTTTCTGATTGCGCTGAATGGCAAAGTTAATATGGTCGGTCAGCGATACATAGATGCTGTCGTTGAGTTTTTTGCCGAGCTGTAATTTCGCATAGCTGATAATCTCTTCGGATACTTCCATACACTCGATCGGAATTTCATACAAAAGGGTTTTGAACTTTTCGGATACATCTTTGTTATCGAGCGTGAACACTTTCTCAATGAGGGCTTCATCTACCGGGTCTCCCGTTTTCTTTTGAAAAGCAATGCCCCGGCCCATGATGACCAATTCCTGATTGCCTTCCTTGAGCACACTGACGACATTATTATTAATGACTTTCGCAATCTTCAATTCCGTCTCCCTCCCACCTGACCATTTACCTGTTACACCTTGATTGTACATCCTTTTTGAACTAGGTCAATATCTCCAGGTCAATCAGAAAACTCCGTTCAGAAATCATTGTCCAACTATGTGACAGAGGCGCATATAATGCAGAGAACCGGTTTTTGAGAAGGAGCGTGTGTGATGAAACGGTTTTCGAAAGAAGAAAGCAGCTGGATGCTGTATGATTGGGCCAATTCAGCTTATTCCGTCATTATTATGACGGCGGTGTTCCCCCTGTTTTTTAAAGCGGCTGCGGCTGAAAACGGCGTCAGCGCGGCCGATTCCACCGCTTATTTGGGCTATACAATTGCCGCCGCGACTTTTATTTTGGCGATGCTCGGCCCCGTCTTAGGAACGATTGCCGACTACAAAGGATGCAAGAAACGGTTTTTCGCTTTCTTTTTCCTGATCGGTGTGGCGGGCACCGCCGCGCTGGCTTGTATTCCCGGTGAATCTTGGGTGCTGTTATTAATTTGTTATACGATTTCCACGATCGGCTTTGCCGGGTCTAATGTGTTTTATGATGCGTTTCTCGTAGATGTGGCCGCAAAGGAGCGGATGAACATGGTGTCCGCCAGGGGGTTCGGGCTGGGCTATATCGGCAGTACGATCCCTTTTCTTCTCAGCATTGCCGTCATCCTGTCAGCACAAGCGGAGGTGATTCCGCTGTCCGCCCAGGCTGCGGGCCGCATTGCCTTTTTGATTACGGCCGCATGGTGGGGGCTGTTCACGATCCCGCTCCTTCGCCGCGTCCGCCAGCGCTATTATATCGAGAGAGAGCCTCGGCTTGTGATCAGCAGTTTTAAACGGCTTGCCGGCACGCTGAAGCAGATCAGGAAGTACCGGGCGCTGTTTTTGTTTCTGCTCGCTTATTTCTTCTACATCGACGGGGTCGGCACCATCATCACGATGTCGACGTCATACGGGGCTGACCTCGGCATCAGCGCTGCAAATCTGCTGATTGTTTTATTTGTCACGCAGGTCGTCGCCGCCCCTTTTTCGATTTTGTACGGGAGACTGGCCGAACGGTTTAAGGGGAAAACGATGCTTTACGCCGGAATCGGCGTGTATATGATTGTCTGCACGTATGCTTATTTTATGGATTCCGCTTTTGATTTTTGGATTTTGGCTATGCTTGTCGCCACTTCTCAAGGCGGGATTCAGGCTCTGAGCCGCTCGTACTTTGCCAAGCTCGTCCCCAAACAGCACGCCAATGAATTTTTCGGCTTTTATAATATTTTCGGCAAATTCGCTTCAATTATCGGGCCGCTTTTGATTGCCGTAACCGCCCAGCTGACCGGGAATTCGTCAGCCGCCGTGTTCAGCCTGATACTATTATTTGTGATCGGCATTGCCATCCTTGCGTTTGTTCCGGAGGAGACGGCGTAAAAAAAAGCCTGCGTGCACAGCAGGCTTTCTTTTTTATTTCTTGGCTTTATGGACTTTCAGTTTTTTGTCCTTTGACCGTCGTATTTTTCATAATGCTGAGAACGTGCGGGCCTTTGCCGTTCAGAATCTCGACGTACGAAGCGTTGTCCAGAATCGTGATAATGCCGATATCATCTGCTGAAACGCCGTCGATTTTCGCAATCGTTCCGACAAAATCGACCGCCCTGATTTTTTTCTTTTTTCCGCCGTTAAAGTACAGCTTCATAATGTCTTTGTTTAACTGTTCGCTTTTGTCTGTTTTGACGTCGGGGCGGGCGTTCAATTTTTCCGCAAAAGCCGCTTTCCGTTCCGCTGTTTCTTTCTCTGACGGCGCCTCCCGCTTTTTGATGCGGAAACCGATATATGTCTCAATGTCATTCAGAAATCGCGATTCAGACGGCGTCACAAACGTAATGGCCCGTCCACGGTGTCCGGCGCGCCCCGTTCTGCCTGTGCGATGCACATAGCTTTCTTTTTCAAGCGGAATATCATAATTGATAACGAGGCTGATGTTTTCGATATCAATTCCTCTGGCGGCTACGTCGGTCGCAATCAGATAGCGGAACTCGCCGCGCTTGAACTCATTCATGACGTCAAAGCGGTCTTCCTGCACCATGCCGCCGTGAATTTTATCGCAAGGATAGCCCAGCCTGTCCAGCTCATCGGTTAACTGGATAACTCTTTCTTTTGTCCGGCAGAATATGATGCAGCTGTCCGGGTTTTCAGTGATCAGGACGTCACGCAGCAATGATGATTTATCCTCTTCTGCTGCTCTGGTGACAAAATGCTCGATGTCTTTAGTCGTCAGGCCTTCCGCTTTTACTTCAATCAATTCCGGGTCCTTCATATATGTGCGGCTCAGCTTCTCAACGTCGTCCGGCAGCGTCGCTGAAAACAGCATGGTGACTCTGTTTTTCGGCAGGTGCTGAATGATGGCTTCCACCTGTTCAATAAACCCCATATTCAGCATTTCGTCCGCTTCATCAATCACCACATACGCCAGCCGGTCAAGCGGCAGCGTCCCTTTTTCTATATGGTCAAGCACACGCCCCGGCGTTCCGCAAACGACATGGCTTTTTTGCTTCAGTTCGGTTTTCTGTTTATCAAAAGAAGCTTTTCCGAAAACCGCCGTAGCTTTTATCCGTTTAAAACGGCCGATATTCGTGATATCTTCTTTTATCTGCGCCGCAAGCTCGCGGGTCGGCGTTAAAATCAGCGCCTGCGGTTTGTTTTCCTCCCAATCCGCAAGCTCACAAATCGGAATGCCGAAAGCCGCGGTTTTGCCGCTGCCCGTCTGCGATTTGACGACGAGATCTTTTTTTTGCAGCGCGGCGGGGATGACGCGCCGCTGCACTTCAGTCGGCTCGGTATATTGAAGTCCTTCCAACGCTCTTGCGATGTCGAGGCTGATAGAAAAATCTTTAAATTCGCTCATGAATAAACTCCTTCTCTGTCTAACTCCCCTCATTATACGCGAAACGCCGCCGCTTTACCCTGACGTTTTGCCGGGCCATTCGGAGGACTGCTTTTTCTTCATGTCAAGTACGACCCATTTGGCGCAATAAAAGCTCATGCTTCCTTCCACGTCATCGACATAATAGCGTATCGATTCCCAGCCGCCGTCGACCGGGCTGATATCCAGACGGATGTCGGTGATGCTTTCAAGATCATCCAGCCGGGCAGCGCTCACACCTTCAAACCGCAGCACAGCATCATACTGTCCATCAGTCAGCTTCAGCTCAAATACCGGGATTTTATCATAATACTCGTTATACCCAGTAAAGAAAGTAAACTCCGTCAATTCAAAACACCCCGGTGAATCCGGCCTCAGCATAACTGCTTTCTCATGTTTGTGCCACTCCATTTTGTGTCTCCTTCTTTACAGCTGATTTGGCATGCCTGGTTTATACGGTATTTTTTCACAATACGTATGTATTTCCGGTTACTTATATCCCTGCATCCATTCTCTTAATTCTTCTGTGGTATGCAGATATGAATCAGGCGAATCTTTCAGATCAAACCCGCTCAAATACACGAGCATCTCCCAAACGTTTTCATCCTCAACCTCCGGATCATGTGCAGCCACATACTCACACGCCCAATCCGACACTTCTTCCCTTGCCGCTTGACCGTTCAGGATCAGATCAGCCTTCTTCAGACATTCTGCCATTGTTGGTTCTTTCACGTTAGAAACCTGCTTTTCGATTTCCTTTCATTTCTTGTTTAAAATGCTGACTAACAGCCTCCTGGCCCGTTCGTGCAGCCTGACTTCCTGGCTGAGCTCCGGGTAATCTGTTAAAGCGTTTTCCAGATGCGCATATTGAGGATACAGCTCAAAAAAGGATTTATATAAGGCTTTACGCTGCCGCGCAGGCATTTGTTTATTCGCCAAAACAAAATCTAAGCTGCCGCAGACAAGCGCGAAATATTCATAAAAATCCCCCGCGCAGGCAACCTCCTCAAAGTCTTCTTCAAAACTCCCCGCATCTGAGGGTAGCGGACCCTCCAATTCTTTTTTGTGAAACTTCAGGTTTCTGATGAGGTCATCATTTAAAGAATATCTGCTGGATCTCAACATTTCATTTAGCCGAAAAGAATTCATTTTGTTTCCCATTACTTATATCCCGCTTGTAGATCCCCGAAGTCGAGACCGCGTAAATGGCATTACTTGTCAGCTTCAGCTGATGCCCCGAAAGCTCACCGCCATCCGGATCACAGCACGTTACCTCTTGCACCGGCAGACTGACATCAGCCGGAATGAAGGACAGTGAATGATCATCTTTGCATATCCAAAACCCGTCATCTGAAATCGCAAGCTGGTCATATACCCCTGAACATGCTTTATCAGAAATAATCCACACTCGTTTCACGTCGGTTTCATCAAACGCAGCAATGACTGTATATGAATAATACAGCATGTAGATCAGTCCGTTTTTTTCTGCAAGCGCATAGCAGTCATCTACAACGGGCGCATATATTTCTGAAAGCTGCTGATCAATATGCGTTTCCTTTAATTGTCCGTCTAAAGTGAAGCACAGCATACTTTGACCATTTGAATTTTCATCATCATAAATGCCTTCATCACTTAAACCGACCCATAGGTTTTGTTTCTCATCCAGAAGACTGCATGAAGCCCCTGAAGGCAGAGAAAATACACTTTGTTCTTTTCCATCTGCTGAAAATACCTTCACTTTATGCTCATGCGATTCAAAGAAAACCAACACATACCTGTCATCCGAACTCTGTTGAAACAGCATAATATCCTCACTCGGAATTTGTTCATCGATATGAACCTCTCGGGTGTCGCCGGATTCCTCCGTGATCGTAAACGAAAGACTGCCATTCTGATGCCGTCCGAGATACAGACGCCCGCAGCCGTCAAAATGACAGAAACATCCTTTTACCAGATCGTCATGTATCTTGTTCATTTTTATTTTCATGCAATTGCCCCTTGCTATTTATAATGAGCGGCGAGCTTTTTTTGAAATTCATCCGGAACAATCTGATCCGGGAATACAACTGATATCCAGTCTAAAACATGATCATCTAACGGCCTCCATGATTCTAACGTTTTTCCCGCAATCTCCTGATCAATGCCTAAAATACAAATTTCAAATTCCCTCTCTCCGTAAATCGCCCACTTGAAAGTCGGTGAAGCCCAAACAACACGAGATGCAATGTTCAATATACAGTCATTTTTACTGTGCTTTGGATAATCAGTTAAGATTGAAAGATATTCATCTGCAGTTATATGCAAAGGGATCTTTAACCAGTTAAAATATCCGAATTCCCCGTAAAACCGATTCATATCATCCGAGTGTTCCAGAACGGCCATTAAGATAAATTCATCGTGATGATGATGCGCCAAACTTTTGAGCATCATCCAGCCTTCATCAGACAAGACCCAGTGGAATTCCTCGAATAGATAATAATGTTTTTGTTGTTTAAATACTTGTTCGGGCAACGTTTTGTCTTCATGAAATAAGGAATATATCTGGGATTGAAAGACTGCCGATTCCTTTGTGTTCTTTATAAAAAAGGGGTGCATCTTGTACCTCTCTTCGGCGGTTTATATGCAAGCTCACAGCCGTATTCTGTGTGGAATAAACGGTTTCCCACGTATAAATGTATTTGCTGCAGATCCACGGTTTGGTTTCTGTCCTTTAAGAAAAGAGAGGCTGGGAACCTCTCTTATTTGTTTATTTATGACTTCGAATGATACGCATAAAATGATTGATTATCAAAGCGGACTGTTTCAGCTTCTATAGCAATCAGCATTCTGTTCATGTCAATGAGAAAGTTAGCATTTGATTGGTACTCCGGAATTACAGAATTTGATAGATTTCCGATTCCTTCCGGGTGATAACTCATCTCAAATACTTGCCAATTGTATTCTTCGGGATCTATTTTTTCTAATCTCATATCACCAATATCTGCGCTAAAATAAACAGATGCTACATTTTGAAATAATATTTTATGTGTATATTCACTTTCTTTTTCAAAAACCTTAATATTAAGTGAAAGTTCTTTTTTAAACACATTAAAGTCAAAATGAAGGACAGCGCACCCCTCATCTATATAATCAACCCACTCATTTATTGTTTTGTACATCGTTTATCTCCTAAGGAAAGTTTTGGAGGATTTTTTGTGTCTTTGAGATCTGATTTTAAAGTCTTCACGAAAAATTCTAGCTTTTCTTCATTACAGTTCAATTTATAGACAGTTGTATTTGAATAATTTTCTACAAATCTAATTATAAATCTGTAATATTCGTTTTCTTTATCAATTCTCAAAATAAAAAATGGTTCAATTGTTTCTAAACGTATCCTATCTTGATTCCCTGCTAATAATGCTTCAATCCCTGATATCAGCATTTTATATTCACTTTCTAATAAAGCGGCGGAGTAATCCCGGGCGATTACTTTATTATGTTCCAACAGTTCAAACATTGTTGAGATAAAAGGATCATCCTCCGCCTCTTGGTACCTTCTCGGTGTTATGTCAAGTTCCAGACAATCATCTCTAATTTTGGCCATGCTGCCTCCTCGTTTTGGGTGAAAAGAGAGGCTGGGAACCTCTCTTCGCATTAACAGACTAGGATTCATTTACCATTTCAATCATTTCTGCCGCTTCTAAGTACAATTCATTTATCTTGTTTTGAATTTCTTTTGCGATTTCTTCATCACTTTCTAGATCTGATAAATATCCAGCTTTACCTGAAAACAACTTTTTTTCACAAACCCTAAATGGTCTACACAATAGCCGTCTTCATTATCGCGAAAGTCGGTGCCGTCCAAATAAGTTGCAGAAAAAAATATCAGTGAATTATAGGTACTCTTAAAACAATCTGAGGCCCGTACTTCTTTTCCTATTTTTTTTCGTCTCTAAAAGCAGCTTCAATTTTCAAACCCATTTTTCTAAACTTTTCTTGATTGTTTCTTATTTTGTTTAATGCGATTCGTTCAAATTGTTTTTCTATTTGTAAGATCTCTTTTTGTGTAATAGAACGCAGGTTGATTTTTTTCATATTACACCTCAGTATTCTGGAATTATCCTCTTTCCATAGCCAGTAATGAGTTAAAGTGAGTTAAGTTCCACTTCTTGTGCAACACAGTTTTAAAAATAGTAATATTATTGAAATAACTTATCAATATTTTCCTAGGTATTTAAGGTTATTTTAAGGATTTCAGGGATTTATGACCTTTTACTCACAAAAAAACCGCCGGTGCCGGCGGTTTTCGTATTATGGATAGCGGAGATTTGTATTTTGCGCTCCCGCGTAGGATTGGGCGAAGTTTTTGGCATCCTGTGCTGAAAGCGCGCCATAGCTGTAATTCGATCTCGGATTCCAGCCGGTGCGCGGTGATTTCGGGGCATTGAGCGACGGGAATGAACCGATGTCGGTAAATTGGGCCGTTCCGTAGTCGTCTATCATTCCGCCTTTTTCATTTCCGTTACCGAAATAGTTGGCTTCTGAGAAGACAGTCGCGTTTGTATGAATGGTGAATCCTAAATTGAAATTGGTCACATAGTTGTTTTTCGCGTGAAAATAGCCGTATCTCATCAAGCCCGGCGAACGGACATAGACGTTATTAAAATAGTTGTTGGTGATGGTCATATGCGGATAGCCGATATAATTGCGTCCTTCGTTATCATCATTCGGATAACCGAGAATCAAGCCGTACAGATGATCGGAGAATTTAGAATTAGAAAGAGTCACAAAATCCGCTTTGGCACCGACGTACAGAAGCTTTCCCAAATCGCTGTGGCTGTTCGGATTGTAGCTGTGCCCTTCAAACCACACGTGGTCAATCCAGTAATTCTGTCCGTTCGCTATGTACATCGGAATGTCGTTGTTGCCCGTAATGCTGGCACTATGGCTGATAATGAGGTTTTTGAAAATCACATTGTTTGAGCCGGAGCCTGTTGTCAGATAGATGTTGGTCAGCCTGTGGCTGGTATAAGAGCCGACAATGGTTTTATTGGCGCCGACTGTCACAACGGCTTTACCCGGAGAGTAAATATCACTTGTGATGACAATGGTTTTGCGGTCTGTCCCGCCCGCATTGTTTTTCAAATCATTGAGATTGCTGACATAGACAAAGGAGCCGCCCTGGCCTCCCGATACGGCGGATTTTGCTTTTCCGTTATGATCCTTCGCATTTCCTGCGAACCCGGTAAGTCCCTGCATCACATCCGGATAAGCCGCTGCCGCTTCTGCCTGCTTGGATGCAGAACATAAGATAGCCAGACAAAGCGCAAAGCCGAGAGCAGCCAAGAAAGCGAGATGACGCGTCTTCTTTATCATGCCCTTCACTCCTTTAATCTCTTAAATTGTAAACACAAGAAGTATTATACAACTACTATCCTCTTTTTCCATGATCTGTTTGTCTGCTTTTTCGTTATGGCTGAAAAGCCCCAAAACGTAAAAAAGCAGCCTGGACGGCTGCCTATATACGGGTGCTGTCTGCCTGAGCCTGCTCCGGCACGGCTTTATGCTTTCTCATTAGGGACAGCGCCATCCCTGCAAAAATCATTACAATCCCCAAAGATTGATAAAGGTCGGGGCGAAATCCCGTAAATACGGTGTCAAGCACGATCGCGACAGCCGGGTCAAGAAATACGATGATTGAAATAAACCGGGTGGATAAAAACCGCAGGCTGTCAAAAAAGAGCAAATACACAATTCCCGTGTGAATGATGCCGGTCGACACAATCATAATCCAGTTCATATGCGACAAATCAGAAAAAGCGCCGAAACGGACGAACGGGAGAAGAATAATGACGCCCAATCCGGTCTGCAAACAGGTGACCGCATATGGGCTGAGGCTGTTGATGCCTTTCCCGGCCAGTGTCGTAAAGGCATAAAAAAGAGCGGCCAGCACGGCCCAAATAATCCCCGATCCCATCAGCTGGGAAAAGGACGTATTTCCGTTGATGCCGGAAATCAGGGCGGTTCCCAGAAAACAAATCACGATAGAACTGACGGATGCGAGACGCAGTTTTTCCCGGTATATGAGACTCCCGAGGAGAAGGACGAGAACCGGAGCCAAATGATAGACGGAAATCGCTATCGTCACTGATGTCTCCTCAAACGATTTAAATAAAAACACCCAGTTCAGCACAAGAAAAAAGCCGCAGGCCAGCGTCTGCAGAACCTCCCGCCGGTTCCATTGTTCGGTGCGGTAACGTCCGGAACCAAACCAGCAAACACCCAGAAACAATGAGGCGCACAGACACCTCACAAAAACCAGTTCAATCGACGGCACATTCGTATGTTCTGAGAAAAAGCCGATTGATCCGAAAATCACCATAGAAATCACCATTTTGATGACGGCATTTGATGTTTGTTTAGCTTGCATCGTGCTCTTCCTCCATATCATTGACTGTTTATTCAGACAAATACTAACAGCCATTTTACTTGATTCAGAGGAAGAAATCATCCTATTTTTCAGCCGGGGGCGGTCTTTTCTCATGAAAAAAGCCCCGCATCAGCAGGGCCGTTTGTTTAATGAACGATCAGTACAGGACAAGGAGACAATTGTGAGACCTTGTGGCTCACGCTTCCGAGCATCATTTCTTTAAATCCGCTGATTCCTCGGCTTCCGACGACAATCAGATTGAAATGCTGTTCTTTCGCTATGTTTAAAATTTGATGCGCAGGCTCACCTTGGACGTACAGGCTTTCCGCTTCTACTCCGCTTTCCGCCGCTTTTTGCTTGGCATCTTCCAGAATGGCTGCTCCTTTTTGCTCGACTTCATGTTTGATGTCTTCAATGAAGTTCTCCGGAACATAGACAATCCCGGTTAAGGCTGATGTGGAAACAACGGCTTCACGTCCCGCATAGAGAATGGTGAGCTCAGCCTGCTGTTCTTTCGCCAGGTGGATGGCTGCGTCCAGGGCTTTGCTGCTCATGTCTGAACCGTCTACTGCTGCAAGAATTTTTTTAAACATATGAATCCCGCCTTTCTGCTTTTATTGTCCTCCTCTCATTGCTGAATGTCAATTTTGCCGGCTTTCTCCGGAACATTGCCTTACAGACTTTCTCCATTTGTCGCGATGACGTCTTTATACCAATAAAAACTTTTCTTTCTCTTCCTTTCAAACGTGCCTGTTCCGTCATTGCCGCGGTCAACATAGATATAGCCGTAGCGTTTTTTCATTTCAGCAGTTGAGGCGCTGACGAGGTCAATCGGCCCCCACGACGTGTAACCGATCAGGTTGACTCCGTCTTCGATCGCCTCTCTTGCTTCTATTAAATGATCCCGCAGATATTTGATACGGTAATCATCCTGTATGCTTCCGTCTTCCTCCGGCTGATCTTGTGCGCCGAGCCCGTTTTCGACGATGAAGAGCGGTTTCTGATAACGGTCGTACAGCGTGTTTAAGGTAATGCGCAAGCCCTTCGGATCAATCTGCCAGCCCCATTCCGAAGATTCCAGATAAGGATTTTTCACGCCGCCGAGAAGATTCCCCTTCGATTGCGCCAGATCCTCAGGCGCGGTGCTTGCCGTCATCGACATGTAGTAGCTGAAGCCGATGTAATCCACCGTGTGTTCTTTCAGGAGCTCCTCGTCTCCTTCCTTCATCTCAATCGTAATTCCGTTTTCTTTAAAGAAGCGCTTCATGTAGCCCGGATAGCTGCCCCTCGCCTGCACATCAGAAAAGAACAGCGTGCTCCGCTCTTTCTGCAAAGCCGCATATACATCCTCCGGCTTCGGCGTCATCGGATACGTCGTCGTCGCGGCGATCATGCAGCCGATCTGTGAATCCGGGATGATCTCATGGCCGGCTTTTACCGCCAGCGCGCTCGCCACAAACTGGTGGTGGGCCGCTTGGTACATCGTGTTTTGTTTATTTTCGCCTTCCCGGAATACGAGACCGCCGCCTGTAAACGGAGCGTGAAGAACGACATTGATTTCATTGAATGTCATCCAATATTTCACCTTGTCTTTATAACGGGTGAAAACCGTGCGGGCGTACCTCTCATAGAAATCGACCGTTTGGCGGTTTCTCCAGCCGCCGTAATTTTTCACCAGACCGAGCGGCATCTCGTAGTGCGAAATCGTGACCACCGGTTCGATCTGATGTTTTCTCAATTCATCAAAAAGACGGTCGTAAAATTGCAGCCCTTCTTCATTCGGCTCTGTTTCATCGCCGTTCGGAAAGATTCTCGTCCACGCAATGGAGGTGCGGAACGCTTTAAAGCCCATCTCCGCAAACAGAGCGATGTCCTCTTGATAGCGGTGATAAAAATCAATCGCGTCGTGATACAGATTCAGCGCATCGTCTGTCTCATGGAACGGTGACATAATGCCGTCCGGGGAGACATCCGCCGTGGAAAGTCCTTTGCCGCCTTCTTTGTAAGCTCCTTCAATCTGATTGGCAGCCGTTGCGCCGCCCCATAAAAAACCTTCCGGAAATCTCTTCATGTTTTCTCCACCTCTTTTTCAGGATAACGCCAGAAGCGCTTCATTCGGTTTGACCATGCCGCTTTTTTTCACGTCTGTAAATGAATATTGATCCGTATTCGTAATGATGACCGGTGTGATCACGTCATAACCGGCAGCCTTTATTTCTTCGATATCAAAAGTAATCAGCAGATCTCCAGGCGCGACAGCATCGCCCTCTTTTACGTGCACCTCAAAATGTCTGCCATCCAGCCGGACCGTATCAAGCCCGATATGAATGAGAACCTCGGCTCCCCGGGCGCTCGTAATACCGATGGCGTGCTTTGTTTTAAATACGGCTGTCACCGTGCCCTCTACGGGAGAAACCGCCGCGCCCTCTTCAGGCAGAATCGCAAAGCCTTTTCCCATAATTTCACCGGAAAACACGCTGTCGTTCACTTCACTTAATGCTTTCACTTCACCTTTAATCGGGCTGTGAATGATTTCGCCGCCAGCCGTCACCCCCGGCATTCCAGGCGCTTTGGCCTGTTCGGGCTGTACATCTTCAAACCCGATCAGCAGTGCCGCCGCAATACCGGCCGCAAACGAGATAAAAAGCCCGATCAGCGCGTAAAGAAACGTCGGCCCGATAAAGACCGGAATGCTCGGCAGACCGGCGTTGCCGCCGACAATGTAGGAAGCGACGCCGGTTACACCGTAAAAAGCTCCGCCTGCCGCACCGCCGATTAACGCAGCCGCGAACGGTTTTTTCAATCTCATGTTGACGCCGTACATCGCGGGTTCGGTAATGCCCATCAAAGCCGTAATGCCCGTCGTAAACGCCAGCGACTTGAATGTTTTGTTCTTTGATTTCAAGAAAACCGCAAATGACGCGCCGGCCTGCCCCATGTTCGCCAAAAACATCGCAGGCAGAATGTAATCATGTCCGTTTTGAGCAATATTATTGATCATGATCGGCACAAGCGCATAATGCATCCCCGTCATAATGATGAGTGAAAATGTTCCGGCAAGCAGAATCATCGCGGCAATGCCCGCATGATTGAACAAATAATTGACGCCGACAGACAGGTAATTCCCGAGAATCGCGCCGAGCGGGCCGACCGTGATAAGCGTGACAGGCACGACGATCACAAGCGTAAGCATCGGCACAACAATCAATTTCAAGGATGAAGGGGTGATTCGGTCGATCCCTTTCTCCACATAGGACATCAGCCATATCGCCAGCAAAATCGGAATGACTGTCGATGAATACGTGGCAGCGGTTACAGGAAGACCGATAAAGGAGATGCTTTTCCCTGACCCAAGCAAAGCCGTCAAATCCGGATGCAGAATCGCACCCGCCACAGCGGCCGCCACGTACGGATTGCTTCCGAATTTTCTCGCCGCGCTTACCGCAAGCAAAAGCGGCAGAAAGTAAAACGCACCGTCGCCAACAGCCGTAAGAATGCTGTGAGTCTGGCTCTTCTCCGACATCCAGCCGAATGTCACCGCTAATGCGACAAGCCCTTTTATCATTCCGGCTCCGGCAATCGCCGGCAGAATCGGCGTAAACACGCCGGAAATCACATCAAACACGGCGCTCAGCATATTTTTCTTCTGCTTCGAGGTTTTGTTTGCGCTTTCATCACTGAGCCCGCTGCTCTCGATCAAAGCCTGATACACCTTCGGCACATGATTGCCGATAATGATCTGAAATTGCCCGCCGCTGATATTTGTCCCCATCACGCCTTCTGTCTGCTCCAGTGCGTTCCGATCTGCCTTCGCATTGTCATACAAATTAAAACGAAGCCGCGTCATGCAATGGATGACACTCTGAACATTCTCCTCCCCGCCGACAAGTTGTAAAATCTCTTTTGATATTTTATGATAGTCCATGAGTCTGCCTCCTTAAAAATGGGGGATCTGCCGGACGAAAGGTGGCCGCCTTTCTCCGGCTTTTTTTTATGAAATAAGCATCACCTCCGAAAAAAGGGTATAAAAAAAACCTAAACTGCACAGAGCAAGGGGGTCTTCCCCTGCCTGACGCAATTTAGGTTTTGCCTGCGGTTTGCAGTAACAATCCTAGGTGAATGATATTGGGTTGATATGTATAGCACTAGGGTTATGGGGGTGTCAACGCTTACATTTTAATGTTCTGTTGAAACAAATTAAAGTCTAAGTTATACGCAAGACTAAGCCTTCCCTTCCACGTATACGGCAACAATGAGGCTGGCTGATTAAATGGTTGATATCTGAAAACTCAAGTATCAAATGTGCATTTCATATCTGGGGCGTTTCAGCTTTTCTTCCAGAAATCAAAAACCTCTTATTGTGAATTCTAATTGTGATAGATAGCTATGCTCTGGCCCTACAACTCATTCTTGCCTTTTTTCTTTTTAATAAAGGCTTCAATATGATTAATTGTTTCCGTAAAATTCTCTTTAAATTCATGTTCCCATATCCTTAATACATGCCAGCCGATTTCTTGATAATAGGAAGTTACTTCTTTATCTCTTTCTTTATTTCTCTGTAACTTTTTCTCCCAATAAGCTGAATTGCTCTTTGGTTTATTCCCATGAATACTGCAGTCATGCCAGAAACAAGAATCAATAAAAATCACAATTTTGTATTTTTTTATAGCTATATCCGGTTGACCAAAAAGAGATTTTACATTCCTTCTAAACCTTAAACCCCTTCTCCATAATTCTGAAGAAACTTTATCCTCTAATTTAGACTTAGATTTTATTGCTTGCATGTTTTTTCTTCTTTGCTCTTTTGTATGAGTATCACCCATTGGCTTTAACCTCTCTTTTAATATTTAATATATTTCTTTCCTATATTAAGAGCAATAACCGTCATTTTTTTAAAAAATAAACTTGCAACGTAAGCTTAAAAAAGGGTATGCTGCTATAGAAAGAAACACCGAAAAACAGAGAATATATTTCCTATAAGCAGAAAGAGTTGAAAGAAATGAACAGCAATAATAAGAGATTTAAACTGGTTGATTTATTTGCTGGTGCTGGAGGTCTAAGCAAAGGATTTGAGCAAACTGGCTGCTTTGAAACAATTGGAGCGGTAGAAATAAATCAAGCAGCTATTGAAACTTATGTTTATAACCACGGCGGAAACAGAGACATTATTATTAGGCCGGACGAAAGTGATACCAGTGACATTAGTAAAATCGACTTCCGTAAATGGAAGAAGAGCAAAAACATTGATCCTAATTTGTTAACAATTATTGGCGGACCTCCTTGTCAAGGATTTTCCAATGCTAATAGGCAGAAAAATTATCTGATATCAGGAAATAATCAGCTTGTTATAGAGTTTTTTCGTGCTATTGATGAGATCCGGCCAGCTGCATTTCTTATGGAGAATGTGCCATCGATGAACTCAGATAAACATAAATTTTTCATCACAAAACATTTAGATAATTCGCGCTTTGCATATAGCTCTTTAGAACATTTAACTTGCTTATTTAATACATCAAAAGAAAAGTTGATTGAAAATAAGTTTTTAATGGATGATAAGATAATTCTAATGGAGTCAGTTGAAATATCACTAAGTCATATTTGGAGAAAAATCATCGATGGTTCAACTCCCCCTAAACCAATAATTGGGGATCATAACTACTTATCCCGCTTGAAAAGTATATCAAAAAAAATTATAAAGACAGAAGGTAATCCTAGCTTGTCACTAAAGGAAAAAAAAGATATTATTCGAATTATTGAGTTGATTAATCAACAACTAAAAACCTTCCAAGCAGATGGAGATCACCTAAGCACTAAAGATATAGTTTCTCGTGGAAAAGCAGCACTCCAATTGCTGCTTGAGGATTTTGAGGAATTTGATAAATGCGCTAAAAAAGATATCACTAACTTTATGAGTTTAAATCTAATACTGTTAAGAATAAAAGAACTAAATGATGAAAAAATTAGATATGAGCTTTATATAGATGATACACATAAGGATAATATTAAAATCATTGCAAAGGTTTGGTCTTATAATATTGTAAAATATCTTGAAATGGCATTCCACCAAATTGGATATAATACTGATTTCGGGGTCTTAACAGCTACAGACTTTGGCGTACCACAAATAAGAAGAAGGTTTATCATCCTTGGTGTTAGAAATGATTTATTTGAGAACAGTCCGAAACTTCCCGATGCGTTGGTACACTCAACACCTTTTACAGTAAGGGATGCAATACAGGATTTAGCCGATATAACGCCCCTTACAGATATGGAAAAAGCTAAACCATTAGATTATATAGAATCAGATGCGCAGGCATCGCCTATGCTTCGATATTTCAGAAAAGATGCTGATAAAGGGTTGATTGATAATCATATAAATACTGAAAGCCGTCAGCTAAGTAAAACTCGTTTTGAAGCAATACTTCAATTGAAAGGTAAAAATTTCCACAGTCTTAATGATGAGTTAAAAACAACCTACTCTGATGTGTCTAGAACACAGAATACAATCTATTTAAGACTAGACTATGGCAGTCCATCTCCTACAGTCGTTAACGTAAGGAAATCAATGTGGAGTCATCCAGAAAAAGCTAGAGCAATAAGTATTCGCGAGGCAGCCCGTCTGCAATCATTTCCAGATAATTTTAAATTTAGAGGGACAAAAGATCAGCAATATCAACAAGTAGGGAATGCAGTTCCCCCTTTGCTTGGACGTGCAGCAGCCGAGGCATTATTAAATGCTATGGGTGTTGAGCCTACTATCTCACTTAAAAATGAATTATTAGATTTAGAATAACAACAAGCTTGACGATAAAATCAGTATATCGTCAAGCTTTTTTGATAATTCTTGTTAAATCTTTTTAGAAAGATATACGTTTGGAATGAACTTATTTTATTATAGTTATATTAAAAAATTGAAAAACAGGGGGATTTATGAACATTATACTAACACGGCCATCAGCTGCACCAGTACTTCATGCACTCAGATCAATAGGTTATAAAGCAAAAACTGCAATTGCAGATATAGTTGATAATGCAATTGATGCTCAAGCCTCAAAAATCACATTACACTTTGAATATGATAAACTTAATGGCTATATTAAAATTGAAGATAATGGGAACGGTATGAGCGAAGAAGAAATACAGACTGCAATGAATATAGGAGCAAAAGATCCTAGAACTAAAAGATCACCAAATGAATTAGGCCGTTTTGGAATGGGGTTAAAAACTGCCTCATTTTCATTAGGAAAACGCTTAAGCGTTATAACAAAGAAAGATGGAGTATACCATGAGAGATGCTGGGATCTCGATTACGTATCTGAATGCAACGAATGGAATCTGTTGACTTCTATACCTACTCCGGTTAAAGAAGTGGCGGGCGAAATTAATGGATCTAGTGGTACTGTCATAATAATTGATAAACTTGATCGTTATATGCGCAATAAAAAAATACAACGAAAAACTTTTTTTTCAAAAACCGCTCAAATTCAAAAACATCTTGAATTTGTTTTTCATGATCTTATAGACAATAACAAGATTATTATTTCTATAAACGATGTTGAATTAACTCCTTGGGACCCTTTTATGACTGAGCATCCCTCAATAATTGAAGGAGAAGAAACACTATGGAAATTGGATGGACATAAAATGAAAGTCAAGTATACAATTCTTCCCCATGCCTCCAAACTTACTCGCACTGAATTTAAAAAAGCAGGCGGCGAAAGAGGATGGAGAGATCACCAAGGTTTATACATATATAGGGAAAATCGCTTATTACACTATGGAGATTGGAGAAACCTTTTCCCAAAAGATACTCAATCTCAATTAGCCAGAGTACGAATTGACATCTCTAATGAAGCGGATTCTGATTGGCACGTTGATGTTAAGAAGTCAATGGTTACAATACCCGAACAAGCCATAAAAATCTTACGTCCAATTGCCAAAGAAGCAAGAGATATCTCTAGAGAGATATCTTACTTCAGGACACAGTCTTCAATAGCTGGAAGCAAAATTAAAGGCAGCTTAAATACTTGGGAACAGTCTGGGAAAGATTCAGAATCCCCTTTTGTTTTAAATAAAAGTCATCCAATTTATTTAGAGTTATTAAAGATGTTGAATGAAGAACAAGCGCGAATGCTGAACTTTTTTTTGAAATTAATTGAAATAGGTTCACCTGTAAATATTATAGCAGTACCACAATTAGAAGATGAAATTCAAAATTTTACAGACCAACAGTTAGAAATGGTTCATCGCTTTGCTGAAACAATGACTCAACTTGGCCTTTTAAATACAAAAAAAGAAATTATCGAAGCACTAATGACTCAACCTGGTTTTGAGATGTTTAATAAAAGCACACTGAAATATATTCTAGAAAAGGAGAGCAAAGAATGAATATAAATTTCAACTTATTGGATTTTCATTTCCAGACAATTCACTCCAGTATGGAAGCTCACGGCCATAATCGAGATCAAGCTGCGGAAGAAGCTTTTGATTATGCCTTAAACATTCTTAATATAAAAGAAATCTCTCAAACTGAGAGAGAAAAAGCAAAAGCAAAAATCTTTTTCAAATATAAAATTGGGATGGAGTTGCCAAATAAAATTAGTGTGTTAGACGGAAAAAACAGAGATAACTGGTATTCACCATCAAAGAAAGCAACTTTTTACTTTTGGAATCGATATAGAAGATATTTGCTCGATAAAAAACAATGGGATTTTGAAACTGTGGATTCTATTGATAAATCAACTGATAAGATACTAGAATTCCTCGGTAATCCTGAGAACCCAAATCCTTTTGACAAAAGAGGGCTGGTTTTAGGATATGTTCAATCAGGAAAAACTGCAAATTTTACAGGTCTTATAAATAAAGCATTTGATGTCGGTTATAAATTAATCATTGTCCTCGCAGGAATTCATAACGATCTGCGGACTCAGACCCAAATAAGATTAGAAGAAGAAGTTGTTGGTAATCGTACAGATAAGAGCGGGTGCCCAGTTGGCGTAGCTGAAATCAGACCAAATAATGATGATCATATTATTGGAACATGGACTACCGAAAAGCATGATATATCTGCTCGCACAACCCCTCAAGTGTCCCATCTGAATAAGCCAACTTTAATGGTCGTTAAGAAAAACAAGTCAGTATTGGAAACACTTATTGAACAATTAATCAATCATAGAAGACTTTATCAATTAGATATACCGGTCTTAATAATTGATGATGAAGCAGACCAAGCCTCAATTGATACGGCGGACAAGATAAAAGAAGAAGAACCAAAAACAATTAATAAATTAATTAGACAGCTATTAGATATTTTTCCACGCAGAAATTATGTCGGTTATACTGCTACTCCTTTTGCAAACTTGTTAATCGATGTAACTTCTGAAACAGAGGCTGAAGGCAAGGATCTTTATCCTAAAGATTTTCTAATTGGTCTGCCAAAACCAACAGGATATTGTGGGCCTGAAGAGTTTTTTAACACTGAAGAAAACTCTAATTATAGTAAACCTAGTTTAATTAAGTATTTAGATAGTGATGAAGAGAAACTCATTGGGTCAATAAAAAAAGTGGACGACTTAGAAATATTTGATTCCGTTCCAAGTCAAATGAAAAAAGCGATTTTATCCTTTTTAATCACTATTGCGATAAGAAATCTAAGAGGCCAGAAAAAAAAGCATAATTCAATGCTCATCCATATCTCCAGATTAAAGGGTGTTCAAACCTATATTAAAGATGTAATCGCTGAAGAATTCGCGTCTTATACAGATTCTATACTTTATGACCAATACAGTCCTATAATAGATGAACTTAAATTTATTTATGATCATGAAATAACTAAAACAACGGAAGAATGGGATAACAGTATCAAGACCTTTGAATGGAACACTGTATTAAAAGAGATAAAAAAAAGCATTATAACAGTACAATTATTTGCAATTAATGGCGACAGTAGCGATGCTTTAGATTATCACAGCTATAAAGAAGACGGGCTAAATGTTATTGCAATTGGAGGAGACAAACTTTCAAGGGGCCTTACCCTTGAAGGATTAAGCATTACATACTATACACGCAATACTCTTATGTATGATACATTAATGCAAATGGGCCGTTGGTTTGGTTATCGAGAAGGTTATATAGACCTTTGCCGGATTTATACATCAAAGACAATAGCAAACCATTTTGAACATCTGGCTATTGCTATGCAAAAGTTGCGTGAGGAACTTGATTATATGGCAGAAAAAAACAAAACGCCAATGCAATATGCAGTACGCATGTTAAGTCATGAAACAATGAGATTAACAAGTTTATTAAAAATGAAAATGGCGACTAATTATAATGCTCGTTTTGATGCAAGTCTGCAGCAGACAAGAGTTTTTAATGCTTCTGAAACTTTCTTTCGCAATAACATGAAGGCTGTGTCAGATCTTGTTTCTAACCTTACTTTTTCTACAATTCAGAGAAAAAAGTCTTTATATCACCTAGCTAAAAATGTGAATATACATACTATATTGAAATTCTTTCAAAAGTACCAAACTAGTGAGCATGCAACAATAGTTAAATCAAATTTACTATCAAATTATATAGCCCTTGCCAATAAAGAAAATAATGAACTGGAAAATTGGACAGTAGCAGTATTTGAAGGTCAAATGTCAAATCATATTGTACCTAACCATCCTGTTAAATTAGGAAGTTTATATCTATCAAATACCGTTATGCGTGGAGAGAAAGCACATGAATACAATAAATCCAGAGAGCTAGTAGATATACGGGCAATTGTAGCAGATAACCAAGAATTTCTAGATTTGGATGAAAAAAAACTTGTCACCTCGAAATCAAAGAGGAAAATGCGTGAAGAAAGAGACAAAACTCAAGGCTTTCTTATGATTTATCCTTTAAATCCAAACGTAAAAATATTTAGTGATTTAGAAATAAAATTTAGCGAAGAACTCGTACCGATAGGAGTTGCCCTTTCTTTTCCCGGGACTAATATTGAAAATGATAAAGTCTATCAAATAAACAGCACGGTACCGCAGGTTCAAGGAGAACAAAGTGGTTTTCAATAAAAAATGAATTTACAGAAATGTTTAATGAATCAATGCATCCTGTTCAGCCTGCTCCATTAAAACTAAGGCTTGTTTTGGTCGATCCTGTTGCTGTTTTTGCAGGAATCAATCCAAGTTCAGAACAAAGGATTTTATTTATTACTGCTGGTAAAAAAGCATGGGGAAAAGAACAAATTATATCTTTACCTAAGTGGAAAGGCATGACTATTAGCTTTGATTTCCACTTTAAGATTGGACCTTTTGAAAACGAATATGTTGTAGCTATCAGCCAAGAAAAAGGGTATGACACAGATGTATTTGTGTCTGTTTTACAAAATATTCTAGAAACAATCACTTTAAAGGCTGAAACAGAAGAATTATATCCTTTATTATATCGAACTTTAGATAAGTGGAAAGCTTTCTTTTCTAAAGGTGGGTATAAAAAATTAACAGAGGAACAACAAAAAGGACTTTTCGGCGAACTTTACTATATAAAAAAATGGATTGAAAAAAACCCTGGAATTCCTCCAACTTTAATAAATTGCTGGGAAGGTCCCTTAACAGGTCGTTTGGATTTTAATATGTTACACCACTGTATTGAAATAAAAACAGTAACAGAAAAAATAGGTAAGAAAGTGAAGATTTCCAATGAGACGCAACTAACCTTAACAGAGGCCGTACAATCTATATACTTGTATGTTTGCTTTATTGAGAATAGCCAAACCCATGGTACATCACTCGATTCAATGGTTAATACTATTAGAGACTTAATTGAAAGCATGTCTCAAGAAATATTACTGGTATTTAATGAACTACTGATAAAAGCCGGTTATCGTGATGGGGAGTATGCTGAGAATCTCTTTGCAATTAACAGCGTTGAAGTCTATGATGCAAATGAGAATTTTCCCCGTATTTTACCGGAATCTCTTCACTCTGCTGTATCTCATGTTAGTTATTCTATAGATTTAAAAGCTTGTGAAGAGTTTTTATTACAAGAAAACCGTGCCTACAATACAAAATGGAGCTGAATATTAATATGTTGGAACGACAGCTAGAAAGAAATTTTTTAGGTAATCTATTAAATATAGTACTAGAAAAAGCCGCAAAAGAAGGGAATTTCCAGAATGTTTTTCTAAATGAAATGCTTAAGTACATTGATAGCGAAAATGACCCTAATATTTTATATCCTCCCTATAAAAATACACATAAAAAAATTTTAGTAAATGCTTATTCCAACATTAAGGAGGAAAGCAGGCTTCAGTTGTATGTAGTAGATTATGATAGTGAACAAAGTGAAGATGAGATGCTGACTATAACTATGTCTGAAATAAATTCTATAGCTGAAAAAGCAAAACGTTTCTATACAAATGCAAAATTGCTTTTTAACAATATAGATCCGTCTCAAGAATCCCATTCTCTCGCAAGAACAATTATAGAGAATGATATAAATAATATTGATATTATAGTTGTAACAAACAGGTTTTACAGATCAAATAAAATGGTCAAGTTAAACATACCGGGTATTAATGAAGTGCATGTTCATGTATGGGACGTCGAAAGAGCTTATCAACTGTACTCTGCCGATAATGGAGATCAGCTAACTTTTATTGATTTTAAAAGTCAGTTTGACGAAACTTTTGAGATGATGTATGTACCGGACAATAAGGCTAAGAATTTTGAATGTTATATTGGCTTTATCCCTGCAGAACTTTTAGCTAAAATTTACAATTTTTGGGGACCAAAATTAGTTGAAAGAAACGTTCGTTCCTTCCTGCAGGCACGTGCACAAACAAATAGAGGAATTAGAGATACACTCAAAAATCCCGAGGAGCGTAAAATGTTTGTAGCCTATAACAATGGGATATCTTCTGTGGCCAGAAGCGGAGACATTGAAAAATCTGCTGAGGGCATCAACCTCTATACTATAAAAGGGCTTGATGGGTGGCAGATTGTAAACGGCGGACAGACTACGGCTTCTATTCACCGAGCTTACTTGGAAGGTATTGATTTAAGTGATGTCTACATACAAACTAAATTAACAATATTGAAGGTAAGCAGTAAAAATGAAGACGAGCGAATTAAATTAGAAGATAACATGGTTGCTAAAATATCGGAATTTGCCAACACTCAAAACAAAATTAATAAGTCGGATCTTCTAGCCAACACTCGATTTATGTCAGAGATTGAAATGTTCTCCAGAAGCACATGGATACCTGTCCATGATGGACGTAAAGCGGGTGAAAAATGGTATTTTGAACGTACTAGAGGCCAATATATGGTTGATGTTAACAGATTCAAGAAAGATAAAGGATCAAATAACTTCAAAAAACAAAATCCTTCAGATAAAGTGCTTTCCAAAGTAGACCTGGCAAAGTATTTTATGTCTTGGGAAGGTTTCCCTCACATTTCAAGTAAAGGAGGGGAAGCAGCTTTTAAAGAATTTATGGAACACAATTCGCTTTATTGGAAAACTGAAAAAAATGAAGATGGTAGAAAAAGCTTAAGCCTTGATGATTATAAAAAATTAATAGCGCGAGTTATTATTAACATGCGAGTACATGAAATTGTATCTGAACAAAAACTTAAAGGGTATAGAGCTAACGTTGTTTATTATTCCGTAGCAATCCTAAAAGAAATATATGGTGATCAAATAAGCCTAATTAAAGTTTGGGAAAACCAAAAATTATCAGATGTTTGGAACCCTATCATTGCAACTATCGCGAATGTTACTTTAAATTATTTAAGGGATTCTGCTGGAGAACGAAATGTTACACAGTGGGCTAAACAAGAAGCCTGTTGGGATGAATTCAAAAAGGAACATAAGTCCACACTACAATATCTAAGATAGATAACAATTTGAAAAACTCTTTTACGTGAGGAAGATATCAACGAAAAAGAGTTTTTTTATTCTAAATAACGTCTCTGATTAAACTACTCCACTCCCCAAACAGCCTCCCCATCACCGCTCAGCACACTAAACGTCACGACTTCTTTCTCTCTTGCTGAGTCCCATTCTTTCAGGAAGACGCCGTCGTAATTTGTGCCGTTCAGGTTGTTTTTGGCTTTGCTGCTGCCGGTTATTGTCCAGGTTCCGGTCATTTCCCCGGAAATGGTGCCGTCGTTGTTAAGCCGGATGGTTTTTGGGGTTTTGATGGCAGCTGTGATGTCTTTTCCGTGCTGGATGAGTTTGTAGGTTCCGGGTGCGGCGGCTGCCGATATGTGTGTATCCGGTTCCCCCGCATAGCGGTACGGGGCTGCAGCCGGCCATCCGTCTTTGTTCATGTACAGCTCATGCACTCTGACTTCGTGCTCCTCGCCTCTGTTCGGGAAACGGGTGTGGAAAATGAGGTATGATCGTTTCGTTTTCCCGTCGTAAAACACGGAGTTGTGCCCCGGTGAGACGTAGCCTTTGCCTTTTTCAGATTGTGAGGCGAAGGTATAGCTGCCCATGAGTTTGACCCCGTACGGTTCAATTGCTTTGTCATCGAAGAAGCTGCCGTCTTTTCCTTTGGCGTCAAGCATGTTATGACCTGCGGCGTCATAATACGGTCCGTCCGGATATTTGGAGCGGGCCGCACGGATATTATAACCGCCTGATGCGTCAAGCCCGCCGAATGACAGATACAGATAGTAATATTTCGTTTCCGGATTGTAGCTGATGTACGGGCCTTCGATCCGGCTGTGATTTCCGCCGAGCAGTTTTTTTCCGTAGCCTTGGTTCGGGAGGGGGAAGCCGGTTTTCGGATTCATTTTTAGTATAAAAATCCCGCCGGAGTAAGAGCCGTACACCATCCAGAGCTTGCCTTTATGGTCAAAAAACGTTTGCGGGTCTACGACGTTCGGGTGGACGTTTGCATGATACGTCGTGCCGTCCTCGCTTTTTCCTTCCATTCCCGATTTCAAAAAGATGCCTTTGTTTTTGTAGGGCCCTTCAATCTTGTCACTCACGGCGACACCGAGAGCGGATCGCGGCGAGTCCCCTTTACAGGCGTTGTAGTACATGTAAAATTTCCCGTCAGCCAGCTGGGCGACGTCCGGCGCCCACAGCGTATCAGATTGGGCCCAGTCGAACGTCTCTTTTAATTCAGTATAGACGTTCGGGATCAGCGGATTATTGTTATTGACGCTTGAAGATATTTGCTGCCACTGCATCAGGTTTTTCGACTTGGCGGAAGCCAAATGCGAGCCGAATACATAATACGTATCGCCTGTTTTGATAACGGACGGATCATGGACGCTGACCTCTGAAAAAACCGGATGCTGGGCTTTTGCCTGCGGCAGGGTGAACCCGATGACCGCTGCTGAAATCAGGCACACACGAAAGAAACTGGTTTTCATTTTCTGAAATCTCCTCGCTCTCCTCTTTCTTAAAAACGCTTTCAAGACAACGTTCCATTTTATGATGGGGATGGCGGGAATATGTGATCAACAGCGCCGGCTTCGTGATGTACCGCTTTACTGCGATAATAATCTGATTTGCAAAAGAATGGAAAAAAAGTTTTGACTTCTGATTCGCAAACACTTAATATAAAAAACAGTTACTAGTTATCAGAATATTTAAGAATTGAGTGAAGCATATATGACCTTACACAAAGACCGCCGCATCGGGCGATTGTCCGTCCTTCTTCTGCTTCATGAGTCTGAAGAGAGCCAGCAGATCAGCCGGCTGGAACGGGATGGCTGGAAAGTCTGTCTCGGCAGGGTCGGTTCGATGGATGCGCATAAAGTGGTAGCCGCAATTGAAACCGCTTCCAAAAAGAGCGGTGTCATTCAATCAGAGGGTTATCGTGAATCACACGCGCTTTATCATGCCACAATGGAAGCTTTGCATGGAGTGACGCGGGGCGAAATGCTGCTTGGCTCGCTGCTTCGTACCGTCGGCCTTAAATTTGCCGTTTTGCGGGGAAACCCTTATGAAAGCGAGGCGGAAGGCGATTGGATCGCCGTTTCACTTTACGGCACGATCGGAGCTCCGATTAAGGGGCTTGAGCACGAAACATTCGGAGTAGGAATTAATCACATATGAATCAGCCCATAGATTTTAGACGATAGGGGGCTATGCGTGAAAAATCATTTTCATGGCATAGCTCCTTTTTGTATGGGCGCTTTATCAAAGTAAAGAAAAAGGGGTTGAAATGATGGTAACGTTAGACGGTTCCTCACTGACAACCGCAGATGCCCAGCGTGTTTTATTTGATTTTGAAGAGGCTCAAGCATCTGCTGAAAGCATGGAAAGGGTGAAAAAAAGCAGGGCTGCGGTTGAACGGATTGTTCAAGAAGAAAAGACCATTTACGGGATCACGACGGGGTTCGGCAAGTTCAGCGACGTGCTGATTCAAAAGGAAGACGCCGCTGATCTGCAGCTGAATCTGATTCTTTCCCACGCGTGCGGCGTCGGTGATCCGTTTCCCGAATCTGTATCACGGGCCATGCTGCTTTTGCGCGCCAATGCCTTGCTGAAAGGCTTTTCCGGCGTGCGGACTGAGCTGATTGATCAGCTGCTCGCGTATCTCAATCATCGCATTCATCCGGTCATCCCGCAGCAAGGGTCACTGGGGGCAAGCGGAGATTTGGCGCCGCTTTCTCATCTCGCGCTGGCGCTCATCGGTCAAGGCGAAGTCTTTTACGAAGGGGACCAGATGCCGACGGCGCACGCTTTAGAAAAGGCAAATCTTCAGCCGGTCGTCCTGACCTCTAAGGAAGGCCTCGCGCTGATCAACGGAACACAGGCCATGACCGCGATGGGGCTGATCGCTTACCTCGAGGCGGAAAAGCTGGCCTATCAGTCAGAACGGATTGCGAGCTTAACGATCGAAGGGCTTCAAGGCATCATGGATGCGTTTGACGAAGATATTCATGCCGCCCGCGGCTATCAGGAGCAAATGGATGTTGCAGAACGAATCCGCTATTACCTGTCTGACAGCAAACTGACGACTGTCCAAGGAGAGCTGCGTGTCCAGGACGCCTATTCGATCCGCTGTATTCCTCAAGTCCATGGCGCATCGTGGCAGACATTAGCGTATGTAAAAGAAAAATTAGAAATCGAGATGAATGCCGCGACGGATAACCCGCTCATTTTCGAGGACGGCGCCAAAATCATCTCTGGCGGAAACTTTCACGGACAGCCGATCGCCTTTGCCATGGATTTTCTCAAAGTGGCGGCTGCCGAGCTTGCGAATATTTCTGAACGGCGTATCGAACGGCTTGTGAACCCGCAGCTGAATGACCTGCCGCCCTTTCTGAGCCCTCAGCCCGGCTTACAGTCCGGAGCGATGATCATGCAATATGCGGCGGCCTCCCTCGTGTCGGAAAATAAAACCCTGGCCCATCCCGCCAGTGTCGATTCGATCCCTTCGTCGGCAAACCAGGAGGATCACGTCAGCATGGGGACCATCGCCTCAAGGCACGCCTACCAGATCATCGCGAATACGAGACGGGTGCTTGCCGTTGAAGCCATTTGCGCGCTGCAAGCCGTGGAATACCGTGGCGCAGAACATTGCGCTTCGTACACAAAGCAGCTCTATCTCGAAATGAGAAACATCGTTCCGTCCATACAAGAAGACCGCGTGTTTTCTTATGATATCGAGCATCTGAGTGACTGGCTGAAGAAAGAGTCTTTTCTGTCGAATGAGCATCACCAAAAACTGATGACCAATGAAGGGGGACTTACAAGATGACTGAAGTAAAGAAATCAATCCGCGCCAGCCGCGGCACCGAACTTGAATGCTTAGGATGGGAACAGGAAGCTGTGCTCCGCATGCTCCGAAACAACCTTGACCCGGAGGTTGCCGAAAAGCCGGAGGATCTGATCGTATACGGCGGCATAGGCAAGGCCGCGCGAAACTGGGATGCTTTTCACGCGATTGAGCGCTCCCTCAAAACGTTAAAAGATGATGAAACACTGCTGATTCAATCCGGGAAACCGGTCGGACTGTTCCGCACGCACAGCCGCGCGCCCCGCGTCCTTTTGGCCAATTCGGTTCTCGTGCCGAAATGGGCGGATTGGGAGCATTTCCATGACCTTGAGAAAAAAGGGCTGATGATGTACGGGCAAATGACGGCCGGCAGCTGGATTTATATCGGCTCCCAAGGTATTTTGCAGGGCACTTATGAAACCTTTGCAGAACTTGCGAGACAGCATTTCGGCGGCAGTCTGAAAGGAACCGTTACGCTGACAGCCGGACTTGGCGGAATGGGCGGCGCACAGCCGCTGTCCGTCACGATGAATGATGGCGTCGTCATCGCCGTTGAAGCGGATGAAAAACGGATCGATAAGCGGATTGAAACAAACTATTGCGACCGGAAAACGGCGTCCATTGACGAAGCGCTGCGCTGGGCCGAGTCAGCCAAACAAGCCGGAAAGCCTTTGTCCATCGGCCTTCTCGGCAATGCGGCAGAGGTGCATCATGAGCTTCTGAGCCGCGGAGTCCATATTGACATCGTGACCGATCAGACTTCCGCCCATGACCCGCTGATCGGCTATATTCCGGCCGGATACTCACTTGAAGAGGCCGACCGTCTGCGCCGGGAGCAGCCCGAATTATACGTGAGACTCTCTAAACAGAGTATGAAAAAGCATGTGGAAGCCATGCTTGCTTTCAAGAAAAAAGGGGCCATCGTCTTTGATTACGGCAACAATATCCGCCAGGCTGCCAAAGATGAAGGCCTCGCCGATGCTTTTGATTTTCCGGGATTCGTCCCCGCCTACATCCGGCCTTTATTTTGTGAAGGAAAAGGGCCGTTCCGCTGGGCCGCGCTGTCTGGGGACCCAGAAGATATTTACCGCACGGACGCTTTATTAAAAGAGCTGTTTCCCGAAAATAAAGCTCTGCACCGCTGGATTGACATGGCGCAGAAAAAAGTCACATTCCAAGGCCTGCCGTCCCGCATTTGCTGGCTTGGCTATGGCGAACGGGAAAAGATGGGCCTCGCCATCAATGAATTGGTCAGAAACGGCGAGCTGAAAGCCCCGATCGTCATCGGAAGAGACCATTTGGACTGCGGATCAGTCGCCTCCCCGAACCGTGAAACAGAAGCGATGAAAGACGGAAGTGACGCAGTCGGCGATTGGGCGGTGCTGAACGCGCTTGTCAACACGGCCTCAGGCGCAAGCTGGGTTTCTTTCCACCACGGCGGGGGCGTCGGCATGGGGTATTCCCTTCACGCGGGAATGGTTGCGGTCGCTGACGGCACCCGGCTTGCGGAAGAACGGCTTGCCCGGGTTCTGACAAGCGATCCGGGAATGGGTATTATCCGCCATGCGGACGCGGGATATGAAAAAGCGGCTCAAGTCGCCGAGGAACAAGACATTATGATACCGATGAAAAAGGAGCGGTAACATGCCGAAACAGATTGATACGATTCTCACCAACATCGGCCAGCTGTTAACGATGGAATCCGGCGGCCCCCGCGCAGGCGGAAGCATGCAGGATCTTCAAGTCACGGAAGATGCCGTTATCGGCATTCACGACGGGCACATTGTTTTTGCCGGACATAAAGGAGCGGAGGAAGGATACGAGGCAAGAGACATGATCGACTGTGGGGGAAGGCTCGTCACCCCCGGCCTCGTCGATCCCCATACCCATCTTGTATTCGGCGGCTCCCGCGAAAAGGAATTGAATTTAAAAATTCAGGGTATATCCTATTTGGATATTTTGGCGCAAGGCGGCGGCATTTTGTCAACGGTCACAGATACGAAAGCCGCTTCCGAAGAAGAACTGATTGAAAAAGGGCTTTTTCACCTCGGACGCATGCTGTCATACGGCATCACGACGGCGGAAGTAAAAAGCGGATACGGACTCGACAAAGACACTGAACTGAAACAGCTGACCGCGGCGAAAAAACTGGGTGAGCGCCAGCCGGTCGACCTTGTCACGACCTTTATGGGAGCACATGCCATTCCGCCTGAGTACCGGAACAGCCCTGACGAATTCCTGGATCGTATGCTGCAGCTTTTACCTGAAATAAAAGAAAAAGGCCTCGCGCAATTTGCCGATATTTTCACGGAAACAGGCGTCTTTACCGTCAGCCAGTCGCGGGACTACCTGCAAAAAGCGGCTGAAGCGGGCTTCGGCCTGAAAATCCATGCTGATGAGATTGACCCGCTCGGCGGCGCGGAATTGGCGGCAGAGCTGGACGCAGTTTCAGCCGATCATCTGGTGGGGGCATCTGACGAAGGCATCCGCAAGCTTGCAGAGTCCGGGACGATCGCCGTCCTGCTGCCGGGCACAACTTTCTATCTTGGCAAACACACCTATGCCAGAGCCCGTGAGATGATTGATGCGGGCGTGCGGGTCAGTTTGGCGACTGACTTCAATCCGGGCAGCTCACCGACGGAAAACCTCCAGCTCATCATGTCGATTGCCGCACTTCATTTAAAAATGACCGCAGAAGAAATCTGGCACGCCGTCACCGTTAACGCCGCTTATGCGATCGGGAAAGGCGAAGAGGCCGGACAAATTAAAGCCGGCCGGCTGGCTGACATTGTCATTTGGGAAGCGCCGAACTATATGTATATTCCGTATCATTACGGCGTCAATCATGTGCACCGTGTCATCAAGAACGGAAAGACGGTCATTTCAAGGGAGGGAGCCGCTCTTGGATAAGTATCCGTTTTTGCAAAAAGCCGGCTCGCTCTTCAACGACCGGCATGTGACAAGGATCGGCGATGTGACGGAAGCGTGGGCGGGCCAGCCGCTCAAAGGGCCGGCTTTGATCGGCGCTCCGCTTTCTAAGTCGTCAATCAGCCATTCCGGCGCCTGCTTTGCTCCCGGTGCGATCCGCAAGGCGCTCGGCGGCATTTCCGCTTATTCCGCGGAGCTGCGGGAGCATGTCATTGACCATTTATACGATGCCGGCGATATTCAGATTCATGTCACCGATATCGTCAAATCTCATGAGCACATTTATCAGACCATTCATGGCATTCTGGCGGACCAGCCTGACTGGGTGCCCGTCATTCTCGGGGGCGACAACTCCATCAGTTATTCCACCATCAAAGCCATTGCGGAAACGAAAGGAACAGCGGCCGTCTTTCAATTCGACGCCCACCACGACGTCCGCAACACAGAAGACGGAGGGCCGACAAACGGCACCCCATTCCGCCGGCTGTTAGATGATAACATCATAAGCGGCCAAAACCTGATTCAGCTTGGAATCAGAGAGTTCAGCAACAGCTTGGCATATGAAGAATATGTAAAAGATCGGCAGGCAGAAGTGCATACAATGGAAATGATCCGGGAGAAAGGGCTTCTCCGAACGATACAAGACGCCTTGCCGGCCGTTCAAAAAAGAGCGGATTCCATTTTCATTTCGGTTGATATGGATGTGCTGGATCAAGCCCATGCGCCAGGCTGTCCTGCGATCGGCCCCGGAGGCCTGTATACCGAGGAACTGCTTCAGGCGGTCAGATTTTTAGCGCAGGAGGCTGACATCTCCGGTATTGAGATCGTTGAGGTTGATCCGACACTTGATTTTCGCGATATGACAAGCCGGGCAGCCGCACACGTGATCTTACATGCATTAAAGGGATTTAAACAGTCACGTTAACAGGCTACCGGCGTATTCTCATGCCACGAAAAAAGGGGGAGATCACAATGGATGTTGATAAAGGCGGCAGTCAATTGAAGCGCACGATGAAAAGCAGGCACTTATTTATGATTTCATTAGGGGGCGTCATCGGCACGGGGCTTTTTTTGAGCACAGGGTATACGTTAAGCCAGGCCGGGCCGGGCGGGACGATCGCCGCCTACTTAATCGGCGGCTTGATGATGTATCTTGTCATGCAGTGTCTCGGAGAATTGTCAGTAGCCATGCCTGTGACCGGTTCTTTTCAAACGTATGCGACAACGTTTATCGGGCCGTCTACGGGCTTTATGGTCGGTATCATGTATTGGGTGAATTGGGTGGTGACGGTAGGCTCAGAATTTACAGCTTCGGGTATTCTTATGCAGCGCTGGTTTCCCCACAGCAGCGTCTGGATGTGGAGCGCGATTTTCGCGGCCCTTCTTTTTGCCGCCAATGCATTCTCCGTTAAACTGTTTGCAGAAACGGAGTTTTGGTTTTCCAGCGTCAAAATCGTTACCATCCTTTTATTTATCATCTTAGGCGGCGCCGCGATGTTCGGCCTGATTTCGTTGCACGGTTCGGCGGAAGCTCCGATGCTGTCAAATTTCACCTCACACGGCGGACTGTTTCCGAATGGCTTTCTTGCGGTTTTCATCGCAATGATTTCCGTAAGCTTCGCCTTTTCAGGGACGGAGCTGATCGGCATTACCGCGGGTGAAACCGCCAATCCGGAAAAAGATATTCCGCGTTCGATCCGAAATGTCGCCTGGAGAACGGTCATCTTTTTTATCGGCGCCATTTTTGTGCTGTCCGGACTGATCTCATGGAAGGAAGCAGGTGTGATTGAAAGCCCGTTTGTCGCGGTCTTTTCTCAGATCGGAATCCCTTACGCCGCGGATATCATGAACTTCGTGATTTTAACGGCTTTGCTTTCTGTCGCCAATTCTGGACTGTACGCTTCCACCCGGATGCTGTGGTCACTTGCTAATGAAAACATGATCAGCGCCCGGTTCAAAAAAGTCACGCCTAAAGGCATTCCGCTGAACGCCTTGCTCGCCAGCATGGCCGTTTCCTGCATATCCTTGATCTCAAGCATCGCCGCCCCGGGAACGGTCTACGTGGTGCTTGTGGCAATAGCCGGATTTGCAGGCGTCGTGGTGTGGATGAGCATCGCCCTGTCTCAGCTGTTATTTCGAAAACATTATGTAAAAAACGGCGGCCGTCTCACGGATCTGACCTTCCGCACGCCGTTATACCCTCTCGTTCCGATCGCTGCCATGATCTTGTGTTTCGCTTCATGCGTAGGCCTTGCATTTGATCCCAATCAAAGAATCGCCCTCTTCTGCGGAGTTCCATGTATGATCTTGTGCTACCTCATTCGTTTTTTGAGAAGAAAACAGCCGAAACAGCCCGTCCGTGACATTCATTTGGATAAAACCATGCCATAAAAAAGGCACATACTGATGAGGTATGTGCCTTTCTTTTCTTATTCCGTAATCAGCGTATGAATCAGCTTCGGCGCTTCCGCTTTTTCTGAGATGCGGATGTTGTCATAGACTTTGGAGGTCACGTCGTCAACGTTTTCGCGGTTGGCGTAAAGGGTGACGAGCGGCTCTCCTTTTTCGACTTTGTCACCGACTTTTTTGCGGAGCATGATACCGACGGCAAGGTCGATTTCGTCCTCTTTTGTCGCACGTCCCGCGCCTAACAGCATCGCTGCGACGCCGATTTCGTCAGCGACGATTTCTGAAACGACACCCGCTTCTTTTGCCGGGACGTCAATTTTGTACGCCGCCTGCGGAAGTTTGGACGGATCGTCAACGACGGAAGCGTCCCCTCCCTGATTGCTCAGGAACTCTTTGAACTTTTCAAGCGCTTTGCCGTTTTTCATGACTTCCTGCAGCTTCGTTCTCGCTTCTTCCAATGTCTCGGCTTTTTTCGCCAGAACGACCATTTGACTGCCGAGCGTGAGGACGAGTTCGTTTAAGTCTTCAGGGCCTTCCCCTCTTAACGTATCAATGGCTTCTTGAACTTCCAAGGCGTTTCCGATCGCAAAACCGAGCGGCTGCGACATGTCAGAAATAACAGCCATCGTTTGGCGGCCGACGTTGTTTCCGATACGGACCATTGCTTTGGCGAGGTTCACGGCGTCTTCATCCGTCTTCATAAACGCGCCGGCTCCCGTTTTGACGTCAAACACGATGGCATCTGCTCCGGCAGCGATTTTTTTACTCATAATTGAGCTTGCGATCAGCGGGATGGAGTTTACCGTACCCGTTACATCACGAAGGGCATACAGCTTTTTATCGGCGGGCGTCAAGTTGCCGCTTTGTCCGATGACGGCTACCTTGTCACGGTTCACTAGCTTGATGAATTCATCTTTTGACAATTCCACGTGAAAGCCTTCGATCGCTTCCAGTTTATCAATGGTTCCTCCCGTATGGCCAAGGCCGCGGCCGGACATTTTAGCGACGGGAACGCCGAGCGCCGCGACAAGCGGTGCGAGTACGAGAGTTGTTGTGTCGCCGACTCCGCCCGTAGAGTGTTTGTCGACCTTAATGCCCTCGATGGCGGAGAGATCAATCGTTTCCCCTGAATTCACCATCGCCATTGTCAGATCGGCGCGCTCCTGATCCGTCATATCCTGAAAGTAAATCGCCATAGCCAGCGCGCTTGCCTGATAATCAGGAATGCTTCCGTCCGTATATCCCTTTACAAAAAATTGAATTTCTTCTGTTGTCAGTTCTTTACCGTTTTGTTTTTTTACAATAAGATCTACCATTCTCATGATATATCACCTGTCCTTCAATTATGTTCAGTGAATCAATCCCACGATCGCCGCTGTCAGGAAGCTGACGAGCGTTGCCCCGTACAGCAGCTTCAGCCCGAACCGCGCGACGACGTTTCCTTGTTTTTCATGCAGCCCTTTCACCGCACCCGTAATGATTCCGATAGAAGAGAAATTCGCAAATGAGACAAGGAATACAGATACCACTGCCTGAGTATGCGCACTGAAATGGAAATCGCCGGATGAGAGCGTCTGCATCGCCACAAATTCATTCGATACCATTTTCGTCGCCATAATGCTTCCGGCACTCACCGCTTCATTCCACGGAATACCGGTTAAAAACGCGAATGGCGCAAATACATAGCCGAGCAGCGCCTGGAATGTAATGCCGAAGACCGCGTTAAAAACGCCATTGACCAGGGCAATGAGTGCGACAAATCCGATCAGCATCGCCGCTACGACAACGGCGACTCTGAATCCATCCATTATATACTCACCGAGCACTTCGAAAAAGGATTGTTTTTCTTCTTCAGGAACAACGATCAAATCCTCATCTTTGCTGACGGTGTACGGGTTGATGATAGAAGCAATGATAAATCCGCCGAATAAGTTCAGCACAAGCGCCGTCACGACGTATTCAGGCTTCAGCATCATCATGTAAGAACCGACGATTGACATTGAGACCGTCGACATTGCGGATGCGCAAAGCGTGTATAAGCGCTGTTCAGTAAGATAGCCGAGCTGTTTTTTCAAGCTGATAAAAACTTCCGACTGACCCAAAATCGCGGATGCGACAGCGTTGTAAGATTCGATTTTCCCCATTCCGTTCACCTTGCTTAATGCAAGACCGATATACTTCGTGATGAAAGGGAGAACCTTCCAATGCTGCAATATTCCGATTAAAGCGGATATAAAGACGATCGGCAGGAGCACGCTCATGAAGAATGTCGTCTGTTTCGCATTCACAAGTCCGCCGAATACAAAGTTAATCCCTTCTGATGCATATTCCAGCAAGTAGTTAAATCCTTTGGCAAATCCGCCGACAAGAAAATTCCCGATCCCGGTATTGAGGAGAATGTAACCGAGAATCAGCTGCAAAACGAGCATGACGGCGATCGGCCGGATTCTGATTCTTTTTTTGCCGTTGCTGGCGAGCCAGGCAAGACCTAAAAACACAATGATTCCGATAATTCCGATGAAATACTTCATATGTGTTCTCCTTTTGTTTGTATTCGCTTACAATTTTTTATGCATCAACAAAGAAAGAGGATTGCGGAAGCTTTCGGCTTCCGCACTGCTGCTTAATAGTCGCTGCTGCCGCTGTCTCCGCCGCTCACGATAGAGACGCCGGCGCTTGCGCCGATCCGGCTTGCGCCCGCAGCAATCATGCTGTCAACATCAGCTTTTGTTCTGATGCCGCCTGATGCTTTGACCCCGATGTCCGGTCCGACTGTTTTTCTCATAAGAGCGATATCTTCAGCCGTTGCCCCGCCTGTAGAGAAACCGGTAGACGTTTTGACGAAGTCTGCGCCCGCGGATACCGCTAAGCGGCATGCGCGCTCTTTTTCTTCATCTGTCAAAAGACATGTTTCAATGATCACTTTGACGAGCGCTTTTTTATCGGCTGCTTCAACCACCGCGCGGATATCAGCCTCAACCGCTTCATCATCGCCGTCTTTTAATGCGCCGATATTGATGACCATGTCAACCTCAGTGGCTCCTTTTGAGATGGCATCCTTCGTTTCAAATGCTTTTGTTTCCGAAGTCGTTGCGCCGAGAGGAAACCCGATAACGGTGCAAACGTCAACTCCCGTACCCTTCAGCTCCTCCGCTGCGAGTTTGACCCAAGTCGGGTTCACACAAACGGAAGCGAATTTATATTCTTTTGCTTCTTTTATCAGTTGTAATATATCCGCTTTTTGTGTATGCGGTTTCAAAGCAGTATGGTCTATTTGACTTGCAATTGACATTGTATGCACTTCCTTTTTCCTAGGATACGTTTAGAATAACCGAATTTTGAACATATGTAAATTGGTAATTGAAATTATGTTCATTAATTGTCACAATTCTTGAACGAGTTTCTTGGCCGTATGCTGATCGGTAATCAACACGTTTGCGTATTTACCTGTCAGGGCACCGTGAATGGCCTTGCATTTTCTGCTGCCGCCCGCCACCAAAATGGAACGCTCTTTCATTTTCAAGTCGCTGAGCTCCACTCCGATGGTCCGGCCGTTAATGCTGCTGCTGCAAATCCTGCCTTCCGCGTCAAAAAAGCGCGAACAAATATCGCCGACTCCGCGCGCTTTCAGCAATTGTTTTTCTTCTTCCCGGAAATAGCCGAGTCTGAAAAGCAGCGCCTCATCCCGGACGGTTCCCACCGTAAACAGGGCGATATTGGCTTGTCTGCCCATTTCAATGATCCGCTTAATATGTCTGTCCCGCTCGACCATCTGTTTCACATCGGCGCTGTCAAATATAACAGGCAGCGGCAAATACCTCGGCATGGTCTGAAATGCTTCGGCGAACAGCTGAATTGTCTCAGACGAATACGTATTGACGTTGGAATGGCTGATGCCGCCTTTCAGCTGCACGACTTCAACGCTCTTTACCTGCTTCGGTTCCATACGGCTTGCGATCTGGTACATCGTCGTCCCCCAGCTTACGCCGAGTATATCGCCGTCCTTTACGGTTTTATGCATATAGTCTGCGCCATAGCGGCTTAAGTAATGTGTAATGGCCGGGTAATCGTCACTTGGAGAAAAGACGACGTGCGCCTCAAGCAGCCCGTATTTTTCTTCCAGCTTCGCGCCGAGTTCATCCAAATCCTCAAACGGATCCATGACGCGAATTTGGACATATCCTTTTTCCTTTGCGTACTGAAGCAGCCTTGAAACGGTGGGGCGTGACAGATTAAGCCGCTCGGCGATCTGCTGCTGGCTGTAATCTGATTGATAATATAATTTTGCCGCTTCTATGCTGAGCTGCTGTTTTTCACGATCCATATCGCGCCTCCCCTCTCCGCTTATCATATCACCAAAACACACGGTAAAAAAGCACCCTCTGATGGGGTGCCTATTTTTTCAGCACAAGCTCCTGAATCGCATGCGCTACGCCGTGTTCGTTGTTTGATTTTGTTTCAAAATTTGCAATGTCCCTTACTTCCGGGATGGCATTGGCCATTGCCACACCGCAGCCGGCCCACTGAATCATGGACATGTCGTTGCCGTTATCGCCGATTGCCATGACATCTTTTTGTTCAATGCCAAGTTTTTCAGCCAGCAGCTTGACCGCGTTTCCTTTACTCACTTCAGGGTGAAGAATCTCATGGAAGAACGGCGCGCTTTTGACCATTGTGTATTTTTCCTTGAATGATTCCGGAATGGAAGCGATCGTTTTCTCCAGCTTGTCCGGATCGTCGATGAACATGATTTTCGGAATGAGAATATCCTTCGGCACCTCATCGATCGTGCGGAAATGAAGCGGCACTTTTGTAATGTATGATTCGTATACCGTGTATTCACTGATATCCCGGTTCGGCGTGTACAGATTGGCTGTGTCAAAGTAATGCATCGGGGTATCCAGCTGTAAGCTCAGCTCGTGAAGCGCCTCTAAATCTTCAAAGCCTAATGACTGCTCGGCCACGACACCGTTTGTATACGTATTTTGGACGAGGGCGCCGTTATAAGCAATCACAAAGTCGCCTTCTTCCTGTAAATTCAGCTCTTCCAAATACCGCCGCACGCCGCCGATCGGCCGTCCCGTGCACAGGACGATATTGACCCCTTCCGCTTTGGCGGCATCAAGCGCCCCGCGGACTTCAGCCGTTACTTCATGATGATCGTTTAATAGTGTTCCGTCCATATCTATTGCGATTAACTTGTACATCCTGCATCTCCTTTGTGATCCTTTTCTTCTTATACTTTCATCATATCGTTTTTTCTTTTCAATGAAAAATCAAACGGACGGATTTCTCCGCCTTCTCTTCATATACCGGGCTTGTTTCCGGATACGCGGCCGTCTTTTCCTCTTGTCGGCTTGTTCGCCGTTCTCTGTTTTCTGCTTTAAGAGAATCAGCCCCGCCGCAAAGAAAGGGACAGCCGCTATGTCCAGAAGGGCAAGCTTTATTCCCATCGCTGCGGGAAAGTATGCCCACAATGAACGGCTGTTCCGTCTGATCATGATATATGAAACGATTTCTAACAGGATAAACAGAGCGTTCACCCATAAGTAAATGAGCAGTGCCGCGAATAAAAACAGCAGCAGCGTATTCCGCAGCGTGCCGGAAAACAGAAGAGCGCGCATCATATCAAAGAATGAAAATGACTGCATGCTGCCGTTTACGACATTGGGATTATAAATAGTAAAATGCCCAAACTGGTCTAAAAGCATAAAGAATAACCATAACACTGAAAACCATTGAATGATATGTACGATGACACCCGTCAAAACGAGTCTGTCGGCAGCCTTATTTCGCATGTGCATCCTCCCCGCCGGTTTTTATTCTTGTCATTGTTTTTGTTCCTCCGTATATCTTCCAAATGAGCGTATTATTTTTTCCTCTTTTCAACGTGCTTTTGACGGGATGCGGATGTCCGAGGTATTCAATTTCGATCGTTCCGTCCGTGTTTTGTGATATCACCTTGTAAGCATCTGAGGGCATGTCAACCTCGCCGCGGCCTTTGATGACCTGCTTTGTCAGGACTCTGTCTTTCGTAAACGTGACGGTTTCAGATCTGACCCCGTCCATCGGTCCCGGCTCAAGCCCTGCATCCCATGTCCCGTAATAAAAAGGGGTATCGTCTGCTTTCTTTAGCTGGCAGCCCGTCATCATGACGCATCCGAAAACAAGAATCGGCATGATAAAAATCCGTATATTCCGCAACATGATCACCTTCCTTCGAAGCTTTTTTACGCCTGTAAGTTAGGCGGGTGCCGTGGCACTGTGCAATTGACTACATAGTGTATAAAGACTTCACTAGATAAGGAGAATGATGAATGAACCCATATCAGTACTATACCCCTCCTGCCTATTTCCCTCAGCAGCAGGAATTCGAAGTGAACCGTGTTGAGTATGAGCCGTATCAGCAGGAAGCTTATTATGCGCCCTACCAGCCTGAAGACCGGCAGCCGACGGCTTTAGAACGGAGAGTCGCCCAGCTTGAAAGACAAAACGCTGAGCAAACGAGAGAGCTCACCCGTCTCTCAAATGAAGACCAGCGCCAAAACCGGGAAATCACACGGATGAGCGAGCAGGTCAGACGGCTGAGCCAGGCAATTGAGATCCATTCCCGCCGCTTAAACCGCTTGAATCAGCGCCTGCGCGCGGTTGAAAACAGACTCAATATCCCTTTTCACGCTACAGAAGGCGGCTTCTGAGAAAAAGGGCCGGAATACAAAGCTCGACAGGCCATTCCCGAGCCTTGTATTCCGCTCTGTACATAACAGGTAAATATTTGAATCCCCTGCTTGCATGAATGCCTCCCACATTCTTTCACATGATAAATATGTAAAATCAATCATTCCAGGAGGTTTTCATGATGTACCAAAACCAATACAGCGGAAATCAGCTCCAGCAATGCCGCCAGACAGCACAGCAGCTGATTCAGCAGACACAGCAAAGCAGCCAGCAGTACAAGCAAATGCTTCAGCAGGAACAGCAAAATATTCAAATGCTTCAGCAGATGCTTAACCATGAGCAGCATGCCGTTCATACCATTCAGCAAGCGCTTCAGGGGCATGAAATGGCCATTCAAAAATGTCAGCAGATCGTGAATGTGTGCAATCAGCTGCAGCAGGACGTAAGCGGACACATGCCTTCACCGATGACAAACACGAATGTTTCTTCATTCCCGCAAACCCAGCATCACACACCGTTCCAACAGCATTCATACCAGCAGTAGCCCGATCATGCAAATGACAAAGCGCAAGGATATCGGCTTTGTCATTTGTTTTTATCGTTGTTTTGTCAGATCAATGCGATGAGCGGGCTTTCTGCCGAATTTTGCTTCCGCCTCATGTCTTACCGCTTCATACGCTCTTGCTTCGACATTTTGTTTAAACACATCAAGCTGTATCAAATAAGCCGCCCGCACCTTCAGACCGTGGATGATGGAGATGACCCATAAAGGCAGCACGATATACACGCCGGGTGTGCTCGGCAGCACAAAAGCAATTGCTAAAATAATAAAATAGATAAGACCGTATTTCAGCCATTTTTTGTTCTTGGCCCGGTAGCCGATATAGAAAAAGGCCAAGAAAGCGGTGAGCGCAAATGGTACGAGAGTCAGCAGCAGCCACCAGCTGTGCAGCACTTCCCACCAGTTCCCTCTTTTCGTAATCAACATTCATCCCTCCTTTACTACTATAACATGGATAATCAAGGAAGGTTTTCTATAAAAAACATAGACGGAATGAGGTCTTCCTGCTATATTAATAATGATAATCATTATCATTTAATGAGGGGGATCATGATGAAGAAACAATCATGGCTGATCGGCCTGGCACTTCTGCTCGTTTTTGCCTTAAGCGCCTGCAGCGGCGCGAAGGAAAACAGCGGATCAGCATCAGGTAAAGAGAAGACAGACATGCGTACATATCAATCGGCAAAAGGAAATATTGATATACCCGCACACCCGAAGCGGATCGTCACTGACTTTTATGCGGGTGAGCTGCTGTCCGTTGACGCAAATGTCGTCGGGGCGGGCTCATGGGCTTTCAAAAATCCGTTTATCAAAACACAGCTGAAACACATCACGGACGTCGGCAATCCCGTCAATGTGGAGAAAGTGATGCAGCTGAAGCCAGATTTAATCGTACTGATGAAGGATGACCAATACGAGAAACTATCGAAAATCGCGCCAACGATTGTCATTCCTTTTAACACCGCAAAAAATACGAAAGATACGGTCAGCCTATTCGGTGACATTACCGGAGCGAAGGATAAAGCCAAAAGCTTTATGGCAGACTTCAACAAAAAAGCTGAAGCCGATCGAAAGCGGCTCAAAGATGTGATCGGCAAAGATACGACAGTCGGCCTTTATGAAACGACGGACAAAGGCGAGATCTGGATTTTCAATGACAATTCCGGCCGCGGCGGCCAGGCCGTTTATAACGCGCTCGGATTAAAAGCGCCGGCTAAAATTGAAAAAGACATCATCAAATCGGGTGCCATGAAACAGATTTCTCAAGAGGTCATCCCTCAATATGCGGCTGATTATATGTTCATTACCGATTACAATCCGAACGGAGAAAGCAAAACGTTTGAGCGTCTTAAAGAGTCATCCGTTTGGAAAAATCTCGACGCCGTGAAGAACAATCGTGTCTTTATCAACGACTATCACACCTTCTATCCGTATGACCCGATTGCCGTCAGCAAACAGATGGATATCATCACCGACATGCTGATCAAACGGGCTGAAGAAAATAAAAAATAAGAAAACGGCACAGTTATAACACTGTGCCGTTTTGTATGATTCATTTTAATTTTGACTGTACGGAGTCCGGCATATCTTCAAACCTGACTTCTTCCCAGGTCTCGACATACTTTCCTTTCGCCTTCACCTTCAAATACGCGTTCTTCCGAAGTTCTTTACCGGCGAAAAAGGTCACTTCCTCTTTTTTTCCGGACGCATTATATCCGTCTAATGTATACTCAGTACCGCCCGGGCTAAGATGTTTACCATCTCGGTCAATCTGTACATAGACATCTTGCTGGTGAATAAGCGGATTAAATCTGTCTGTAACATCGTTATGAAAAAAGAGAAGCCCGTATATAACGGCAGCGGCCGCCACGACGGCCAGGATTGCCAATGCTTTCTTCATCTTTGCACTCCCCTTACTTGTTCATTTTTTTCAAATAGCTCGACCGCACCGCGAGGAAGAACAGAAGCTGAAAAATGAAAAATCCTCCGATGGTAAGACTGAGCGGTCCCGCTATATCGGAATACCCTTCCACAGCCATTGTTCTCAAGGCAAACAGCGTATGCATGACGGCAATGACAAATGGAAAGAAGAAGAGAATCGCCAGTTGTATCGTCACGCTTTGTGACATTTCACGCTCACTCAGACCGATTTTGGCCAGTGAACGGTAGCGCTCCCGGTCCTCATCCAAATCGGTGAACAGCCTGAAATATAAGAAGCTTGCTGCTGCGACGAAGAAGACGATCGCGATAAACAGGCCGATGAATAAACTCAGACTCGGCAGCTGCACCGTATCATAGTAGGTTCCGGCTTTTGACGCAAAATCAGAATGCACGTCGATATAGTTGCCGTAAATTTCATTTTTCAAGGATTGGCTGAACTCAAGACTGTCTTTCCAATGATCATAGCTGTAGCCGTATAATGACGCTTTATCACCGAGTGATTTGAACTGATCAAAGGTTTGATCGTTCACCGCGATGATGGCATTCAATGAAATCAGCGGTTTTTTGACTTCTTTTACCGACAGTTTTTGGTCAGACGGCTCGCCTTTTTGGTTCAGCAGCTTCAGCTGATCCGGGGCTACGTTTTTGAGATTGCGGTCATACGTGCCCGGGAAATAGACAGCCTCATCATTTTTCAGCCCGTTCAGCTTGACATGGAAGTATTTTGACACGTCCGATTTACTGATCATGTATACAGGCGGAACAGTATCTCCTTCCTGATAGCGAATATAGGAAACATCTATTTTATCTTTCTTATACGCAAAGCCGTGTGATTTCAGTTCATGCTCAATATCTTTCAAATGAGTCTGTTCTTTTGGGTTGTCGCTATAAGAAATATACTCCATCTCATAGGCTGACTCTTCCGCCCCGACGGTCGCTTTGTACATCGCGAGCACGCCCGTCGCCGTAAACGCAACCGCGGAAATAATGCTGACAATAAAGAACAGGCGGGCGTTGTCTTTTAAACGATAGACCAGATCAGAAACCCAAATGACATTTTTCCCGCGCAGATAAAAGGCTTTCCACTTCTTCAGCGCGCGCAGAATCCAGATGCTGCTTTGGCTGAAAAAGAAATACGTGCCGATAACGGTAAGCAGTAAAATGATGAATGGTTCTGTACCGTGGACATTTCCTTTAAGAACCATGCCGTACCCGCCGCACAGGCAGGCGATGCCGAATAAGGACAGAAGCACGGATGGCTTCGGTTCCGGCTTGACCTTATCAGTGCCCTTTATTAATTTGATAACCGTATTTGATCTGACAAAAAGGATCGTGAACTGCGATAAAAGGAAAAATAAAAGCAGAAATCCTCCGGCCGTAATGCCGAGCGCTTTCCAAGGCATGTACAGGGGCAGCGCGTCCATTTCTAAAATATAAGCGCCGACCGTAAAGAACGTTTTCGAAAAAATGACGCCGCCGATAATGCCGGCCGCAATCGACATGACGCCGATGATCATATTTTCCGCAGTAATGAGCTTTCTCAGCTGCCCCGGCGTAATGCCCTGCATAAGCAGGATGCCGAATTCTTTATTTCTCGATTTCAAAAATGCATTAACCGAATACAGAACAAATAAGAAAGAAAAAACAAAGATCATCCATTCCGCGGCGGTTAAGCCTTTTCTGGCAATGTTATTCAAGTAGCCTTCCTTTAAAGCCGGATGAAACAGGAACATCGCAAAGGTAAAGAAAATCAAAACGGAAAAGGCGCTGCTTAAAAAGAATGCAAGATAGGCCCTTTTGTTTCTCGTGACGTTGTTATAAGCGAACTGAAGAAAGGTCATTTGCGTTTCCCCCCAGCATAGACAGCACATCAAGAATTTGTTCATAAAATACTTGGCGGTTTTCCCCGCGGTAAATCTCATTAAACAGTTCGCCGTCTTTTATAAAAATGACGCGGCGGCAGTAGCTTGCCGCAACAGGGTCGTGGGTCACCATCAAAGCCGTGACATGATCATCCTGATTCAGGCTCTGCATCGTTTCCATGACGTCTTTTGACGCTTTGGAATCAAGGTTTCCCGTCGGTTCATCAGCCAGAATGAGTGACGGCTTATGAATGACCGCTCTTGCGATGGCGGCCCGCTGGCGCTGGCCTCCGGATACTTCAAACGTCCGTTTGCTGAGGAGGTTTTCGATTCCGAGCTTTTCCGCGATGGCGTGCAGTTTTTCTTCCATTACAGACGGCGGTTCTTTTTCAAGCGTTAACGGCAGCATGATATTTTCACCGATTGTCAGTGTGTCCAGAAGGTTGAAATCCTGAAACACAAATCCGAGCTGCTTGCGGCGGAAATGAGCGAGCTTTGTCCGCTTCAGCCGATGCGGGTTTTCTCCGTGAATCAGGATATCGCCTGAATCCGGACGGTCGATTGTTGAAATGATATTCAAAAGCGTTGTTTTGCCGGAGCCGGACGGCCCCATCACCGCCGTGAATTCGCCTTCTTCTATTGAAAATGAAATTTGTTTTAAGGCTTGATAGGACACTTGTCCTTTATAGGTTTTATTTATATGTTTGACTTCAAGCATATTCGCCATGAGAATCCTCCTTATGGTTTTATTCTTCTTGATCTCAGCTGCTTTCATGTAATGTCGGGGCGTTCAACACAAAAAATCCCCTTGACGTAAATCCATGTTATCAAGGGGAAACAGAATGAGCTATGTTGTTTTCTTAACGCAGCCTTACATTTTTGTAAGAAATGAAAATCGAACCGATGTCCCTTCACCCGGGGACGAACTGATGTCCACCGTATGATTGAGCTTGCCCGTAATTTCTTTGACGAGATGGAGGCCGATTCCCGTAGATTCTTGGAAACGCCGCCCGTTTTCGCCGGTGTAATACGGATCAAACACCCGCTTGATGTCCTGTGAAGGAATGCCGACACCGTAATCTTTGACTTCAAGCACCGTCCTGTCTTCATCGCGGAAGACATTCAGCTCAAGTCTGTCACTCTTGCCCGCCGAATACTTAACCGCATTTGTGACAACTTGGCCGATCGCGAATTTGAGCCATTTTGCATCGGTATAAATCTGATGATCATCGCGAATATTCATTTTCGGATAGACGCGGTATTGAATAAAAAATCGTTTATAGCTTTGAATGACTGATTGGAGAAGCTCGGATAACGAAACCGCTTCGATTTTAAAATCCCGTTCAAACAGATCAAGCCTTGATGAATATAAAAGCGTCTCCAGCCCGTATTCAATCTGCCGGACTTCTTTTTTAATTTGTTCAAAAACGGGTTCATCCTCTTCCTGAATGATTAAATTAATGACCGACAGCGGCGTCTTTACTTGGTGCACCCATTGATTCATATACGTCACCCGCGCGTCGAGCTTGGCTTCGGTCTCATGGAGCTTCTGGTGCTGCAGCCGTATCAGCTCCATCTGCTTTTCATACAGCTCTGAACAAAACTCTGAAGAACCGAGATGCGGGATGTCCGTCCCTTCCTGTCCCGAGCTGAGCCAAAGATAAACACCGCTGTCTTTGTACCAGCGATAGGCAAGATAGCCCGCCAAAATAAGAAGCTGCACGCCCAATATGTAAAACAGGTGAGAGAAAGAATGAAGACCCGCAAACCAGTAATAAAAGAAGACAAACAGCCCTTGAAGGAGAAAAAGCAGAATCAGCACTGCATGAGACCGGAGAAACAGCTTCATGACAGCGCCCTCAGCTGGTAGCCTTCGCCCCGCACCGATTCAATTGATACAGGCGCATTCAGCTCCCGCAGTTTTTTTCTGAGCCGCGTGATATACACGTTAAGTGTATTATCATCGACGAAAATATCGGTGTCCCATGTTTTTTCCATGAGCCGGTCTCTTCCCGTCACCTTTTCTCCCCGCTCCAGCAGCACTTCCAAGAGCTTGCTTTCTTTTTTAGAAAGCTCGCTTTTTTCATCCTGAAAGCGCAGTTCAAACCGTTCCACAAAGAGCTGCACACCGGCATATTCAAGCACTTTCTCCCCCTGCTTTGCGGCGTACTCCCCGTACGCCCTGCGGATCTGGCTTTTGATTTTCGCCAGCACAATATCATAGGAAAACGGTTTTTCGATATAATCATCTCCGCCGTTTTCAATCGCCATCACCTGATCCATTTCTCCGCTTCTGGCTGAAATAAAAATGATCGGGCTTGTGGAGTGCTGACGGATCTGGCGGCACCAATAATAGCCGTCATAGGACGGCAGATTGATATCAAGCAGCACCACATCAGGCTTTTCCTGTAAAAAAACATCAAGAACAGCCGTAAAATCCGCGGCCGCCACGGTTTGATATCCGTATTTTTCAAGATAATTCCGCAATAGTCCGCGAATGTCTTCACTGTCTTCCACAATCATGATTTTATTCAATCTGAACCACTCCCGTTTCTTACACTGCTGCCATCATCATAATCGTTTCAGGCGTACGGACGCAACACCGCACAAAAAAACCGCCATTCCGGCGGTTTCCGGTCTCATCAGCCGACCTGCTGTTTTACAGCTTTACCGGCTGATCCGAACTCTCTCATTTTGCTTCGCACTGTCTCTTCCACGGCTTCGATGCCGGGGGTCATATAGCTGCGCGGTTCGTACAGATCGCTTTGTTCCTGAAACATGCGGCGTGTTTCGTCTGTCCAGGCTACCATACATTCCGTATTGATATTGATCTTCGCGTGGCCGAGCGTGATGGCTTTTTGGATCTGATCCTGCGGAATTCCGGATGCTCCGTGAAGAACGAGAGGAATGTCGGTCATGCGGGAGATTTCCTCCATTTCCTTAAATCCGAGTTTCGGTTCACCCTGATATTTGCCGTGTACGGAGCCGAGGGCGGCGGCCAGCGCGTCGATATTGGCTGCTTTGACGATCCGCTCACATTCCGTGATATCAGCATAGCGGACTCCGCCGACCAGCCCGTCTTCCATGCCGCCGACCGTGCCGACTTCGGCTTCTACTGACACGCCGTGCTTTGCGGCATAATCGGTGACTTCTTTTGTCATTGCGATATTCTCGTCAATCGGCGCATGGGAGCCGTCAATCATCACTGAGCTGAACCCGGCGTCAATCGCCTGTCTGCAGCGTTCCGCACTGCTTCCGTGATCAAGATGAAGCACGACGGGAACGGTAATCGCCATTTCCTCCATTAACGCGCTGACCATGGCGGCAATCGTTTTAAAGCCGCCTAAATAATCGACCAGCCGATCAGATGCCGCGGCGATGACCGGGGATTGCTCCTTTTGCGCCGCTTGCAGAATCGCTTTTGTCCATTGCAGGCCGTTTATATTAAACTGGCCGACTGCATAATGCTCCCGTTTCGCTTCCGCAAGAAGATGTTTCATGGTGACAAAAGCCATGTTCACGCCTCCTTCATGAAGTATTTTGATACGACGGCTTCCGTTGTTTCTTTTGCCGTTTTGATCGTTTCCTCCGCGGTCAGCTTATAATATTCAGGTCTGAACAGCTCTACGGAGACAACATCATTGAATCCGATTTCTCTTAGTGCTGACAGATGGGCGTCTAAGTCAATTGCCCCCTGCCCCGGCCAGACGCGGTCTTCATCCGTTAAAAAACCGATCGGGAAATCTTCTGTATCGTCAATATGATAGATGAAAATTTTCTTTCCGTCCGCCTGCTTCAGGCTCTCAATATTGGAGCCCATCGCGTGGAAATGAAAGCTGTCAAACACAAGCCCGACATTATCCCGGCCGACAGCCTCCACGATGTCATATGCCTGTTCAAATGTATTGACCGTGCATTGCGGGTGGCCGACAAATTCAAGGGCGATATTTACGCCGTACGGCTCCGCGATATCAGAAAGCTCAGTCAGCACCTTGATGCTGCTCTTTTTGATCTCTTCTTTTAATATTTTCCGCTCTGTCACAAGCGGTACGGCCACCACATATTCCACGCCAAGTGTTTTGCAGGTTTCCATCATGCTTTTGAATTCTGAAATGATCTCCCGATAGCCCTTTTCATCACGATTGTTGAAGAAAACCAATGCGTTCAGTGCAAGCGGCTTAATGTGATGGGTTTGAAAATATTCCGCCAGATCGGCCAGTGAATGGTCTTTTAAGTATTCCGGCAGCTTATCCATTGTGCGGATTTCAATATAATCATAGCCGTGCTTTTCGCACAGCTCTAAATCCTGTTTCAGGTTTGAATTCTCCAACGTTGTCGCTTCATTAAAGCAAAGTTTCATGTCAGCCTCTCCCATCGCGTTTTAGATATGAAGGGAGTCCGGCTGAAGGGCTTTTTGGCCCCGTCCCGCCGAACTCCATACTCAGCTTACGCCATACCTAATTCTTCTTTTAATTTCTTAAGCATGAACCGGCTTGATTCATCCGCTCTTTCTCCGACCCAAGCAAAAACGGCATTCGTCGCAATTCCGTCGAACTTCATCTCCCTCATCTTTTTGAAAATCGTATCAAAATCCACCTCGCCTTGACCGATGTCCAAATGCTGGTGAACCGTTACTTTCGCGTCAGGCGGATTGACGATGTAGCGCAGGCCATGCGCCGCCTTATGATTATAGGTATCTGCAAATAAAACATGTGTGAGGCGGTCGCCGGCTTCGTCAAACATGGTCGCAATATCGCCTTTGCCGTCATCGTAGAAGAATGTATGCGCAGTCGAGTAGACAAGATTGATCCAATCCTTGTCAAGCGCGCGGATCATATCCATCGCACCTTTGTGCGTCTCGATAAAATCATACGGGTGGGCCTGCAGATTGAGTTTGACGCCTTCTTTTTCAAAGACGGGCAGCAGCTCATCCATGGATTTGATAAATTTTTCTTCACTAGTTAACGGATCATATTTTGAACCGCTGAATTCGCTGTTCATCAAATCCACTTCAAGTTCAACCGCAATTTTGATCGCCCGTTTCCAGTTGCGCACGGCTGCCTGGCGGCGGTCTTCATCAGGGCCTGCCCAGTGGTAAAGCGGAAGGAGAGAGGACAGCTTCACGCCTGTATCCTTTAAAAGGCGCTTCAATTGTTTGATCTTTGCTGAATCGACTTTCGGATATTTATAGAAAGGACAAAAATCCTCACGCGGTGACAGTTCGATATATTCATAACCGAGCTCCGCCGTTTTATAGACCATTTCTTCTAACGTTAAATCATCACGGTACATGGATGGATCCAAGGCCAGTTTCATTTCTTTCACTCCCAATCTATTATTTATTCACAGTCGTAAATGATTGATAGAATGCCGGTTTCTCTTGGAGCGCCACAGGCTCTTTCCGGCCGGATTCCTGAGCTTTTACGCACGCGTCAGTCGTCACGGCGGCGATGTAACCGTCCCATGCCGTCGGACCGCTGACTTCGCCTTTTTTCCGGATCGAATCAATGAAGTCTTGAATTTCCACATCATACGCAGCCACAAATCGGCGCTGCCAATCCATCAGAATATCGGTGCTGAATGTCCCTTCTTTTCTCAAGCTGATGCTGGATGGTTCCGGAAGCTTGATGATGCCGTCTTCTCCGACGATTTCACATTGAATATCGTAGCCGTATTTACAGTTCACATAGATTTCGGCATTGATGACGATACCGCCTTTTGTTTCAATAATGACCATCTGCGGATCTTTCAGATGCGGCAGCGCATTTTTTGATTTCTTCGGATAGATGACCTGTACGGATTCATAGTCGTCATTGACGAGCCAGTGAAGGACATCGATTTCATGAACGAGCGTATCGACAACGGCCATGTCTGTTGAATAATTCGGCGCGACCGTCGGATTGCGGTGCGCACAGTGAATCATCAGCGGCTCTCCGACCACACGGTTGTCGATCGCTTCTTTCAGCTGAACATAACCGCTGTCATATCTGCGCATGAAGCCTACCTGCACCAATCGGCGTCCCGTCTTCATTTCTTCTTCGACGATGCGCATACAGCCTTCTGCCGTTGTCGCGAGCGGCTTTTCACAAAAAACGTATTTGCCGCGCTGAATCGCTTTCAAAACGCTGGACTCGTGAGCCGGGCCCCAGCTTGTCACTAAGACGGCGTCCACATTTTCAGCAGCGAGGAGGCTGTCGTCATCAGGATAAACGGAGGCGTTCAAATTGAAATCCTGAACGGTCTGCTGTGCAGCCTCCTGATTCACATCCGTTACAGCGGTAATTTCCGCGCCGGACAGCTTATTTGTGATGCGGTTGATGTGCTCTTTTCCGATAGCACCGGTTCCGATAACCCCTATACGTAAATTCATTGATCGCCACTCCTTCTGATAATCAAATGATTGTTCTCGTCTTTCTTTTCTCGCTGCCGTCCTGAGGAGCACCGTACAGTTCCTCCTGAATCTGTTCAAGCGACTTGCCGGACGTATTCGGTGCGAAGACAAGCCCGATGACCATACTGGCCGTCACGCATATGAGCAGAATACCTGCCATAACACCGATGCCGAACTGTATCATGATAACCGGCACAAATAAACTCCAAATTCCGATTGAAATACGGACCAGAAAGAACATGAGCCCTTGTGCCGACGCCCTGTGCTCCGTCGGGAACAGCTCGCTTGCCCACAGCTGGTAGTTCGCCTGCTGGCCGGCTCCGTTATTGATGCCGATCGCGAAGACAAACAAAAGCAGAACCGGAAGCCCCTGAAACGGCAGTAAAAACAGCGACCAGCCGACAACAGCCATAAATGCGCAGATCCCGAACACCGTTTTCCGATATTGATCCGCAAAAGGCATGAAGATACAAGCGACGCCGAGCCCGGTGAAAATAAACAGGGCCATCTGCAGAATGTTAGCCGTATTTGCGGATACGCCGCCGACCTGCTGATAGATGTACGGCATAAAGAATCCCATGACTCCCGCGGCGAGATTCCATATGAGAAACACACCCATTAAAAACAAAATATTCTTAAAAAATTTCGGCTGAAGCAGGTCAAAATAAGATGTTTTTTTCACGGCGGCAGGCCGGTCTTCACTGTTTTTCCAGGCATCTGATTCAGGTAAACGCTTTCTTAGCGTATATGTGATAAGGGCGATCACCAATAGATGCGCAAAAACAATTTTATTTCCTAAAAGCCCAAGGTCACCAACCAGGACCGATAACAGCAGGACCACAACGGCTCCGGCGGCCCATGCCACCTGCGCCACCCCGCAATGCCTCGCCCGGTTTTTCTCAGGGGCGTTTTCCGCGATAATGGTCCATGACGCCGTAATATCCGCGCCTACAGAAATCCCGATAATCGTGTATCCGCATAACAGCATAGGAAAGTTGAATCCAAACAAAACCAAACAAATTCCTAAGGCGTAAACGAGCATACTGTTTGTATAGACCGCTTTCCGTCCGACCTTATCAGCCAAATATCCGCCAAGCAGCGCTCCGATGGCCGCTGATATGGCGTTTGCACTGAAGGCGCCTAGCAATCCGATCTGGCTGTCGGACAGCTTCAAATAGCTGACCCACATGGATAAACCCGCTGACCCTGCCACGATGGAACCTGCATCAATGTAATTTGCTAATGCTGCGGCGATGGTCCTTTTGCTGAAAGCTGATTCCGCCTTGGCACTATTCATATAAGTCCCCCTCTAATTTGCAGGATCAAGCAGTTCTTTGTCGATATACTTTCTCGCAATCAGCGCGTACTCAAGCGGATTGGCGACTGCCGGGTCTTGTTCGGCTTCAATGACGATCCAGCCTGAATAATCATGACGGATGAGCGTTCGGTACACTTCGGTGAAATCGATGCATCCGTCTCCGGGAACCGTAAAAATGCCCTGTAAAAACGACTGCCTGAATGACTTGCCTTCCTTTCTGCACAGCTCCATAATGTCAAACCGCGCATCCTTGAAATGAACGTGTCTGATCCGTTCCATATGCTTATTCAGAATCGTCATGTAATCTCCGTCCGAGATATAAGCATGGCCTGTATCATAAAGCAAATGGACATACCGGGGATCCGTCCCTTCCATCAGCCGGTCAACTTCTCCCGCCGTCTGAACGCCTGTGCCGAGATGATGATGAAAAGTGAGGTCAAGCCCGTGTTCTTCCGCGATTTTCCCAAGGCGGTTCAGGCCTTGGCAAAGCGTATCCCATTCTTCATCTGAGAAGTGCGGTTTTTTCTTAAAAACATCAATGTCCAACCCCTGAACACTGTACGTCTGTTCAGAAACGATGGCGACATCAGCCCCGACTTTTTTCAAATAATCACAGTGTTCTGTAAATTGTTCGGCTGTTTTTTCAATACCGTCTTGAATGATAAAGCTGCTGAACCATTTTCCCGCAATCCGCAAGTTCCGGAGAGCCAGCTCCTTATTCAGGACGGAGGGTTCAGGGAAAAACCCTCCCACTTCCGTACCTTGGAAGCCGGCGACAACAATATCGCTCAACAAATGCTGAAGCGTATTCCCGGCTCCGATTTCCGGCATATCGTCATTGCGCCATCCAATGGGGGCGATGCCCCACAGAATATCTTGTTTGCCCATCGTGATGCCTCCCCTCTAGTACTGCTTCGCAGACTTCAGCTTCGTCTCTTTCGCTTCGTATGCCCGTTGGACGCTTTCCTGCTCAGACACTTCCGCCACGCCGACATGCCACCAGCTGTCATAGCCGTCTGTCATCGTTTTCGGCAGAACCTTCATCTCAATTAACGTGGATACGTCCTGCGTTTTCGCATCTTCAAGCGCCGCTTTCAGCTCTTCAACCGTATTGGCTCTGTATGTTTTGGCGCCGTATCCCTCTGCCACCTTCGCGTAATCAATGTTTAAAATCTGATTGTCCTCTGTGCGGAACTCACAGAAATAACTGCCGCTGCCGTGATCCATTTGCAGGTTGTTGATACAGCCGAATCCGGAGTTATCAAAAAGCAGGACATTGATTTTTTTGTTATATTGAAGCGCCGTAATCAGCTCTGAATGCAGCATCAGAAAACTTCCGTCGCCGACGAGTGAATAGACTTCTTTGTCCGGATGGGCCAGCTTGAGGCCGAGCGTGCCTGATACCTCATATCCCATGCAGGAATAGCCGTACTCCAGATGGTACGTATTCGGGACATTGGAATGCCACAGACGCTGCAAATCTCCCGGAAGAGACCCCGCCGAACTGATGACGATACTGTCTTCAGGAATCGTGTCATTGATCGTCAGAAGCGCCGTTGTTTGCGGCAGCTCAGTCTTGAGCGCGTCGGCATACTCGTTTAACACGTCCTGTGAAAAATGATTCTTAATTTCCGGTTTGAACGCGTCACGTGTAAAAGTGACTTTGCCGAGCCGGTCCCGTTCAGCCAGCCATTCATCCTTCCAGTCTTTAATCGCCGTGCCGAATGCGCTTTTATATCCGTCCAATAAGCCGTGCAGCCTGCCGAGCGTCACTTTCGCATCGGCTACGACCTGAAACGCGTCAAGCTTATAAGCCTGCATGCGGCTGACATTGATATTCAAGAATGCTGCTTTTTCAAAATCAAACGCCGTTTTGGAGGATGTCGCAAAGTCCGTGTACCGTGTACCGACACCGATGATAAGATCAGCCTGGCGGGCGGCTTTGTTTGCGGCAAGTGTGCCCGTGATGCCCATGCCGCCCAGATTGTTGGCGAAGTCAGCTTCAACCGTTGACTTACCGGCCTGCGTTTCCACAAGAGGAATGCCGTATGTTTCAGAAAGCGCGATCAATTCCTCACGCGCGCCGGAATACTTCGCGCCGCCCACTAAAATGACGGGGCGGCTGCTCTCTTTAATTCTTTCCGCGGCGCCTTTCAGCTCACGCTCGCTCGGCTGCATACGATCAATATAATGAACGCGTTTTTCAAAGAAGCTTTCATCAAAATCATACGCTTCTCCCTCTACATCCTGAGAAATGCAGATTGTCGCCGGACCCGCTTTTGCCGGATCCGTCATTACTTCAAATGCCCGGATTAAGCTGCTCATCAGCTGCTCGGGGCGGGTAATGCGGTCCCAATAGCGTGACACGGGCTTTAACGCATCGTTTGTCGTGACGGCGGCACTGTATTCCTGCTCCACCTGCTGAAGCACCGGATCAGGCTGCCTCGTCGCAAAGGTATCGGCCGGAAGCAGCAGCACCGGAATATTGTTAGCCAGAGCCGTGCCCGCGGCAGCCGTCAAATTTGCGGCACCCGGCCCGACCGATGTTGATACCGCGTAAATTTTTCTTCTCAGCATTTGCTTGCTGTATGCCATCGCGGCATGCGCCATGCCTTGTTCGTTTTTGCCTTGATAGACTTTCAGGTGCCCGGCGTCCTGCTCAAGCGCCTGCCCGATCCCCAACACATTTCCGTGGCCGAAAATCGTGAAGATGCCTTCAACGAACGGCTCTTCTTTTCCGTCAATATGAATGTACTGCCGGTTTAAAAATTTAATCAGCGCTTGTGCTGTCGTTAAGCGAATTGTCTTGCCCACAAACGATCCCACCTTTTATCGTTCTATTTACCATTCAGACTGTGCTGTGCTTCAATCAGTTCGATGATTTCATCGGCAGCCGGCATTGCTTCTGAGGAGCTGTGTTTGCTGACGACGATGGAAGCGGAAGCGCTCCCGTATTTTAATGCCGTTTCAATATCCCGGCCGCTGACAAGTCCGTAGATGAAGGCGGACGCGTAGGAATCACCCGCTCCGAACGTCTTCAGCACCTTTGTTTGATAGGCATGCGCCCGGAAGATTTCTCCCGATCTGCTGTATGCGTATGATCCGTCAACGCCGTGCTTGATGACGATAAGGTCAGCGGAATGCGCAAACAAATGGCGGACGGTTTCATCGTTATTTCCGCCGCTGCGGTTCTCCATCACGTCAAATTCGTCACGCGTCCCGATGACGATATCGGATTGTTCCGCCACCAGCGTGTAGTACACGGCTGTTTCTTCTGCCGATTGCCATGTATACGGGCGATAGTCGAGCTCAAAAACGACTTTTACGTCATGTTTTTTTGCGGTATGCACCGCTTTTAAGACGGCTTCGCGCGACGGGCTTTTCGCAAGCGCCGTCCCAGAAACGAGCAGCATTTTCGCGTTTGCGATATAGCCTTCATTGACTTCGGACGGCTCAAGATACAAATCCGCCACGTCATCCCGGTACATGAGAATGCTGCACTCTTCAGGACTGAGAATTTCCGTAAAAGCGAGTCCGGCTTTATGCCCGTCTCTGTCAACGACCATTTGTGACGTATCAACGCCCTTTTCCTTCATATAGGAAACGATGAATCTGCCGTGCTGATCGTCCGGGATTTTGCCGATAAAACCGGTTTTTAATCCAAGCTTGGCGCTGCCGATCGCAATATTTGCCGGAGAGCCGCCGACATATTTAGAAAACGTCATCGTTTCTTCCATCGGGCGATTGTATTCCGCCGCGTTCAAATCAATACACGCGCGTCCGATCGCGACAATATCAAACTCTCTTTCTTCATTAAACGTATATTTCATCGTTATCTGCCACTCCTCACTTGTTAGCGTTCCAGAATCCACTCATGGGCCGGATCATTATGAAACTTCCATTTGCGTGTCGGTCCCGCCATTACATTCAGGTAGTAAGAGGTATACCCATCCGGAACACCAACCGGGTGATAGCCCGCCGGCACGATGACAACGTTTTCATTTTCTGCGGTCATCGTCTCGTCAATCGAACGGTCGTCCGTGTATACACGCTGGAAGACAAAACCCTGCGGCGGGTCCATTTCATGGTAATAAGTTTCTTCTAAGAAGGATTCAGCCGGCAGATTGTCTTGGTCATGTTTGTGCGGCGGGTAGCTCGACCAGTTGCCGCTGTCCGTGTAAACTTCAACAACGAGAAGGCTGTTTGCCGATGGATCTGAATCGGGGAGAATGTTATGAACGGTTCGTTTGTTTGCCAGCTTGCCGCGATGTTCCACACCGTTGTCTTCCGCTTTTATCAGCTTTGTCGGAAGCTGGTGTTCGGACGGAGAGTAGCACAGCGCAACCCTCGCCCCGCTGACAGCTGTGATCTCAAAAGAGCGGTCATTAGACACATAAACGCTGTCCGTCGGTTTTCTTTCAAATACGCTTTCACGGGTGCCGATGCTTTCAAATGTCTGTTCATGATCAGTGACGGTGATGTTTCCCGTTACCGCAACAATGCAGCACTCCGTCTTTTTCAAATCTTCTGTATATGTTGAGCCGGGAGCGAGGTCGACGACTTTAAATCCGACGTATTTGAGGTCTGAATTAGATGAAGTGACTTCATGTATGATGTTCACGCCTTGAGAAATCTCATCGGCCTTCGGTTTTCGCAGCAAATGACTCATGTTTATTCCTCCTTAATTGATGGTAAAAGGAAACCCGGACGTGATATCAAAGCCGTCCGGGCCGGCTGTCAGATCAATTGAAATCAGGAGACGGGTATCGTGCCGTCACGACTTTTTTGCGTGTATAGAAGTCGACGCTGTCTTTTCCGTTTGCGTGCAATGTGCCGAAGAAAGAAGACTTCCAGCCCGAGAATGGGAAGAATGCCATCGGCGCCGGCACGCCTAAATTGATGCCGAGCATTCCCGCATCTATATTCTCACGGAAGTAGCGGATTGCGTTCGCATTTGAAGTGAACAGGCACGCGCCGTTCGCAAATTCAGACTGGTTGGCGATGTCAACCGCTTCTTTTAGGTTTTTCACGCGGATGACCGACAGAACGGGCGCAAAAATTTCATCTTTCCAGATCGTCATATCCGTCGTCACGTTATCAAAAATCGTCGGTCCGACGAAATAGCCGTCTTCCGTTACGTTTTCACGGCCGTCACAAAGGAGTCTCGCTCCTTCCTCGATGCCTTTTTCAATATAGCTGTGCGTGCGCTTTTTGTTGTCCTCGCGGATGACCGGGCCTAAGAACACGCCGTCATCCAGTCCGTTTCCGAGCTTGATGTCTGCGGCCTTTTCCTGCAATTTCGCCATAAACTCATCGGCGATTCCCTCTTCAACCGTCACAACCGCACATGCCATGCATCGCTCGCCAGCAGAACCGAATGCCGTACCGATAATATTTGTGACCGTATCTTCAAGATGGGCGTCATTCAGCACGATCGTATGGTTTTTCGCACCCGTTAACGCCTGAACGCGCTTCAGATGTTCGCTCCCTTTTTTGAAGACATACTCGCCGACAGGTTTTGAACCGACGAATGAGATGGCTTTAATATCAGGATGCTCAAGAATGCCGTTTACCACATCATGCGCGCCGTGCACGACATTGAAGACGCCTTTTGGCAGCCCGGCCTGTTCAAACAGCTCTGCCAGTTTTTCCGTTAACAGCGGCGTGCGCTCAGACGGCTTCAGAATGAACGTATTTCCTAAAGAAATCGCCATCGGGAACATCCAGCACGGAACCATCATCGGGAAGTTGAACGGTGCGATACCGCCGACGACCCCGATCGGATAACGGTAGTTCGCCGCTTCTACATCCGTTGCGATAGAGGCGAGTGAATCGCCCATCATGAGTGACGGCGCGCCCGCTGCGAATTCAACGTTTTCAATTCCGCGTCCCACTTCGCCGAGTGCTTCTGTCGTGTTTTTACCGTTTTCCAAAGTGATCAGACGGGCAAGCTCTTCTTTGTTCTGCTGGAGAAGCTGCTGATAGTTAAATAGAATTCTCGCACGGCGCGGCACTGCCGTCTTTGACCATGTTTTAAACGCTTCCGACGCTGACCGGACGGCGTATTCCACATCCTCCCGCGTAGAAATCGGAACTTGGCACATCACTTCTTTTGTAGCCGGATTGACAACGTCTTCATATTGATCTGTCTTACTTTCAACCCATTCACCATTGATGTAGTTTTTCAGTTTTCTGATCTCTGCCATTCTCATTGCCTCCTTAAATAGTAAACATCCTGTTCAGCCGGGTGATAACGGATGAATATATTCATCTTTTACATACAAAAGACATGAATTAAACGCTTACAAATGCTAAAATGATGGTGATTCCCAATCTTCCCGTGTAAAAGTTGGTCATGTACCGGAAAAAGCAAGCGGTTACACCTTTCACTTTTGATTTTACAGGTTATATTTTGGTCATTTCTTGGTTACATTGTAAGCCCAACACACCTTCAAGTCAATCTAAAAAATCAAAATTTTTTCATTATTTTTATTATACTTTTTTTGAGCCGGGAAACAGGAACTTGGAGAACGATGTCGAATCGTACGGGATGATCCATCTTTTTTATCATTTGTTAAGTAACTATTGATTAACTCTTGGTGTTTATTATATATTTTAATTACTTTAAGAATTCTAGAAGGAGTTTTTTTATGAAACTGATGCGGATTCAGGAGATGGAAGAATACATTCTCAAACACGGAGCCACTTCGCTGGATGAGCTGTGCGAGGTATTCAACGTCTCTAAAAACACGGTCAGACGGGATATTAATAAGCTTGCGGAAAAAGGGGTTATTAAAAAGGTATACGGCGGTGTGACATCAGCCGAAAAATCTGTGCTCGTCCCTTTTGAAAACCGCACTATTCAACATCAGGATGAAAAAATCAAAATCGCCCGCTATGCGTCACGGTTTATCGAGGATCACGATCTTGTGTTTATTGATTCCGGCACGACGACCAAATCGATGCTGGAGACCCTTGACCCCGATAAGAATGTGACGGTTTTGACGAACAGTCTTGATATTATTAACGCCGCTTCATCCATGAAAAATATCGACCTGATCATCATCGGCAATAACTACAAGCGGAAGACAAGGTCGTTTGTCGGCATTGATGATCCGAGCACACTCAATAAATACAACATTAACAAAGCGTTCATGTCCGCTACCGGGACAACGATCACACATGGCCTGACGAATTCCGACTTACTGGAATACGAGGTGAAAAAGAAAATTTCTGAAAAGGCGAACGAAGTGTATCTGCTCGCGGATCATTCTAAATTCGGCAAATCCACGCTTCTGACATACGCGCCTTTCGACCGTCTTCACAGCATCGTCACTTCTCAGCAGCTTGATGAGGAATATACGAAGTATTGCCAAGAGCACCAAATCGACATTCACTTGGCATAGCGTTATAGTTAATAGAGTACGCTGCCGTCATTTTCCGGCAGGCGCTAGATATTCTATTGTTTCAGGAGGCGAAAACATGAGCAAAGTAACAATCGGCAAAACTGACTTAAAGGTATTTCCGATCGGTTTGGGAACAAATGCGGTCGGCGGGCACAATCTCTATCCGAATCTGAATGAAGAAACGGGAAAAGAATTGGTTCGTGAAGCGATTAAAAGCGGCGTTACCATGTTAGATACCGCCTATATTTACGGTGTGGGCCGTTCTGAAGAATTAATCGGCGAGGTGCTGAAAGAGTTTAACCGTGAGGATGTCTTCATCGCCACAAAAGCCGCGCACAGGAAAGAAGGCGATGACTTCGTTTTCGACAACTCACTGGCCTTTTTGAAACAATCAGTCGAAGACAGCCTGAAACGCCTGCAGACTGATTACATTGATTTATTCTACATCCATTTCCCGGATGAGGACACTCCGAAGGACGAAGCCGTGCAAGCCTTGAATGAGCTGAAAAAAGAAGGGAAAATCCGTTCCATCGGCGTCTCCAATTTCTCTCTGGAGCAGCTGAAAGAAGCCAATAAAGACGGCTTAGTCGATGTGATTCAAGGGGAATACAACCTGCTGAACCGTGAGGCTGAAAAGACGTTCTTCCCTTATACGACAGAACACAATATTTCATTCATTCCGTACTTCCCGCTCGTTTCCGGACTGCTGGCCGGCAAATACGACGAGAACACAACCTTCCCTGAAGGCGATCTGCGTAATGATCAGACTCATTTCCAAGGGGAGCAGTTTAAAGAAAACATCAAAAAAGTCAACCAGCTCAAACCGATTGCCGAAAAGCACAATGCTGACACGGCGCATATCGTGCTTGCCAGGTATTTGGCGAGACCTGAAATCGACATCCTGATTCCGGGCGCCAAACGCGCGGATCAACTAAAAGACAACATGAAAGCAGCCTCCATTACGCTTTCTGCTGAAGAAATCGCGTTTATCGACAAGCTGTTTTCATAAGAAAAACACGCCTTTTAAAGGGCGTGTTTTTTTATGTTTATATTTTTTTTCACAGGGGAATGAAATAGTTATCTAAATAAACTATTATGCGTTCCAAAAGATGAGGAGGATCATCTGTGAAGAAAAACACCAAAAAATACCTGATTTACTTTTTCGGAGCATTAGGTGGGCTGCTTTACGGTTATGACACCGGCGTGATTTCAGGGGCTTTGCTATTTATCAACAAAGATATTCCTTTGAACACGCTGACTGAGGGATTGGTCGTCAGCATGCTGCTGCTCGGTGCGATTTTCGGGTCCGCGTTAAGCGGGACATGCTCTGACCGATGGGGCAGGAGAAAAGTCGTTTTCGTCCTTTCACTCATATTTATTTTCGGTGCGCTTGCCTGCGCGGCTTCGCAAACCGTCACTATGCTGATCATCTCCCGTGTCATTCTCGGGTTAGCCGTCGGCGGTTCAACGGCGCTTGTTCCCGTTTATCTTTCTGAGATGGCTCCGACGAAAATACGCGGAACGCTCGGCACATTGAATAACTTAATGATTGTGACCGGAATTTTACTCGCATATATTGTGAATTACATATTCACCCCATTTGAAGCTTGGCGCTGGATGGTAGGTCTCGCCGCAGTACCGGCGGCGCTATTATTAATCGGAATCGCGTTTATGCCGGAATCTCCGAGATGGCTCGTCAAACGCGGCCGTGAACAGGAAGCCAGAAAAGTCATGGAAATGACGCACGACAAAGAGGATATCGCCGTTGAATTGGCGGAGATGAAACAAGGAGAAGCCGAGAAAAAAGAATCGACACTCGGCTTGCTGAAAGCAAAATGGATCCGTCCTATGCTGCTGATCGGAATCGGCCTTGCCATCTTCCAGCAGGCGGTCGGTATCAACACGGTAATTTACTATGCGCCGACCATCTTTACGAAGGCCGGACTCGGCACTTCGGCGTCCGTTCTCGGCACGATGGGCATCGGTGTCTTAAACGTCATCATGTGTATCACCGCCATGATCTTAATTGACCGGATCGGCCGGAAAAAACTGCTGATGTGGGGAAGTGTCGGCATCACCTTGAGCCTGGCGTCACTATCAGCCATTCTCCTTCTCGCCGGCCTGTCAGCTTCAACAGCTTGGCTGACCGTCCTGTTTCTCGGAATCTATATCGTCTTTTACCAGGCGACATGGGGTCCCGTCGTATGGGTCCTGATGCCGGAGCTGTTCCCGTCAAATGCACGCGGAGCCGCAACTGGATTTACGACATTGATTCTGTCGGCAACCAATCTGGTCGTTTCACTGATATTCCCGCTTATGCTGAGCGCGATGGGCATCGGCTGGGTATTCGGAATTTTCTCAGTCATCTGCCTTACATCCTTCTTCTTCGCCGCTTACATCGTTCCGGAAACGAAGGGCAGAAGTTTAGAAGAAATCGAAACGCACTTGAAAAAACGTTTCTCCTTAAAGAAGCGCAGCAAACAAAATCAAATTCTTAAACAGCGCACGCTGTAATCAAAAAAGGAATCGCCCCCGATGGGCGATTCCTTTTTGGCGTCATACCATGACTTTGCAAATATCATTCGTAAACTCTACCGGATCGTGGATCGGCAGCCCTTCAATCAGAAGGGCCTGATTGTAGAGAAGGTTTGTGTATAATGCAAGCTTTTCCCGATCTTGTCCGTGCGCGTTCTTTAACGTCTCAAACACTTCGTGATTCGGGTTGATTTCCAGCACTTTTTCCGCTTTGACCTGCTGGCTGTCAGGCATGGCGTTTAACACTTTCTCCATTTCGATCGTCACTTCGCCGTCTGTCGCAAAGCATACCGGATGGGATTTTAAGCGCTTCGATGCTCTGACGTTCTTCACTTTATCCGCAAGAATCTCTTTCATGCTTTCGAACAGGTCTTTATATTCGTTTTCTTCGGCCTCGGTCTGCTTTTCATCTTCATCAGCGTCGATGCCTAAGTCCGCGCTTGATACGGATTTGAACTCTTTTTCCTCGTAGCTTGTCAGCATTTTGATCGCGAATTCATCAATATCTTCCGTGAAATATAAAATTTCGTAGCCTTTGTCCGCCACCATTTCAGTTTGCGGCAGCTTTTCAATCCGCTCATATGAATCGCCGGACGCGTAATAGATATATTTTTGATCCTCAGGCATTCTGGACACATATTCATCCAGTGTGACGAGTTTTTTCTCCTTAGATGAATAGAAGAGAAGCAGGTCTTTTAATACGTCTTTATTCGCGCCGAAATCATTATAGACGCCGAATTTCAGCTGTCTGCCGAAAGATTCATAGAAAGATTCGTATTTTTCCCTTTTGTTCTTCAGCAGGCTCTTCAGCTCAGCTTTGATTTTTTTATTGATATTTTTCGCAATCAGCTTCAGCTGGCGGTCATGCTGCAGCATTTCTCTGGAAATGTTCAGCGACAGATCCTCAGAATCGACCATGCCTTTTACAAAGCTGAAATGGTCCGGAAGCAGGTCGGCGCATTTGTTCATGATCAGCACGCCGTTGGAATACAGCTCCAATCCTTTTTCGAATTCCTTCGTATAATAGTCAAACGGCATGTTTTCCGGAATAAACAAAATCGAATTGTAGCGCACCGCTCCGTCTACGCTGATATGCACGTGAGTCAGCGGTTTATCAAAGCCGTAATGCTTCTCGGCGTAAAAAGCCTCGTAATCTTCATCCGTCAGCTCGCTTTTGTTTTTTCTCCAGATCGGCACCATGCTGTTGACCGTCTGTTCTTCCTGAACCTCTTCAAACTCGTTCTCGCTGCCCTCTTTCGGCTTGTTGACCGTCTCTTCCATTTTGATCGGGTAGCGGATAAAGTCGGAGTACTTTTTCACGATCGCTTTGATGCGGTAGTTTTCTAAAAACTCATCATAGCTTTCATCTTCTGTGTTTTCTTTTATTTTCAGGGTGATTTCGGTTCCGACGGTTTCCTTGTCACACGGCGCGACCGTGTAGCCGGCAGCCCCTTCCGACTCCCATACATACGCCTCGTCACTGCCGAGCGCCTTACTTTTCACCGTGACTTTATCAGCCACCATAAACGCCGCATAAAATCCGACGCCGAACTGACCGATAATGTCATGGCCGTCTTTCGCGTCGTTTTCTTCCTTGAAAGCGAGTGAACCGCTTTTCGCAATCGTTCCGAGATGCTGTTCAAGCTCGTCTTTTGTCATTCCGATACCGGTATCTGTGACAGTGAGGGTTCTTGCTTCTTTATCCGCCGTCACTTTTATGTAGTAATTGTCTTGATCAAATGTTAACGAATCATCGGTTAACGCCTTGTAATAGATTTTGTCAATCGCATCGCTCGCGTTGGAAATTAACTCTCTGAGAAAAATTTCCTTCTGCGTGTAAATGGAGTTAATCATCATGTCCAGCAAACGCTTGGATTCTGCTTTAAACTTTTTTTCCGCAATTCAGATCTCTCCTTTAATTATGCTTTGATGTTATGTAAAATCTTTTCAGCATCTATTTATCATATTCAATGACTTCTGTCAATCTATTGCAATATGATTGTCGGCTGAGTCTCCATATTAATAATTTAACATAAAACACAATAATTGGTTTGTTTTTAATCACCCGGTTCTATGTTTACTCCTTCACATAACGGGAAAAAGTCAAAGAAAAAAAGAGAATGCAGCATGGGAAGATTATCCGGAAAAACCGCAATCATCACAGGAGCCGCAACAGGCATCGGGCAGGCGACGGCACGGGTTTTCGCCGATGAAGGCGCCCGCGTGATCTGCGGTGACATCAATGAAAGCGAGCTGAATGAAACCGTCCGCGCCATCACAAAAAACGGCGGAGAAGCAGAGGCTTTTCACCTTGATGTATCAGACGAAGAAAACGTAAAGTCTTTTGCAGACGGTATTCAGCAGAAGTACGGAACAATTGATATTCTTTTTAACAATGCCGGTGTTGACCAAGAGGGCGGCAAAGTCCATGAGTACCCGGTCGAGCTGTTTGACCGGATCATCGCCGTCGATCTGCGCGGCACATTTCTTTGCAGCAAATATCTGATTCCGCTCATGCTTGAAAAAGGAGGCTCCATCATCAACACCTCCTCCATGTCCGGCCGGGCCGCAGACCTTGACCGTTCAGGCTATAACGCCGCAAAAGGCGGTATCACGAACCTGACAAAAGCGATGGCCATTGATTACGCCAGAAGCGGCATCCGCGTCAATTCCTTATCGCCGGGCACGATTGAAACACCGCTCATTGATAAACTGGCAGGCACTAAAGAAGACGAAATGGGTGAGGCTTTCCGTGAAGCCAACAAATGGATCACACCGCTCGGCCGGCTCGGAAAACCGGAAGAAATGGCGGCCGTCGCACTTTTCCTTGCTTCAGACGACAGCTCGTACGTCACGGGAGAAGACATCACCGCTGACGGCGGCATCATGGCATACACTTGGCCGGGAAAAATGCTGATTGATAAGAAGTGGAAGGAAGAGACGGAGTGACGAGTGGAAGAACAAGCTGAGGGCTGGTTACTTAAACCAGCCCTTTTCCTTTGATCGGGTTATTGCTTCAATTCGATTTTTTACTTCTAATTTATCCAGGATCATCGAAACATAATTGCGGACTGTGCCGCTTTTGATGCTGAGGGCGTTTGCGATTTCTTTTGTGTTTTTTCCGTCTGCGACGAGCTCAAGCACCGCTTTTTCCCGTTCGGTCAGCGGGTTTTCTTCACCATAGATGTCCTCCATTAATTCAGGTGCGTAGACGCGTCTTCCTTTCATGACGCTGCGGATGGCGCTGACGAGCTCCTCGCTTGGGCTGTCCTTGAGCATGTAACCGCTAACGCCTGCTTTTAGCGCCCGCTGAAAATAGCCGGAGCGGGCAAAGGTCGTTAAAATGATGATTTTCACATCACTGTCCTTGAGCTTTTCCGCCGCCTCAAGACCTGATACCCCGGGCATTTCAATATCCATCAGACAGATGTCAGGAGCATGTTTTTCCACGAAATCGATGGCATCCTGGCCGCTTGTGCCTTTGCCGACAACCGTCATATCCTCTTCTAAATTCAACAGCGAACCGAGTGCGCCGAGCAGCATTTGCTGATCCTCGGCAATGAAGATGTTGATCATCTGCCACCATCCTTTTCTTTTGATTTTGAATCATTCGGGATTCTCATGGTCAGCTTTGTTCCGGCAGCTGTATCGATGGCTAAACTGCCATTCGCGAATTCAAGCCGTTCTCTCATTCCAAGCAGGCCGTGCCCCTTTGAAAAAAAGCGGTCTTCTCTGCATTGGAAGCTGCCGTCGTCTTCTACCGTAATGACAACCTCTTTCGAAAGCTGCTGAATGGTGATGCGGCAAAATTTAGCGCCGCTGTGTTTCACGACATTGGTGACAGCTTCTTTAATACACATGCTGACGATATTTTCGTTCAGCAGGGAAATATTTTTTGGCGCTTCTTTTTCTTCGTACACAAAGTCAATTCCCGCTGCTTCAAGTATTTGCCGAACATTGCCGAGCTCATCCTTCAATCGGATGCCTTTCATCGACGAGACAATTTGTCTGACCTCATTTAAGGAGGTGCGGGCCGTCTGCTGAACGCTTTTCAGCTCAGCGCGGGCCTGTTCAGGATCCTTGTATATCAGCTTTCGGGCAAGATCGCTTTTTAGTCCGATTAAGGAGAGCTTTTGTCCAAGTGTATCGTGGAGGTCTCGGGCGATGCGCTGCCTTTCTTCCAGCTTCACAAGATCCGCGATCCGTTCATTTGCATATTCTAATTTCTCTTCAAGGCGTTCTCGTTCCTTCCTGCTTCGAATGCTGAGCGGGAGCAAGATGGCACTGATCAGTGTAATGACGATAAACGGAATTTGAGTCAGAAACCACCCTTTTTTCAGAACAAGGCTGAAGTTGACGGCAATCGCCGCACTGATGATATGAATGTAATATAAGATGTAAAAAGGAACTTTCTCTCGGATATGGCCGATGAAGTAGGCAATAAAGAAGGCAAAATAAATATAACTGAACAGCATGACTGAGCCGGTCGAAATACCGATCAGAAGAAACGCCCATAAATAAAGCGGCCAGCCTTTTGCAACAAATGCGAAGCGATATGCGCCGAAGAAAACAAGGGTGAAAATGACGCCGGCAACCATCACAAAGGTAGAAGAGCTTTTAAAAATAAAGTAAAAAGGCAGAATGAAAAAAATCGTCCATATATAAGGAGAAATCCCGCTCAGTTTTTGAAATTTAAAATACTTCTTCATCCTTGTGCCACCTTCTGCTGCTTATGTCTACCATCACTTTACCAAAACAACGCCTTCATTGCATCCTCACTCATAAAGCGACGGCCCTTTCTAATAAGAGAAAGAGCCGCGTGCCATATCAGGCATTTTTCTTTAAAGGTTTTTCCGGCGCCTGCCGGGGCGGCGGTGTTTTCCGCGCCTCCCGAAACGTGACAAACTGCTTTTCGTCCTCATCCCACAGACGAAATTTCATGGATTCAAGACTTGTTTTAAGCGTAATGGTCGGTACATTTTTTAAAGGTTCATGCCCCTCATGAGCCGCTTCCAGCTTGTAATTCGGCACCTTTGGGCTTAGATGGTGGACATGATGGTAGCCGATATTGCCTGTCAGCCATTGCAAAAGCTTCGGCAGCTTGTAAAAGGAGCTTCCTTCTACAGCGGCCTGCACATAGTTCCAATGCTCATCGGCTTCAAAATAAGAGTCTTCAAACGTATGCTGTACATAAAAGAGCCAGACGCCGATTGACCCCGAAATAAGGAAAATCGGACCTTGAACAAGCAAAAAGTTTTCCCACCCGACAAGCAGGCACGCTGCGGCAGCCAATATGACAATAGCCGCGTTCGTGAAATACGTGTTCCAGCGCTCCTTGCGGCGGGCGCCTTTTACATTGAAACGGTTTTGAATAAGAAATACGTAAATCGGCCCGAGAATAAACATAATAAACGGATTGCGATAAAGTCTGTAGCGTACTTTTGTCCAGGCTGACGCTTCGTTATATTCTTTGACAGTCATCATCCAAATATCGCCGGTGCCCCGTTTATCTAAATTGCTGCTTGTCGCATGATGAATGGAGTGGCTGCGCTGCCATTGAAGGTACGGAAATAGTGTCAGCACACCTGAAATGAACCCGAACAGCCGGTTCAGCCGCTTTTGTTTGAAAAAGGATTGATGGCAGCAGTCGTGGAAAATGATAAATATTCTTGTCAAAAAGCCCGCTGCAATAACAGTAAAGGCGAGGGTCAGGAGATAGGAGACATTGAGGCTGAAGTAAGCAAGAAACCAAAGGCCAAAGAACGGCACAAACGTATTGAAAAGCTGAATGACACTATGCTTTGTATCGGCACCGGAAAATGCAGCAACCTGCTTTTTCAAAGATGCTTGTTTTTGAGTTGCGGTGTGATTGGTCATACATGTCATTTCCCTTCTTTTTCATTATGATTCCAAGTATACCGAGGCGCTCGACGAGCTTGTAGTAGCAGGCATCATGCCCCGAATATGACATTTGTCATGTTTGGCGGCAGAATGCTGATCAGACGTCATATAGAGCGGTTACTTTTTTTGCAAGGGATTAAAACTAGACTGATAAAGAAAAGACGATTTCTTATCCAAGAAAACCGTAAAAAAGAACTCCGCCTGTTTCGGGAGTTCTTTTTTTCATCCTATTCACAGCAAAATCACACGGTACTTCTTCACATCCAAAAACTGCAGAAATTCCCGGGCCAGCACGTCCGGCGCGTGGTCTTTTCCTTCATGAAGACGGTATTGAATCAGGCCGACGAGCATGGATGCGACATAGTATGCGTATAGCTTTTTGCCCGCCTGAATATGCAGAGGCTGATGAAGATAAAACGATTGCAGTGCTCTGAAGATCTCCGGGATGACGTCAGGCACTCCGGAACCCTCTCTCAGAAAATGGACGAGCGGCATGCCTTCCGACAGTGCGGAAAAAAGACGGACGAGCGCCGCTTCCGCTTCTTCCATAGAGCAATCGGCAGGCTCTCCTTTTACCGTCAATAATCCGATCAAATCCCGGCATGATTGATGGATGATCGTTTTCAGCAATCCTTCTTTGTTGGCGTAATGGTCATAAAAAGTGGCACGGCGGAGATTGCTTTGACGGGCAATATCGGAAATCGTAATCGCCGCGTAATCTTTTTTTTCCGCCATTAAGCCGATCATAGCTTCTTGCAAGGCCTGTCTCGTTCGGATCACCCGGCGGTCGGCGGGCTTTTTTTCTTCTTGCTCTGACACCCGGCGGCCGAACAGCCAGTAAAACCGTTTTTGAGAAATCAAATCCCACACCTGCCCGCTGATCGCTTCCGGGGATGCCGCCTGATCCTCATTCAGCCAGTACAGAACAATAGCATACGTGTATAAAGCGCGGTAATGAATGTACATATCCTGTTCAGTCGGTGAGAAATCCGCATTGACCGGTGACAGAAGCACATCATGCCGGAACACATCTTTAAAAAAAGCATGAAAGTGAAAATACGGCATTTTATGACGATCCATCATCGTTTGGAAAAACACCCGATGCCGGTCAACAAAAGACAGGGTCGGATGCACTTTTTGCCATCCGCCATTTAAATGAAGCACATCTTTATGCTTCAGCGAATGATAAAGCGCTTCGCTCAGGCCGTCTTTCATTTCTTCCGCCATATCTTCCAAAATTGCATATTTATCCTCGTAATAAAGGTACAATGTCCCCCGGCTCACGTGCGCCCGCTCGGCGATGTCCTTCATGGTCACACGGCGGATATCCCGCTCTCCAAGCATAGCCAGAAGCGCTTGTTTGATATCAGTTGTCACAGAATCCGGCATAAGAGACACTCCTTCCATTAGACAGATCACCGCAATTTGTACGGTAACGTATAGATGTGTTTACGCTGTCTTTGCCGCAAAAACATATCACACTATAATAGGCCCTGAAGAAATAAAAAAGCAACCAGAGGAGGAAGACCGATGGATCAGCATATAAAAGCAGACATCAAACGCGTCTTTGAGCTTCAGAAAAAAAATCAGAAAACGCTGCGTGCTTCAACAGCCGAGCAGCGCAGAGAAAAGCTTCAGCGCTTTTTAGATGCCGTCACCGCTCATGAAGAAGAAATCATCGAGGCGATCAGACGGGACGTGCGCAAGCCTTATCACGAGGTGAAAAGAGCGGAAACGCAGGGAACGATCAAGGCGATTAAAGATAACATGAACAATCTCGACACCTGGATGGCGCCGAAACGCGTCGGCTCATCCGTCAGTCCGGACGCTGACGGCGTATTAATGTACGAGCCAAAAGGCGTCACCCTCATTCTCGGCCCATGGAATTATCCGTTTATGCTGACGATGGCTCCGCTTGCCGCTGCCATTGCGGCCGGCAACAGCGCGATTGTGAAGCTGTCCGATTTTACGATGGAGACGAGCCATATCGCCGCAACAGTCATTCGCGAGGCATTTCACGAAGAAGAAGTCGCCATTTTTGAAGGTGAGGTCGATGTAGCGACAGAACTGCTCGACCAGCCGTTTGACCATATTTTCTTCACCGGAAGCACGAATGTCGGTAAAATCGTCATGACGGCAGCGGCGAAGCACTTGTCGTCCGTCACGCTTGAGCTTGGCGGAAAAAGTCCGACGATTATTGACAGCGAATATGATTTGATGGACGCGGCGAAAAAAATCGCCGTCGGCAAATTTGTCAATGCGGGGCAGACATGTATCGCTCCTGACTATCTCCTTATGAAGGAAGATGTACAGGATACCTTTACAGATCTCCTGCAAACCATTGTCAATGCAGGTTTTATGGAGGATGATCATACGGTTGACCGCACTAAATTCACGCAGATTGTCAATGACCGCAACTTTAACCGTGTCAAAGCCCTATATGATGATGCCATTGAAAAAGGGGCGAAAACGGCGTTCGGCGGCGTATTTGATGCGCATGACCGCACGATTTCTCCGACTGTGCTGACAAACGTCACTCCTGATATGAAGATCATGCAGGAGGAAATTTTCGCACCGATTCTGCCGATTATGAATTACGAAGATATCAGTGAAGCCGTTGATTACATCACTGACCGGGACAAGCCGCTTGCCTTATACGTATTCAGCCATAATCAGGAGCTAATCGATTATGTGCTTCAGCATACGACATCCGGCAACGCTTCTATCAATGATGTCGTCGTTCATTTCACAGACGTCAACCTTCCGTTCGGCGGCATCAATACGAGCGGGATCGGTTCATATCACGGTGTATACGGCTTTAAAGAATTCTCTCATGAAAAAGGCGTATTTATTCAAGCCTCTAAATAAAAAAAGAATCCGCGCAGATGACGCGGATTCTTTTTTATTATTTTTTTGTTCCGAATGCGAGCAGTTTCGTATAAGTGCCGGCGTAAAGTGTGCCGTCTTCAGCCAGAACCGGGGAGGAAATGACGTTGCTGTCCGTTTGATAGCGCCATTTTTCATTACCGTCAGCATCAACCGCATAGACGTTTTTATCGTCAGAGCCGAAGTACACATTGCCGTCTGCATCAATCAGCGGAGCCGTTCTCACAGGCCCGTCCGTATAGAAAGACCAGTTCATGTTTCCGGTTTTGCTGATCGAAAACAGCTCGCCGCTTCCAGAACCGATATACACATTGCCGTTATGGTCAATCGCTAATGAAGAGCTGGAGAAACCGTTTAACGGGAACGTCCATTTTACAGCACCCGTTGACGTATAGGCATATAGGTTGCCGTCTTGGTTTCCGGCGTAAACGGTGCCGTCTTTATCAATAACCGGATATCCTTTAAACCCGTTGGATGTCGTTTTTGACCATTTCACTTGGCCCGTTCCTGAATTGATCGCGTAAAAGATATTATTGTACGTTGCCATATACAAAGTGCCGTTTGACGCTAACACGGGAGCGGAGCCGACCACACCGTTTGTTTTAAATTTCCACTTTTCCGTCCATGTCGAAGGAGACGTCGGTTTAATCGCATAGATATAGTTATCCAGCGTCGACACATACAGCGTGCCGTCAGAGCCGATAGCCGCATCGGAACTCGGCGCTCCGCTCAGCGGAACTGATGTTAAAATGTTTCCGGTTTCTTTGTCGATGAAATACAGTTTTTTATCATGGGACGGAAGATAAATGACACCGTTTGTTCCGAGCACCGGGGTCAGCGTATAGGTTGTCCCAAGGTTTTCCGTCACCCATTTCACAGTACCGTCCGGATGATACGCCGTCAGCTTCCCGTCTTTTGATTGAATAAACACGGTACCGTCCCCGTCAACCGCGGCTCCCGCACCGTTTTGAGGATTGGCCGGTACATTTTTTTCCCATTTTAATGCGCCGTCGGCATTGCTTGTAAACCGGCTTTCCCTTGACCAGTTGAACATCGTCGGAGACATGGCCTGCGCGTCATACCGTCCCGTCAAGAAACCGGATGCCGCGTGATTTTGTTTAAATACCGTTTCCGCAGCTTGAGCAGCGGCCGGATGCAGCCATTTTCCCGCCGGCAGATCAGAAACCGCTCCCACAGATAAAGCCGCAGCAACCGCAGCGCCGGCCGCCAATGTTTTCATTCGAAATGAAGCTGTCCTTTTTTTCAATGGCAGTTCCTCCCTTTTCTATCAAAAACTGCTATACGCCATGATCATACCATAATCACCCTATTAAAAATTTGTATTTTCGGTAAATTATAGAACAACTGTCACATAGCCTGCTGATGCTTTGGAGATGGGCGAAACGCGATAATGTACCACATCACATTGACGATAAAAGCCGCTCCTGACCAAACGAGAAGACCGTAATAAAGAGACAGCTCCTGTTCCGAAGAAGTTATAACCAATAGCGTCACCAAAAAGACAGCCGCACAAATGATGAGCCCGATTCCGCAAAAAACGGCCATGATGATTTTCATGACACGAACACCGAGAATATACATAACGAGCGGGACCGCATATATAAAAAGGATCTGACCGACGGCGGCCCACATCCCTAAGGAGTTAAAGCGATTCGCGTTCGGCCCCGTTTCTGCAAACGGAGAAAGCGAGCCGACGACCGGCAATAAACAAAACACCAGAGCGGAAAGCAGTGTCACCGCAACCGCACCTTTCTTCTTTTGATTCATGTGAATATCCTCCTGACAATAACCCGGCTTTTTACCGTTATTTTAATAATATGTTATATGTTAACACGATTTTTACTTAATTTGAGAATGTTTTATTAAAAACGAATTTACAAATCCAGAAAAATAGATATAATAAACGTTATGGAACCGATATTGATTCATAAAGCGTTATCTAACAAAACACGAAGTGACATTATGACATGGCTCAAACACCCGGAGGACCATTTTGATGAAAAGCCTTATCTTGAGCAGGGCCTCAGTTTCCGCACCGGAATTTGCGTCGGTGATATTCAGGCGAAATCAGAGCTTGCGCAGTCCGTCATCTCCAGCTACCTGCTGACCATGCAAAAAGCCGGCCTGCTGGAATCTGAACGAATCGGAAAATGGACTTATTACAGAAGGAATGAAAAACAAATTAAAGCCTTTGCTGACTATGTTCAGCACCAGCTATAACGATGAAAGGAGGGCTTTTTTTACCTTAACATATCTATTTTTCTGTATATGTAGTTACAAAAGGAGGCATACATAACAATGAAAAAAAGCAGTTCCATCTTCATTCTATTTTTGGCATTAGGGGTTTTCGGCATTATCACGACCGAAATGGGCATTATCGGTGTTCTTCCGCAAGTGGCCGACAGATTTCACATCACCGCTTCAAAGGCGGGATGGCTCGTCAGTATCTTCGCGTTCATCGTCGCTGTGTCGGGGCCGTTTTTGACCTTGCTTGCTTCAGGCATAAACCGGAAATTCATTCTGCTTTTGGCTGTGCTGATGTTTGCCGTTTCAAATGCGGTCTATGCGTATACGGCGCATTTCAGTGTCATGCTTGCGTTTCGGATCATTCCCGCTTTATGCCACCCGGTGTTCTTTTCTGTAGCGCTTGCTGCTGCGGCCCGTCTTGTCCCCGCCGGCCAATCCGGAAAAGCCGTAACGAAAGTTTTTTCAGGCATCACCGCCGGGTTTGCGTTCGGCGTGCCTTTCACGTCTTATCTGGCGGAGCGTCTCTCCCTTGAATCGGCCTTCCTATTCGGCGCTATCGTCAGTATCATCGCTTTTATGGGCATTCTTCTCTTTTTGCCATCCATGCCGGTCACAGAAAAAATGTCTTTCAGAAGCCAGCTCGGCATCCTTCGCAAACCGGCTTTGTGGCTCAATATCACTGCCGTCATCTGTCTGTTTGCGGCCATGTTTTCTGTCTACAGCTATTTCGCGGAATACCTCGGGCGGGTGTCCCATATGGACGGCACATGGGTCAGCTTTATGCTGATGACGTTCGGGGTGATTATGATAGCCGGGAATTTCGTCTTCGGCGCTTTGTTATACAAAAATATGAAAAAGACCGTCATCGTGTTTCCGCTTCTTTATACGGCCGCCTACTTGCTCATATACGGGTTTGGGACGTCTTTTGCACCGATGGCTGTGCTCGTCTTCGTATGGGGCGCCGTTCATTCCGGCGGGCTCATTGTCAGCCAGACATGGCTCACTGCGGAAGCAAAGGAGGCACCTGAATTCGGCAACAGCCTGTTTGTCTCCTTTTCCAACCTCGGCATCACCATCGGAACCGAGGCGGGCGGCTGGTTTATTTCACATCTGGGGATTCATCAGCTGATGTGGTGCGGCATCATGTTCTCCCTTCTGGCTTTCGGGCTGATCATGGGGCGCTTGGCATGGGGAAAGAGGCCGCTCGCAGAAGCTTGAGCTCTGTTGCAAAATCCGGCATGTTTACGTATAATATGCCAGATTACGACAAGGGAGAGAAAAAGATACATGGAAAGACCGGCAGGATTTTGGATTCGGTTTCTGGCTTATGTCATTGATCAGATCATCATAGGAATTCCGATTTTTATCATTCAATTTATAGGCACTTTTTTATTTGCGGCAGGCGCTGCTGCAGCTGACCCTTTGATGACCGAAAATCAGTTTACCATTTCGTTTCTGATATTCGGTGTCATCCCGATTCTTCTGATCTCTATTGTGATCAGCATCTTATATTTCAGCCTGCTCACAGCCTCAAAGATGCAGGGGACACTGGGAAAAGCATTGCTCGGCCTTAAGGTCGTCAATGAAGGTGGCGGACGGATTTCCATCGGCCAGGCCTTCGGACGCGCTTTCGCTTCTATCATATCTAAGCTCATTCTTTATATCGGTTTCATCATGGCCGCCTTCGGTGAGAAAAAAACGCTGCACGACATCATATGCAGCACGCGCGTTGTCTATAAATAATATCCCTAAGTCCGGGCCTTTTGAGCCCGGACTTTTTATGACGGCTGAGACCGCCTGATGTCAATGCCGCCTTTTCCGTCAGCCTCAATGCGGATCGTCCCGTTCACAATGACAGACAACGGATGGAACTCCGCATGCTGATCAGAAAAAATCCAGCGGCGTCCGTTCGGCCCTAAAAGCAAAAACGCCCCATCATTATAATCCCCCATAAAATGAAACCCGTCTTCCCTAAGAGGCGAATGGTCTCTCACCGGAATACCGAAACGCTGCAGCTTTCTCCCGGTGGATACGACTTCAGCAGCCGTCAGATTCACCTCGCCGATATTCAGAACGGACTCAATTGAAAAGCGTTCCGCGCTTGCCGGCGACGTTTCTCTCGCGATGAATTCCGCCAGATTGCCGGACGGATCTTTAAAATAAAAGGAACGCGCCTTTATATGAGAGAAATACACCTCACCCTCCCCATCTTCCGTTTGAAAAACGACTTTATCCTTTATCCACGCTTTCACCTCATCAAAACGATTGTTCGGAATGTTAAACGCGAAATGATAATTCGGATGAGATTGAGAATCGGTGCGCCTGAATTCCAATTCACTTTCTCCGGCTTTGATTGTAAATGAATCACCGGACCGGACGCCTCAATTAAAGAAAAACCAAACACCCGTTCATAGAAGTGTTTCGTCTCCTCCAGAGCACAACTGTACAAAGTTATGTTATTTATTTGCATGACCATACCCCCTTTGGTTTATACTGCCATATAGAGGGGTTGATTCCCACTATTTTGTTTCAGCCAATTGAGAATCCCCCTTTCGCCCGGCGCTAAACATGAAAAACAGCGCTAAACCGCTTATACCTAGGGTTTTTTAACGTCTAAAGCAAAAAAAGCAGAAAATAATACCCCATATAGCTTGACAAAAAATAAATGTTATTTAATAATCTATATATAATTATAATTATTATTGAAAGATAAAGTGAATGCTTTGTCTTTTTAATATATTTCAAATCACATTTCAGGAGGAAGATATTATGTCTTTAATCGGAAAAGAAGTACTGCCATTCGAAGCAAAAGCTTTCAAAAACGGTGAATTCATCGATGTAACAAACGAAGATTTGAAAGGTCAATGGAGCGTTTTCTGCTTCTACCCAGCAGATTTCTCTTTCGTATGCCCGACTGAACTTGAAGATCTTCAAGGACAATACGCTGCACTGAAAGAATTAGGTGTTGAAGTATACTCTGTTTCTACAGATACTCACTTCGTACACAAAGGCTGGCATGACAGCTCTGAAAAAATCGGCAAAATCACTTACGCAATGATCGGTGACCCATCTCAAACGATCTCTCGCAACTTCGACGTTCTTGACGAAGAAAGCGGACTTGCTGACCGCGGAACATTCATCATCGATCCGGATGGCGTCATCCAAACAGTTGAAATCAATGCAGGCGGTATCGGCCGTGACGCAAGCAACCTTGTAAATAAAGTAAAAGCAGCTCAATACGTTCGTCAAAACCCAGGTGAAGTCTGCCCGGCTAAATGGGAAGAAGGCGGCGAAACACTTACACCTAGCCTTGATCTGGTAGGTAAAATCTAAGGAGTGCATTCAATTGGTACTTGATGCAAATATCAAAGCACAATTAAATCAATATATGCAGCTAATTGAGAACGACATCGTTCTCAAAGTAAGCGCCGGTGACGATGACACGTCTAAGGACATGCTGGCTCTCGTTGACGAGCTGGCTTCCATGTCATCTAAAATTTCAGTTGAACAAGCTGAATTATACAGAACACCAAGCTTCAGCGTTAATCGTGCAGGAGAAGACACAGGCGTTACATTCGCCGGTGTTCCTCTCGGCCACGAATTTACTTCATTAGTGCTCGCATTGCTTCAAGTCAGCGGCAGAGCGCCTAAGGTTGATCAAAAGGTCATTGACCAGATTAAGAACATCAGCGGAGAATACCGCTTTGAGTCTTATATCAGCCTGACGTGCCACAACTGCCCTGATGTCGTCCAAGCACTAAACATGATGAGCGTGCTTAACCCGAATATCACACATACAATGATTGACGGCGCGGCATTCAAAGAAGAAGTTGAAAGCAAAAACATCATGGCTGTTCCGACTGTTTTCTTAAACGGTGAATCTTTCGGCAGCGGCCGTATGACCCTCGAAGAGATTCTCGCGAAATTGGGCAGCGGCGCAGATGCATCTGAGTTTGCTGACAAAGAGCCGTTTGACGTTCTTGTTGTCGGCGGCGGACCGGCCGGCGCAAGCGCGGCCATCTACACGGCGCGTAAAGGCATCCGCACAGGTGTCGTCGCTGAACGCTTCGGCGGTCAGGTACTCGACACCATGAGCATCGAAAACTTCATCAGTGTCAAAGCGACTGAAGGACCGAAGCTCGCTGCAAGCCTTGAAGAGCACGTGAAAGATTATGATATTGACGTCATGAATCTGCAGCGCGCGAAACGCCTTGAGAAAAAAGACCTCTTCGAACTTGAACTCGAAAACGGCGCTGTCCTGAAAAGTAAAACAGTGATCCTGTCAACAGGTGCCCGCTGGCGCAATGTCAACGTACCTGGTGAGCAAGAGTTCAAAAACAAAGGTGTCGCTTACTGCCCGCACTGTGACGGACCATTGTTTGAAGGCAAAGACGTAGCGGTTATCGGCGGCGGAAACTCCGGAATCGAAGCGGCGATTGACCTTGCAGGTATCGTCAATCACGTGACTGTGCTGGAGTTCGCGCCTGAACTGAAAGCAGACGAAGTTCTGCAAAAACGTCTCTACAGCCTGCCAAACGTGACTGTACACAAAAATGCACAAACAAAAGAAATCACAGGCGACCAAAACGTAAACGGCATCACGTATATTGACCGTGAAACAGGCGAAGAAAAACACGTTGAACTCCAAGGTGTATTCGTCCAAATCGGTCTCGTGCCAAACACAGAATGGCTAGACGAAACTGTCGAACGCAACCGCATCGGCGAAATCATCGTCGACAAGAGCGGCGCGACAAGCGTTCCCGGCCTATTCGCCGCAGGGGACTGCACAGACGGCCCGTACAACCAAATCATTATCTCAATGGGATCAGGTGCAACCGCCGCTTTAGGCGCATTTGATTATTTGATCCGGAACTAGTTCCCAAAGACGCTATACTGCTTAAACGGCAGTATGGCGCTTTTTTATGTTACAGCCCATATAAATAGGACTTCACATCAGGACCGACAAACGCTTTCCATATGATCAAATTGTACGGATAGGACCAGTTAATATCCTGCCGTGACTCATCAAACATTTGATGCAGCCGGTTGCTGTTAAAAATGATCGACCCTTTTTGATCGAAAGCCACTCCGTCCACCCAAAGCATTCTGTCATCCGAGACGAACTGATGAAAGCTGTTATCTTCTGGCTGGTAAACGCCAATGCCTTTCCCCTCAAGCATGGTGTAAAAAACATTTCCCTGATGATCAGCATGCATACCATCAGTCGTCGTACCCTTGCTTCCCACCGCTCGAACGGACCTCGAAATCACTTCCAGAGGCGTTTGAAAATCCTGCAGGAGAGATGTATCAATCGCATATAAATTCCGTCCCGTGACCTGACAATAGTAAAGAACCGTCCGTTCTCCGGACAGTGCGATTCCATCCGCTCCGATCTTTACCGGCTTGTTTGTAAACACCGGCCGGTTATCAATCTCAAAATGAAATCCCGGAAAGTCCTGCGTGCTGAAATGCCGGTCAAGCACGCGCCGGAAAGTCCTTGTTCTTATGTTAAACACAATGATTCCCCCATCAAGCGGATGGTCCGGCCAGCCATTACCCGAATCCGTGATATAGACAAACCCATTTTTATTGTCAACGACAACATCATTTAAGAAAGACGTACGGTAATTGGCAATCTCATTCGGAATCTGAATTGAATCGATCAGCTGATTGCGGTCTAAATCAATGATCACAAGCTTCTGTGAGCCTTCCGGTGACCTTTCATAGGCAATTTTCCCTTGGTCAAGAATCCACATCCGATTGTATTCATCAATCTCGTACCCCAAGACGGACTGAAGAACAGCCGGGTTTCCAGCCCGATTCCACTCCCAGCTTGGAAAGGCCTCTAATAACGGCTTCCCGTCTTTTATCACAATCTTGTTCAAGGTAGCCGGAACACCGTGAGCCCAGCGGGGAACCGACACATAATAATGCCCCTGCCGATCCATTTTAATGCCGGCCGGCATACACTTTTTCCAATATTCCTTTTTGTAAAATTCTTTTTTCATCTCATCATTCGGAAAATCCCAATCTAAATGGTTCCAATGAAATATCATTTCATAGTGTCCTCTTCTGCCCGGCTGCGTCCCATATTCTCTTAATAGATAGGGCTCAGCGGGATATGGCGATTGTCCATTCATGTACGAATTGTTTTCCATGACTCCATTCCTCTCGTTCTATATCTACATTAAATATATGCCTATAAAAGGAAACGGTTAATTAAAAATAAAGACGGCATACTGCATGCAGTACACCGTCTTTTTCAAGAGATTTAATTTGACTCATCATGTTCTTTTTGCCCTGTTTTTTCTCATCCAATATAAAATAAATAATCCAATAAACCACAGCGGCGTCAGCAATAAGGCCGGGCGCGTCGCATCCGCAAACAGCATAATAACCAGAATGACCGCAAACAGTGCCAGAACAACGTAATTGATAAACGGCGCAAACGGCGCTTTGAACGTTGATGCCGCGTGTAAGTCCGGCCTGGTTTTTCTGTATCTGATATGGCAGACAAGAATCACACCCCACACCCAAATGAAACAAATCGCGCTGATGGTTGTGACGATGCCAAAGGCTTCTTCCGGAATCAATTTGCTTAAAAGTGCCCCTGCTGACAGGACAATGACCGACACCCATAACGCGCGGCTCGGCACATGATTTTTATTCAGCTTCTCGAAACTTGCCGGCGCCTGTTTCGTTTTGCTTAAGTTATACAAAATCCGGCTTGTTGAAAACATTCCGCTGTTACAAGCCGAAGCGGCTGACGTTAATACGACGAAATTAATGATTCCCGCGGCCAGCGGAATGCCGACTAAGCTGAAGGTCTTCACAAAAGGACTTTCCGCCGCATTCAGCTGCGTCCAAGGATTAATACATAAGAGGATGATCAATGCCCCGACGTAGAAAAATAAAATCCGCAAAGGAATTTTATTGATCGCGGACGGAATGTTTTTTTTCGGATTTGATGTTTCCGCTGCCGACACACCGACTAATTCCACACCGACATAGGCGAAGATCACCATCTGGAACGAAAGCAAAAAGCCTGAAAATCCGTTTGGAAACAAGCCGCCGTGCGCCCACAGATTCGCTGCTGAAACCGTTCCAGTATGCGTTTTGAACCCAATCACCAGCAGAATCACTCCGATGACGATTAACGCGAGGATCGTGATCACCTTAATTAAAGCGAACCAAAACTCCAATTCTCCAAAAATCTTGACCGTTAACAGATTAAGCCCCAATAAAATGAGCAAACAGATCAGTGCAGGAATCCACTGCGGAATATCAAACCAATATTTCACATACACACCGACGGCGATCACATCCGCCATAGCCGTCATAATCCAGCAAAACCAATAGGTCCAGCCGGTGACAAACGCTGCCCGCGGCCCTAAATACGCCTCGGCAATATCCGTTAATGACTGGTACCCCGCTTTAGATAAAAGCAGTTCTCCCAGCGACCGCATAACGAAAAAAAGCGCAATACCTACAATAAAATACGCAAAGATGATAGAAGGACCCGCCAGCTGAATCGCCTTACCGGACCCTAAAAACAATCCGGTGCCGATCGTGCCGCCAATGGCGATAAGCTGCACATGCCGATTCGATAAGTCCCTCTTTAGCTCTCGCTGTTCCACATCTGACTCCTCCTTACTTTTTTATGAACGACGAGAAAATAAAGCCAATAAAAAAAGAGATTGGATGCCCTCCAATCTCATGGTCATAAGAATATCAAATTATATTTGCGCCGCTGACAATCAACAGCATGACAAATACATATTCGGTACTCTTCTGTCCTTTTGCCTGAGATTGTGAACCCTTCGGCGCCGCGGAAAATCCGCGGTCTCTCCAGAAGCCGCTCCTGCTGTAGTGCGACCCACAGCAATCATAGCCTGCTACGTATTGAGTTTCTGATAGAAAATACCTATCAGCTAACTTTTTATTTTAATAGAAGTCGAGTGGTTTGTCAATGGTCTTACTTACAGTGAACTCTAGTATTCTTAAACTCACCTATCCTAGCGGCTATATTTTCCTTTTCGAAAAATAACGGGGTTTAAAAGGCACTGCTTATGGACAGAATAAGCTTAATCTCTCTTGTAAACCTTCTAAGACTTCTTTCGGTACTTCCCTGACCTTGATATCCTTACCTAGGAAAAGCAGCCAATTTGTTATTTCGGTCAATTCTTCGGGATTACTGACATTGATATAAGTCTCTAGAATGGCTGTGGTTTGATAAGGATTCGTATAGGAAATTGACATTTTTAAAGGATGATATTTTTTGAATTGGGCAATCGCCTTTGGACCAAGTTCAAGAACAAGGTTGATTACTTCTTCCTGCTCGCTTAGTTTCTCTAAAATCTTTTTCTTGCTTATTCTTTTTTTCGCAGAGTATGGTTTGACATTGGTAAGATTGTCCGCAGGGAAAATCCTCCTCTTCTCATCCTTTACATCAAAGCCTTCAATCAGCCAAAGGCCTTTTTCATGATAAGGGTGCAAGAGGCAGATTGGATAAGACTTTATTACCTTCTCTTCTTTGATGGTAATCCATAAATAGCTATCCGAAAGAAGTAGCTGGATGAGTTTTTCTAACATGGGATGGGGGAGATCTGAGAGCTCAAGCAGGTCGGGATTATGGGGGTTTGTCCCTTCAAAAAGCAAGATTTGATTTAAAAGAACCAGGGTCTCTTGCTGGCTTTCGGAGATAAGGCCCAGCAATTTTTCAGCTAAAGATTGACGGCTCTTTAGATAAGGGAGCTGTTGATTTCTTGTGGCCATAAACGCAATAAAAAGAGCTTTAATCTCATTATCGGTAAAGCGAACAGCGGGCAGGACAGAGTGGTTCATGACAAAATAACCGCCGCTCCTTCCAACTTCAGCAACAAGCGGCATCCCCATGGCTTCAATTTCTCTGATATCTCTAATAGCTGTCGAACGAGAGATATCAAATTCCCGCATGATTTCAGAAATTGTAAAGTGGGCGCGGTTGTTGATATACCGCATGATAATATTAATCCGTTCAACTTTTTTCATCGGGACCTCCTAAACAGTATCATTTTTTGACATGATTTAAGGTTATTATAAACGCATCAATTGAAAAGACAAAAATCATTTGATTATTTTAAAAAGAGGAAGGTTTTGAATATGGAAAATTATACTCTGGAAGAAAAAGACGGATTTACCGTTTTTGGTATTGTTACTGAGCTTAAGAGCGATTACACAGACTATGCCGGCATAAACAAGGAAAAGGCTGACTTTTGGGAAGCCGTCAAACAAGATGGAAGGCTTGACACCTTGAAAGCCATTGCCGCAAATGACTATATTTTTGCCGTGAACGAAGCGGTAAACAACAGGTTGATGCATTATGCTGGCGTGATGACAGAGGAAGAGGCGTCAGTGACCGGAGAAACCAGAGTCATCCAATTTCCTAAGGGGGAATATCTGGTTGTGAAAGGGGAAGGGAAGACGGCCGATGAATTGAGCAATAAGCTTACCGGCATTGCCTTTGGTCAGGTCTTGCCGGAAGCAAAGAATTTTGCCTATGTCGGCGGGCCGAATGCAACGGTTGAGATGGGGCAGCGAAACGGTTTAGTATTTGGTGAAATGTGGATTCCTGTTGTCAGGAAATAAAGAGATAAAAGGAGAGATGGAATTGTCATATATTGTTGATTTTAAAAATGTGTCTGCTGTTGGTTTAGAGTCTTCACCCGTGGCAGAAGCGCTTGCTGGTTTACGTGCTAATGAAGCCCGTTACTTAATGAACAAATACAAGCATGAATTTACGGTGGTACCAGCCGGCGAGTCCTGCGAGACCCTTGAGTATGTAAACCGAATTTTGAAAGAAGAACGTGATATTGAGTTTGCGGCCAAACCTTTAGAAACGTCGCGTTTCCAAGTGGAAAATATCAAAATGGCCTACGTCTTTTATGAGGATGGTCTTGAGGTCAACGTCATGTATACGGTTGATGACCCTAAGAAGCGTGCTGTTGGTTTTAAGCTTTCTGAGGGGATGGAAGTGCCAAAGGAGTTAGAAGGGAAGTTTAAGTTTGCCAGGCAAAAGTCTAAATTAGCCGGAACAATTCGGGGCTCGTTTTTTGTCATTAAAGGAGAATATTAAAGTACGCAAAAACAACTATTCATGCATCGAATGTTCATCTGGCATTCAAATTACAAAACAGCACCTCTCCATTAAATGAGAAGGTGCTGTTTTTTTCGCTTAAACTTGGGCTGAAATTATCAGCTTCGGCACGGCGAATTCCGCGGTCTCTCCAGAATCTGCTTCAAAGCAATCATAGCCTGCGACAATGCCGCCATTTCAAGGCCCTTGAAAACTATCTGTTTCATTCATCTCATTTCTGGAAAATGAGACAACCCTGTGATAGAAGGAAATATCCGATTCATGTTAAAGAAACCTTCTCCGCGGTCTGCCTTAAGCTTTCTCTCCGCTCATCTCGGCGCCTCTTGCCCTCGTTTTGATTGTCTCAAAAAGGCGTTATGCGGTACTATCATATAAGGTCTAATGATTTAATCATAATGTCATACTTTTAAATTGGGGTACAGTCAGGAAAATGCGGATTTACAACGCTAAGCCCATTTCCCCGACTATTCCCCCAGTTTTAACAACGTTAAGAAAGTTTCAAGGGTCTTAAAGAATCTAACGAGACCATTTTCTCCGAATTAAAATGGTATTCTCCAAGTAAATTAATATGTTCCCAACCTAGAGGTGACATATGGTGCAATAATTCTTCATTAAAACTACCTGACCGTTTTTGATATTCAACTGCCTTTGTTAGATGTAAAGTATTCCAGATACTGATGGCATTGATAATGATGTTTAAGGCACTGGCTCTTTGCAATTGATGCTGTATGGTTCGTTCCCTAAGCTCTCCTTGTTTTCCGAAGAAAATAGCTCTTGCCAGTCCATTCATGGCTTCTCCTTTATTCAATCCTTTTTGTATTTTTCTTCTTAATGATTCATCCGAAATATAATTCAAAATAAAGATCGTTTTTTCTATTCGGCCCATCTCACGTAAGGCTGTAGCCAAGCTGTTTTGTCTTGAATAAGAACCTAATTTCCCCATAATAAGGGATGCTGAAACTGTTCCTTCCCTTATAGAATGAGCTAATCGCAAAACATCCTCATAATTCTCTTTAATGACCTTTGTATTTATTTGTCCACGTAAAATGACTTCTAATTTTGGATACTCACTTGCCTTATCTATTGTAAATAATTTCGAGTCTGATAAATCTCGTATTCTTGGAGCAAATTTAAATCCTAATAAATGGGTCAGTCCGAATATTTGGTCTGTGTAACCAGCCGTGTCTGTATAATGCTCTACTATATTTAGATCCGTCTCATGGTGTAACAAACCATCCAAAACATGAATCGCATCCCTTGAATTAGTATGAATAATCTTTGTGTAATAAGAAGAAAATTGATCACTTGTAAAACGATAGATGGTGGCTCCTTTTCCAGTTCCATAATGTGGGTTTGCATCTGCATGTAGCGATGAAACGCCTATCTGCATTCTCATACCATCGGACGAGGATGTTGTACCGTCTCCCCAATAGGAGGACAATTGCAATTTGTGATGAAAATTTACTAATACGGCTTGGGCTTTATTCATTGCATCTTCATACATGCGCCATTGTGATACATTGGCCAATTGCTTATATGTAAGTCCGGGTGTTGCTTCAGCCATTTTGCTTAAACCAATATTCATTCCCATTCCTAAAAGAGCAGCCATAATAATAATTGTTTCTTCTTTATCCGGTTTTCGATTATTGGAAGCATGAATAAATTGCTCATGAAATCCTGTTATATAAGCAATATCCATCAGTAAATCGGTTAATTTTATTCTTGGTAGCATCTGATACAGGCTTGCGCTAAATTTTTTTGCTTCTTCTGGAACATCTTTTTCTAAGCGTTCAATTGACAGCTTTCCTTTTTCAAGAGAAACCCCGTCTAACTTGTTGGAATTGGTAGCTAACCACTTTAACCTTTTGTTAAGGCTGCTGGTTCTCTCCGTCATATAATCCTCGAATGATAAACTAACTGATAATCTTGTATTCTCCTTCGTTTGATTCCATGTATCTTCTGAAAACAAATATTCTTCAAAGTCTCTATATTGTCTGCTGCCAACAATGGAAACATCTCCTGCCCTAACATGCTCCCGAAGTTCTGTTAAAACAGCCATTTCATAGTAATGACGATTGATTGTTGTACCATCATCCTCGTATAAATGCTTTTTCCAACGTTTTGAAATAAAATCCACAGGTGAGTTATCAGGCACTTTTCGCTTTCCGGATTCGTTCATTCCACGGATAATCTCAACAGCTTGTAAAAGTGGCTCATTTGCTTTTGTAGAATGAAATTCCAATACCCTTAATAGCGTTGGCGTATATTTTCTAAGTGAATAAAATCGTTTTTGCAGTAAGTCTAAATAATCATAGTCGTCAGGGCGTGCAAGCTCCTGAGCTTCTTCGACCGAAGAGACAAAAGAATTCCATTCGATAACGGATTCTAAAACCTCAAAAACGTCTAATTTTTCCTTTTTTGCTTTGATTAAAGCTTGTCCGATGTTCGTAAAGTGTATAACTTTCTCATTCAGCTTTTTACCGTTTTGTTTCTGAATTTCCTCTTGAGCCTTACGGCCTTTTGATAACAGACTAAGTATTTGTCTATCATGAATTTCAAAAGCTTTATCCGTTAACTCTTGAGTAAGATGTAATAAATAGACGGTTAATATCGAATATCGCTTATTTTCTTGAAAGTCACGGAATGCATATGGCTCATATCTTGAGCCTAAGCGAGATAGTTGAAACAGGCGATTGCGATGCAAATGACTAATTTGTACCGTTTCTAATTCCATTCCTCGTATGTATTCGAGTCGTTCTATTACTTTTAGAAATGTTTCGGGTGAAGGATGACCCGGCGGTTCCTTTAACCAACCCAATATCGTTTTATTGGATTCGGATGGATGCTGCGAAGTAATGATCTCTTCAAGCTTTCCTTTTTGTTCATTTGTAAGAGATTGACTAACAGTATTAAACAGTTTCTTTTCAGCCATTGCCCTTGCCTCCCACACCATTCTTTCAAGTGTAGTAATAGCAGGCAGTATGATTTTGTTTTTTCTTAGAAAATCTATACATTCATGTAGTAGATGTATGGCATCGCCATTTTCAAAAGCTAATTGATGAAGATGCTTAAATGCTATTCGATATTCTCTTAGAGTAAAAGTTACAAAGTCGTATTCACTTCGAAGTTCTTTCAAATGATCCCAAAGTGTATTTTCTCTTTGAGGATAAAGACTAATCGAAGATGGAGTGGCACCGATTTGTTTCGATATATAATGTATGACTGATTCCGGGATGCTTTTGATATGAGTGTATGGCCAACCGGGATACCGAAGAACAGCTAATTGAACAGCAAACCCTAAACGGTTTTCTTCTCTCCTTCGCTTATTAACTATTTCTAAATCCCGTTTGGAAAAAGTGAAGTAGGTCCCCAATATCCATTCATCTTCAGGGATTTGCATAAAATCCTGCCTCTGTTCCAGTGTAAGCAATTCTCTACCTCTCGCAATTTTCATTCAGTATCATCCCATTTCCATAATTATTCAGTTAATTAGTTCAATTATATATAAATAGAGTGTACTCTATTGATACAAGTATAGTAGACTGATAAAATCATAGTTAAGAGTGTCTCATAAGACTTGTCTCAAAAACGAGGTGAAATTTTGCAGAAAATCGGTTATGTACGCGTCAGTTCGACTAGCCAAAATCCTTCAAGGCAATTTCGGCAATTGAACGAAATTGGAATGGATATTATTTATGAAGAAAAAATTTCAGGAGCCACAAAAGATCGTGAACAACTTCAAAAAATGTTAGAGGATTTACAGGAAGGTGACATTATTTATGTTACAGATTTAACTCGGATCACTCGAAGTACGCAAGATTTATTTGAATTGATTGATTTAATACGAAATAAAAAGGCAAGCTTAAAATCACTTAAGGATACATGGCTAGATTTATCAGAAGATAATCCATATAGCCAATTCTTAATTACGGTAATGGCTGGTGTTAACCAATTAGAGCGAGACCTTATTCGTATGCGTCAGCGTGAAGGAATTGAGCTCGCAAAGAAAGAAGGGAAGTTTAAAGGACGGTTAAAGAAATATCATAAAAATCACGCAGGAATGAATTATGCAGTAAAGCTATATAAAGAAGGAAATATGACTGTAAATCAAATTTGTGAAATTACAAATGTATCTAGAGCTTCTTTATATAGAAAGCTATCGGAAGGAAAAAAATAAGCATTCATTACTTATATTAAAAATTTCCGGGGATTGTGAAACAACGTACCTAACCAAGCAGGCTATTTCTATAAGGAAGTATCAATATTTGTTTATCTAACTAGGCACGATCATCAAAGGGTTCCGAGTACATTTTAACGGAGATATACGCTAAACTCAGATTTAAAGCAAGGCTGTATTTTTCGAGAACACTTTTAAAAAACAACCTTAGTCACAAAGGAAGGTTGTTTTTATAAAGTCATGGTCTAATTAAAACAATTGCTGTCCCAAGAGCATACTTGAGACTGTAAAGGCACCAGCAGGTGGTAAAACATTAGTATATATGGGAGGTCCCAAACGGGTTGTAAAGGTTGTAGCAATCCAATTTCCGTATTCACCAGCCAGCAAAGAGGGAGGTTTCATTATAAACCGTCCACTTAAAATGAAATGCCGAATGCTTATAGCGGTCTCATCAATTATTGTCAAGTTGCCAAAAAAGGAGGCATATGGTGAATCGAAACTTATTTGTTTAGCGCTTTCGTCCCAATACCCATTAATCGGAATAGGTATACCACGAAAATTAACTGTACCTACTACTTTGTTGTCTACAATGGAATCAATGGTAAGTATACCTCTAATAATGGATCTCCCCGCAATAGAAGCATCAATCCCCCATACGGATGGAAAGGGGATACTAACTTTGGCTGTCTTTGGAATTTTCAAAATTAACCTCTCCTTGATTATTTTATGTATGGATTGAGTTGTATTTAATCATAATCCTGTAGTAATGATACAGTATATGCACAGAGAATCACTTAGGTGTTTTGTTAAGAAAGAAGCATCAATAATCAATCAGCCTACTGTCTAGATGAACAAGAGTTTGCCTGACCCACGAAAAATATGGAACATTAATTGCTGCTCATACATATGGTCTCTACCAGTTTGAAACAATTATGTATCCAATTTTTTTATCAATTCTATTAGATAGCATACTAATATTTACTTTCTGTTTTTTGTTGTCTTGCCTTCCAGAATATAAAAGAATTTTTCCCTTTCACATCTTCAACTTTTAATTTGACAATGTCACCTACCTGTAATTCTGTATTAATCCCCATCAAATATAGCTATACATCTCTTTCGCCCAATCTCGGATTTTTGGTTTCCTTTTTTTCTCCCAGTTTAATCCCAAGTTTTATTTCTTCAATGTCCTTTTTTGGTTTTAACGTTAAACGTTGAAAGGATTTCCTTTTTTGTTTTGTTGTCATTTTTTCACCTTCTAAAATGTATGAAAAATTTGATGTTTAATAACAAAACAGTTCCTTTTTATGTATTAGACAAACCTTAATACGGCGACAAATGCATGCGTTTATCTTTGTTATTACATTTTCAATGTTAAATACCCATAAATAGGATGATTAAGAGGGAGAAACTCTTAAAACTTTGGGACAATATCCGAAAAATGGGAAAAATATTAGTCCTTTCAGGAAATACAATCATCTTATTTTATAAAGGTAGGGGTGTAAAAGAAATTGAAGTTGAGAAAAGAAAAAATGAAAAGTTATAAGAGCTATTGCTGTCAACGAGAAATAGAAGAAATGATGGGGATATGGAAAAGGGGTTATTATCGAAAAAATGGAGCTATACGTCAAAAATAATTTAGATTTAAATTTCCCAAAAATCATTGAATAAAAAATTCTCCATAAAGCAAAATAAAAGAGTAAAAAAAAATTCAAGAAGGAGGAAATTATCATGACAGTAATAAATGACGTTAAAACAGCTCTAGCAGGATTGAAAAGTGCTCAAGCAAGTTTTGAAACATTTGCTCTTAGTACAGATAATCAACAAGCTAAGCAACTTTACCAAGATGCAGCTAAGCAAACCCAATCCGTTGTAGACAGCATTGAACCACGTGTTCAACAAATCGAACAAGAAGAACCTCAATACAAACAACAGTAATTAGTAAGGCGAAAAAAGGTTGGCCTCTTAACCAACCTTTTTCAGCTGTTCAAATAATGGAAAAACATGGAGGTGATTTTTTTGAAAGATAAAATAACCACATTGAAAAACCTACTTTTTATTATAATGGTCATTGGTTTCGCATCAGGATGTAATGGTAATCAAAATGAATTTATTCAAGGTAATAGTACTTTTGGTATTTCGCAAGTACATACAAGTAAGCCAATTGATCAATCCGTTGCCAATCATGCGAAAGAAAAGATAATTGCCAAGGAAGATATTACAGACGTAAAAGCTGTGAATACTGATAAAGAGCTTATGGCAGCGATTAAAGTTGAGAATTTTGATCGATTTCGATTAAAGAGTATCGAGAAGTCAGTAAAATCCGACTTAGAAAAAAAATATCCCGACTATAAAGTTTTTGTTTCGACTGATAAAAAAATATTCTGGGAACTTGAAAAGGTCGAGCAAAGACTGAAAAAAAACGATATGAATAAGAAGAACTTAAAAAATGATTTGAACAAACTGAAAAGTCTTATGAAGGAACAAACCTAAAGAGGAAGGATCGAGTTATGTCTAACAATCAAAAGAAACAACTTACTCCTGTGCAACAGGAATATCAAAAATTGCAAAAACAACGAGAGATCAAAAGACCGGTTGTTAAAAATTGTATTAAGGCCTTTTTAATCGGTGGACTTATTTGTTTGATTGGTCAGCTTATTTCAGACTTTTACATTTATTATTTCGATTTTACTGAGCAAACGGCCGGAAATCCGACGGTGGGTACGTTAATTTTTATTACAATGCTTCTTACTGGTTTTGGCGTATATGATCGAATGGCCCAATTTGGTGGGGCTGGAACAGCTGTACCTGTAACAGGTTTTGGCAATGCGGTTATATCGCCTGCCATTGAGCATCGAAGCGAAGGATTTGTACTGGGCGTAGGTGGCAACATATTTAAATTAGCGGGGGCGGTTATTTTATTTGGTGTTTTTTCTGCTTTTGTCATTGCCTTAATTAAAACCACTTTAATCCAGTGGGGTGGTTTATAATGCTAGCAGGTCATCGTACATGGATCTTCGAACAAAAGCCTGTCATTATCTCCACTGGAACCGTTGGTGGACCATTTGAAGCCAATGGTGCTATCCCAGATGATTTCGATACTCTTCATGCTGATTTATGGCTTGGGCAGGATTCCTATGAGAAAGCACATAAAATCCTTTTTGAAGAGGCTTGCCAAAAAGCCATGGAAAAAGGGGGCATACAAAAGGATCAAGTTCAATTTATCCTAGCTGGGGACTTAATCAATCAAATCACCCCAACAAGTTTCGCTAGCAGAACGATTGGAGCGCCTTATTTTGGCTTATTCGGTGCTTGCTCTACCTCGATGGAAGGACTGGCTCTAGGTGCTTATATTGTAAATACAAAAGGAGCGAAATATTTGTTAACAGGAGCTTCCAGTCATGATACAGCTGTTGAAAAACAATTTCGGTATCCAACTGAGTATGGTGGACAAAAGCCACCTACGGCACAATGGACGGTTACTGGTGCAGGTGCAGCCCTATTAAGTGATTCTGGGGAAGGACCTCATGTCACATCTGCCACAATTGGTCGTGTAATCGATATGGGATTGACAGATCCATTTAACATGGGAGGAGCTATGGCGCCAGCTGCGGTTGATACCATTGAAGCCCATTTAAAGGAACGAAATGTTGAGCCATCTTATTACGATTTAATTGTAACCGGTGACCTTGGCCAAATCGGACAGGAAGTGTCCATGGATCTATTTAAAAAGCATGGAACTCCTATTAGTGAAGAACAATACCAAGATTGTGGCCTTATGATTTATCGGGAAGGACAACCCGTTCTTGCAGGGGCAAGCGGTGCAGGCTGTTCAGCAACGGTAGTTTATGGGCATTTATTAAACCGCATGAAAAATGGTGAATTTAAACGCATGTTAGTTGTGGCTACAGGTGCTTTGCTTTCACCGTTGTCCTTTCAGCAAAATGAAACAATTCCTTGTATCGCCCATGCAGTGTCAATTGAATACGGAGGTGAACAATTAACATGATCTATTTTTGGGCTTTTGTCGTAGGCGGTTTAATTTGTATCATTGGGCAAATTATGTTTGATGTATTTAAATTGACACCAGGTCATACCTTAAGTGCTCTTGTAGTGATTGGGGCGCTTTTAGATGGATTTGGACTATACGAGCCTTTGATTGATTTTGCTGGGGCAGGGGCTACCGTTCCGATTACAAATTTTGGGAATTCGCTTGTTCATGGTGCGATGCAGGAAGCAGAAAAACATGGGTTAGTTGGGGTACTGACAGGAATGTTTGAAGTAACTAGTTCTGGTATTTCAGCTGCCATTGTTTTCGGCATGATAGGAGCTTTAATTTTTAAGCCAAAAGGATAAGGAGAATTAGGATGACAGTAGGATCAGATGTTAAACAGTGTTTTGCCAGTCTAAAAGGGGTAGAAGCAAGTCTCTCAAGTTTAGCATTACGGACTCTTGATGATGAATCGAAGCGAACTTTGCATGAGGCTATGATGGTAGTACACGAAGTAACAAAAGATTTAAAAAAAAGAGTAGGAGAACTAGAAGGAGAGGAACTTCAGTACAAAGGTTTCTAGAAAAACTATATTTACAGGAGGTGTAAGCAGTGCCTGAATGGTTAGATGTAGCTGTACGCTCAGCATTATTTGTTGCTCTTTTACTTTTCATTACAAAATGGTTAGGGAAAAAGCAAATTTCCCAACTAACTTTCTTTGAATATGTCACCGGTATTTCTATTGGGAATATTGGTGCAGAAGTGGCTATAGGACTTGAACGGAACATTTTTCACGGAATTATTGGAATTGTCATTTTTGCGGTTATTCCCTTTTTCGCTGGTTTAATTTCATTAAAAAGTAAACGTTTTCGCAATTTTATAGAAGGAAAAGCAACTGTATTTATCAAAGATGGGAAGATTATGGAAGATAATTTAAAAAAGGAAAGATATACGACAGATGAACTGTTAGATCTCCTTCGCAAGAAGGATGTCTTTCAAGTCTCTGATGTAGAATTTGCTGTTTTAGAGGCAACAGGTGATTTATCTGTGATGCTAAAGAAAGAAAATCAACCTTTAACAGCAAAGGATATAAACTTGAAGGTTGCTTCAATCAAGGAGCCTCAGACCATTATTATGGATGGTACAATAATGGATGAACCACTAGCCACGATTGGACGAAGTCGGGCTTGGCTACAAACTGAATTAGAAAAACTAGGGGTAACGATTGAAAATGTATTTCTGGGACAGGTTAATTCTTACGGAGAGTTAACGATTGATCTGTTTGACGATAAATTACAAGTCGCACCCCCACAAGAAAGACCCTTAATTCTTTCAACCTTGAAAAAATGTCAAGCAGACTTAGAACTATTTGCTCTTGGAACGGAATCAAAAGACGCCAAACAAATGTATAGGTTAAACAGTGAAAAATTACAAGAAGCCATTGATAAAGTGACCCCTATTTTAAAAGGATAAGGATTTAGCTTAGATTCATACATGACGAAAAAAAGATACCATTTTTAATTGAAATAAGTTTAAAAACCTTAGTCCAATTTCGGACTAAGGTGAATTTTTTTACGAGGTGTTAGAAGTGTCTATTTTTTTAGTTAAAGTTATTTTTATCTATATTGTGTTTATTGTAGCAGTAAATATTTTAGGGAAATCAGCTCTAGCCCAACTTACCCCTCATGATTTTGGAGCGATTCTTTTTTTATCTTAATCGAAAGTTAAAGGAAAGTAGATATCCTTTACCTGAGCTGTTGTCTAATTTAAGAACAACAGGATATCCGGATATTCACGATAATGAATATGCGATTTTGGAAGCAACAGGTGAAATTAGCATTTTTCCAAGAAAAGAATTAGTTCCTATTACTCCAAAAGATTTACATATGAAAGTGGAATACCGCGGATTACCCATAGCCGTTGTCATTGAAGGGAAAGTGCAAAAGCGTAAATTAAAATTTATCAACAAAAATGAAAAGTGGTTAAAGGAAGAACTAAAGGCAAAGGGATATCTTCAAATCAAAGATTTTTTTTATGCTGCTGTTAGAGATACCGATCATTCATTAACCATTAACAAAAAAGATGTTAACGACTAATTTTAAGACGATTTCCTCCCAATATAAATTAATGTTTTCTCTTATTTACTTCTTGTTGCATTTACCACTTTCATTTTCCAAATTTATAAAAAATTATACCTATATTTAGGAATTTACCAGATGGTAATTTTCAAAATCACTAAGTCTCTAGTTAGGACAGTGCCCAGATCATTACGCCTTTCTTGATGTCAGAACTTTCCCAACCTTAATTCTCTTTTTTTCGTTCTTAATATCTTATACAAGTTCTTATAAAGGTAGTCCATAATATATAACAGACAATCCCTTCATATTCCATACGTATACTGGTTACATAGTTTGTACATGTTAAGAGTAACAGAAGGAGGGATTCCAGTTGGAGTGGATTTTTTATCTATACCTGTTAAATACGTTCTTTATCTTATTCATAGCAATTTGGGAAGTTCGTCGGCCTGCCAAGGCTTTGAATTGGATAATAATCGTCCTTTTTTTACCTGTCATTGGTTTCTGGCTATATCTTAGCATATCAAACCCTAGGTTTATTCATCGAAAAAGATTGACCTGTTCTAAAAATGAATCTAACAAATTACCTGAGACATTCGGTGCTTCAGCATCGGTAATTGCCAATGCTTTACGGCATTTCACTGTGAATGGGCTTCGAATGGGCCAAGTCCAAGTGTTTAACAATGGGATAGCAAAATATGATCAACTCCTTGTATCCCTGCAAAAAGCCCAAGAAACCATTGATCTGGAATATTTCATCTATCGGAACGACCAAATTGGTAATCGAATCACAGAACTGCTAATCGAAAAAGCATTAAATGGAGTGCAGGTTCGTTTTATGAGAGATAGCTTGGGGAGTTATAAATTCCCGCGTGAAAAAATCCGGCAGATGGTTGAAGCAGGGATAGAATGCAGGACAATATTTCCTCTGCGATTTCCCTGGATTTTGTCCAATTGGAATTATCGGGATCATTGTAAGATTGTGACGATTGACAGAAAGGAATCCTTTACTGGCGGTATGAACGTTGGGTATGAATATACAGGATTAAAGCCAGACGTAGGATTTTGGAGGGACACTCATTTGCAAATTATAGGGGAAGCAACAGGCGACTTGCAGACTGTTTTTGATGTTCATTGGGAAATCGCTGTGCCGGAAAGGATAAAATCAAAAACAAATTTGAAAACAAAATCAGAGGTAACGAAAATCAATTCAATCGGCAGAGCAGATCATTCCAAATGGTCAGCCGAATTGGGATCAGAGTTGAGCACCCTTGATGATAAAGAAATGGACATATCCGGAAAAACTAGGACATTGCATAAAGCGTATATCCATACGTTGGAAGGAAACCCTGGAATTCCTACCCCAGTCATTCGGCAAGCTTACTTTATATGTATAACACAGGCGACCAAGACTATTGATTTAACAACACCCTATTTTGTACCAGAAACGGATATTATCATGGCATTAAAGACAGCAGTAACTCGTGGTGTCCGTGTAAGATTGCTGGTTCCTCGCCACAATAATCAAAAAATCGTGGGTCTTGCAAGCCGTACTTATTACGGAGAACTTATAGAAGCTGGAGTTCAAATCTACCAGTACGACAAAGGAATGATACATGCGAAGGTGTTGACCATCGATGAGGAGATTGCTGCCGTAGGCTCAGCAAACTATGATATGAGAAGTTTTCGCCTGAATTATGAGGTGTGTCAAGTCGTGTACAGTGCTGATGTGGCAAGGGAACTCACAGAGCAGTTCGAGAGGGATCTTACTGATTCTGTACCATTAAGAATTGAAGACTTGTTGCAACGATCCCTGACCGAGCGCATTGTTGAACAGGGTGCTCGCGTGCTTTCTCCATTATTATAAGTTGAAAAAACCGGTATTATTTATCTTTCTGATTTTAATTAGCTTACATGTTGTAATATAAATATTTTAAAACATGAGGATTTTTGAAATCGAGTGAAATATAAAATGGAGGAATAAATTTTGGGTGAAGTTTTTTTGGGTTTACTGACAATCAAAGTCATAGTAGGTTTTGCAACTTTATTTTTTATCATTATCATAACAGGCAGAACATCCATCTATCAGTTAAACCCCGTTTCACTTAGTTTTTGTGTTAGTACTTGGAGATTTTTTAGGAAATAACATTTATGAAGATAAGGTAGGGATTTTTCATTTTTTATATGCCATCGGATTGTGGACGTTTCTTATGTTGGGAATAGAGTTTATGACTCTAAAAAATAAATCGACACGTTCTCTCTTATTAGGCAATCCTAACATCATCATTCGAGATGGTGTTATGGACAGAGATGTAAATCAAGTATTGAGTATACTCCGTCAAAATAATGTCTTTTCAGTTCGCGAAGTCAAATACGGTATATTGGAAGCTAATGGGCAAATAAGTTTATTATTAAAATCCAAGTATCAAAAACCAGATCTCAATCTTCCAGAAAGTCCAGTAGACCTCCCAACATCGTTAATTATAGATGGGGAAATTTTATGGGATAATTTACATGAACTCGGATTTGATCAACAGTGGTTAGATAACCAATTAACTACCAATGGATATGATAATGTAAAGCGTATACTTTACGCAGATTGGCGAGAGAGTGAAGGCATACATGTAAGTCCTAAATAAAATTTGTTAGGATAAGAGCACATCAATTTTCTTGGTGAATATAAACTTTAGTCTTCAACAATCAGGCGCTTTAATGAAGTAACTAAAGCCTAATTTTTCACTTATAACACCGAGAAATTAGACTTTTTATATTTTGGTTTCCTTAACGTTGTAAATCCGCATTTTCCTGACGCTACCCCAAATTCACCTTATCATGTAAATGCTCGTAAATAAAAAGGGGATGGACGAGATTGGAAACGAAATATTTAGATCTGCTCGCACAAAAATACGATTGTGAAGAAAAAGTGGTCACAGAAATCATAAATCTGAAAGCAATACTGAACCTGCCGAAAGGAACCGAGCATTTCGTCAGTGATTTGCACGGGGAGTATCAGGCATTCCAGCACGTGCTGCGGAATGGTTCAGGAAGAGTAAAAGAGAAGATCCGCGATATTTTCAGCGGTGTCATTTACGATAGAGAAATTGATGAACTGGCAGCATTGGTCTATTATCCGGAAGACAAACTCAAATTAATCAAACATGACTTTGATACAAAAGAAGCATTAAACGATTGGTATGAAGAAACGATTCATCGAATGATTAAGCTCGTTTCTTATTGCTCTTCCAAATACACCCGCTCCAAATTGCGCAAGGCGCTGCCTGCCCAATTTGCTTATATTTCTGAAGAGCTGCTGTACAAAACAGAACAAGCCGCCAACAAGGAACAATATTATTCCGAAATCATAGAACAAATCATTGCGCTCGGCCAAGCCGATAAGCTGATCACCGGTCTTGCATACAGCACGCAGCGATTGGTGGTCGACCATCTGCATGTTGTCGGCGATATTTACGACCGCGGACCCCAGCCTGATAAAATTATGGAAGAACTGATCAACTATCATTCAGTGGATATTCAATGGGGGAATCATGATGTTCTCTGGATAGGCGCCTATTCCGGCTCGAAGGTATGCCTGGCCAATATTATCCGCATCTGTGCCCGCTATGACAACCTGGATATTATTGAAGACGTCTACGGCATCAACCTGAGACCGCTCTTGAACCTGGCCGAAAAATATTATGATGATAACCCGTCTTTCCGCCCGAAAGCGGATGAAAACAGACCAGAAGATGAAATTAAGCAAATCACAAAAATTCATCAGGCGATCGCGATGATCCAATTCAAGCTTGAGAGCCCGATTATCAAGAGACGGCCGAACTTTAACATGGAGGAACGGCTGTTACTGGAAAAGATTGATTATGATCGAAATGAAATCACGCTGAACGGAAAAACATATCAACTGGAAAACACCTGCTTTGCGACGGTTAATCCAAAGCAGCCGGATGAGCTATTAGAGGAAGAAGCGGAAGTCATGGACAAGCTGCTGTTCTCTGTTCAGCATTCCGAAAAGCTGGGCCGCCATATGAACTTTATGATGAAAAAAGGCAGCCTTTACTTAAAATACAACGGCAACCTATTGATTCACGGCTGTATTCCTGTCGACGAAAACGGCAGCATGGAAACGATGATGATTGAGGATAAAGCCTATGCGGGCCGTGAGCTGCTCGATGTATTTGAACGGTTCTTACGGAATGCCTTCGCCCACCCGGAAGAAACCGATGATCTGGCGACAGACATGGTCTGGTATTTATGGACAGGCGAGTATTCCTCCCTCTTCGGAAAACGCGCCATGACGACCTTTGAGCGGTATTTCATTAAAGAGAAAGAAACGCATAAAGAAAAGAAAAACCCGTATTACTATTTGCGCGAAGACGAGGCAACCTGCCGAAACATCCTGAAAGAGTTCGGTCTCAACCCGGATCACGGCCATATCATCAACGGCCATACACCGGTAAAAGAAATCGAAGGCGAAGATCCGATCAAAGCAAACGGAAAAATGATCGTCATCGACGGAGGCTTCTCTAAAGCCTACCAATCCACAACAGGCATCGCCGGCTACACGCTCTTATACAACTCTTACGGCATGCAGCTCGTCGCCCATAAACACTTTAACTCAAAGGCCGAAGTGCTGAGCACCGGAACCGACGTCTTAACAGTGAAACGCTTAGTCGACAAAGAGCTGGAGCGGAAGAAAGTAAAAGAAACGAATGTTGGCGAGGAACTGCTGAAGGAAGTGGCTATTTTGGAGAAACTGCGGGAGTATCGGTATATGAAGTGAGAAATTTTCAGGGTTCAGAGGTGATTCTCTGGGCTCTTTTTTACGGTTTTCCGTAACAGTCATACTGAGACCCTTCCACTTTATTTAAAACCGATTTAACAGCTTCTTCAATCTCCTTATAACCCGTACATCTGCAAATATTGGACTCCAGCCAATTTTTTATCGTTTCATCACTTGCATTTGGCTCAGTATTCACTAAAGCATGACAATTCATTAGAAAACCCGGCGTACAATAACCGCACTGAAACGCAAATTTTTCAACAAAGGCCTTTTGAATTGGCGTATTGATGAGGCCTTCAATTGTCGTAATTTCCCTTCCTTCACCTTCTGCCGCAAGCATTAAACAAGATTTCATCGGTATCCCATCCATTAAAACCGTACAGGCGCCGCAATCACCATTTAAGCAGCCTGGCTTTGAACCAGTTAACCCAAGACGAAGACGAAGGGCATATAACAAAGTATCGGCCGGTCTGACAGTAATCTGTCTTTCCTGGCCATTTACTTTCAATGTAATAGGATCAGACATGTGGACCTCCTTCTAATTCATATAAGGCATCTAAGATTGTATGCTGTAAAACAAATATTCGATAGTCGCTTGAGCCTTCTGCGCCATCAAGAATAGGTTTCGGCAGATACTGTAAAGACCTGCGTACCCTTTCTTCTAATGAGCAGCTTTTATCGTTAAACATAGCCTCCATTTCAACAGAACGAAAAGGAAATGGACATACGCCGCTAAAGGCCATTCTAATCTTTTCATCTTTTTTCAGTGCACAAACTGTCACCAATGGATATCCGACATTCCACTGCTGTCTTCTTTTTATACTGACAAATGGCAAGTCTGTATACGTCCGGTCTATAACGATATGAAATAAAAAATCTCCTTTTTGCAGTTGTATTTCCCTGTTAAATATTTTATTTATAGAATGGTAATGAAGCCCCGCTCTCCCTGCAATCCCTATCAAACTATCCGAAATCAGCAACGGCAGCACGGCCTCACGGTAATAGATGCTCCCGCAAATATTTCCGCCCAGACTGATTTTATTTCGAGTCGTCCGATCCGCAATTTCACTCACTGTTTTACTTAATAACGGGAATGGATTTTCTTCCTCCACTTTCGTTAATGACACACCCGCTCCGATTACCAGATCATTTTCATAAAAACCAATGGTATGAAATCCCGGAAGTGCGTTAATATCTATCACCGCATCCGTATAGATGAGATTCAGCCTTCCTAACGTTATAATTTCTGTACCGCCGGAATAATACATTGGTGTTTTCTTTTCGGCCGCAAGAGAGTGAAATAGATTAGTTGTTTCTTGAATGGTCTTCGGTTTAAAATAGTCAAAATCAAACGGTATCATCTTTCCACCCCATTTGCGTCCTCCATAATTGTTCGGGAATGAGAGGGAGCTGATTCAATTGGACACCTAAAGCGGCAGAAAGGCAATTTCCTAATGCTGCCGGCATCCCCAACAGTCCATGTTCCCCTGCGCCGCGTGCTCCATAAGGCGCAATAACATGCGGGGTTTCAACAAATTCAATGATATATTCAGGCTGCTCTCCATAGTGAAGGGGTCTGTATGTTCTAAGTTGAGGATTTAATACTCTTCCATATGGATCAAAATCAAAGGTTTCTCTTCCTCCAAATGCGATTCCCATACTCATCCCCCCCATCACTTGACCCAATGCAGCTTTTTCATTCAATACAGTTCCTATATCCACAACAGAATAAGCTTTTGTAATTCGATACGTATAATCCCGTTTATCCAGCTCAACTTCAATTCCCTGAGCACCTACAGCCCACTCGGGTCCCGGCTTTCCTTTTCCGGTTTCCGGGTCTAAATTCGTCATCCGGGTTAATGTGTAGCTGCCGCTCGCCATAATTTGCCCGCCAATGGTATTTCCATTTGGAAACGTATATCCGTAAGCGATGTCTTTTATGTCAACATACACATTCGGATTATCTAAAAAATAAACCTTTCCATCAGCCACTTCTAATTCCTCGACAGGAACTCTTAAAACACATGATGCCACGGCCTTAAGCTTTCGAATGGCTTCCTCCGCCGCATTCAGTACGGCTCTTCCTCCCATTAAAGTCCCTCTGCTGCCTACGGTTTTCCAGTGCTCAGGTGTTGTTTGTGTATCTATAAGCATTTTTACGTGAATTTTACTTATATCCATTTTCATTCGTTCCGCTAAGATTTGGGCTAACACTGTTTTTGTCCCTGTGCCAATTTCCACTACCCCTGACATCAAATTAATGCTTCCGTCAGGATTAAAGGTTAAAATAACCCCTGAAGTTGCATTTGTATCAAATGTTGACGTTTTCCAAATACAGCTGATCCCCTTTGCCCGTATCTTCCGATCATCGATTTCAATTCTCTGTCCCTCATCCCAATTCATTAATTCCTTCAATCTTTCAATACATTTTGGTACATTTCCGACCGTGCTTGAATTGAGAAGAACTTGAGTAGGGGTCGTATCACCGGGACGAATGGCATTTTTATAGCGGAGTTCCAACGGGTCCATATTCAGCTTTTCCGCCAATACATCCATTGTTCGCTCAAAGGCAAATAAAACTTCAGCATGACTGTAGCCTCTATATGCACTGAGATATGGATGATTCGTATACATACAATATGAATCACACCATACATGGTCGATTGCGTATGGACCCGTACAATCAACCACTGCGGCTCGACTGACGTCAACTCCTTTATCAGAGTATGCTCCGCTATCAAATAAAAACTGAATGTCTGCCGCCTTTAAGATTCCATCCTTTGTTGCGCCTAATTTTACAATGGCATCCAATCCTATATGAGCAGGAGACGTAATCATATCCTCTTCTCTCGAATTAAATAATTTTACGGCCCGGCCTCCAGCCGCTTTTGATGCCAAATAGGCAATAACCTCTAACTGAACCGCTGATTTTCCCCCGTATGCCCCTCCTACTAAAGGTGTTTTGACGATAACCTTTCCGGGTTCTATTCCAAAATACCACTGCATTAATTTTTTAATGGCAAAAGGAGCTTGAGAGGATGTTGTAATGATAATGTCCCCATCAGCTTGAATTTCAGCAATCGAGCATCTTGTTTCCATAGCAGCGTGATCAGAGGGATTAAAGGAAATGTTGAACTCTGCTGTCACATGACTTTCCCTGAACCCGACTTCAATATTTCCTTTTCTGACTTTATCCAGGTTTGCGATATTCGTCTTCGGAACGGGATAAACACCTTCCTTCTTCTCATAACGGTCCAAATGTTCATGGACGAGGGGAGCATCCTTTTGGAAGGCCTCCCGGGGAGAATTTACGACGGGAAGAGGTTGATAGGACACCTTGATGGCATGCACTGCCTTTTTAGCTATGATCGGATTTTCCGCAACAACAACAGCAACCGGCTCACCGTGGTATCTGACTTTTTTATAAGCAATCGGCGACCTGTCTTTAATTTCTTCACCGACGAGCGGAAAAGGTTCATCCCCCAATATCGCTATTACTCCGGGAATCTTCCAAGCTTCTGAAAAGTCAATAGATGCAATATCGGCATGAGCATATGGACTGATCAGCATTTTCGCGTGCAGTGCACCTGTTTCTTGAAAATCATCTGTATATTTCGCCTTACCTGTCACTTTTTCAAGGGCTTCTTTTCGAATAACACTTTTCCCGATATACCCCAACTCATTCACTCCCCGAATTTATTCAGCAGCAGAGTATAATCTTCAACTGTATCTACGTCATAAAAAAGCAAAGGGTCTTGAAAGCTGATCATTTTTCCCGTATTACTTTTACGGATTACATACCGAGCGCCTTGGTCTCCCTTTAACTGATGCAATAGCGGAAAACATTGTTTGGAGAATAGGATTGGGGGCATAGGAAGATGTTGATTTTCAGCAGCAATAAATGAATAGCGGTGCTCCTTTTGATAGGAATCAATTAACGTATTGATGATATCTGCGGTGACAAATGGCTGATCTGCAAGAAGAATGATAACAGCGTCAGCCTCATACTCTAACGCTCTTTTTAACCCGCATTGTATGGAGTGGCCTTGGCCCTTATCCGCTTGTTCGCATTCTACTTGGCTCCACTTATTTACCATAGGATCTAAAAAGAAAAAAGCCGAGAGCCAATGCAGTGAATCTCCCTTTCTGGTGATAATGAAAATATGATCTAATTTAGATAACAAGGTATTTTTAAGCGCTATACTTCCCAGAGAAACTCCATTGAGAAATAAACTTCGCTTATCCGTCCCCATACGTCTGCTTGTACCGGCTGCCAGGTAAATGGCTGCTGTTTTCATAAAACAGACCCTTGTTTTCGCATTTTTTTGATCATCTCGCCAACAATACTTACGGCAATTTCCTCAGAGCCTTATGCGCCAATGGAAAGTCCGATAGGGGAATGAATATCCTCCGGAATCTCAGCCCCGCCTAATAGGCGTTCCGTACGCCTTCTGGGGCCTAATACACCTTTATAAAACACATCTTCATCTTTGAATTTATGTAAAATGGTCCGATCTTTTTGAAAGCTGTGTGTCATTATGATAATAAAATCCCTGTGTGTAATGCTCAGGCCCTCCATTACTTCTTCCAATACTCCGACAATCAAATGGCCGGCTGCAGGAAAATGGCCGTTATGACATAAAGCAGGACGCCAGTCAATCACCGTCACATGAAAGCCCGTACCAGCCGCCAAAGAAACCAATGGCTTAGCATCTTCGCCCGCTCCAAAAACATATAAACAAGGTTTTGGAATCATCTGATGGATAAAAAATAAATCAGATGTATGTTCATCCTTTTTGATTCCCTTTTCCGTATCATAAAGGGGGTTTTTCAGTTTTTGAACTTGCTCCATAAAATCCCCGGTTCCAAACACGCTGCCGTCTTCAGCTATATACATATCTTCCTTTGGCTCTAACGTTTCCGTGAATCGTTTCACTCGGGTCACAGACTTTTTTCCATCTAAACATTTCTTGACTGTCAGCAGATGTCTTTCCAATTCCCCTTTGACAGGCTCAAGTAAAACCGTCAAAACACCGTTACAGCCAACGCCCTGCCCCCAGGATAAATCGTCCTCCGCACTCATATCAAAGTGAACAATCAACGGCTCTCCCGCAGCCCACACCTGCTCTGACCTTTCAGCAAGATCGTCTTCCAGACAACCGGCGGATAACATTCCGACTCTTGTTTTGTCCCCTAAAATTAACATGGAGGCGCCTTCTTTCTTATAAGCGGACCCCTCTGTTTTAATGATGGTAGCCAGTACCTTAGGTTTTGCAGAATTCGCGATGACATCCAAAATCCGGTGTATATCATCCATTTTGATTTCCCCCGCTTTTACCTGATCATATCTGCATCTGTATAACCATATTCTTTTTTTCCAGAAAACATTACAAACGTTTCAGCAATTTCTTCGTTTCTAAAAAAAAAGAGTCTTTAAAGACCTTATGATCGGGCGGCGGGTACAACTGCATTTTGGAACGGAGAGCTTCCAATAACATGTTCTGTTCCTTCTGTTTCCAATTGTCTGTTTCACCCTGCTGTATTCCTTTAAAACCCTCAAAAAATTCACTTAACACTTTGAAGTCATTGCCCAGCTCCATTTTGTCACTTGAAGATAAAAGCCCTTCTTTTTCCCATTCTTTTAACGTTTTCACTATATTTGATATATACTCATACCCTGCATTCATCTTTTGTATCTCTATTTGATATCTTGAAAGAATGATTTTATGCTTTTTACGGATTGGGTTGAATTTTAAGCTGTCAGAGGCTGTTTGCAGCATCTCTTTTGCCGTATGCAGCTCCTGCAGAAGATTGTTCATTTTATACTCCACAAGGTTCCCCTTTCCTTGTCCCCACTCTGATTGAACCCATTTGGAAAGGTCAGAAAGTGTGTCAGAAAGCTGACGAGCCAATGATCGAAATGAGTCCGCTGCCTTTTTTGTAAAGTCCGGCGGAAAAAGGAACATATGAACCAGAATAGCGATGATGACGCCGATCACCGTATCGATTATTCGATCCATTGCATAATCTTTGGAGTGTCGTTCAAACGTAAATACCAATAAAATGGTGAGGGCTACCTGATGTAAAACCGTTTCATCTATTCGTAACCACCTTGCAATATAGGTCCCGCCTAATAGTAACAGCCCCAGCATCCAGCCATTCATTGGCAAGTGACTGACAAGATAGGATGTTAACAAGATCCCAATCGCAGTTCCCGCAATACGATGAAAAGAAAATCGAATCGACTGATCTATGGTTGGCTGCAAACATAAGATAACAGATAGAGGTGCTAAATAGGGGTGATGAGAGCCCGCCAGTTTTGCCGCTTCCCAAGAAACAGCAGAGGCAAGCGCCATCTTCCAAACCAACGATGTGTTGTTTTGATTTTTTTTACTTGTTTTCACCATACGCCCCCTCCTTTCAAAAACCTTTTCCATTAGGTTTCCGTTACGCAAAGGGATTTATACTGATATATGGAAAAAGCGAAAAGAAGGGAGAACGTTAGCAAATGATACATTATTTACTACTCTTGCAGGTGCTTCACCTTTCTTGATAGCTTCGCCCCAGATATGAAGACCGCCCCCCTATGACTTTCGAAGGGAAACACACAAACCTTGTTGGTTAAGCGCAATGGAATTGGGTGAATTTTTTATCATTTTATATGGTAAGGGTTTAAGAAGCAGAATGCCTTTGTTAGTATGGCAACCAAAGGAGGAGGATCAATTATGCAAAGCAGAATAAAGCTAACCGCAGTGAAACTGGCAGCCTTGGTATTCCTAGTAGGTGCCTTTGCCCTCCCGGTTTTACCTCATGCTGCGGCTGCCGCAGAATCCCAAGCTACATACAAAGTTGAAAACCTCAACGACAGTGAGCTGAAGATGACGTTCAATCATGCAGATGTTCATATTGACGCTAAAGGCAATGCAACCCTAAAAGACAACATAACGGGCGAGGAGCAGGCTCTTCCGAAAAGCTCTACTGACAAAAATGGTGACCCCGTTACACTGAAATACGAAAAAATCAAAAATGGCGTTTTAGTCAAAGTAGTAAACAAAGACTCTGGAAAAACGAGCGGGGCAATCAGCACCCAATCAGTCGGGAAATGTATTTTAGGTACTGGCGGCGGTGCGGTAACTGGCGGAGGCACACTGGGTCTTGCAGGAGCTGCTGTAGGAACCGTCACAATACCCGGCATCGGAACAGTAGGAGCGGGTGCCGTTGGAGCAATTACCGGCGCTGTTGGCGGCGCAATGACAGGAGCTGCCGCATCTTGCTTTTAATCATGAAGAAAAAGGGGCCCGCGCCCCTTTCTTTCACTAACTATGGAAGGTGGTCAACATGTACAAAATCATCATTCCTTCAATACTAACCATCTTCATTCTCTGGATACTCTTACAGATTTCCCTGGAGATAAGCATCGTTAAGAATCCATTGAATTATTTTATTGTATTCATTGTCTTCTTTCTCTTTATAAAGATGGTGAAAGAGAAGCAACAGTAGTTTGCAACTAATAAGCTGGAAACCAGATTTGTGTTGGAATCTGGTTTTTTTGTGTTTTTATTCACTATATATAAATCCTTTGCTGAAAGACAACAACAGAATCAACAGAAAACTAAACTCTAACGGCTATTTTGTCAAATCGGTCTGCTAAATGTTATTAGCAAAATTTTCATTAAACCCTATATCAAATTACTTGATACTATAGTTAATTTCGCTCGATCTTTCACTCACAATTTCTGCAATTCTTTTGCTTCAATTTCAACACTAAATCCCGTTCTCTTTAACTTAAAAATCAAATCCTCAGAAAAATCTTTTACCTTATACTTATCAATAAAAATAGTTAAATTGCTTTTTGCTCTTGAGCAACCAACATAAAAAAGTCTGTACGCAGACAGAACTCCGTACACAGTACTCTCTTTAAAACATTTTTTAAAGTTTGTAACATTAGGTTTTAGAAGATATGCATTGTAAAAGTCTTCACAAAGATCTTTAAATATCCAATTATTCTCGAAATATTTGCATAATTCTTCAACTCTTGTTTTTAGATAAGTTGCATGTGCCTCATACTTTTCTTTATTCAAATCTGATATTTTACATGCTAAATGGTCAATTGTATCTTCAATCCACTTTTTATAATCATAATAAAAGGATTCTAGAAGAATCTAACGATAGTTCTGTAATAGTCCATAGTTTTAAGAATTTATACATATGAACCAGCGGTGTTCTAAAGGAATCGTCCGCAATGAAGAAAACAGTATTATGACTCTCTCCTTTTACACCATGTTGTGTCGAAACTTTCGGGTCTTTCAAATAGTTTGACAGTGCCTTGAATTCGTTTAATGTAACTGCTAACACTCCAATATATTCATTAGATATATTATCTATATATTCCTCTTTTATAACTCTAGAGCCTCTTAATAAAGTTAAAAATTCATATATTGAGCTGTCTTTCTGATAAAAATCATATATTTGTTTTAATAGATTGTTTAAGTTAACTTTATCCTGATGACTAGTAATTGTACCAATTCTAGTATCAAATATTTTTTGATTCCTTTTAAGGGTTTGAATTATACTGCCAAGATTAAAATCCTCATAATAACTTAGAATTTTATCTACTATAAAAAGCAACTTTAAAAGAGGATCTTTATTTTCATTTGTATTATCAGATAAGACATCACTAGCATTTAGTTGGTTTACTTGTGAATATCTATCCAATCTATTAAATTGTCTGTAAAATTCTCCAGCGCCTATCGAATCAAACCTTTGTTGATTTAATAAAAATAACAATAAAGCATTCGGATAAATTAATTGTTCCCTTTTTATTCTTTTTTGAATGTTATCACACAATACTACTCTTGGTGGATGGTCTGGTTTATTAGCTCGGTTTTTATCGGATGAGATTTGTTTGAATTCCTTATCATTATATATATTATTTAATATAGAAACGATATCTGGTATTGACCGATGATTAGTATCTAATTTAATTTCATTATTTAGAGTTTTTAATTCTTTTTCAAATGACCCATCATAGTTTTTATATATTTGTTGCATTTTGTCGCCAAGAAAATAGAGTTTTGAGCTAGTATTTAGTCCTGCTTTATAAAACATTTTTAATACACTGGGAGCAGAGTCTTGGTACTCATCTATAAAAATCAATTGATACTTTTGAGTTAATCTCTTCTTGATTTTAGGAAACTTTTCGAATACCTTTTCTGCAAATATGAGCAAACTATCGTGAGACAAACCTCCTTTGTAAAGATGATTGTTTGAAGTTTCATTATAATAAATAGAACTTATATTAGTTTTTATCACTTCTAAGGTTAAACAACCAAACTTATCGATATACTTCTTGTTTCTAGCTAGTACATGTTCTTTCTCTTCCTTGTTCTCAATATTCCCTCTGATTAAATCCCCAAATAACTCCATATATAAATCTATCATTTCATTTTTACAAAAATAGATTCTTAAAAATTTATGTAAAAATGAATGAATTGTGCTTATGTGAATCCCTTCTTCATCCAGTCCCTTTTTAAGCTCTTCTGCAGCTCTCTTTGTGTAAGTAATACAAAGTATATTATCAAGTGGATGTTTTATCTTATGGTTTACAATCATTGATTTTATTTTAGTTGTTTTGCCACTACCTGCTGGAGCATTAATGAGAAAAATATTATCAACTAATTTTGCAGCCAATCTAATCCCTCCTTAATATAATTAGGAAGCATCTTTTCTATTAGACCATTTAAAATAACTGAGTACATAAAATCAGTTTTATTATTCTCTGAATGTCTAACAATATCTCTAATACTGTATTTTTCATCTTTATCTAAATCATCTTTTTTAGATTTATCAGGGTTTGGAATAGTATATTTAAGATTATCGCTATTTCTTTTCTCAATCCAGAAACTTCCATCTTTTTTTCTAACACATTCAAATTATAAAATTTTGAGAGCATAGCTTCTTCTAAAGTCCGAGCATATTGTTCAGATTTTCCTTGATAATTAATTAGGACTAATCCTCCAAGAATCTTATTCTCACCTTTGTCTTTCCATTCATACAAATCAAGTATTGTTGGAGACTTTATTTCTTTTGATAAATCATAATAGGTGTTGATTGTTGCATTTGTTGTTTTAGACTCTTTTACTGCTTCTACAGTTGTTGCATCTTTTTTATAATCTAGATCAGTTAAAACAAGAGTTTTTATCTTCAGAAAATTTATCACCTTACTATATTTATGTGCGTATGCTCCGCCAACTTGAACATAGGCTATGTATTTTTGGTTAAGTTCTTCATATATATCTAGAGTCAATAACTTTCTTATAAGCAACCTTTCTGTGTCACCCTCATATAGAATTACTCTATCTGCAAAAACTATTTCAGAAAATCCTATTTCATAAAACCAATCATAAAATGTATCCAAAGTGGTGTCACCACTCAAGCCTTTTTTAAACATAGAAAAATCGTAAATTTTACTTTCTAACTGATCTATTGGTCGTGAAACTCTTAAATTTTTCATTTCCGTTAGGCGCACCATTTCTCCGGAATGAGTAGTTATTAACCCCTGTATTTTTTTTTGAAGATAGTAATCTTTTAAATACTTCCCAAAGATTCGTTGCATTTGGGGGTGCATATGTGATTCAGGCTCTTCTACCACAAATAGGTTGACTAATAGCGGATCAATTTTTCTTTTATATGTTTCCAACTGTAGCAGTATATAAATCATATTACTGTAACCTAATCCTTGGGAGGCTTCATTGAGGAAATAACCTTCATATTGATATTTAGTGTTAGTTATTTGATTAAGAAGAGAGGTTATTGTGCCTTCGTTAATATCTATATCAAGGATCATACTCCCTGTATTGCCTCCACTTGCTTTAGCAATTGTTTTAACCGCATTGCTAAGACCTTTCACCGATGTGTCTCTTACCTTATCAATAATCTCCGTATCTTGTATTGGACTTAGTATTTGGTCTGGTAAGTTCTCTAATAGGGCACCTAGTTTTTCATCATGAGTTGCGAGCTCAACCATATTTTTACTTAAACTTTTAAAGTTACCATTACTCTGATCATCGAGTGGTCTACCTGCATTAATATATCTAAAATTAAACAGTCTTCGAAAAGTTGAAATGTCAATTTCGACTTTATCAGTATAATCGCTATCACTAAAGTAACATTTCTCAATTATACTCGCTTCATAAATTGACAATATTACCTCTTTAAATTGTCGTATTTTTAATGTTGGATCTTTTGAGGAATGAATTTTTTTATATCTTGCATATAATTTTTTATAATTTTCCTCCAATGCTTGTCCAAAGGATACATAAGTAGGTTGAAATGAATATTCAAAATAGAAGCTTTTATTATCCGGATTCAAATCCATAATAAAATCGGCAAACTTTCTAATATCGTCCTCTTCACTATAATCTATTCTAAAACGTATAGATGTTGCAGGTATTATTAGATCACATTCTAAATTAAACAATTCAGTACTAAATAGCTTGTTTATAATTCTCTCTACTGTAGATAATTGATCATCGCCTTCCTTAAAGCACAGTATAAAGGTCTCATAAACTTCATCTACCCATTGTTTTGATAGCCTTACTGGTATATCCGAAATAAAAAATGGCGTTTTGCCATTTTGCATTATAGATCCAATTAAATTAATCATAGAAGTCTTACCACTATTATTAGCACCTGCAAGCAAGGTAACGTCGTCAGCCATTGAAAATGCTTCGTTTTTAAACTTCCTATAATTTTGTATAGTAACACCTTTTAAAAGCAATTTAAGAACCCCCAGATGAATTTCCGATTTTATAAAACCCCACTCACTTATGATAAGGCTCCCCACGATTAATCCGAAACGCCCGATAAATCTGCTCAACTAGTATGAGACGCATCAACTGATGAGGAAACGTCATCTTCGAAAATGACAGCTTGTCGTCTGCCCTTTTCATGACGGCGTCGCTTAGGCCGAGTGAGCCGCCGATGACGAAGGTGATTTTGCTTTTTCCATAAGTCGCCAGCTTATCTATTGTATCGGCCAGTTCTTCGGATGTTTTCATCTTTCCTTCGATGGCGAGGGCGATGACGTGGGTGTCCGGGCTGATTTTGGCCAGGATGCGTTCGCCTTCTTTGTCTTTGACGATTTTCATATCTTGGTCGCTCAGGTTTTCCGGGGCTTTTTCGTCCGGGAGTTCGATGATGTCGATTTTCGCGTAGGCTGAGAGTCGTTTTTTGTATTCTTCAATGCCTTGCTTGAGGTATTTTTCTTTTAGTTTTCCGATTGTCACAATATTGATATTCACAGGTCATCCCCACTTTAGAAACAAGTTATTCATATATATTGTCCACAATTGTGGATATCTTTTCTGTATTTTGTGTAGGATCATTCGTTCCCTACTAGATATGTTGCGGTGTCCCCACATAATTCACAGGCTGTGGATAAACTGTTAGTATGTTCGATTTTTCTGATTTCGGGCGGAAGCTCATGATCATCTATGTACATGTCCAGCACGGTTTCGATATGTTCTTCACAAGAATAATAAGCGGTTTTCATTGTTACATCCTCCGGTTTTCTTTTGCACACGGCAATTGTTCTCTTCTCAATATAACCTATTTATACACATGTTAGTAGTGCTTCGGGCTGAGTTTTATCCACAATTCGGCAAATTCCGCGCAAAAAGAGCCGGCGTTTGCAGCATCCGGCTCTTTACGTGTTTTCTCTTTTTTCTATGCGAAGTACGAACAGAATTCCTAATATACACGCCAGCAGTGCAGAGCATACATTAATCCAGTCCGGCTTTCCGCCGGTTAAAAAATAGTTGGTTATTACGGAAACCAGGAGAATGGTTACGGTCACCGCGGCAAGCTTTTTCTTCATCGGCTCCCTCCTTCACCTGACTGTCTTCTGCTTTTACGGGTAAAATTCCTCTATCTCTATGTTCGGTCGGCTTTTTTTCTTGCTATTTAGTCTTATTATGAGGGTCACAACGATATATACAATCATAATCAATGTCCCGTTACTCACATCAGGATATCCAATCAACATATTCATCATCACAAAAACAATTGTTATACATATGACGGACAACAATAAGAAGATACTGAATGATTTCAAATTAAACACCTTCTTTCTTGCAGTAGCGTTTCATTAAAAAAAAGCTTACCAAAAGCGGCAAGCTCTTACCAAATGTTCGTACTTCAAAACCCATCCATCACCTGCACGTCATACAGCTTGAGATGGCTTTTCGGCGTGACGATGTTTTTCAGGTTTGGGATGGTCCGGTCGTTCAGCTTTTTGCCCGTTTTCAGATCGAAGGATTCGATTTTGGCGGGTTTTTTGTAGCTGTACGTGAAGAGATACAGCTTTCCGTTTTGATGGGTCAGGTCTTTGAAATCAGCCTTCATTCCTGATGCAGGGAGGGTGAAGGCTTTTTTGCTTTTTCCGGTTTCAGGGTTGATGCGGTATACGGTTCCGAAGCCGTCAACGAAATAGAGGCTGCGCTGCTCCATAAAAAAGCTGTTTTTGAAGCTGAACGGCATGGAGTCATAGAGGGTCTGTTCGTCATTTTTATAAGAGGCGATGTCATACGTTTTGATAGCGCCGCTGTTTCTCATGACTTTCACCATTTGATAGATGTGGTCGGCTTTTTCTCCTCTTGTGAGAAAGTAGACGGCGCTGTCATCAGCGGCGAGCTGGGATTCGACAGACGTGCCTTCTTTATACGTCCATGTCGCGATTGTATTTGTATGGAGCCTCTCTTTATCGGCCTGAATGTCTTGAACGTGATAGCCTTTTTCGTCATCTGTCGGCGTGAGTGCGAAAAGATGATCTTTAAAAAAGCCTGAGGCGCGGATATAGTGCGGGATGACGTCTTGCTTCCACTTGCCGTCAATCTGGCGGTACAGCTCTGAGCGATAGCTGCCGCCGCTTTTGTCGTAGCCTGAGTTATACAGCGTGTAGAAGCCTTCCGTCCGGTCAATATATCCCGCGCTGTCCCCCGTATGCTGGTACGCTCTTTTATACGTGTGAAGGCCGTCCTGAACAGTGTAAATCCCTTTTTTGTCCTCCAGCAGGACGCTTTCGTCATGCACTTTGGCCGATCCGAGTTCTAGCCCTTTCATTTGATAAGAAAAGAGCCGGCCTTTTTTATCAGCAAATAGAGCATAGCTTTTTCCGCCGCCGAACGTGTCCTGGTCAGCCGTAGTGGAGAAATACAGCAGCGCCTCTTTATCTTTCAGAAAATCAGGATCATTTAATGTTTCCCTCTCAACCTCCGCAGGCTCTTCCGTGCGAAAATGGAAGAAGCATAAGACCGCTGCAGCGATGATGATCACTAAGGGTATCCAGATGATTTTTTTCACGTTTTTCTCCTTAGTTAATGGTGAGAATCGTTGTCGTATAAGGTGAGCTTGTGATGTCGCGCGGATATACGCCCAGGCCGCCGTTAGAGTCAATGTCGATTCCGGCTTTTAGGAGGAACGCTGACCACAGCAGTTTCGAGCAGTTTTTGGCGCCTTCATGGCCTGTATTTCGGTTATTGACGAAGTTGAAGGAGTACTCGTCGCCGACTCGTGATACGGCCCAGTCAGCAGCGGCTTGTTTTTGGGCATCGGTGACTTTCACGGTTTGTACGATTGAATTATCCTCGACTTCTCTTCCGTTATAGGCGATTTGGCGGACGCCGTCTCCCGGTACGGATTCGACGATCTTATCAGCGGCAGAATACATGCCGACATGGCCGTGGTTGTAATAGGCCGTGTATGAGTTCGTGTAATAAATATTGCCTTTTGTGCTTTTCGGAAGTTTTTTGGTGCCTGACGATCCGCCCATCGCAGATAGCCCTTCTTTGGAAGCGTTTACATCTCCTTGCACCTTGTCTGCCGTAATTTCTTGATGAAACTGCTTGAGAATCGCTTCTGTTGACACGTGCTTCTGTTTGGCGAGCTCTTTGGCTGATTGGAGAACGTCTTGAGGGGTCGTGCCCTGCTGAAGCTCTGCGATTTCTTTTGCATAGCGGGATGTTTCTGTTTCTTTCGCTTTTACATTCATACCGGAGAAGGACAGAACCATGGTGAATGACAGGGCAAACGGGAGGACGGCTTTGAACAGCTTTTTACACATCATTACTTCGCCTCTTTTCTTAGAGTATAATTTTTCCACATATGCATTATATGACAGAATTGTGATAAAAAAATAGACAATTTACAGATTTTTAAAAATTTTATAACAATAAGGAAAAGATATGCATAAAACCACCTTGAAATATCAGGAAATCTGGTTATCATATACACAAGATAGGAAAGGGGGAGAAATATGAAATACAGAACAATCGGTTCGATGCGGGTTTCCTCATTGGGGTTAGGGTGCATGGGCATGTCGGAATACTACGGCAGCCAGAGTGAGGAAGAGTCCATTTCCACACTGCATCATGCCGTTCATCTCGGGGTGAATTTGTTTGATACGGCTGATCAATATGGATTGGGCGCGAATGAAGAGCTTGTCGGCAGAGCGCTTGCCCCGTACAGAAAGGAGCTTTACCTCGCAACTAAATTCGGCTATGTCCGAAGTGAAAAGGGCGAGTTTATTGAAATCAACGGCCGGCCCGATTATGTCAAAAAAGCGTGTGACGCCAGTCTGAAACGCCTCGGGACGGATTATATCGACCTTTATTATCTGCACCGGGTTGATCCGCGGGTGCCGATTGAAGAGACTGTCGGCGCTATGAAGGAGCTAGTTGAAGAAGGAAAGGTGAGGTATATCGGCCTGTCAGAGGCTTCCCCAGAAACGATCAGGCGCGCCGGCCGCATCCATCCGATTGCCGCGCTTCAATCAGAGTATTCTTTATGGAGCAGGGAAGCGGAGGAGCATGTGCTGCCCGCCTGCCGCGAGCTCGGCATCTCATTTGTGCCTTACAGTCCGCTCGGCAGAGGTTTTCTGACCGGAAAGATGACGTCGACAGATCAGCTTGATGCCGACGATTACAGAAGAAGAACACCGAGATTTCAGGGAGACAATTTGGCGGTGAATATAAGACTCGTCCAAAAACTGACCGACATTGCCCGGGAAATGAATATGACCGCGCCTCAGCTTGCGCTCGCATGGGTTCTCGCAAACGGTGATGATCTCATCCCGATTCCGGGTACAAAAAAGAAACATTACTTGGAAGAGAACCTTGCCGCTCTTGACATTACGCTTCCCGAAGAAGTGAAGGCGCAGTTGGATGAGATGTTTCCGATCGGCACGGCGGCCGGCGAGCGTTATCCGCATCATATGATGACATTGTTAGATGAATAACAAAAGAGGCCCATCGTGCGGGCCTCTTTTCATGACAGCTTTTTGCTCATGATTACATCCGTCTCCAGGAATCCCGTCTTCTCATACAGCTTCCGCGCCGTTTCGTTATGAGCGAACACATGGAGAGAAAGCTTGCGGACACCCAGGTCTTTTGCCTTGTCCTCCAGCCTTGCGATCGCCTCTTTTGCATAGCCTTTGCCGCGATAAGGAGGATGAAGGCCGAAATCATAAATAAATGCGTCCTGCTGCGGGTTGTCCGGATCGGCGTGCAGCCACAGCCAGCCGGCATTGTCCTTTCCGTCCAATGTCAGCGTCCATAAATAGTGGTCAGCCGTCTCCAAGCCGTCAGGAAGCAGATCTTTAAATGTCCATTCTGCTAGTTCCGGCGCTTCTTCAGGCAGCCACGTTCCCGCTTTTATCTTTTCTTCAGCGTAATGCTTTGTTGAATGGGCGAGATAGGATTGAAATTCTTGCTCTGTCATCGGCTGCAGTGTGATAGCCATTGAATCACTCCTTACAAAACACAGACTGAAAGCGGTATCATGCAGTATTATCCGAAGGCTCCGTTTTCTGCGGGTTTTATGATTTGTTCGGCTTGCGCCGTTGAACCAGTTTGTGCAAATAATCCAATCGAAATGAGACTTGCCAAGGCTGCTGAGAGTACAATGAATTTACATGTTTTCATTACGAATCCCCTCCGTCAATCTCAAAATTTGGTCATTAGCATCTATTGATTCTTGGAAATACTTCGCCGCCAGTTTGTAATTCTCCTGTTTTTTAAAATGCGCAGCGGCCTGATACGATAAATCGGAAACGTCACTCCACAGTTCTTTCTTTTTTAACTCGGCGAACGCTGATTCAAGCGCTTCTTCACTGTGATCAATAAAGACATGCTGTAAGATGCGCAGTTTTTGGGTGTACACAGGTTCATTTTTTTCGTCTGCGGCGTTCAGCGCTTTATGAAGCCAAAACCGGCCCTCATCCGCCTGCTCCTGCTTCAATAACACTCTGGCCAGCATGTACAGACTCCGCACCGAATATGCGGATTGCAAATGCTCCTTTTTATCGAGAGCCGTTTCAAACTCGACTCGCGCCTCCTCCAATTTCTCCTGTCTCTCATAACAAATGCCCGCGTTAAAATGGGCCAGCGCCTCAATGTGCGGATCGCCTGCTTTGGCGGCTTGATGAATTGCCGTCTGCAGGAGCTCTTCGGCTTTCTGATAGTGAAACAAGTCCATTCTGTTACAGCCGATCACCATTAAACACTGTGCTTCTCTGACCGCGTACATTTCGTTGGCTTTGTAGATCTCTAACGCTCTTTCCGCATGATTCATCGCAAAGTAGTTTTGGCGGATTTCATAGTAGGCAATCGCCACTTGGTAATTAAACTCGGCTCTTTCAATCTCATTCGGTATGTGCCGGAGCCTGCTTTCAGCGATCCGGTAAAAATTAATGGCGTTCATGAATCGTTTCCGGTAAAACTCGTGCATTCCGGAAAAGAAATAATAATAGTATTGAATCATCTGGTCTGTTTTTTCTTTATCGGCGTTCAGCTGAATCGTTTTTAAAATGCCGTCTGTTTTCTCATACTCTTCCATCAAAAGCTTATAGCGGGAATCAATTAAATTAAAATAAAGGAGCACCGTTTGATTTTGTGTCATATTTTGCAGATCTGTAAGCAGCTGTTCTCTTAACGCCTTAGCCGATTCGGTTTTGTGCTTTTTGATTTCCTCGTACCAGTCACTGATTTTTTTCGCAACAGTTTCGTGGGCCATCACCTCAGCCATCTGTCAGGACACCTCCCTTTCCCATTTTGTGTAATAAATATATCATATTTACAGGCTCAAAAAGAGGGTGACAGCCTGCTAGTTTCCTAGTGGCAACAAAAAAACCCCCGCAGGTGCGGAGGCGCATATTTTATAATAGTTTTTTTCCTAACAAGGACTCCACCAGCTCAACCGCTGTTTTGCCGGTTTTGTTTTTGTGATCGAGGATCGGATTGACTTCAACAAATTCAGCTGAGGTGATAATGTCGGCATCATACAGCATTTCCATTGCCAAATGGCTTTCACGGTAGCTGATGCCGCCGACGACAGGCGTCCCTACGCCGGGCGCGTCACTCGGATCAAGGCCGTCGAGATCAAGGCTGAGATGAACGCCGTCACAGCCTGACAGGTAGTCAATGGTTTCTTCCATGACCCTCGTCATGCCGAGGCGGTCAATCTCATGCATCGTATATACCTTCATGCCTGTTTCCTTAATGTATTCACGCTCGCCTTCATCAAGCGATCTCGCGCCGATGATGACGACGTTCTCCGGCTTGATTTTCGGGGCATAGCCGCCCAGATTCACCAATGTGTCGTGGCCGACGCCGAGGCTGACGGCCAGCGGCATTCCGTGAATATTGCCTGACGGCGATGTTTCCAGCGTGTTTAAGTCGCCGTGCGCGTCGTACCAGATAACACCGAGCTGTTTATAGTGCTTGGCCGTTCCTGTCAGCGTTCCGATCGCGATGCTGTGATCGCCGCCCAGGACGAGAGGGAACCGCTCACTCTCAATGACGCTGTCCACCTTTTGGGCGAGCTGCTCGTTACCTGAGAGCACAGAGTTCAGATTTTTCAGCTCTTCATCTTTTTTGAGTTTTTCACGATTGACGGGGATGTCGCCCAGGTCTTCCACCGCATACCCCATGTCAGATAACCGTTCAATGAGATGCGCGTAGCGGATGGCGCTCGGGCCCATATCCACTCCGCGTCGTGCTTGTCCTAAATCCATCGGCATTCCAATAACTGAGATATTCTTATTCATCCGTTTTTCCACCTCAACATGTTGTATGTTGTCCTGTGCGGGTTTCTCAAAGATGACTTGGACACGAAAAGATTTTAAAGCTCTATCTGTTTTTCTGACTGTTTATGCTTTTTTACATACAGATGATAGACGATAACGCACACTACCATGAACGGGATGCCGCAATAAAGGGCGAGCCGCTGTTCTGAATCAAATGCGAGACTGATCAGAACAACCGTATTCAACGTCAGCCCGATAATAGGCAGCACCGGGTACAGCGGTGTTTTAAACTTAAGGTCTTCCACTTTTCCGCCTTCACGGATGTATTTCCGTCTGAACATCAACTGCGACAGAGAAATCGCAATCCAGCCGACCTGCGCGCTTAATCCGGCCAATGATAAGAGAAACATATAAACGGCTGCCGGCGCTGCGACTTTAGACAGCAGCGACAGGCAGGCGACGGCCAGCGTCACGATCAGCGCATTCATCGGCACGCCGCGTTTGTTTGTTCTGCCGAGCGCTTTAAAGGCTTGCCCTTCGTTCGCCATGGCATATAGGATACGCGTTGATGCAAACAGGCCTGAGTTGGCCACTGACAGCAGCGCAATTAAAATAACAAAGTTCATGATATCAGCGGCATACGGGATACCGATTTGTTCGAACACCACGACAAACGGGCTTTCGACCACTCCCGCCTGCTTCCACGGAATCATGCCGGCAATGACAATGATGGAAAGAACGAAAAAGACAAGCGTTCTCCATACCGTCTGCCGGATAGAGCGCGGAATCGTTTTCTCGGGATTTTCACTTTCTCCCGCGGCAACCCCGATCAGCTCCGTTCCCTGGAACGCGAAGTTGACGGTAATCATCGTAACAAGCATAGCTCTAATGCCGTTCGGAAACAATCCATCCTCATAAAAATGAGAGAAGAAAGGAGCCGGCTCGCCGTGCTTCATATCAATCAGGCCGAACATGGCGGCGCCGCCCAAAATAATAAACAGCAGAATGACTAAAATTTTAATGCCGGAAAACCAAAATTCCGATTCAGCGAACGCTTTTGTCGTAATGGCGTTCAAAAGAAACATCAGCCCGACAAACACGAGGCACCACACCCACACGGGAACATGCGGAAACCAGCGGAGCATCAATTGGCCCGCAGATAAAAATTCAATGGCGCATGTCACCGCCCAGCCGAGCCAGTACAGCCAGCCGAATGCGAAACCGAAAGCGGGGCTGATAAATTTGGTTGCGTACGTCTGAAACGACCCCGATACGGGAAGGGCAACCGCAAGCTCGCCTAAGCAGAGCATTGTCAAAAACATAATAAAACCGCCGACCAGATAAGACAGAACCGCACCCAGCGGTCCCGCCTGGTTGATTGTAAATCCGGTACTCAGGAAAAACCCGGTGCCGATCACTCCGCCCAATGAAATCATAAACAAATGGCGCGATTTCATCGTGCGCTGAAGCTGATTCTCTTTTTGATTTGTATTCACTGTTCTGCACCCCTTCAGCAACTTGTATTGGAACCAAGCCGGTGCATTGAAACCGATTTGCTGTCCAAAGAGCCTCTATTTGTATATGGATGTTATATAAAATTCATTTTCGTACATAAAGATACATTATACTAAAATACCGTCGCCGCGCAAATAGAGTGTGATGAATTTTTATTTGTAAATTCCATACAAGCCGAGGGAAAGCATTGCCGCATCAAAGTTTTACGCGTTTTGAAGCACATTTGTGATCTTTTGGATCGCCCAGTCCAAGTCTTCCTTGGAAATCATTAACGGCGGTGCAAACCGGATCACGGTATCATGTGTTTCTTTGCATAAAAGCCCTTCGCCTTTCAGCTTTTCACAGTATGGGCGGGCCGCTTCGGTCAGTTCAACGCCGATAAACAGGCCGCGTCCGCGCACGTCTTTTATGATAGGGTTATCGATTTTCTCAAGCTCTTCTTTAAAATACCGGCCAAGCTGAAGCGAACGCTCTGCCAGCCCTTCTTCCTCAAGGACTTCAAGAGATGCGATCGATACCGCGCAAGCGAGCGGGTTTCCGCCGAATGTCGAGCCGTGGGAACCCGGATTAAACACGCCGAGAATGTCACGGTTCGCCGCGATGCATGAAATCGGGAAGACGCCGCCGCCGAGCGCTTTTCCTAAGATGAACATATCCGGTACGATATTCTCCCAGTCAATCGCGAATGTTTTCCCTGTGCGGCCGAGTCCCGTCTGTATTTCATCAGCGATCAGAAGCACATTTTCTTCCTTACAAATGGCGGCCGCTTCTTGTAAAAATCCTTCCGGCGGAATGACGATGCCCGCTTCTCCCTGAATCGGTTCGAATAAGAAAGCGGCTGTGTTCGGCGTAATCGCCCGGCGCAGCGCTTCTGCATCTCCGTACGGAATTAATTTTATACCCGGAAGCATAGGTCCGAAACCTCGTTTATACTCATCTTCTGAAGAAAGAGATACCGCAAGCATCGTTCTGCCGTGGAAGTTGCCGATACACGCAATGATTTCTGCCTGATTATCGGCTACCCCTTTGACCTCATATGCCCAGCGTCTCGCCGCTTTGACAGCTGATTCAACGGCTTCCGCCCCCGTATTCATCGGCAGAATCATATCTTTTCCCGTCAGCTTGGCTGTTTTCTCATAAAACGGGCCGAGCTGATCATTATGAAACGCGCGTGACGTCAGAGTGATTTTATCCGCCTGATCCTTCAGCGCCTGAATGATCTTCGGATGTCTGTGTCCCTGATTCACGGCAGAATAAGCACTCAGCATATCCATATATTGATTGCCCTCAGGGTCTTTTACCCAAACACCCTGCGCTTCTGAAATAACAATCGGAAGAGGATGATAGTTGTTCGCGCCGTAATGTGAAGTTTGACTGATAATTTCTTGAGATTTTGTGAAAGCTGACATAATCTGATTCCCCCTTGTTTTGTAAACATTCAACATAAGCTCTTGCTTTCCCTTTTTATAAAGCAAGTTCCGTGCCAATCCGAAAAAACGGGATGTTTCGGCAAAATTCTTTCTCTTCCTGCAAAATTTTCATGCGGTTTGCAACCAAAGCTCAGCAAAGCGCAAAATTTTTTTGCGTTTTCGCTGACAAAAATAAGAGCAATCCAATTAGATTGCTCCTATTCAGCAGTTATTTATTCAATTGTCTTTGATATACAATATAAGAACTTAATACAGAAAATATGATACAGCCGATTGCAGCAATGAAAATGGCTGATATTCTATACACTGGCGGAAAAAAAGCTGAAAGCATCATGATAATGCCCGCTAAGACAAAAAGTTTTGAACTAACCCTGTGTGTATCCTTCCAAACTTTTTCACTGCTCAGCGTCCACGGTGTTCTTATCCCTAAAAAGAAATTAGGCTTAACTATCTGAATAAAGTTTCCAAACACCATAAAAATAACGCCCACTATAAAGCTTCCTAAATAAGATATAGGGAGGTCATATCCCAGGCCGGTCAAGATGATCATAAGATTAATGACAAACATTACCGCAAACATTGTATTAAATATAGCCATATATGGCCCGATAAATGTTTTGTAGTTATTTTTAGGATCAATCTTAGGGATGATAACCATTAAAATATATATAATAATCATTATGCCAATAAGCATCATCATCGCATTAGCTTTAGCTTGGTAATCATTTGCACTTCCGTTTAATCCCCAGTGTATCGCCAAATTGTCCGGTAAAGATGAATATGTGAAAGCCCATGTTAAAACAGTTAAAACAATGAGTCCTGCCGAAAAGATATATTTTTTCATGATTCCCCGCCTTTCTTCTTATCATGTTCTGGTTCAGCCAAAGAAAAGAACCAGCCTATAAGATCCTGTAATACAGTGGTATTTAATGAATACATAATAAATTGACCTTTCCTCTCATCGTGAACTAAATCAGTATTTTTCAATATGTTAAGATGATGAGAAATACTGGGTTTTGACATTTCGAAGTGTTCCGCAATTTCACCAGCTGTCATGTCTTGTTTCTTCAATAAATCTAAAATTCTTCTCCTTGTAGGATCGGCTAGTGCTTTAAATGCTTTATTCAAGTACTTTCCCCCTCTCATATATGATTTAGATATTTAAGTATATATCTAAATATCAACCATTTTCCTAAAAAAGTCAATGGTTTCTTTACCTCAATTTCCATTTATTTTTAAAAATCAGCAAAGCGCAAAATTTTTTTGCGTTTCCGGCTCAATTTATTTTAAAATAATGAATGTTAAGACGATTGGGAGGGGAATTGACCTGCACACAACCAGCGAATTTTTCACACTCGTATTACAAAGCATTCTGGAAGAGATTGATGTCGGGCTGCATGTGGTAGACGAAAAGGGCAGCACCGTCATTTACAATAAGAAAATGATGCAGATTGAAGATATGGATGAACGGGACGTCCTGCATAAAAATCTGACTGATGTATTTATGTTTTCCAATCAGCAGGACAGCACGCTCGTTCAGGCCCTTCAGGAAGGCAAAACGATTAAAAATGTGAAGCAAAGCTATTTCAATAACAAAGGCCAGGAAATCACGACGATCAATCATACCTTTCCGATTGTGCAAAACGGGGAGATCAAGGGCGCCGTGGAAATCGCCAAGGACGTCACCAAGCTCGAACGGCTGATCAGGGAGAACATGCACAGAAAAGAACAGAACAGCTATACGTTTGACAGCATTCTCGGCAACAGTCCGGTCATCCGGGAAGTCATCGAAAACGCAAAACGGGCAACCCGCACGTCTTCATCCGTGCTTTTGGCGGGTGAGACGGGAACAGGAAAAGAACTGTTCGCCCAAAGCATTCACAACGGCAGCCAGCGCTCAGGCGCCCCGTTCATATCACAAAACTGTGCCGCCTTGCCGGACAGTCTGGTCGAAAGTATTTTATTCGGCACGAAAAAAGGCGCCTTTACCGGAGCCATAGACCAGCCCGGCTTATTTGAGCAGGCACAGGGCGGCACCCTGCTGCTGGATGAGATCAACTCTCTCAATCTCAGCCTGCAGGCCAAACTGCTCCGCGCCCTTCAGGAAAAGAAAATCAGGCGCATCGGGTCAGCTCAGGACAAACCGATTGACGTCCGTATTATCGCCACGATGAATGAAGACCCGATCACCGCCATTTCGGAAGAGCGGCTGCGCAAAGATTTATATTACCGATTAAGCGTTGTCACGCTGATCATTCCGCCGCTCCGGGAGCGCAAAGAGGACATTCTGCCGCTGGCTGAAGTATTTATCCAGAAAAACAATCACCTGTTCCAAATGCATGTCGATTCGATCAGTGACGATGTGCAGCAATTCTTCCTGGAATATGACTGGCCGGGCAACATCCGTGAGCTTGAACATATGATTGAAGGCGCCATGAACTTTATGACGGATGAAACGACGATTACGGCGGCCCACCTGCCTTATCAATACCGCATGAAAATCAAACCGGCTGACACGGATGCCAAAGCCGCTCCAAACACCCAGCCCGGCACCGATTTAAAAGGTAAAATGGAGAATTTTGAAAAATATATGATCGAAAACATTCTGCGAAAACACCGCAACAACATATCCAAAACGGCACACGAGCTCGGTATCAGCAGACAGAGCCTGCAATACCGCCTGAAAAAATTCGGGCTGGAGCGGATGAAATGAATCCATACTGAAAAAAGGCTGAGATGCTCCTCAGCCTTTCGTCAGCCTATGTCTGATTGGCTTGATGCCACCACTCCATTACCTGAATTTGTCATTCTGGTTCAAAGCTCGACTTTATTCTGGATGGCGACACTCGCTTTCAGTCTGTAAAAGCTGAGCATCATAAACAGCGACAATAAGATGGATAATACCCCGATTGCGGTCAGCAGCAAGGCTGAATCAAAATAATCCGTTAAGAATCCGATAAACGGAAAGGCAATGAACATGAAGAGAGAGGTCATCAAACTGATAATTGACAGCAGCGTGGCTCTCGTTCTTGACGGAATCTCATTATTCACTACCTGACTGGATACGGGCTCTATCACATCATAGAGCGCATTAATGACGACAAAAGCGGCAATCGTCACATACAGACTGCCTGAAGGTATAAACAGATAGGCTGCCCCGATGATGCAGAATGTCAGCAGAAGCACGCGCCTCGGCGTGAATTTTTCCGCCGGCTTTGAAGAAAAGATGGAGCACAGCGCCTGCAAGATGGACAGTCCCGCAAAAATAATGGATATATTGCGCACGGACAGCCCTTCCTGACTTAACAGATCTTGTCCGTACATATAAAAAACCGATGTGAGCGCAAAGAAAACAGAGAGTGACAGCACCAGATATTTAAAGGCTTTGTTCAGCCTGAAGAAATCTTTGACTTCTTTTAAGATGTCACCGACCGTCTGCGTTTCGTGTTCACTGTTTTCAAATTTGATTTCCGTCAGCTGTGTAATGACCGCCATTGCAATCAGCTGAGTCACAATCCCCGCGATAAACACATAAGCCCATGATATTTCCTGTAAGTAACCGCCGATGCCCATGGCGATCGCAAGACCGAGTATGACAAGTCCGTTATAGTTTCCGATGGATTTGCCGTACCACTTTTCCTTCCCTTGTTCTTTCAGTGAATCAAACAAAAAGGCGTGATCCGTTCCTGATATAAACGTCAGCCCGACGCCGTATATAATATGGGCGATGAAGAGGGCGATGAAGTTATGAAAGCTCAGGAACATCGCCAAATAGACAATGACCATAAAATGGCCGAGCAAGAGCGATTTTTTTCTCCCGATTCTGTCCGAGATGACGCCGCTTGGCACTTCCGCCAGAAACATCGCCAAATTCAAGACCGATTGCAGGATGCCCACAAGAAACAACGAATAATTCATACTTGTTAAATATAAAATCCAAATCCCCCGTTCGAAAAAAAAGTTTCCGAAAAAACCGGAGAAGTAAAGCAAATTTCTATTCCGCACATGAATACCCCTTTCCAGCTATCTGCATTTAACATCATGAACAGAAAGGAGCCCGTCAGTCTTAACACAAAAACCCTCTATACATGGATCTTGCAGATACAGACTTTTCCCAAAACAAATTGGGCAATAATGAGTTGTATTCTCGAATAACCCAAAAAGTTCCTTCTTTTTTCCAGCACCTCTCTGATGCCGCCTTCATATAGCTCATGCACGTAAGACGGAAGAATAATCATTGAAATGGCTGAAATCGGGAGATGATAAGTCCGCTTCGGATCAGTTCTGGTTTTTCCAAGAGGGGCGGATCTTCCTCCGGCTTCTATTTCATCAGACGGCTCGCCCATGGTAACGTCAAATCGTTTTTTCCTATTATGTTCACCCCCGGCTGATCGCCTTTTACAAACGGTAAAGCATGTTTTATGTCAGAAATTGCTGAGCTGGGGATTTTGATTATTTCGGCACCTATAGTCCGGGTGAATCTCAATACTCTTGTATGAGCGGCATCTTTGCGGGTCAGCAGACTTATCCCGGCAGCCGGATAATGAACACGGAGCCTTTTCCCTGCTCACTTTTCACTTCAATTGTTCCGTTATGGCTGTCGATAATGGTTTTTGTAATGGCAAGACCCAGCCCGGTGCCGCCGTATTTACGGGATCGGGAGGTTTCCGCCCTGTAAAACCGGTCAAACAAATGAGGCACATGTTCGGGGGCGATGCCCGTTCCATTGTCAGCAATCATGAGCATGATGCCGCCGTCTTTCTGCAGAGAAACGGTGATGACGCCCGTTTCTTCATCCGTATGCTGCACCGCGTTGTAAAAGAGATTGAGAATGACCTGCTTCATTTTGTCCTTGTCAAAAACGGCTTTAATCTGTTGATCGACAAAAAACTCGAGCTTCCGGTTTCTCGCCAGCAGCTTCAGCTGAGCCTCCATTTCCAAAATGACGGCTCCCAGTGCGCCTTTTTCCATTTCAAAGCTCGGCACTCGGTCAATCTTCGCAAGAAACAGAAGGTCCTCTATCAGCTTATTCGCCCTGACGGATTCGGCGTACATGCTTCGGAGCGCTTTTTCTTTCTGTTCCGGCTTCTCCGCCGCTCCGCGCATTAAAATTTCGATAAAGCCGTGAATGGAAGTAAGCGGTGTTCTCAGTTCATGTGACGCGTCTGATACAAACTGCCGGATGCGTTCCTTTGCTTCTTTTTCCGCCTGAAAAGAGGTTTCAATCCGTTCCAGCATCTGATTGATGGATATGCCTAATGACTCAATTTCGGCCTGCTTTTTATCAATCGGCAGCCGTTTATCGAGACTGCCGGCATTGATGTCACCCATCATATGCACAATGCGCGATAATGGCTTGAGTGTGAGCCGGATCACCGGCAAAAAAACAAACAGTCCGATGACCAAAGCCGCAAAAGAAAGCACCGCAAAAATACCGACCTGGCGGAAAAGCGAATCATCCAGAGGCTGTGTCAGCGTGCTCATTTGCACAACGCCCGCCTGCCTTCCGTCAATGGAAATCGCCTGAAATACGACGATGATTTCCTGACCCATCTTATTGTGAGCCACCTGATAGTGAAGCGCCATTGTGTCTGTCAGCGCATCCCGATACACGTTTTTCGGGAAAGAAGGAGCGGTTCCCGCGTGCGGGTCCTCTGATAAAACAAACATCTTGTATGATTGATCGATAAAAGCAACCGTCACCCCGGGATAAATCAAATTCGGATGAGCCGGTGTTTCAGAACGGGCAAGGGTTTTGATTGACCTCCATACGCTTTGATCCATTGAATTGATATAGCTCTGAATGCTGATCGCCTGATTTTCATACATCGTCCTTTTCATAAACATGTACTGCGTGCCGCCGATGAAGCATAACAGCAGGGTCAAAATCGCCAGCGACCTGAACAGGAGCTGGAATCGCAGGGTTCTGTACAGCCGCTTCATGCCAGATCCACCCTGTACCCCGCGCCCCGCACCGTGCGGATCACTTTATGCTCTTTGTCTTTCAGCTTTTCGCGTAAAGAACGGATGTACACCTCGACGATATTGTCTTCCCCGTAAAAATCATAGCCCCATACTTGATCGAGAATCCTCGTTTTACTGAGCACCGTCCCGTGGCGAAGCACTAAAAATTTCAGCAGTTCATATTCGGTGGCAGACAGCTTCAAAGGCTGTTCATTGTAATGAATCTCTCTGCTCCGGTCATCGATTCGGAAAGGGCCGAGCACCACCTCATCAAAAAGATGCGGAAACTGGTTGCGGATTCTTGCGTAAATCCGGGCAAGCAGCTCCTCAAAGCTGAACGGTTTGATCATGTAATCATCAGCCCCTTCAATCAGCGCCTTTACGCGGAGCTCTACTTCATCCTTCGCGGTCAGCATAATGACGGCGGTATTGCTTGTTTTCTTGAGCATTCTTGACAGCTCAAGCCCATCCATTCCCGGCATCATAACGTCCAAAACAGCAATATGAGGCTGAAATGTTTTAACAAGATTCATTGCCGACATCCCGTCTGCCGCGGACATCACTTCAAATCCTTCATTGACAAGCCCCATCGTTAAAAAATCAATGATCGCCGGCTCATCGTCTACAATCAGCACCTTGATGCCTTTCAACTTATCCATGATGCAGTCTCTCCTTAGATGTATCAGCCTGAGTTTATTTTTTTCGCTTCCCCCTCTATTATTCGCTTTTATCTGAAACAAAACTGAATCTAAGCTGAAAATCCGCTGAATTCAGGAAGTTTTCAGCTTGTCCTCATATTGTTTTCAGCTTGGGTCTTTACAATAAGCCTTAGTTGGGACGCCAACGATGAAATGTTTAAGGAGGAATATACGATGGGAATTACAAAAGTTTTATCAGGAGCTGCACTGGGGACCATTCTTTCAATCAGTTCTTTAACTTCAGCACATGCGGCTGTCATTCATAAGGATAGCGCTGCGCAGGCGAAAGTGGAAACGAAACAGGAGGCTTCCGTTTCCATAGCAAAAGCGAAAGAAGCAGCATTGAAGAATTGCAGCTGCAAAGGCGCCGTTCAATCAGCGCAAATGAAAAAAATCAACGGCGCTTACGTATATGTCGTCAACATTCTTGACGTAAAAGGAATGCAGCATACCGTCAACGTCAACTGTGACAGCGGAAAAGTCGTGAAACACCAGATTGAAAAAAAACAGCAATTCATTTCAAAAACGGGTGCTGAAAAAATTGCCTTGAAGAATTGCAAAGGCGCCGTGAAGTCTGCTGAGCTGAAGTCCGAAAATAACGTCATGGTTTACGTCGTTCAAGTGTCAGGACAAGACGGCAAGCTTCACACAATCCATATCAACTGCAAAAACAGCAAAATCGTCAAACATGACATAAAGGATAACCAGCAATACATGACCCGTACAAAAGCGGAATCATTCGCACTCAGCCATTGCAAAGGCGCCGTGAAATCCGCTGAAATGAAAAAAGAAAACGGCGTATCTGTATATGTTGTCAGCATATTCGGCCAGGACGGCAAGCTGCATACGCTCCACATGGACGGCAAAAGCGGTAAAGTCCTGAAAGAAGACGTGCAGAAAAAACAAGTCATGATCGCTTCTGAAAAAGCGCATTCCATCGCGCTCAGCCACTGCAGCGGAATAGTGAAATCTTCTGAAATGAAGAAAGAAAACGGCGTCTACATGTACATCGTCAAAATCACTGCCCAAAATCATACGGTACAGACAGTTAAAGTAAACGCTGAAAACGGAACAATCTGCAAATAACAAAAAAATAAGCTGCCGGCAGTTTCATCTGCCGCTTCAATTTTGCAACACCAGTCGTTTCAATCACAAAAGGTTCTAAGTTCATGTCTGCCTTTTCTAAATATACCCATTTTCAACTGAACGTGCTGTGACCCGCGTTCAGTTCTTTTTTGTGAGCTGCTGAAAAATGGCATAAAAAAAGCGCCCTGGAAAAGGACGTTTGAGGATAGGATTTAAATTCTGCATTCTAATATAATTCTTCCTTCACATTCACCTTCAATTTCATTCAATACAATGATCACATCAGCTGTTTTCATGTTTTTTCACCCCCTTTTATTCATAATATTAACAAATAAATCAATAAAAAACAGCCCGGATTTCCGGGCTGCTTTTTTATTTCTGCAATCGATCCGCTTCTGTCAGTTTGACTTCCGCTGTTTTTTTCTTTCCTGAACGGTAGAACGTGATCTTGACACGGTCGCCGATCTTTTTGCGATACAGACGCTCACGGAGATCGACAATGTCATTGACCTTATGTCCGTCGAATCCGGTGATCACGTCGAGCTTTTTCAAGCCTGCTTTTCCAGCCGGTGAAAACGCGTCGACACCCATAATGACCGCTCCGGTTTTAACACCCTTCGGAAGTTTGAGCGTCTGGCTCCAATGGTAGCTCGCAATATCCGTTAAAGATTTCATCTCAATACCGAGGAAAGGCCGTCTGACTTCTCCGTATTTTTCTAAATCCTGAATAACGGGAATGACAAGCTTTGACGGGATGGACAGGCCGATTCCTTCAACGGCGGATTCAGCAATCTTCATTGAGTTGATGCCGACCACCTTGCCCGATATATCCATCAAAGCGCCGCCGCTGTTGCCGGGATTAATCGCGGCGTCGGTCTGCAGCACTTCCGCATTCCAATCAGGCTGTCCGTCGCCGTTTGAGTCAACGGGAACCGCCCTTTCCGTTCCTGAAATGATCCCTTGTGTCACCGATCCCGCAAATTCAAGTCCGAGCGGGTTTCCGATCGCAATGACCGGCTCGCCAACTTTCACTTGATCAGAATTGCCGAATTGGGCGACCGATTTGATTTTATCAGTCTTCACCTTCAACACGGCAAGATCCATCAGACGGTCGCTCCCGATCAGCTCGGCAGGCACGCGCGAGTCATCTTTCAGGCTGATCTCAATTTCAGTCGCACCTTCAATGACATGGTGATTGGTTACGATATAAGAAGTGTTTCCGTTCTTTTTGTAAATGACGCCGGACCCGCTTCCCGCTTCGCCGCCCTCTCCCCAAATATCGGTCTTTTGGATATTGAGAACGCCGACTACCGAATCCGATACACGGCTGACCATATTCGTGACAGCATCATTGATATTTACGTTGACTGTTTTCACCTGTTCGCTGCCGATGCGCTGATTGGCGCTTTTGCTGCTTTCTCCATGGTCTCCGCCTGTCCAGTACGGCAGCAGTAAACCCATGAGCGCGGCCCCGACGATGACACCGATCAGACTTGAAAGGAAGTATCCTCTCTTGCTGCGGCGGGGCTGCTCGGGGGCGTACTGTTCATCATCGCGATTATAATCCACCCTATCTCAAATCCTTTCAAGAGAACTTAATTTGCTTATAGTGTGGGTTAGATCGCGGATTAATAATCATGATTCATTTGGAAAAATTACACGGCGCACAGAGGCGTCGGGATTTTCGGATCGGTATCAAATAATTGAAACGTTTCCCCCGCGACAAATCCTTTTGCAGCCAATGTCTGTTGCACGGACATTCTCGCCAGTTCCTTCATATTGTTGTCTTGGCTCAGATGCGCCAAGTAGATGCGTGATGTGCCGTCGCCGATGACATCAGTCATGGCGAGCGCCGCGTCTTCATTTGAGACGTGGCCGACATCGCTTAAAATCCGCCGTTTAATGCTCCATGGGTATCTGCCCATTTGCAGCATGCCGACGTCATGGTTGCTTTCAAACACAAACACATTGGCCGAACGGATAATGCCCTTCATTCTGTCGCTCACATAACCGGTGTCCGTCATCAGCGCGAGCTTTCTGCCTTGGTAGTGGAAAACATAGAACATCGGCTCGGCCGCGTCATGAGAGACGCCGAATGACTCAACATCAAGCCCGCCGAAGGATTTCACGCTTTCCATCGGGAACAAAAACTTTTGTCCGGTGTCCAGCTTGCCGATCTGATTCTCCATCGCTTTCCACGTCTTTTCATTGGCGTATACCGGAAGACCGTACTTTCTCGCAATGACGCCGAGCCCTTTAATATGGTCGCTGTGCTCATGAGTGACAAAGATGCCGTCCACGTCGTCTATCTTACGGCCGATTTGCTCCATCAGCCCGTCCATCGCTTTTCCGCTCAGGCCGGCATCCACCAGAAAGGAGTGCTCCTCTGTCTCCAGATAAAACGCGTTTCCGGTACTCCCGCTCGCAAGCACGCTAAATTGCAAGCCCATTTGTGTCTCACTCCATTATTTATTTTGATTGTTATCAATGACTGTGCTTTCTAATGCATTCACAGTGTACGTCTGCTGTGTCTTTTTCTTAGGCCCTTTTGACTTATCTTCAATTGTAATTCTCCATACCGGCGCCAGCACCTGCGTACTTGTCAGCGGGTATTGGGCGATATAGCCGAACTTGACGCTTTTGACGGCGCAATTCGCTTTTAAGTAATTTTGAGAATACAATAATTCGACCGCATCCAGCTCTGGAATCAGGCTTTCCGTCTGGATTCGCTTGAATGACTCCAGCATGGTCTGCTCGTAAGATACGACCTGATTTTTATCGTTCAGATGCAGAATGACCTGTCCGATCGCGTTAGAGGACGAGTCAAAATCCTGATAAATAAACTGTCCGTCATACGTCTGGTAAAAAATGATCTGTTTTTTATCCTTATCGACTTTCCACAGTTTATATTTTTCTCCGCCGGTTATTTTGGAGCTGACGAGCGATTCCGCATCATCCTGCGGCTTTTGCTTCGATAAACCGACCGGATCGGAAAACTTCATTCTCAGCGTCGTGACCTTGTGATCATCCGTCGGCATCTCCATTAACGGCTTCTGATCCTTCAAGGCTTCAATATCTTCCGCGGTAAATACCTTTTGGCCCGCCGTCAGCCTGTAGCCCGTCTCGGAATCAGAAGACAGGTTCCCGAATGTGATATGATCCATCTCCATGTCTTTTTCCACATTTGAATTTTTAATCACTTCGTATTCGCTGCTTGAACGTTTTTCAAAAAACTGATAGCCGAGAAAAATATCAAGGATGAGGAAGGCAATGATGAAGATCGTTTTTGTCTTATTCCACTCCATTATCGTCCTCCTCCTTCCCCAGCAGATCTTTCGTAATCGGAACGATTTTCCCGTTGATTTTCATACTCCAGACGGGTTCCAGCTCAACAAGATCATTCGTTGACGAAGATACCATTTGATAGGACAGGAAGATCTGGTCGATTTTGTTCACATCGTATTTATCCTGCTGCTCCAGCAGCGACACAACCTCACTGCCGCTCATCATTTTTACGTCTTTTGTTTTAATCGGATTCGGCCCGAGAACATAGTTCGGCCGCTTATAGCTGAGAACCTCGTCATTGGCCCATTGCAGGGTCATAACAGGCCCGGCTCCGAAAGGCTTAGACGTGCTGTTGATGACAGGCATTTGATCTTTAAACATGTAGAAACTCAGCTGCTGGTTATCACTCACATTGAAAAATTGATAATGATCCGTCCAGCTCCCCGTATCCTCTAAATATTTATAGCTTTTCTTAATCAGCTCTCCCGTTTGATAAGAAGCGCTTTGCGCCAGGTTCCGGTGCTGGAATTGAATCTGCCGCTGCGTCGAATTGATTTCCAGACGGCTGATTCCGTCAGTCAGCACATTCCGATTGTAATTCGGATCCTCTCTGACCGTGCTCGGATCATTAAAGAGCGTCTGCTTAAACAGATTCGTCTTAATGGTTTCAGTAATAAATTCTTTTTCCTTCATATTAAACCGCGAATTCGGCATGAGAAATTCTTTGCTTTTTCCGACCGAATAGAGGTGGTATAACGGCATACTCGATTTTTTGCTGTACAGCTCATTCATCAGGTTGCGGTAATTCGCCGATTCCACAGTCACTTCCAGAATCAGCTGTTTGCTGTATGAGACCATGTAAATCTTCTTATTCGCTTTATTCTCATTAAACGGAATGACAATATGGTCAAATGAGCTGTATTCCATTGACTGATTCGACCATTTAAACATCGATTGGAAGAAATCAATCGGAATGGTGTCATTGAATTGCAGATCGAGCTTTGCCGAATTTCCGTTTCTGCCGTAAAGCCAATTTTTAAAACCGAGCTTGTCGTATTGATCGGAAATATCTTTCATCCCTTTTACTTCCCATTGCGGCAAATCCGACCACAGGTCATTAAAGAGCGTCTCATCATCCACTTTATAATGAGAGCCGTTTGTATGAATAAACATATCCCGGGGTTTTACCGTTTGCGACATTTTTTGGCTCGTTTTATCAATTTTATGCTTTTCCCGGACAGTCGATTTGGTTGAGGCCGTGCCTTCTGAAAAATTGGGCTGGAACGTCCAAATTCCCCATGTTAAAACAAGACTAATGACGACTAGCACCGACAGTATGACTGTTTTTATATTTTCACGCCTCATCCCAATCATCCTCTTGCTCTTCTTTATATGGAAGAGTAAATGTAATCTTCGTTCCTTTGCCTTCTACACTGTCGGCCCAGATGTCACCGCCGTGCGCCTGAACCATCTCTTTTGCAATCGCAAGGCCGAGCCCGGTGCCGCCGAGTTTTCTCGTGCGCGCTTTATCCACTCTGTAGAAACGGTCAAAGACTTTTTCCACATCTTTTTTCGGAATGCCGATACCTTCATCTTTTACACTGATGTAGAGCAGCTCTTCTTTCTCATTCACATCGACTGAGAAGGTGACATGTCCGCCTTCCGGTGAGTACTTCAATGCGTTAGAAATGATATTATCGAGAACCTGCGTCACTTTATCCTGATCAATCTCCACGTACAGATTTCTGTCCGGCAGCTCGCGGATAAATTCGACATGCTGTTCCTTTGTCATTTCAAAACGGTCAATAATCAGAGACATAAAGCGGATCATATGAATCCACTCTCGATTAAACTGATAATCTTTGCTGTCGAATTTAGAAAGCTGAAGCAGATCATTCACCAATCTGATCATGCGCTCAGTTTCATTTTGGGTCACCATTAAGAAACGCGGAGCGATCTCTTTATTTTCCCACGCGCCTTCTGCAAGCGCCTCTAAATAGCTTCGCATTGTCGTCAGCGGTGTTCTCAGCTCATGAGACACATTGGCAACAAATTCTCTGCGCTCCCGATCGAGTTTTTCCTGTTCGGTGACATCATAAAGAACCGCGATTAAACCATCAATTTTTCCGTGCTCTCTCTGAATAACGGAAAAATTCACCCGCAGTACAGTCGTTTCATCGTCACGATCGATCTCCAGCAGCATGGAATCCTGCTGTTCTACTAAATCCTCAAAAGTAAAGTTCTCTTTTATGCCCAATAAAGACGTAATCGGCATCTCTAAAGCCGTTTCACGTGAAACATTCAATAGCTCAAGCGCAGGGCTGTTTAAAAGAATAATAGCCCCGTTGCGATTCGTCGCGATGACTCCGTCCGTCATATACGCGATAACGGAAGAAAGCTTCCTTCTCTCCCCTTCCGTCATGGCTTGGGCATCTTCAAGCTCTCTCGTCAGATGGTTAAAGGTCGTTGCGAGCTGACCGATTTCATCGTGCCCGTATTTTCGAACCTTTCTGGAGAAATTCCCTTTTGCCAGTTCCATCGCCTGCTTACGCATATCCGACAGCGGATGGGTAATGGTTCGGGCGAGAAATATACCGAGAAGAGCCGTCAGAACAAGGGCCAAGCCCGTTCCGGAAGCAAGAATCGAGTTGACGGTTTTCATCTGGTTAAAGGTATCTTCCATACTGGCCACCACATAAATCGCGCCGACAACTTCCTGATTCTCCGTGACGACCGGTTTTGCCGAAATCAGCACTCTGTTTTTACTTTTAGGATCATAATATTTTTTTGAATAGGCCTGTTTTGTAGAGAAAATCCGTTTGAAAATCGGGTCAGTCGTCTGTTTTCCCGCTATTTCCTCGCCATAAGGCCTCGAAGAACCGATGACCTCATAGCTTTTATCAACAAAAGTAATTTCCCGTATTTCATTATTTTTCGTAAAATCATTCAAAATGCGTTTGACGTCATCCTTAATGACGGTCCTGTCATTGTCCCCTTTATATTCCTGCTCAATATAATAGGAAAGGTTGTCAATCCGCTGATTTAACGATAGTTCATAGGACTTGAGGAGAGAATTCTCCACCTGTTTCACAAAGTACACGCCGATAATCTGCATGGCAATGATGATGAGAAGCACATAGATCAGCGTAATCTTAAACTGAATCGACCGAAAAAAACCAACCTTATTCATCGCCGGTTAGTCCTGTTCAGGGTTTCTCAAGTAATAACCGACGCCCCGTCTTGTGACGATCCAGTTCGGATGGCTCGGATTATCCTCGATTTTCTCACGGAGGCGGCGCACTGTTACATCCACCGTTCTCACGTCACCGAAATAGTCATAGCCCCACACCGTCTGCAACAAATGCTCACGCGTCATGACCTGTCCGATATGTTTGGCCAAGTAATGCAGCAATTCAAATTCACGATGGGTCAGCTCGATCGTTTCTTCTCTTTTTGATACGACATATGCGTCAGGGAAGATGACAAGAGACCCGATATGAATGTCATTTGAAGCTGATTCTTCCTCAGCCGGCGCAACCGTAAGCTGGCGGCGCAGATTCGCTTTGACGCGGGCCAGAAGCTCACGCGTGCTGAAAGGCTTAGTGACATAGTCATCCGCTCCGATTTCAAGTCCGATGACCTTGTCAATCTCAGAGTCTTTAGCCGTCAGCATAATAATCGGCATATCATATTTTTTCCGGACTTCCCGGCACACTTCAACTCCGTCTTTATTCGGAAGCATAATATCTAATAGAATTAAATCAGGCTGAAGCTCCTCCACCATTTCCACGGCTTCATTTCCGTCGTACGCACAGTGCACGTCATAGCCTTCTTTTCTTAAATTAAACTCTAATATATCTGCAATCGGTTTTTCATCATCGACTACAAGGATTTTCTTATCCATCATCTTGATTTTCCTCCTGCCAGAATGACTTCATTTTATCTATTGATGTTTTATGATAATCACAATTCGGAACGTGAAAAACATTCCCCGTCTATTATAACGGTTTCAGGTCAAAAGATAAAAAAATTAAAGAGAACAGCGCAAAAACGTATTGAACTGCCATCCTTTTGTCATGTTTTTTATTTTCTTTTAAAAAATAATATTTTTTTGAAACCTCACGAAAAAAAACGCCGTCTACTGTTTGACGTCTTCTTCTGGGCCGGCTGAAAAGCCGGCTCTCCCTTTTTTTATAACAAAGAAAAAAACGCACCTACTATTGCAGATGCGTTTGGGTAAGTGGCTCGGGACGGAATCGAACCGCCGACACACGGATTTTCAGTCCGTTGCTCTACCAACTGAGCTACCGAGCCAGATGTTTCTTTTCTATACTATAAAGTAAAGTAAAATGGCGGTCCGGACGGGACTCGAACCCGCGACCTCCTGCGTGACAGGCAGGCATTCTAACCAACTGAACTACCGGACCTTACAGTAATTTGTCCGGAGAACCGTATCGTGGCGGCCCTCCGAGGACAAATAAGGAGTTAGCAATAACGCTAAAGTAAATCAATGACCCGTACGGGATTCGAACCCGTGTTACCGCCGTGAAAGGGCGGTGTCTTAACCGCTTGACCAACGGGCCATAAAAAGTGGTGAGCCATGAAGGACTCGAACCTTCGACCCTCTGATTAAAAGTCAGATGCTCTACCAACTGAGCTAATGGCTCTTGATGTGTCGGATTATGTATCATAGAGCATTCAGACAAAAGCTTTCTTGCAGTACTCTATTGAAGCTGTTCCGTAACAACGAGATTTATAATATCATAGAACATTCGAAAGTGGCAACTACTTTTTTGAAAAAAAACTATTATTTTTTTCCCACATGAAAAAACAAGCCTCCGGTCACGGAGGCTTGTCTGCTGCAAAACCTTAGTTAGCGCGGTATACACTGCGGATGACGTTCGTTTGTGAACGGTCAGGACCGACAGAGAAAATAGAAAGCGGAATACCTGTCAGCTGAGACACGCGTTCCAAATAGTGGCGCGCATTTTCAGGAAGATCGCTTAATGTTTTTGCGCCTGTGATATCTTCCGTCCAGCCAGGCATTTCTTCATACACCGGTTCACACTCTGCAAGAGCTTTCAGACTTGCCGGGAATTCTTCAATCACTTCACCTTTGTAGCGGTAAGCGACACAGATTTTCAAGGTCTCAATGCCTGTCAGCACATCGATTGAGTTCAGAGAAAGATCTGTGATTCCGCTGACGCGGCGGGCATGGCGGACAACAACGCTGTCAAACCAGCCGACACGGCGCGGGCGGCCTGTCGTTGTGCCGTATTCGCGTCCGACTTCACGGATTTGATCTCCGATTTCATCTTTCAGCTCAGTTGGGAAAGGACCGTCACCGACACGGGTTGTGTACGCTTTAGATACACCAACGACGTGCTGGATTTTTGTCGGGCCTACGCCTGAACCGATCGTCACCCCTCCGGCGACCGGGTTGGATGAAGTAACAAACGGGTATGTTCCTTGGTCGATATCAAGCATGACCCCTTGAGCGCCTTCAAATAAGACACGGCGGCCTTCATCCAGCGCGTCATTCAGGACGACGGATGTATCGCATACATACTTTTTAATCTGCTGGCCGTATTCATAATACTCATCCAGAATATCTTCAATTTTGAAGCCTTCCGTTTCATACATTTTTTCAAGCAGACGGTTTTTCTCTTCTAGGTTCCGTTCAAGCTTTTCTGCAAACACGTCTCGATCTAACAGGTCTGCGATCCGGATGCCGATCCGTGCCGCTTTGTCCATATAAGCAGGTCCGATTCCTTTTTTCGTTGTGCCGATCTTGTTGGCCCCTTTGCGTTCTTCCTCTACCTCATCCAGTTTCAGATGGTACGGGAGAATCACATGAGCTCTGTTGCTGATTTTCAAGTTATCCGTGCTCACATTGCGTTCATGAAGATACGCAAGCTCCGTTACGAGCGCTTTCGGATCAACAACCATTCCGTTCCCGATGACACACGCTTTTTCTTTATAAAAAATTCCTGACGGGATTAAATGAAGCTTGTACGTGACTCCATCAAACTTGATGGTATGTCCTGCATTGTTTCCGCCTTGATAACGTGCGATCACTTCTGCATTTTCTGACAGGAAATCTGTAATTTTACCTTTTCCTTCATCGCCCCACTGCGTACCTACTACGACTACTGAAGACATATATCCGTGCACCTCCGTTAACCTTTCAAAACGATATCTCATTCAAACAAATTAAGTGTATCAGTGCCGATGCAGAAAGTCAATCCTAAATCCGAACATTAAAATCTTATCATTCTATATTTGTTCGCCTTAATCTCAATTAAAAGCGTTTTCTCTTTCATTTGTTATCTATTACTCACGAAACTTTCACGCTTTAACAAGAAAAAGAACCCGTAATCCGGGTTCCTCGGACAGCGGCTTATATTCCGCTTGTATTCATCAAGACGATCCGCCAGCCGTCAGGATCTTCGATGGTCACGCCTTTTTCTCCCCAATACGGGTTTTCGGGTTCTTTCTCTTCATATCCCATCTGCTTTAATTTCGTGCTGATGCGGATGAGCTCCTGCTGATCCGGGATGTAGAAGACAAGCAGGCTGTCGCCGTGCGGAACGGGCGCCGGCTGGGATGCGCCGGTTTCTTCAGTGAATTCTAAGTGATATTGGGTATGGGGCAGGCCGAACATGACGCCACTGTAGCCCTCATGGCCGGAAAAGCTGCCGACCCTTTTCAGTCCGAGGCCTTCTTCATAAAACCTGATGATTTCTTTGAGCTGTCCGGTCGGCCGGGCGATCCGGATTTGCGCCGCTTGAAATTGCGGAAATTCAATTGTCATCATCATTCCTCCCTTGATGTCATTATATAAAAGCGCTTTCCTTTTTTCGTCTGCCGAACGGTTGTCATTCTCTCGTTCTTTCGGATGAAAAAAGCCTCAAGACATCGCTTGAGGCTTTACGCACCTGCCGGAACACCGCCGTCATCAAAGCGCCTTTCCAGGTTTACGAACTTATTGTATTCTTTCACAAAAGCCAATGAAACGGTTCCCACCGGGCCGTTACGCTGTTTGGCAATAATGATTTCGATGATGTTTTTGTTTTCGGATTCTTTATCATAGTAATCATCACGATACAGGAAGGCGACGATGTCGGCATCCTGCTCAATACTTCCTGACTCACGGATATCTGACATCATCGGACGTTTATCCTGCCGCTGCTCAACACCCCGGGAGAGCTGAGACAGAGCGATGACCGGAACTTCAAGCTCCCGTGCCAGCGCTTTTAGCGCCCGTGAAATTTCCGATACCTCTTGCTGGCGGTTGTCGCTTGAACGGCCGCTTCCTTGAATGAGCTGCAAGTAGTCAATTAAAATCATGCCCAAGCCGTTCTCCTGCTTCAGTCTGCGGCATTTTGAACGGATTTCGCTGACACGGATGCCGGGGGTGTCATCTATAAAGATACCGCTGTTTGACAGGCTTCCCATCGCCATCGTCAGCTTACCCCAATCCTCTTCCGTCAGATTTCCCGTTCTGAGATTTTGGGCGTTAATATTCCCTTCGGCGCAGAGCATACGCATGACAAGCTGCTCAGCACCCATCTCCAGACTGAATATCGCGACGCTCTCATCCGTTTTGGTGGCCACGTTTTGCGCAATATTTAAGGCAAACGCCGTTTTCCCCACGGACGGACGGGCTGCGACAATGATCAAATCATTCCGCTGAAAGCCCGCCGTCATCCGGTCAAGCTCGATAAAACCAGTCGGAATCCCGGTAATATCGCCTTTCCGGTTGTGAAGCTGCTCAATGTTGTCGTATGTTTGCACGAGCACGTCTTTAATATTTTGGAAGGCGCCCGAATTTTTTCGCTGCGCGACCTCCATAATCGTTTTTTCCGCATCGCTTAATAAATCTTCAACTTCATCTTCGCGTGTATACCCGTCTTGGGCGATCGTGGTCGCCGTTCTGATTAAACGGCGGAGAATCGATTTTTCCTCAACGATTTTCGCGTAATATTCTATATTAGCCGCTGTCGGAACGGAATTCGCGATGTCCGTCAGGTACGAGACGCCCCCCACCTCTTCTAACAGGTCGGTATTCGCAAGCTCTGACGTTACCGTGATCAAATCAACCGGTTCGCCGCGATCTCCGAGCACGAGCATGGCATTATAAATTTTTTGATGTGACATTCTGTAGAAATCATCCGGAATCAACACTTCAGAAGCCAGTGTCAACGCAGACGGCTGTAAAAAAACAGCACCTAACACGGCCTGCTCAGCTTCTATGTTTTGCGGCGGCAGCCGATCATTCAGAAGGTCTGTCATGCTAAGCACCGTCCTCTCCTTAAAAAATATCCAAACTCCATTTTACCATTTCTCATGAAAAAGAATAGAAAAATATCGCTTTCCCTGTATTTGTCAGACTATGGATATGTGTTTCACCGTTCCGAATGCCGGGAAACACATAAATAAATCGATACCAGGAGGGGAAAAAAGATGAAAACATATGCAGTAACACCAAGTGTTGATGCGGACGGATGGTTTGTGAAGGCAGAAAATGTGGCGCCGACGGCTCTTTGTACATCAAAGGACGCGGCGATCGAAAAAGCGGAGCAGATGGCGAAAGAGAACAGCCCGGCTAAGCTTGTCATTTATGATCAGCATAAAAACATTGAAGAGGAACGTTCCTTTTAAGAAAAGCCTTCGCCCGTGCGAGGGCTTTTCTCATTCAATGAAGCGAATACGCAGCACTGTCTGCGCCATGAGATCGGCCGTTTTTTGATACAGATCCCATTCTTCACAGGCGGCAAATACTTTCATCATTTCCTGCAAGGTCTGTTTCAGCAAGATAAATTCGTCAATTGTCCGCAGTTCTGCGGCTTTTTTCTGATAATCAGCCAGCTTCATCTGTAATAACATTAATGGCGATTGCATAAAAAACCTCCCCCATTCTGTTATAACGCCCGGCTTTTCAAACCTCCATTTCTTTGTCATATCCTCTTACGATCGATTTTTGATTTTAGTACAATAAAGAAACGGAAGGAGTGATAACATGAAACCGCTGCAAATTTCCGCCGAAACGGCACAAAAGCTTGCAGAATCACTGAACATGCCGTTTGAGAGAATCATGCACATGCCTCAGCACATTCTGCTTGCCAAATTAGCTGAAGTCCAAAAAGAGAACGAACACAAATAAAGGCTGCTCTCTCATATATATGTGCGGGAGGCGGAAGCGATGGCTTTCCGCCTCTTTTTTTATAGAGAAAATTCCGGTGAAACATTCGTTATCGTTTATTCATATACGCTGAGGGAAAAGTGAAGGGCTTCTTATTATCCGGAAACAATTCAGGCAAAAGCTTGTCTCTTCGATTAAAAAGAACGGTACCAAAAATCTCAGCTGACCAATACTGCAGCACCGGAAAAGAGGCCGGATATCGAACGCCGGCCTTTTATCTGCTCTTGAAACACCTGTCATGCCTGCGCCTATAATATGGAACCTTTTATAAAAATGATTGATAAATACTGTCTATTTTTGAAACCATGATGTCCTGACGCAGATGCTGACTGGCATAAGATTTTGCTTCTTTTCCGAGCCGTTCTCTGAGAGACTGATCCGTAATCAATGACACGAGGGCAGCAGCAAGCTCGCGGCTATTGCCGGGCTGACAGATAAGCCCTGTTTTCTCATGCCGGATCATTTCAGGAATTCCTCCGCATTCAGAGGTGATAATGGCTTTACCGGAAAACATAGCTTCGATGACCGCTATGGGGAAATTATCATTCAATGTGGGCAGCACAAAAATAGACGATTCAGCCAAAAGATCCGGCACATCACGTCGTTTTCCGAGGAAGAACACATTTGAAAGACCCAATTTCCGTCTCTTCTCTTCCAGAAACCCCCGCATTTTCCCGTCTCCGATTATCCAAATTTCGGCTCCCGATAAATGCTGCCGAATTTGCGCGAGGGCATCCAGCAGCACACCATGCCCTTTTCGCTCGGTCAGACGTGAAACACACACAATCACGAGCTTTTCAGTACGTTTCGGCTTGGGTGCATCCTGGACGTGAATGCCGGTATAAACAGTCGTCAGCTGTGTTTCCTTCGCGCCGTACTCCAGTAAAGGCGCGTGAAAGGAGTCACTGATGGTAATGATTTTATCCGAAGCCCGAATGCCCTGTTTTTCTATTTCAGTGAAGTATGCCTCTTCAATTGAACCCTTTTGGATTTTATGAAACTTCATCCGGCTTTTCGTAAAATGTCCGTGAGGCGTGAAGAAAAGAGGACGCCGATATGTTCGATTAAGGTATCCCAGCAAAAATACCGCAAATAAATCCTGCGCGTGAAACAGATCATATTGTTCTAAATCTTTTTCCTTCAAAAATCTTTGAAAGACATGTAAATAGCTGAGATTCTTCACAAGCTTTTCGTTTGCGGCGCCGTATCTGCCGAGAAGAAACGCTCTGACTTCATCAGCGGCCCGCGGGATATCTTCCTGAAAAAATGAAGGCGGCATTTGGAGCGGCGAGATGACATCCGCATGATGACCGATGCGCTCAAAACCTGTCTTAACGGACGTGATATAACTCGCCAATCCTCCGACATTCGGGTAACGGAGAAAGGTTGCGTACAAAATGCGCAATGGCTTCTTTCTTTTGGGGGAGCTTTTTCCTTCCGAACAAAATGAACGCAGCATCCCTTGCTCACTTTGAGGTTCGATTCCGTAAAATTGATCCATGACGCGCAACAAGGCAAGAGGCACCATCTCTTCTCTCAAATCCGCTCCCCCCTCTCAAACCTATAAACCTAATTCCCGCCCCCATTGTGACACTTTGTCTACATGATACGGGAGCAGCTCTCCTCCCCGATTGTCGAAGATTCTCCGCAATTGGGTATGAAGCCCTTTCTCAAGTGTCCTCTGCAAATAAGACATTTTATAAAGCGTCATAGGTGGGGTCTGAAAATGAATGCCCCGCTTTTTCATTTCTTTCGTATACACTTTTACGCAATACGTCCGAATGTCTTCCGCGTGCGGGCTCCAATCTTTTCTGAAGCCAAGCAGAATTTCAACCAGCACCGTCATATCAAACCAAACCGGCGCGTATTTTGCTGATTCCCAATCGATGAATTGAATATCCCACGGTTCATGGCCGGACGCATCGTGGGTGCAAATATTCTGCATATGAAGGTCGCCATGTGTAATGGCTGAGCCGTTTTGCATCAATTCAGGGGAAAAATCCGGCCCTTTTCGCTCCAGCAGGTTTGCGATTTGCCGGTAATGAGGCTTTACGATATCCTTTGTTCGATCATCTTTGAGGGCCCGATCCAGTAATTCCGCTGTCTTTTTGATCTGCTTTTTACGCCCCTTCCTCATGGTTTCCGATTCATATACCGGCAGCCATGACCGCCATTTCCCGTCAGAAATTTTCTTGTTTTCAAAGGTGCGGCTGTGCAGTTCAGCAACAGACGGAATAATATACCGAAAATGCTTAGGATGAAATGTAAGCTGTCCCCTGATCTGGCTGACAAACTCCATAAATATCCACGTTTCCCGGCCGTTTTCTTCTATAAGATATATGTCCGGCATCAAATCCCCTAAGACGGCACGGGCTTTACTGTACATATTAATCTCGGCCTTGTTTTTGTCACGGGAGGATTTATACACCTTCAAAATCAGCGGGACGGTGCCGGATTTCTTTTTCACAAGCAGTTTATAAATGGCGCTTCTGTCTGTTGTTTTCAGGCATGTGATGTCATCCGGGTTCACAGCCGCCTTTTCGCCAAATGAATGCGACAGTTTTTCGTCAATTCTCAGTTTCTGAAATGCTTCATACAAAATATCCTTTTCAGACATGCTGATCTTCCTTCCGCTTCCGTTTCCAGCTGTTTTTGAGATGGGACCAAGTGTTTCTGATAAACGGCATTGGGTCATTCCAAGCAAAAAGAGCATACTCCTTTTTTCCTTTACACCCTTTCCAGAAATCCCGGAACGTCATTTCTCCTCTTTTTCGTTTCTTCAAAAACGTTAAGAAGTAACGCACCTCATAAATCCAATTGATTCCCTCTTTTTGCTCGAGCTGAGGCTTCACATGCTGTCCGGTCAAATACTGATAGTACATGTAAACAAAATGAACGCCTGCCGGTTCTGTCAGACTATGGCTGAGCCAAAAGCGCGGATTAATTTCTATGAATTTGTAAACATTGTCACGGGGGTCCTTTTTAAATTCCGCCATGCCTACTCCTTTCAGCTGAATCGCTTCAAAAAACGGCAGGGTCTTCTCAATTAATTCAGGAATCCGTTTGCTCACGACATGAGCTCCCGCGCCAAAATCAGCAGGGAATTGATGGTTTTTTTGCAGAGAAAATAAGCCCATTAATTTCATTTGGTCATCATAAAAAGTGGCGACTTTATAAAAACAATGATTGTCTCCGGGAATGATTTCCTGCACGAGCAGTTTTCCATTTTCTCTGTAGGAGCTGAACTCCTTGCGCAATTGTGCCGCATCCTTCATCACAATTGCTTTCTTGTTTACTTTTTTCCTGTATTCATGGCCGGACACCGGTTTTAAAATACACGGAAACTCAATATTGGCGATGGCCTCTTCCAATTCATCCTGATTGTTCGGAAAAAAGGTTTTCGGGCAGGGGATGTTATGCTTCAACGCCAGTTCATATGCTTTGCTTTTATCTAAAACCGTTTCTAACAGAGAGTGGCTCGGAAGCAAAAATAAAAAAAAACCGGCTAATGTTTTGCGGAATTTAGATATAAATCCCGCATAATCATCAGATCCTGCGTACAGAACCGGTTTTGCTTGAAATCGCTTCCCGAAATCAGTCAGAAATGACAGAAGTTCTTCCTCTTGTGTTAAAGGACTGGGACATATCCCGCAATCTGCTAATCTTGATTTTCCGATACGATAAGGTCCCTCCGTGTCAAACGCGTAAACATCTATTCCTCTTCGGGCCAGGCTTCGAATCATCCCGATCCCGTTTGCACTGAAATCAAGTACAACGGCCGCATGTTCATGTTTCATGATTTCCCTCCGAGTTTGATGGTATTTTGATAAATGGATTCGATATTTTTTATCATCGTCTCACTGCTTAAATATTTCTCTGCGTAGGCCTTTGCATTTAAAGCAGCTCTCTGCCGCGCAGGTTTGTTATAGATAAAAAACGCTAATGCCCGGGCAAGATCCTTTGCATTGCCCGGCTCGACAATAAGCCCCGTTTTGTTATGGCGGATCAGATCCGGGATGCCGCCGCAATCGGTCGCGATGATGGCCGAGCCGCTGAACATCGCTTCAATAATAGAAATGGGCAGACTATCATTAATGGTCGGCAGTACGAATATGTCCGTCCCTTCCAAAATAGCGGGAACATCATCTCTTTTTCCTAAAAAGGAGACCATTGATAGTTTCAGTTTTCGAGCCTGTTCCTCCAGAGCGCTCCTTCTCTCTCCGTCGCCCACGATCAGCACTTCTACATGATCAAGTACATTAGCCGGAATTCGAGAAAGTGCGTCCAGCAAATGATTATGCCCTTTTCTCGGGCCTAATCTCGCAATACATGAGATGATGATTTTATTTTTCGGTAACGGCGTTTTCTTTTTCAAGCCTGTTTTTGCATCGTAATCGATTCCTGTGACCACCGTTGTCATGTCTTCCTGTACGGCTCCAAGCTTCATCAGCGGGCTGCGAAACGTATCGCTGATAATAATCAGGCGATCTGAGTATTCAATGGCTTTCATCTCTAGTTTTTTGTAATAAGCCTCTTCTACCGAGCCTTTTTTAAATATGTGAAATTTAAGTCTGTTGAAAGTAAACATGCCATGCGGTGTAAACAATAAAGGTTTTTTATAGATGCGGTTGAATCTGCCTAATATATTGGCTGTAAATAAATCCTGAGCATGAAACACATCATATTTTCCCAGATTCATCTTTTGAAGCATTTGCTCATATATGAACATCAGCCGATTATTTCTCAAAATATGATCGTTATAATCCCCGTATCTGTCTCTAAAGAAATCTTTTAATAACGGAACAACAGCCGTCCGCAGTTTTTTTACTTTTGCGGAAGGAAACTGATTGGGGGATATGATATCCACCTTATGGCCTCTCCTTTTCAGTCCCTCACTAAGTGTTTTAATATAGTTGGATAAACCGCCGGTGTGCGGGTAGTCCCAAAATGTGGCAATCAGGATGGATAACTTCTTTTTCTTCCTGTATACTCGCGGAATACGATGTGACTGTTTCATCTGGGTCTTGATTGCTGTCTTTTTTTGCGGGCGTGTTTTGACCCCGTAGTACTGATCAAGCGTCTGGACCATATATGGATATGGGATGGTAAACATCTCGTTCATTTCCAGATCCTCCGTACGACTTCAAATGCCTCGGCGTATTCTACGCCCGCTGTCATCCCTCTGACTCTTCCTAAATGTTTAACGCCTTCATATGAACGGGGATGAGGAAAATCCCTCATTTCTACGTCATAGTGGTGAAGCGCCGCAAGTTTGTCGTCCATCGTCTCTGTGATATCAACGAAGTAATTGGGCTTGAAGAGTTTATCAGCCGTATTCCTCTCCCACTCGCTTGAAGACAGCGTTTCAAACGTAAGCAGTTCAATAGGCTTTTGATTCGGAAGAGGTCTGGCGGCTGTCAAAACTGCTTGGAATGTTCTCTGGTGGTCCATATTGATATCACCGTAATGATGAGTAAAGATTTTATCAGGCTGATAGACGCGAATGAGCTGTTCTAATTCTTTGACAAGCTTATGAAGAGGGATACATTCAAGTTCTAAATTCGTATGCTCTAAAAAGATGACTTTCTCAATTCCGAGCTCTTGATTCGCCCGTAATTGCTTAATGTGATGCGCTTCTTCTTTTCTGCCTAATGCCGTAATAATGGAAATCACTTTATATCCTTCATTGATCAGCCGTTTTATGGTGCCTGCTGACCCCAATAGTTCATCATCAGGATGAGCACCGATGACCATAATGTATTCTTCCATTTTTTCCACACTCCACCAAACAAATGTTACAAGTATCATATGACGACCCCAAAAAAAGGAAACTTACATGTGCGGATTTTCAGAAACTTGCATGTGCAGCTGCCATTCCAGGTAACGTGACGGATCTAATTTTTTCACGGTGGTCAAAAACTCAGCCGCCAAGCCGTATTTTTCCAGCCCTTTTAACAGTTTTACGGGCACTCGGGCATCGGAAGAAAAGGCTCTTTTATGGTCGATGACTTTAAGTTCACCGTCTTCGTTGATCAGAATGTGCCTGATTTCGGCATCCCATCTGGTAAAACCGAGATCCTTTAATTCATCCAGCATATTTAAAACAGCAGCTGTCAGTTCTGCGGATAGAGATTTTTCTGTTTTGATATGGCTGGCAAGGGAGGTGCCTTGGACATATTCCATCACAATATAATGATCTCCGTATTCATGCAGTCTTGGAATCACCGGTGAAACTTGTCCGATCTGAAAAGCGGCCAATTCCTTCTTGCATGTCTCTTCTTCAAAAAAATATTTTATACATTGGTTAGGTGTTAAGAGGTAGACTTCCCCGTCTTTTCCCTTGCCGATCAGCGGATAGTCCTCCAGCACCTTTTTATTCTCAGAGTTTTGAAAGAAGTTTTCAGAAAAAAATCGCTTCATACCGACACATCCTTCGTTATGATGTAATATAATATGCAATTTGATAACCTTCGGATATGAAACATTCTTATCATTTTCTTGCGATGCGCCTCTGATGACATAAAAAAAACCCGCCGGATCGGCGGGTTTTTCATTTGATATTACGCTTCTTCTTTTACGTGAACCTTCAGCACGGCCTGAACCTCAGGATGCAGCTTTACAGGCACATTTGTATATCCCAGTGTACGGATACCGTCTTGAAGCTCCAGTTTCCGTTTATCCACTTTAATTTTATGCGTTTTTTGCAGCGCTTCTGCAATCTGTTTGCTTGTGACAGATCCGAATAGGCGGCCGCCTTCACCGGATTTGGCACTCAGCTCAACAGTCAGCTGTTCAAGCGTTTCTTTTAAGTCTTTCGCTCTTTCAAGCTCAGCAATCGCTTCTTTTTTCTCTTTTTCTTTCTGTCCTTTCAATGCGCTCACGTTTGTCGCATTTGCTTCGACAGCGAGACCTTTTTTAATGAGAAAGTTATGTGCATAACCGTCTGCTACGTTTTTCATTTCCCCTTTTTTTCCTTTACCTTTTACATCTTGTAAGAAAATAACCTTCATCTCTGAACGCCTCCCTCAAAATATTCATCAATGGCTTCCTTCAGCCGGACAAGCGCTTCGGAAACAGAAATGCCCGATAACTGGGTCGCCGCATTGGTTAAATGCCCTCCGCCGTCCAGCGCCTCCATAATAATCTGCACATTGACCTCGCCAAGCGATCTCGCACTGATGCACACCGTATGTTCATCCCGTCTGGCTACGGCAAATGAAGCTTCCACTTCACTCATCGATAAGAGGGAATCGGCCGCCTGCGCAATCAGCACCTGGTCAAAGTACTCCTCTTCGTTCTCAGGTAGAGAAGCAATCGCGATATTTTCTTTATATAGAGATGTATGCTGGATCAGCTTCGCCCGCTTGATATAAGAACCGACCGATTCTTTGAGGACTTTCTGCACCAGAACCGTATCTGCGCCTTTCGCTCTTAAATAAGAAGCGGCGTCGAACGTCCGCGAGCCCGTGCGAAGGGAAAAGCTCTTCGTATCCACTATTATACCAGCTAACAAGGCCGTCGCTTCAATCATATTGATTTTGAGCCGCTTCGGCTGGTACTCAAGCAGCTCCGTCACGAGTTCCGCGGTGGATGAAGCGTATGGCTCCATATAAACGAGCAGCGGATCTTTAATAAATTCCTCGCCTCTTCGGTGGTGGTCAATCACAACGATGTGCTCGATTTTGTTCACGAGACGCTCTTCCATCACAAAGGACGGTTTATGTGTATCCACGACGACAAGCAGCGTGTCATCATTTGAAATTTCCATCGCCTCTTCCGGCGTGATAAACCGCGACCACAGCTCTTCGTATTTTTTAATTTCTTCAATCAGGCGCTGAACACTTGATCCGATCTGGTTCGGATCAATGACGATGTAGCCTTCCTTGCCGTTGGCTTGCGCCACCTTCAATATTCCGATTGCGGCTCCGACTGCGTCCATGTCAGGAAATTTATGCCCCATGATAATGACATTGCTGCTTTCTGATACAATTTCCTTGAGCGCGTGGGAAATCACCCGTGCACGCACCCTTGTGCGCTTCTCCATCGGATTCGTTTTGCCGCCGTAAAATTTCACCTTGCCGTTCGGCATTTTGATCGCCACTTGGTCGCCTCCGCGGCCGAGAGCCAGATCGAGACTGGACTGCGCCAGATCTCCAAGCTCCTTCAAGGAAGAAACCGATGCGCCGATGCCGATGCTGAGGGTCAAAGATACAGTGTGAACGGATGTTTTTTCACGGATTTCATCCAAAATCGAAAACTTCGCGTTTTCAAGCTCCGTTAATATGTGTTCATTTAACACTGCGATAAACCGCTCCGAGGACGTCCGCTTCAGGAAAATGCCGTACTCCTGCGCCCATGCATTTAATAATGAGGTGACCTGGCTGTTCATCGTGCTTCTCGTTTGGTCATCCAGCCCCTGCGTGACATCATCGTAATTATCTAAAAAGACATATGCCAGCACGGTTCTCTCATTTTCGTACTGCTTTTCAATCTCAATCTGTTCTGTCACATCAAAGAAATAAAGCAAGCGCTCATCTCTTTTAATCACCACTTTAAATTTCCGCTCATTCAAGGTGATCGTTTCCGAATCGACCTCCTGCTTGATCAGCGGCACGACGGCCTCACATGTGTCATACAGCGAGCGCCCGACGAGCGTGCTTTCATTAAAGCAGGAAGACAAAAACGGATTCGCCCACTCAATGTAATATTGATCATTAAACAGCATAATCCCGATAGGCATTTCCATTAATGCCTCTTCGCCTACTTTTTTCAATCTATACGATAACGTGGAGATATAATCGTCAATTTCTCTTCTGATCAGAGAATCCGCACGCTTAATGAAAAACAAGATCACGGCGAGCAGCACAACGCCGACGGCTCCTATCACCCAGTTAAAGTAGATGCTGATGAGGATTATGATGATTGATAATGCAATCAATGCATAGATGGGATACCGAAACAACGGTTTTTCATAAAAACTAGGCATTTCTATCAACTCCCCACCTGTAAGTCACACTCAATTTCGCGTCACCTTATTTCTTATGTTAAAGCCTATGTCAATGATGCCTAAGAGGAGATACACGGACAGGATGAACGGAAAAAGCACACCCAGCACAATCGCTAATACAGGAACGGCTTTTGGCATCTCCATCTCATGACAGTAGAAAAAAATAAACGCTAATCCTTGAATACAAATCAGCAAGCTGAGAATAAATCCCCCATTCAATGAAACCGAATACAGCATATGCCCTTTTTCCAAATGCAGAAACCCTAATATCGTCACAATAAAGTACAGAATGACAACGCTTTGCGGGAGTTTGAGCTCTCTAAAAGGCTTCATCTTCGGAAGATCGGGGTAGAATCGCCTTAAAAGCGGCCTTGCCATCGCATAACTGATGAAAGCAAAAACAACGCCGATCAATACGAGCGCGGCCGGAAAAAGATATTGAAGCGTGCTCAGCTGATTTTCCATCAGTTTCATCTGCTTCCCGAACTGATCTCCGTAACCCAGCTGCTTTGACATGGCATCTGCCATAGACAGCGATTCCCGAAGCTGAGACATGGTGTTATCAACCACATTCATATTAAGAAACACGATGCTGACTACAAAAAAAACGACGCCGCACAGCACATACGCCAAAGCGCCGGATGCAACCGCATAAACGGGCTGTTTCTTTTTAAAGTAATATCCCATAGCGATTCCCGTACAGACCGCCGTAAAAGCGCCTGTAAGCCCGGCAAACGAACTCACAATAAAACTGACAGGAAGGCTGGCAAGACCCATCCATACCCCCGGCTTCAGACCGTGCCTAATGGTGTAAAGAATGATCGGCAGCGGCAAAGCAAAGAGAAGAATCGCCCCCAGTAAAGGGAGGTACACGACCAAAAGGGAAATGATTGCAAAAATACTGATCAAAATGGCGCCTTCTATTAGAGCCCTTGTATTTTTCACTTACTCACCTCAAACCTTGTATCATTCTGAACATACGAATAGAAAAGAGCAGCTTAGACGACTGCTCTTTTGACGCCGCAATGTCTCTTTCAAGACCTGAATTTTCCATAAACTCTCCAAAATACACGTATATATTTTAACATAAGTCAAAATCGTAAGTAAAATGAGCGCGGGCAGCCGCAATGTTCCATGTGAAACATAGAAACAGATAAACGGACATCCCCGTGAAAGAATGCCCGTTGTATCAGTGATCCTGATCATCCATGAAACCAGAAGTATCTTTGTTTTTCTTTTTGGTTTTTCGTACATATAACAAGACGATAACGATAAGTAAGAGAGTGGTTGCCTGTAAAACACCGCTGCTGAAAAGGAAGAAGTTCTTTATCATGTCCCACATATAGTTTCACCTCTGTTTCGTATTTCCTTTACATTGATTTTCCCTTTCTGGAAACTTCAAAACATCAGGAACAACATCGGAACCGGGGCATATGCTGATAGTGAAAATGAAGGATAAAGGAGATTCTTACAACATGACTGAGCGGAGAACATTAGCATGGCATGAAACGTTAGAATTGCACGAGTTAGTCGCTTTCCAGGCAAACGGACTTGTGAAATTAAAAAGAACAGAACGGGAAGTCAGCGATGCCAGACTAAAACAGCTTTACAGATTTTCCATCCATTCGCTGGAACAAAATCTGCGTGAGCTGCTTCCTTTCTTCCCTGAAGCACCCGGCTTTCGTGAAGATGAAACAGAAGAGCGCGCTGATTCCTCCTTTTACAGCGGCGGCCTGCTGAGCATGGCCAAAACGTCCGTGCGCAATTACGCTGGAGCCATTACAGAGACGGCCACACCTCAATTAAGGACCGTCTTCGTCAAGCACTTAAACGCGGCCATCAAGTGGCATCAAATGGTCTTTGAGTATATGGAAGAACACGGTCATTATCCGGCTCATAACCTGAGTGAATTACTGAAAAACGACTTTCGCAACGCCAGAAAGGCCATCGCGATGAAATAAAAAAAAGCAGCAAGGAATGTCATCCTTTGCTGCTTCTTATTTTTGAACGGACTGATCTCGAGGAGACGTTTTTTCCCGGTATGTCTCAAGAAACTCCCGGTTGGCATCTCCCCATTCCTTCATCTGCAGCACGATCGGTTCAAGCGACCTGCCGAATTCGGTCAGTGAATACTCCACCTTTGGAGGCACCTGCTGATACACCTCGCGATGCACGATGCCGTCCGCCTCAAGCTCACGAAGCTGAAGCGTCAGCATACGCTGCGTAATGCTGGGACAAATGCGCCGAAATTCATTAAACCGCTTTTTTCCGCCGATCATATGATAAAACAAAATGCCCTTCCACTTTCCGCCGATAACGGAAAGCGTCAGCTCAACCGGACAACCTTCTTTATTCGGATATATGTTCATTTTTCATCCTCCATAGTACCTTTTTTGATACTATATGCTGATTAGCATCTGACTTACCCAGTATTTTACTCGCAATCATCTCTCCCTCTCAACAAAAACGCTTCTTTTTCACATCAATTTTTAAGGTTTTGAAGATTACACCCTCCGCAAGACGTGTTAAACTATAAAAAGATTGTTTACACTACAAAAAAGGACAAGGAGTTATTATGGAAAAAATTCTTATTTTCGGACATCAAAACCCAGACACAGATACCATTTGCTCTGCCATTGCCTACGCTGATCTAAAAAATAAACTCGGCTTCAACGCTGAGCCTGTCCGTCTCGGACAAGTCAACGGCGAAACACAATACGCGCTTGATTATTTCAAGCAGGAAAGCCCGCGTTTCGTGGAAACAGCCGCAAACGAAGTAAACGGCGTCATCCTTGTTGACCACAATGAACGCCAGCAAAGCATTAAGGATATCGAAGACGTTCAGGTTCTTGAAGTGATCGACCACCACCGTATCGCTAACTTCGAAACAGCGGAACCTCTTTACTACCGTGCTGAGCCAGTCGGCTGTACGGCTACAATCTTAAACAAAATGTACAAAGAAAATAACGTGAAAATCGAGAAAGAAATTGCGGGCCTCATGCTGTCAGCAATTATTTCTGACTCTCTGTTATTTAAATCTCCGACTTGCACAGAGCAAGATATCGCGGCGGCAAAAGAGCTTGCTGAAATTGCCGGCGTAGATGCGGAAGAGTACGGCTTAAACATGCTGAAAGCAGGCGCGGACTTAAGCAAGAAAACTGTGGAAGAGCTGATTTCTCTTGATGCGAAAGAGTTCACACTCGGCAGCAAAAAAGTCGAAATCGCCCAAGTTAACACAGTTGATATTGAAGATGTCAAAAAGCGTCAGCCGGAATTAGAAGCGGCTCTTTCAAAAGTAATTGCTGAGAAAAACCTTGATCTGTTCCTTCTTGTAATTACGGACATTTTGGAAAACGATTCTCTAGCGCTTGCCATCGGTGATCAAGCGCCAAAAGTGGAGAAAGCGTTCGACGTCACGTTAGAAAACAACACGGCTCTTTTGAGAGGCGTTGTATCCAGAAAGAAACAAGTCGTTCCTGTTTTAACAGATGCGATTGCAGAATAACCAAAACACCCCGGACACCTGCCGGGGTGTTTTTTTATAGCATCGCGATTTTGTAAGCGCATACTCTGACAAATCACTTTGACGCATTTTGATATGTGGTATATAATATATCACACACAAAGCGCACTTTTTCTAATTATTGTAAATCAGCGCAACAACAACAGAATCGGGGGTTTATACGCTGGAAAAACACGCTTCTCTTTCTTATTCACGAACAACAGGAATTTGGCTTGTGCTTACAGGTGCTATCTTATGGGGTGTCTCAGGGACGGTTGCCCAGTATCTGTTTCAGCACCGCCATTTTAATACAGAATGGCTGACTTCAGTGCGCCTGCTTCTGTCAGGCGTACTTCTGCTCGGGATTGCGTACCGAAAAGAAAAAGGGCGCATATGGGCCGTTTGGAAAGACAAGCAGGACAGAATTCCTCTTCTCTTATTCGGGATTTTCGGAATGTTAGGCGTTCAATACACCTATTTTGCGGCAATTGAGTACGGCAACGCGGCCACCGCTACCGTTCTCCAATATTTAGGGCCGGCCATTATTACTTGCTTTTTAGCGATCCGCGCAAAGAGAATTCCTTCAGGAAAAGAACTGATGGCTGTCTTATTAGCGGTTGCAGGCACATTTATTTTGGTCACACACGGGAATGTCGGCAGCCTGTCTATATCCGGTCTGGCTGTTTTTTGGGGCATCAGCTCGGCATTTGCGCTGGCGTTTTACACCCTCCAGCCGCATCGGCTTTTGAAGAAATGGGGCTCCGCCATTATTGTCGGATGGGGCATGCTGATCGGCGGAGCCGTTCTCAGCCTGATTCAGCCGCCTTGGAAGTTTGAAGGCCAATGGTCGTTGTCCGCATATGCCGCGATCGTGTTTATCATCATTTTCGGAACGCTCATCGCTTTTTATTGCTATTTGGAAAGCCTGAAATATCTGAGTGCCTCTGAAACCAGCCTCCTCGCCTGTGCAGAGCCGCTGTCAGCAGCTTTTTTAGCGGTGATCTGGCTGCATGTTCCCTTCGGAATATCAGAATGGCTGGGTACTTTACTGATTTTAGCCACCATCGCTTTATTATCTATCAAGAAAAAATAACCTCTCTTTTTTAGAGAGGTTTTTCCCTAGGCCTGAAGCACCCTTTAGTCTCAATTACCCATAAATTAAAAGGCCTTTTTTCGTTTTACTATCATTCAAAAGAGGAAAATAGACCAGTTGTCAATAGAATCAGAGTCTAATAGAATGAGGTCGAAAAGTAAATCACGCAGGATTGTTACTGATAAAGCAGGCAAGACCTAAAATGTGTTAAGGGCAAAGTGTATTCTTTGGCGTCATCCCTTACATATTTTGGGTCTTTTTTTCTGTAACAAACCTGCCATCCATGAATTCGGGAGGATCGAAACGGCAGATCGCAAAAAACAGTACATACAGAAGGAGACATGAACATGAACATCAAAAAAATTGTAAAACAAGCCACAGTTCTGACTTTTACGACTGCACTTCTGGCAGGAGGAGCGACTCAAGCCTTCGCGAAAGAAAATAACCAAAAAGCATACAAAGAAACGTACGGCGTCTCTCATATTACACGCCATGATATGCTGCAGATCCCTAAACAGCAGCAAAACGAAAAATACCAAGTGCCTCAATTCGATCAATCAACGATTAAAAATATTGAGTCTGCAAAAGGACTTGATGTGTGGGACAGCTGGCCGCTGCAAAACGCTGACGGAACAGTAGCTGAATACAACGGCTATCACGTTGTGTTTGCTCTTGCGGGAAGCCCGAAAGACGCTGATGACACATCAATCTACATGTTTTATCAAAAGGTCGGCGACAACTCAATCGACAGCTGGAAAAACGCGGGCCGTGTCTTTAAAGACAGCGATAAGTTCGACGCCAACGATCCGATCCTGAAAGATCAGACGCAAGAATGGTCCGGTTCTGCAACCTTTACATCTGACGGAAAAATCCGTTTATTCTACACTGACTATTCCGGTAAACATTACGGCAAACAAAGCCTGACAACAGCGCAGGTAAATGTGTCAAAATCTGATGACACACTCAAAATCAACGGAGTGGAAGATCACAAAACGATTTTTGACGGAGACGGAAAAACATATCAGAACGTTCAGCAGTTTATCGATGAAGGCAATTATACATCCGGCGACAACCATACGCTGAGAGACCCTCACTACGTTGAAGACAAAGGCCATAAATACCTTGTATTCGAAGCCAACACGGGAACAGAAAACGGATACCAAGGCGAAGAATCTTTATTTAACAAAGCGTACTACGGCGGCGGCACGAACTTCTTCCGTAAAGAAAGCCAGAAGCTTCAGCAGAGCGCTAAAAAACGCGATGCTGAGTTAGCGAACGGCGCCCTCGGTATCATAGAGTTAAATAATGATTACACATTGAAAAAAGTAATGAAGCCGCTGATCACTTCAAACACGGTAACTGATGAAATCGAGCGCGCGAATGTTTTCAAAATGAACGGCAAATGGTACTTGTTCACTGATTCACGCGGTTCAAAAATGACGATCGATGGTATTAACTCAAACGATATTTACATGCTTGGTTATGTATCAAACTCTTTAACCGGCCCTTACAAGCCGCTGAACAAAACAGGGCTTGTGCTGCAAATGGGTCTTGATCCAAACGATGTGACATTCACTTACTCTCACTTCGCAGTGCCGCAAGCCAAAGGCAACAATGTGGTTATCACAAGCTACATGACAAACAGAGGCTTCTTCGAGGATAAAAAGGCAACATTTGCGCCAAGCTTCTTAATGAACATCAAAGGCAATAAAACATCCGTTGTCAAAAACAGCATCCTGGAGCAAGGACAGCTGACAGTCAACTAATAACAGCAAAAAGAAAATGCCGATACTTCATTGGCATTTTCTTTTATTTCTCAACAAGATGGTGAATTCAACTATGGCACGAAAATGGCCCATTGCAATATTGATCTTTCTGGGTGCGTTCCTGTTTGTCGGATTACTGCCGGACAAAAACCACAATTCCTCTGAAACAAACACGGCGCATAAGACGGATTACCGGGCGGCGTATCATTTTACGACCCCGGACAAATGGAAAAACGACCCTCAAAAACCGATTTTTTTCGAGGGGAAATATCATTACTACTATCTTTATAATCGGGACTATCCGAACGGCAACGGCACAGAATGGCGGCACGCCGTATCAGAGGACTTGGTGCACTGGACGGATGAAGGCACGGCTATTCCGAAATACACCAACCAAAACGGCGATATATGGTCCGGTTCTGTCGTCATTGATAAGCACAACACGGCAGGCTTCGGCGAAAACGCACTGGTCGCCGTAACAACACAGCCGACTGCCAAAACACAAGCACAGGAACAATATTTATGGTACAGCACGGATAAAGGAAAAACATTTACATCCTATAGTGATCAGCCCGTTATGAAAAACCCTGGCACTAAGGATTTCCGGGACCCGAAAGTGATCTGGGATGAGCAGGATGACAAATGGGTGATGGCCATGGCCGAAGGCGAAAAAATCGGTTTTTATGAATCACCCGATTTAAAAAATTGGCAATACACGGGCGGTTTTATCACGCAGGAGATCGGCCTCGTCGAATGCCCCGACCTTTATATGATGCGTGCAGATGACGGAACGACCAAGTGGATTCTCGGCGCAAGCGCAAACGGCAAACCTCAGGGCAAACCGAATACGTACGCTTATTGGACCGGAAACTTTGACGGGAAAGAATTTACTGCCGATCAAGCAGAACCGCAATGGCTCGATTACGGCTTTGACTGGTACGGCGGCGTCACATTTGAAGACGGCAACAGCAAAGATCCGCTGACAAAACGCTATGCGCTGGCATGGATGAACAATTGGGATTATCCGGATGAAACACCGACAATAAAGAACGGCTTTAACGGCACGGATTCTATCGTTCGTGAAATCCGCCTTCAGCAGCAGGACAGCGGCACATACAGCCTGATGTCAGAGCCGGTTGAAGCATTGAACCAATTAACCTCTTCAACTGACAGCATTGAAGACAAACAGGTGAACGGTTCTGAGACACTGCCGATCAAGGGTGATACGTATCAGCTTGATATGGATATCGCTTGGTCTGATATCAAAAATGCAGGCGTCAGACTCAGAGAATCAGCAGACCAAAAGCGGCATATTGATGTCGGTATTTCAACAGAAGACGGCTATGCCTATGTGAACAGATCGTTTACAGACCAGCCTGATAAAACCGGAACATACGCCGAAAGCAAAGCGCCATTCGACGGCAACAAGGGCCGCGTCCACCTGAAAATTCTCGTGGATAAAACAAGTATTGAAGTATTTGCAGACGACGGAAAAACCGTCCTGACCAATGAAGTGTTCCCAAAAGCCGAAGATCAGGGCATTACCCTCTTTTCTGAAGGCGGTACCGCTGACTTTCAGCATATTGAGATGAAGCATCTCGGTTCGATTCATCCTTAGGCTCCCTCTTCATTTCTTATCAGCGTCCGGACTGTGTTAAAATGCAGATATGTATATTACGATTCATGAGGTGTTCCATTGGATAATCAAAACAAAGAACCTGTGCTGAAAAGAACCATCATGCGGGACGAAGTGTATCACACGCTCAGAAACTGGATCATAACGGGCAAGCTCAAACCGGAAACAAAGTTAAAGGACAAGGAACTGTCAGAAACATTAGGAATCAGCCGCACCCCGATACGAGAAGCGTTATTGCGATTGGAAGATGACGGCTTGGTAATAACAAAGGCAAACAGATGGACGCTTGTCGCTCCGATTGAGGTAAAAGAAGCGGAAAACTTATATTCCATTGTCTGGACGCTTGAAAAACTCGCAATGCAGCAAGCCCTCCCTCATATGGACGCTGCAGTGATTCAGGAATTAAAACAGCTTAATGAGGATCTGCTTCAAACGATGAAAGACGGCGATAAAATGGCCATTCTGGAAGCGGATAATGCATTTCATCATCGCATCATTCTGCTTGCGGACAACGTTGAGCTTCACAAATTGCTTGTCAGCCTGAAAGTAAAAATTCAGAGAATGGAAATCCGCTATTTCAGTGAGAACGACGCGTTAAACAGATCATATAACGAACACTCTGATATCATTCACGCATTAGAACAGCAGGATGACGGCGCTGCCCTAGCAGCGCTTGAGGCAAATTGGAAATACAGTTTAGAACGCCTGCAAAACATGTAATAGCGAAACGAAAAATCCAAATCATATGATTTGGATTTTTTCACAAGACAGCCGCGCTGGCTGTCTTGTTTACTTTTTGTTTATATATAAATAAATACCGTAATCCGTCGGCACAGAAGCATACCCCATCTGTCTGAGCATGGCTGTTATATTCCCGCGATGATACGTTCCGTGGTTCACAACATGGAGAACCATATCGGCCGCCGCGGTTTTCATAATGTCACCTGATGGATGCTCTATTTCAAGGGGAAGGCTGATATTTTCTTCTTTTTGCAAAAATAGTTGATATCGGTCTGATAATTCCAAAAACATATCTTCCAGCTCTTCTATCTCTTTAGACAAGATCTCCTCTTTTTGCTGATCAGCTGATTTCAGCGTATCCTCCAGACGCTCTCCGGAGAACACATCAAACCATCCCTTATCCGACAAATACACATGAGTCAATACATCGGCTATCGATGGAAAGACACTTTGAATCTCCTTACGGTACACATCCTCCGGAAGCTCTTTAAGCCGGGTGAATATTTGCTGATTTGCCCAAAGATGATAATCATACAATTGCAGTGCCGGATGTCCCACAAAACCCTCTCCTCTCTCGATATAGAACGTACGTTCTTAATTATACCACGCTACATACGACTTTGTACCGTTTTCTTCATTTGCAGCTGCGAAAATCCGATAATAACCGAAAATAATAAAAGAAGACCCGCGCCGACATAAATAAACCGCACGCCGAATACATCCGAGATAACCCCCGTTCCGATAATGGAAAACATAAAGATAAACTGAACTAAAGCTGATCTCGCCGCTAATATATTGACTCGTGTCTGTTCGGTCGTGATGTTTTGAAGAAATGTTTCCTGTGTCAGATCTCTTAATACACAAGCGGGCCCCATGCACAGCACCAGAAAGAGGGCCAGAACGGCGCTGCTGATCAGTCCATAAATAAAAGTGAACATTCCATATGCCAGGGCTCCCGTCAGCATAAACGGAATGAGGTTGCGCTCAAACTTACCGGATAACCTATATATGATCAATCCGCCCAGCATCGTCCCGGCATAATAGACTCCGTTCACGTATCCCCACCACGCTTCTCCTTTATGAAGTACATCATGCACATACGTTAAGGACACAGACCCGATCCATATCATGCCCGCCCACGATTCGATCACATCCATCACAATGAGGATTCTCAGCTGTTTTTGCCGAAATAAATACGCCCAGCCGCTTGCCGCACTTGCAAAAAGTGAACGTCTCCTGACTGCTTCCGGCGGAGCGCACATGTGCACTTGAAGAAACAGAATGATGCCCAAAACCGAAGAAACCAGTAACATGACAGTGATGATAATCGTATAGCTTTCTCCCAAAAACGCGATGATGACGCCACCCAAAGACCAGCCCGCAAACTGAACGGTCTGATCAGCCGCAGATAATAAGCCGTTCGCTTTTACCCTTTGATCAGGGGGAATGATTTCTCCGATCAGCGCGCTTTTTACCGGAGCGAACCATCCGTTGCAAAAAGAAATCCCTCCGATCAGACAAAACAGCAGAAAAAAGAAAGCGGATGAACCGGTTTGGATGACATAAAACAAACAGACTAACAGTATCACCTGTATCAATTGAGAACCGATCAGCAAAGACCGAAGCGTGAACCGGCCGGTAACCAGCGGCAAAACGGCGCTGCCCAATACGCGAAATACAATGCTGACGAACGTCATAAGAGAGGCCATCGCCGTCGAACCGGTTTTTGTAAACAAAAACAAGATGACAGCCATCGTATAAAGGGAGAACCCCAAGTTGACAGCGGTCTGGCTGTATAAAATAGAATAATACGCTCTCCTCATATTCATCCTCTGCAAAACCCCCGCTCCCTGATTATGTAAATCATACCATAACCGCTGACCAGCAATCTTATAAAAACACAGATTGACATGGAGTCCGCTCCATCTATTAAGCTTTTATGAGCAGAGAGATTCCCTGCCGCAAAAACAAGCCGATGCTTACGCGCATCGGCTTTAAAATTAACCCCAAAATCATCTCAAGAACCAGCGACACAAAGGCCCCGTCCAAGGGAACCTTCCATTTTTCACCGTAATATAAGGCAAAACGGAGAAACCAAATCCGCTCACCATTCCACAGTTCCAATGTTTGTAAATGGAGATACGTTCCTCCAATAAAGAATGATAAAAAGGGCTTCCTTCCCGGAAGCCCTCACTCCGTCTGCTTACGCCAATAAAAGAAAAATAAGCGCTAAAACAGCCGGAAGTCCTTGTTTTACGATAATTGATTTGTTTGAAGTAAAGCCTCCGAAAATGGCCGCTATGACCACACAAATGACGAAAAACATTTGAATCATATGACCAACCGGATCAGCTCCGAGGATCAGCCCCCAAATGAGGCCGGCAGCCAGAAATCCATTATACAGACCTTGATTTGCAAACATGACCGCTACATTCCGATCACCTTCTAAATGCTTCGGCAAATTGAAAGACCGCTTGGCAGCCTTCGAATTGATAAAAAACATTTCAAGTATCATGATAAATACATGTTCTAAGGCTACGATTCCGACTAAAACAGCTGCAATAATGTCCACTGTCTCTCTCCTCTCAGCTTTACTTCAAAATTATTTCCATTGTGCGATCGTTTCGATAGGGAGACGGTAGGAAGCATATCCTTCGTCCGCCGCTTTTCCGATTGACAAAAGCATAACCGGTACATAACGGTCTTTTTCCAGTCCGAAAACGTCGGCGATCTTTTCTTTGTCGTAGCCGCCGATCGGGTTTGTGTCATAGCCGTGCGCGCGGGCCGTAAGCATCAGCTGCATGGAAACGAGACCTCCGTCAATCAGAATGGTTTCACGGTTCACTTGCTCCGGCAGTTTTTCAAAATGTGCCGTCAAAGCAGCAATTTGTCTGTCTTTTACTTCCTGCGGCATATAGCCCAGTTCGACTGCTTTTGAATAAATTTCTTCTAAATATTCATCATTCTTCATATCTGCAAAAACCGCGATAACCGCAGAAGATGTGCTGACTTGTGTTTGGTTAAAGCTTGCAAGCGGTGCGAGTTTTTCTTTTCCTTCCGGGCTGTCAATTACGAGAAAGCGCCACGGCTGCGCGTTGACTGAAGACGGCGCTGTCGTTGCTTCTTCCAGGATCTGAGTCATTTCTTCTTTGCTGATTTTTACGGCCGGATCATAATTCCGAATAGAACGGCGGCCTTTCATAATGTCCATAAAATCGTTTGTTTTCAGTTCTGTTTTCATGTGTAAACACTCCTATGCTTTCATATTCTCTATATTTTTCTGCATCTGTGATAATACGTTCTTTAACATACTGCGTTCTTCCGCGCTGACGCCGGCAAGCATTTCCTTTATGAAACGCTCCTTCTCTTTTTTGGAAGTCTCAATTCTCTCCCGCCCCTGTTCAGTAAGCCTGACAAGTATGATTCGGTTGTCCTCGGGCTTCCGTCTTCTTGTGACCATTTCTTTGGCTTCAAGCTGTTTCAAGTGTCTTGTAACGGCTGCGCCATCAATATTCACCTTTTTCTGAAGATCGCTTTGGCTGATCTCATCAACGTGAAAGAGCACGGCGAGAAGCTCAAGGCGGGATTGGCTGATTCCGGTGCACGCTTCAAATTTTGCTCCGATCACTTTATGCAGTGATTGAAGCTGATATAAAATCTCGCCTTCCTGTGAACAACATGTTGTCAAAACCCATCCCCACTTTCTTATGCACAATTAATTGACTAGTCAATGTTTGATACATCAACAATATACATCCATCATTCTTTTTTTGCAAGTTTTTTCTCCTTTTTTTAAAAAAAGCTGCCGGTTAACGGCAGCTCTTAATGATTATGAACTTTTCTGAAATTACTGCCTTTTACTTCAGCCACATCATAGACCGTCACAAAGGCTTGCTTATCAATGTCATTAATAATTTCCTTCAGTTTGGTTTCTTCCAAACGGTTGATGACACATGTAATTTCTTTGAATTTTTCATGGGAAAAACCGCCGTATGCTTCTTTGTAAGTAGCGCTGCGGCCCAATTCCTCACGAATTGTCTCTACCATTAATGCAGGCTCGTTGGTGATAATCTGAAATGTTTTAGAACCGCTTAAACCTTCTTCAACCACATGAATAACCTTAGACGCAATGTAGTAAGCAATGACGGAAAGCAAAGCGCCTTGCAGCCCGAACACAAATGAAACGAAAATAAACACAAAAATGTTTAAAAATAAAATGAGGTCGCTCGTGCCGAATGGCAATTTCCGTGACAGCAGCACGGCCAGCATATCAATTCCATCTAAAGCGCCGCCGTTACGCAATGCCAATCCCATTCCCAAACCAAGAATAATCCCGCCGACAACGGTGATTAATAGGGTGTCTCCCTCAATGATTGCCGGAGTGTGGTGGAAAAAAACCGTGCCCGCGGCAAGTGAAGCAATACCGATAATTGATAGAAACGCAAAGTTTTTCCCGATTTGCTTATATCCTAACCAGACAAACGGTATGTTGATAGCCGCAATTAAGATCCCAAGAGGCAGATGAAACAGCTGTGAACCGACAATGCTGAGTCCGGTCACCCCGCCGTCAGATACGCTATTCGGAATCAATACGGTTTCCAGCCCGTAAGCCGCTATAATTCCGCCGATAATGACCATAATAGCCCGTACGATAGATTTTGCTCTGGATTTCTTACGTTTTTGTTTTTCGATTGTACTCATCTCATTCCCCGCTTCAATTATTTTGTCTTATTTAAATATACCATAATTGATACTTTTCGTTAAAAAACAAGCCTGTCAGCCGATTTTGAAGCAGGAACCAAAAAAGGTGATTTTACAGATAACGTATCCATTTATGACCATTATCATTCAAAAACAGTAAAAGGAATTAACATCCATTAATATTCTCTTTTGTTTCCCTTCTTCACATATTCCCAATCATGTTCTATATTTTTTCTCACCCGCTGAAGGAGGCTGAAAATGGTTTCTTTTTCTTCAGGCGTAAAGCCGGACAAGGCTACTTCCGCAGAGTGCTCTCCTTCTCTTTGCAATAACGGGTAAACCTTTCTCCCTTTCTCAGTCGGGAACAGTTTTTTTATTTTTTTATTTTGATCATCAGGATGCTTTTCAATAAACCCTTGTATTTCCAGTTTCTTTATCGCTCTCGCCGCTGTTGTTCGGTCAACTTTAATCATTTCCGCCAATTTTTCTTGTATTATCCCCGGGTTTTCACATATTCGCACAAGATAGAGGTACTGCCCTTTGGTTAAGTCTAATTCTTTAAATTCAATATTGCTGATGGAATCCAATGCCCGTGCGATCATGCCGATTTCCCGCAAAATATCAGTCATATCTTTTCAAACCCTTCGTATTTTTATTGCATTTGCAATAAAAATGTTTTATCGTTACTTCTATAAGACCACAAGCAAGCCGTGCAGTCCAGACTAATATGTGAAAAGGATTGATTGATCATGAAGATAAAAAGAATCACAACGGAAATTGATTTACAAACAGCTTTTGATATTAGAAAAACGGTATTCATCGAGGAACAGCAAGTACCTGAATCTGATGAATTTGATCAGTTCGATACGCTTCAGGAACAGTGCCGCCATATCTTGGTTTTTCATGAAAATCAGCCTGTCGGCACAGGACGCGTCCGCATCGTAAACCATACAGGTAAGCTCGAACGAATCTGCATCCTGAAGCCTTACCGCAAATACGGATTAGGCAAAGTGATGATACGCGAATTAGAAAACATCGTGAAAGAAAAAGGCATCACTCAATGTAAACTGCATGGACAAACACATGCGGAAGGCTTTTATCACAAACTGGGCTATCAGACAAGTTCACCGGAATTTATGGAAGACGGCATCCCGCATGTCTTAATGACAAAAGAGTTGGCTTCGCCTAATGACAGTGAAACATCCGGATCCCTTCTTTTTTGATCTTTTAAAAAAAACGAATCAGAAAGAAGACGCTCCAGCAGCCCACAACCCTGAGGACTGGTTCCCATGGGGAGAAGAGGCCTATCTATAAAATAACGAAAGCCTTATACAGGGGCTTTTTTTCTTACCCAGAAACAATTTAAAGCGGGCTTCACCCGAGTATAAAACTTTACTTGAAACGGTTATGCCTTGACAAATACAAATACTTGAAATACGGTATTTCAAGAAATACTGAAATATAATCGAATATGATGAAAGGAGATGATTAAACTGACACACGAATCCGCTGTTAAAATATACAAAGCGCTCGGCGAATCAACACGTTTAAAGATTGTGAAGATGCTCACCGAACATTCAGAGATGGCTTGTTTAGATATGGGCACTCGTTTAAATATCACTTCCCAATCAACATTAACATACCATTTAAAACCGTTGCTGGATTGTAACCTTCTATCCGTTCGAAAAGAAGGAACGTTTCGTTACTATCGTTTAAATCGCCAAGTCCTAGAGCAATATGCCCCCACTTTACTCAATAAATAAAGTGGGAAAATTCTTCACATCCATTATTTCAGTATTTATAGAAATACTGAGAATACACTTACATAAACGTTAATTTGAAGGGAGTTTTAAAAATGTCGACATTCTTCATACCAGAAAAGTCAGAGTTCGTAGAGGCAAACGGAGTTCATTTTGCTTATAGAAAATTTGGAAAAGAGACAGGAACCCCTCTGGTTTGTTTAGTCCACTTCAGAGGAACAATGGAAAATTGGGACCCAGAGCTTATGGGGAGGTTGGCTGCAGATAGACCTGTTATCATTTTTGACAATACCGGTATCGGTGAATCAAGTGGTGAAACGCCTTCTACTGTAGCTCAAATGGCTAAGGATGCTGCATCCTTCATTAACGCACTAGGTTTGAAACAGGTCGATATTTTGGGCTTTTCCCTTGGCGGCTTTGTAGCTCAAGAGTTAGTCATGCAGCATCCTGATTTAATTCGCCGAGTTATATTGGCTGGAACCGCTCCTCGATCAGGAACCGGATTAAGATCCAGAAATGATGTACGTGAGGCCAGCACGGGGAATATAGAAGATGCTGATTCCGCCATCCAACAATTCTTGTTCCTATTTTATCGCCCAACTGAAACTAGCCGGGCACGTGGAATTGCATCATTAAAGCGTATTTTTGGCCAGAAAAAATTTAATAGTTCTTTGCAAGTGCTTAAAGCACAAAGTGAGGCAATAGCAGAATGGGCTAAACAAGGATCAGATCAGTCATATAAATGGCTAAACAATATTACGCACCCCGTACTCGTAACAAACGGTATTGACGACGTTATGGTTCCAACAGAGAACAGTTATATTCTTACACAACATCTCCCTAACGCCCAACTCATCATTTATCCGGATTCTGGACACGGACACTTGTTTCAATATCCTCACCTATTTGCCGAACATGCGAAGCTTTTTCTTGATGCATAGACTTTAAATAAGTTTCACCGTTTGTATATAGTATGATGTCTTCATTAACAGCAAACCAGGGAGAATAATCTTGAAAAGATTGATTAGGATTATTCTCCCGATATAATCTGAATAAGCTAATATTTAATATCCGATAATCAATATTCGTTTGAGCCGGTGCTGGTCAGCATCGGCTATTCGCCTTGTCATTGATGTCATGATTTGTTCTTAAAACAGGAAAGTCTACGAATAGTGTAATAATACCTATATTATTAGTTAATATTACCTTAAATTTAACTTAATTCCCTTAATAATTAATAAAATACATCTTTCTTTTTTGTATAATTTTGAGTGATTACATGATTAAGGAGATGTTTGCATTATTAAAAGTTTTAAGTAAGTCATTAGTTATTATGATGACGATTGTATTTAGCTTTGCTGTTTTCTCAAATTCAATGAGCCAGTCAGCACACGCTGCGGTGGAGAATGAGTAAATTTAGGGAAAGGTTATAAAGCTAGATTTGATGAGCCTCATGATAAAAAGACTGGTAAATGGCATGTACATGTATACAATGGAAAAAAAGAAATTGCCAGTGAAAATATGGATGGAACAAGCCATGATGGAAGTCACTTATCAAAAGCACCTAAATCAGCAGTCAAGAAATTAACGAGTACTTCTCAATGGAAAAAGTATAAGAAAAAAGAAAATCAACTTTCTGAAGCTCGAAAACAAGTACATAAAAAAATCTGGTGGCAGATGGTAATTGATCCTACACCTCTTATTGTGTTAGCTGCGGCATTAGCCATTGCATTAGTAGCTTAAATTAAGAAACGGAGATAAAGAAATATGAGAACTTTAAACACGAGATTTAAACGTTTATTGAGATTAAGAGATTTTGAATTCTTTCAAGTGGAATTAAACGATGATGACAGAACTGCTTTTTTGTTATTCATTGATGAAAGATCGCTAGATTCTGAAGAAGATAATAATGTAAAAATATTTCTAATTTCCCATTTCGAGTTATCTGAATCGTCATATCAAGATGTACTAAGTTTTAATGATGATCTTTTAGGTATGAAATATAATTGTTCATATGTAATGGACACTTTAACTGTTAAAGAGGAGTTTGATTTCGATTTTCCATTTGACATGCTTGCAATTCGAGAGTATGTTCAAGAGTTATTGTCCACTTTAAAAATAGACAAAAAACTCCCTAAACTTAAAGAAACGGATTTTAATTATTTATCTCAAGAATAGTAAGTACGTTAGATAAAAAATAAATATTTAAGTTTAGTTTTGATTTGTCTTTTTGCAAATTGTATTTATCTGGCGATCTTGATATTGTGATAAGAAAACAGCAGATTTCTGAAGATTTCTGAAGGGGTCTGCTGTTTTCCCGACAATGGATTTTTTTACATTCAGTAACATGTTATTAGTGCCACGCCTATTAGATCAATAATTCGGATTCTCCACATTCAATCTCATCTTCAATCTCTGATAATTTAGTTTCAGCTAAAGTTCTTTACTTCTGATTTCGTACATTCCCATAAAAAAAGAAATAATACTCAATCATTTTTGATAAACTGCCTTCTTTTCTTTCAAAATTTCGTAGGTATTCTTAACTTCTTCAACGTCTTTTGATCTCAAATAAAAATTAACATTAGTTCGTGTCTAAAATCTAAAAGTTGATAATATAGGAGGAAGGACATCTTGCTTCATTTCGACTTCTTCTAAAAGGGTTCATTTCTGACTTCTTGTTTTGAGCTTCTTCAGTCTTTTTTTTCTTTATGGTTAAATACCATGAATTCAACTTAGATATTAAAACTTCATATGGAATCCTAACATAATTAAACATTATACTATGTTTCCTTCCCTCTCTTTTAAGTAAATCGGCTAAGTTTTGTATTTATTTATAATTAGTGTGATAACCTAAATGTAAATAAAAAAACGAAAAAAGGTGATCCCATGCCCGCTAACAATAAACCCAACAGCTTAATCACGGAGAAGTCACCTTACTTACTCCAACACGCCCACAACCCAGTGGACTGGTTCCCATGGGGAGATGAAGCCTTTGAAAAAGCAAAACGCGAAAACAAGCCGGTTCTTATCAGCATCGGCTATTCGACTTGTCATTGGTGCCACGTAATGGCTCACGAATCCTTTGAAGACGAAGAAATCGCCGGTATGTTAAATGATAAATTTATAGCCATCAAGGTTGATCGTGAGGAGCGGCCTGATGTGGATTCCGTGTATATGAGAATTTGCCAATTGATGACGGGGCAGGGCGGGTGGCCGCTGAATGTGTTCGTCACACCTGATCAGAAGCCGTTTTATGCGGGGACGTATTTTCCGAAGACGAGCAAATTTAACCGCCCGGGTTTTATCGATGTGCTTGAACATCTGTCCGAAACGTTTGCGAATGATCGGCAGCATGTCGAGGATATCGCGGAAAACGCCGCCGCTCATCTTGAAGTCAAAGTTCATCCGACCGAGGGCATGCTTGGCGAACAAGCGGTACATGACACGTATCGTCAGCTGGCAGGCGGGTTTGATACGGTGTACGGCGGGTTCGGCCAGGCTCCGAAATTTCCAATGCCTGATATGCTCCTGTTTCTGCTTCGCTACTACAGCTATACGGGCAAGGAACAGGCATTGGCCGGCGTAACCAAGACACTCGACGGCATGGCGAACGGCGGTATTTTTGACCACATCGGGTTCGGATTTGCCCGCTACTCGACTGATAATGAATGGCTCGTGCCGCATTTTGAGAAAATGCTGTATGACAACGCCCTTCTCCTCAGCGCTTATACAGAAGCTTATCGAGCGCTACAAACAGATTGCGACGCAGATCGTGACGTTTATTCAGCGGGAAATGATGCATGAGGACGGCAGCTTTTTCTCAGCATTAGACGCCGATACAGAAGGCCGCGAGGGGAAATATTACATATGGTCTAAAAAAGAAATCATGAATCTGCTCGGTGACGAACTCGGCTCACTTTATTGCAAGGTGTATAACATCACAGAACAAGGCAATTTCGAAGGAGAAAACATTCCGAACCTCATTTTCACGCGGCGTGAGGCCATCCTTGAAGAGACCGGTCTTACTGAACACGAGCTGACCGAACGCCTTGAAGGCGCACGAATAAAATTGCTGGAAGCGCGGGAAAACAGAAGCTATCCGCACACAGATGACAAGGTGCTGACCTCATGGAACGCGCTCATGATTGCCGGATTGGCAAAAGCCGCAAAGGTATTTCATGAGCCGGACTTTCTCAGCATGGCGGAAACAGCGATCCGTTTTCTCGAACGGCATCTTATACCGGACGGGCGCGTCATGGTCCGCTATCGTGAGGGCGAAGTAAAAAACAAAGGGTTTATCGATGACTACGCTTTTCTGATCTGGGCTTACCTTGAACTGTATGAGGCAGGTTTTAACCCGTCTTATTTGAAGAAAGCGAAAACGTTATGTACAAGCATGCTGGATCTGTTCTGGGATGAACGGCACGGAGGATTTTTCTTTACCGGGAATGATGCCGAGACCCTTCTTGTGAGAGAAAAAGAAGTCTACGACGGTGCCGTCCCTTCCGGAAACAGCGCGGCAGCCGTTCAGCTGCTTCGTCTCGGCCGCCTGACGGGTGATGTATCGCTGATTGAAAAAGCCGAAGCCATGTTTTCCGTTTTTAAACGGGAAATAGAGGCCTATCCGAGCAGCAGCGCTTTCTTCATGCAAAGCGTACTGGCGCACATAATGCCTCAAAAAGAAATCGTCGTTTTCGGTAGCAAAGATGACCCGGACAGAAAGTGGTTCATTGAAGCGCTTCAGGAGCATTTCACTCCCGCCTATACAATTCTCGCCGCGGAAAATCCGGAAGAGCTTGCAGGCATTTCTGATTTTGCCGCGGGTTATGAAATGATTGACGGAAAAACGACGGTTTACATTTGTGAGAATTTCACCTGCCGCAGACCCACCACGGATATTGATGAAGCGATGAATGTATTACAAATCAGCAGCAGAGCCTAGGCGCCCTGTTGCTTTTCTTTTTTCACAAAACGGAATGCGAGCCATGCGAAGATCATATTGATCACCAGACTCGATATGCAATCATATATTTCATAGCCGCCGGCTGATGAAAATATCGATGGAATGGCGCCGTAAACCGAATGATCCTCGGTGAGAAAGATAAATAAAAACATATTATTGGCAGCGTGACCGCCCAGGGACAGCTCCAGACTGCCCGTTTTAATCGTGATAAAGGTCCAGATCACACCAATGGTGACATATCCGATTCCCGCCCAGAGAGCCCCATTTTCCATCTCCGGATTTCCGAAGTGAAGGACGCCGAATAATCCGCCGATGATGGCAGTCAGAACCACCGCGTTTGCCGTCAATTTCCCGGCGAACTGAAGCAGAAAACCCCGAAAGAGAAATTCCTCCGCAGAGGTTTGAATCGGCACCAAAAAGACGGCCGCCGCTAACAGCAGCAGAAAGCGCGAAGCATGGAATTCCTGAAGCGAGAATCGATCCGGGTGGAATAAAAAATCAACCAGCCCCGCAATAAACATCAGCAAAATATAAGTGCCGAATCCAAAGAAAATCCTCTTCCAGTTCAGCGACTGATTCGGTGTGATAATAGATAAAAACCGCCGTTTCATAATGAAACGAACCGCTATCCAAATGCCTGGAATCGCTATGAAGTAGACGATATGCTGTAAATAAATATCCGCCAGCGGGTCACCTAATGCCAACTCATCCCAGTTTATCGTCAATGACGGATTGAACTCGGATATGAGAAGCATATAAAATACGGTCAATATGCTTCCGAATAAGAACAAACCCACTATGACCAGCAGAGAAAGAAGATATCTCCATACACTATTTTTTCCCTCTGCGGGCCGTACAAAAGTATTCATATTTATGCATCAGCTTCCTTTCCTTCAACATTTTACAATAGAAACAGAAACAGATATAGGAAATTTCATATATTTTTAAGAAGAAAGCGCTATGCCGTTTCCTTCGGCTCTGGTTATTTACACTCTGTTTTTGCCAAAAAAAGACCTTTATAATGTATTTGTCAGATTAATTTACAGTATTTTCTGATTACAATTGCCAAGTCAGGGGGTTTTTTATGAAACATCAGACATTCTCAAATGTAGCGAACCGTTTAGACCGTCTCCCCATTTCACGTGTGCACTATCAAGTATTAACCGCTCTCGGAATCATCTATTTTTTTGATCTCGCTGATCTGTTTACGCTCAGTAATGTGGCTCCGGCGCTGATTGAGCATTGGGGTGTAGAGCTGTCCACCATTGCTGACATTACGGCTGCATCCTTCTTGGGCATGTTTTTAGGCGCCTCTCTCGGCGGAAGGCTGTCCGATCGGATCGGCAGGAAAAAAGCGCTGAATTGTTTTGTCCTTATCTTTTCGATCTCATCTTTTCTGAATGCGCTGGCATGGGACATTCCTTCCTTAATGATTTTCAGATTTTTGACGGGTCTCGGCGTCGCAGCCGCCATGATTGTGACGAACAGCTACTTGGCGGAGTTCTTTCCATCCTCCGTACGGGGAAAATATATCTCCTTTTGCGCCATGATCGGATTAATCGGCGTTCCCGTCACAAACGTCGTATCCGCTTTTGTCATTCCTTTAGGCTCATGGGGATGGCGGCTCGTCTTTGTATGGGGCGCGGCCGGTCTCATTTATTTCTTTTTTATCCGCCGGCTTGAGGAATCGCCGCGCTGGCACGAAAATCGCGGTGCATATAACCAGGCAAACGCCATTATGAATCGGCTTGAAACCCGTGTAGAAAAAGAAAAAGGCCCGCTCCCCGCACCGAAAGAAGCAGCAGAAGTACATGCCGTGAAGCACGCCGGCTACTTAGGACTGTTTCAGGGCAGGAATCTAAAAATCACCATCATCCTGTCAGCGGTATGGATCCTTGAAACCTTTGGCTTTTACGGCTTTGCCTCATGGGTGCCAAGCCTGCTGAAAAGCAACGGCATCACCATGGAAAAAACGCTGTGGTACAATGTGCTGCACTCTGTCGGGGCCCCGCTTGGCGCATTGCTCGGATCCATGATATCCGAAAGGTTCCAAAGGAAATGGATTCTGGCCGCAAGCGCTTTTCTGACTGCAGTCGCCGGGCTGCTGTACGGCATGACGTTTATTCCCGTCATGATTATTGTGTTTGGATTTGTCGTCAACGTCACAGAACGGATATTCACCTCAAATCTATACGCATACACATCAGAGCCGTATCCTACGGAATATCGCTCGGCAGGGAGCGGGCTGGCGTACGGGCTCGGCCGTTTTTCCAACATATTCGGCTCTTTGCTCGTCGGATTTATTGCCATAAAGCTCGGCTACATCAGCGTCTTTTTGTTTATCGGCGGCTGCTGGCTCCTATGTTCCGTTCTGTTAATCCTCTTCGGCCCGAAAACAAATGCACAGCAAATTTAAACAATAAAACAGTGCGGACTCACTCCGCACTGTTACACTGTGATTTCTATCAAATTGCCTTCCCAATCCTCTATCACGCTCTCATAATATCCGTCACCCGTCACGCGCGGGCCGCTTACAACCTGAAATCCGTCGTTTTTAAACGTCTCCGTCAGTTCATTCACCCGCTCCTTGCTGCCTGTAGAAAATGCGAGATGCGCCCACCCGGTCATATTCTGTGACGGCGTTTCCTCAATGCCGCCTTTTTTCATAATTTCCAGCCGGCATCCGGAGTCAAATGAAAGAAAATACGATTTGAAATCCTTTTTCTCATTATGATAAAGGTCATTGGCTTTTGCGCCAAAGTATTTCTCATAAAACTCTTTCATTCGTTCTAAATCTTTCACCCATATCGCTGCATGTTCAATTTTCATATGTCCGCCTCCTTTTTTTTCTCAATCTATTTATAAGCCATGAAATCCATTTCAGCTCAAGTCTTTTTCCGCTGAAATTGGTGCATAATTTGTTTTTTAGCCGTTTCTCCGTTCAAAAACAGCAAAAACGCTTCCTTTCCGACCCGTTCCAAATGAAGTTCCAAGGAAGGAATATTCAAAGCCCGGCTGACGCTCACATTTCCCTCGCCGATGATCTCCACGTCCCATTTCTGTTCTTTCGCAAACTGGTACAAGCCGGCAGCCACATCATCACTGTGTGCATAAATAGCCGTCGGCGGCTTGCTGAAACCCCGGAAGTGCTCACCAGCACGCTTTCCGTCGTCCATATCGTGGCATCCGATTAGAATGCGGGTTTCATCAAAAGAACCGAAAACTGCTTTATAGGCGTTTACCTTATCGGTCGTACTTGGGCTTTTTGCCGCTTCCCGCACACATGTAAAAGCAACGTCTCGATGCCCGCGGTTTTTCAAATACAAAAAGCTCTCTCTGTATGCCGCCTGTCTGTCATTATAAGCGCAGGGAATCGCTTGGTGCTGTGTATATTCACAGGCGACAATGGGGCCGTATTCAAGGTAAGGCACGGCTGTTTCCCATTCATTCGCGCGGGAGGTGACAAATCAGTCCGTCAATCTTTTTCATTTTCAACAGTTCGAAATATGTAATCTCTATAGCGGGGTCATAGTTGGTGGGGAGAAGAGTTGTCACGTAATCATGGGCAAACGCTTCCTTCGTGATACCGTTTACAATTTTGTCAAAGCAGGGATGATCACTGTACGGCAATATCACGCCGATCGTATTGGTCTTTCCGCGAATCAGATCAATGGCGGTTCGATTAGGCGTATAATCCAGCTCCTTCATCACTTGATTCACAAGACGCCTTTTCTCCTCAGATACGTACGGATGGTTGTTTAGCACGCGTGATACGGTAGCCACCGACACATTCGCCAGTTTCGCAATCTCTTTTATATTTGCCATGTGCTCCTCCATTTTCGGTAATAAAAAAGCAGCAAGAGTGAATTTCTCTTACTGCTATCTCATCATAAATCCAGTGTCATTTCAACAGGGCAATGGTCCGAACCCATGATATCGGCACAAATGGCCGCCTGGGTGATCCGCTGCTTCAGCCTGTCTGAAACAATAACATAATCAAGCCGCCAGCCGATATTTTTCTCGCGTGCATTCGTCCTGTAAGACCACCAGGAATACGCGCCTTCCTGATCGGGATATAAATAGCGGAATGAGTCGGTAAATCCGGCATTCAGCAGTACGCTGAACGCTTCCCGCTCCTGATCCGAGAAACCTGCGTTCTTTCGGTTGGCTTTTGGGTTCTTCAAGTCTATCTCCCTGTGCGCAACATTCAAATCGCCGCATAATATCACAGGCTTCTTCTGATCAAGCTTTTGCAGATAATCCTTAAAATCCGCTTCCCACTGAAGACGGTAATCAATTCGCTCTAACCCGCGTTTGGCATTTGGCGTGTAACAGTTGACGACGAACACATTCTCAAACTCAAGCGTGATCACCCGTCCTTCTTGATCATGGTCGTCAATTCCCAATCCATAAGAAACTTGCAGCGGCTTTACTTTCGAAAAAACAGCCGTCCCTGAGTAGCCTTTTTTCACTGCATAGTTCCAATAGTCATGGTATCCTTCAGGCTGCAATGATACTTGTCCGTCCTGTACTTTTGTTTCTTGCAGACAAAGAATATCGGCTTTCGTTTCCTGCAGGCAAGTATTGATATCTATCTTTTTCATCACGGCACGCAAGCCGTTTACATTCCAAGAAATCAGTTTCATGTGTTCCCTCCCGCCCGGCTCAGCCGGTATTAACAATCTTACTTCAGTGTTTCAATGTTTCTGCCCTCTAATGCCAGCAGCTGCTTTTTCATTTCTAAACCGCCTCTGAATCCGGTCAGTTTGCCGTTTTTCCCGATGACACGATGACATGGAACCGTAATCAACACCGGATTTGCCCCGATTGCGGCGCCCACGGCTCTTACGGCTGTCGGTTTCTGAATCATTTCTGCAATATCCGAATAGAAGTATGTCTCACCGTACGGTATGTCCATCAGCGCTTGCCATACAGCCAGCTGAAATTCTGTTCCGTAAAGATCCAGCGGCACTGAAAATGCTGATCTGCCGTTTTCGATGTACTCGGACAGCTCTGCCGTGTAAGGCGCCAGTTTTTCATCATCACGCACCAAGCGGTGTTGCGGCATTGCTTTTCCTGTCCACCGCTCAAGCTCTTCAAAGTTTCCATGATTCGAACCTATAAAGCAAAGCCCCGTAGAAGTGGCGGCTGTATACAGACTCCACTCATTCCGTGTGAAGAGTGTCCAATAAACCATAGTCTCTTTACTCATAGTGAATCTCTCCCCGTCCCTTTCCGGCAGTTTTTCTGTATGCTGTAGGCGAACTTCCCGTTCTCTTTTTAAAAAGAGTCGCGAAATGTGCTGTGTTTGGAATTCCGACAGTCAGAGCGATCTCCATAACTGTCTTATCAGTATAGAGTAAAAGGTGTTCCGCCTTCGTCAGTCTTTTTATCTGAATATACTCAATGGGAGACAGCCCCCTGATTTTTTTAAATGTCCGCTGCAAATGATAGGGGCTGCCGTGACACATATCGGCCAGCACGCTCAGAGTCAGTGATTCGTGATAGTGGCTGTCAATATACTCGGTGATTTGCGCAATCCATTCTTCATCAGGAAGACGCAGACCGTTGGGACGGCACCTTTTACAGGGACGAAAATTTCTCTCCAGCGCTGCATCAGCCGTATCAAATACCAGCACGTTTTTCTTATTCGGAACTCTCGACTTACAAGAAGGCCGGCAGAAAATCCCCGTCGTTTTTACGGCATAATAAAATGTCCCATCATAGGAAGCATCATTGTGAATGATTGCATTCCACTTTTCATCTGTCAGGATATTTCTTTCCGTTTTCATCTCAGCCACCCCCTGTTTCTCAGTATAAACAAATCCATTACATAAGTACGCTTATTTGAATAGAGGAGCAAGATAACAAAGATAAGACTCAGAAGCATTTCTATGTTTCATGTGGAACATTTCGGCAGGGGGTTGAGTGATATAAAAAAAGAGCAGGAGCCCGCGGGCTCTTGCTCTTTTCTTTCGGCTTACTCGCCAGTTACGTATGGAAGTAAAGCCATTTGACGTGCGCGTTTGATCGCGATAGTCAATTTACGTTGGTATTTCGCGTTTGTTCCAGTTACACGGCGAGGTAAGATTTTACCACGCTCAGAAACAAACTTTCTAAGAAGATCTACATCTTTGTAATCGATGTGCGTAATGCCGTTAGAAGTGAAGTAACAAACCTTACGGCGTTTCGCACGACCGCCTCTGCGTCCTCCTGCCATTGTCATTTCCCACCTTTCTTGTTATGAATATAGCGATAATCTATTAGAACGGAAGATCATCATCCGAGATGTCAATCGGCTTGCCGTCGTTGGCAAATGGATCATCATTAAAGCTGTTCCCTTGATTTCTTCTCTGGTTGTTCTGATTTCCGCCGAACGGATTATCATTTTGGCCTCCGCCAAAGTATTGGCCTCCGCCGCTGTTTCCTTCGTTGTATCCGCCTGAACCAGAACCGCCGCTGTTTTTAGGCTCAAGAAATTGAACACTTTCAGCTTGGACTTCTGTCACGAAGACACGCTGTCCCTGCTGATTTTCATAATTTCTTGTCTGAAGACGGCCGTCTACGCCGGCAAGGCTTCCTTTTTTAAGAAAGTTTGCAACGTTTTCGGCTTGTTTTCTCCAAGTGACACAATTAATGAAATCGGCTTCACGTTCTCCAGACTGGTTCGTGAATGTACGATTCACAGCTAGAGTAAACGTGGCGACAGCCGCACCGCTTGGCGTATAACGAAGCTCTGGGTCTTTTGTTAGTCTTCCGACTAATACAACTCGGTTAAGCATATGAAAGACCACCTTTTAACATTATATATTTCAAATTGCTTATTCTTCTTCTTTAACAACGATGTGGCGAATGATATCGTCACTGATCTTAGCTAAACGGTCGAATTCAGAAACCGCTGCAGCGTCAGACTGAACGTTTAAGATTTGGTAGAAACCGTCACGGAAATCGTTGATTTCGTAAGCAAGACGACGTTTACCCCAATCTTTTGTTCCAGTGATCTCCGCTCCGTTAGAAGTCAAAACGTTGTTGAAACGCTCGATAACTGCCTTCTTTGACTCTTCGTCAATGTTCGGACGGATAATGTACATAACTTCGTACTTTTTCATCTGTTTGCACCTCCTTTTGGTCTAAGCGGCCCTATAATGGGCAAGGAGCAATAATTCTATTACTCACAAGTTTATATTATACCAAAGCTCTTGTCCCTTTACAACTGTGTCCTATACATTAAATCGGAAATGAATGACATCTCCGTCTTGGACTACATATTCCTTACCTTCCAGACGCACTTTTCCGGCTTCTTTCGCTCCGGACATTCCGCCGCCTGCCAAAAGGTCTTCATAAGCAACCGTTTCAGCGCGGATAAAGCCGCGTTCAAAGTCTGTGTGGATGATACCCGCACACTCAGGAGCTTTCATGCCTTTTCTGAATGTCCAAGCGCGCACTTCCTGTTCCCCCGCCGTAAAGTATGTCGCAAGGCCGAGAAGAGAGTATGACGCTTTAATCAGCTGATCAAGACCTGATTCTTCGATGCCGAGCTCTTCAAGGAACATTTGCTTTTCTTCGCCTTCCAATTCAGCAATTTCAGACTCGATTTTTGCACAGACGACGATAACCTCGGCATTTTCCCCCGCGGCGTACTCACGGATTTTCGCAACGTATTCATTTCCTGAAGGATCAGCCACTTCGTCCTCGCTCACATTTGCCACATAAAGCACAGGTTTTGACGTAAGCAAATGAAGCTGCTTCACAAGCTTTTGCTGTTCTTCCGTAAATTCAACGGAACGGGCAGGCTTTTCTTGTTCGAAAGCTTCTTTTAATTTAGACAGAATGTCAAACTCAAAAACCGCTTCTTTGTCTTTTTGCTTCGCAAGCTTGCTTACCCGCGTGATGCGCTTTTCGACTGTCTCCATGTCGGCAAGAATCAATTCAAGATTGATCGTTTCAATATCATCAATCGGATCGACTTTCCCTGACACGTGCGTAATATTGTCATCAGCAAATGCGCGTACAACGTGGCAGATCGCATCTACCTGACGGATATGAGAAAGAAACTTATTTCCGAGTCCTTCACCTTTAGATGCGCCTTTTACGATCCCCGCGATATCAGTGAATTCAAACGCAGTCGGCACCGTTTTTTTCGGGTTTACCAATTCAGTCAGCTTTTGCAGACGTTCATCAGGCACTTCCACGATTCCCACGTTAGGGTCAATTGTACAGAACGGGTAGTTGGCTGATTCGGCACCAGCCTGGGTAATTGCATTAAACAACGTCGATTTTCCGACATTCGGCAAACCGACAATTCCAGCAGTTAAAGCCATTCTTTCATCTCCTCTATATCAAACCATCATCGTATAAACGTATTGTAAACCTAGAGCAATTATAAGGAGGTTCATAGGAAAAGACAAGCTGAGAAAAAAGCATTTCCCGCACTCTCTCTCCTTAGATTATCCTTTTTTAACCGCTACCAGACAGTCAAAAAGCGTACTTCCCATTCCATTATCGGAATTTGAATCCTTTGTGAGCATGTTGACGGAGCCTCCGAATGCCGACCACATGCCTTCATCTATATTCACCGTCTTGGGGTGAGCCTGCTTCATGATTTTCACCCTGCCGCGCAGACGCCCGCGGTCATTGTATACCTCTGCCGTATCTCCGTCCTGAAGGGCAAGCTCCTCGGCGATATCAGGCGACAGATCCACCTGAATCTGCTGAAGTTTTTCAATAAACGGCACGTGCTGTGAATGGTTAGAGCGCTGCGGGTGAATGGACAGCAGCGTATACGGATATTTCTCGGCCAGCCCGCCGTCGTGATAAACAGACTCCTCCGGCACTTCCAATCGAGGGAGGCCGCTGTATCCTTTCTCTTCTGCCAATGACGAGATGAATTCAAATTTCCCGCTCGGGGTTAAAAATTGGAAATCATCCCACGGGACCTGTTTGACCGGAAGCGGCATATGGCCTTTTTCCTTTAATCGCTCAAGGGTGATCCCCTCTTCCTCCAAAGAAGAAAGCCCCATCTTCAAGAAATCTTCCGTACGATAATCAAACAGCTCTCCGAATCCGAGACGCTTTGCCAGCTCCGTCCAAATCCATCGGTCTGATTTCGCCTCCCCCTGCGGTTCCACAAGCTTCTTTCCATATTGAACATAGTGATGATACATGCTGGAGTAATAAATATCTTCCTCTTCGAAAACAGCGGCCGTCGGCAGCACATAATCACAGAGCTTTGCCGTATCGGTCATGATCGAATCAATAGCCACTGTAACCGGTGTTTTTTCGAACGCTTCCTTCACTTTTTTTGTATTCGGCACTTGTGTCAGCGGATTGCCGCACGTCACGATGATCATCTCAATCGGCGGGTCGGCTGCATTCAACGCTTCTTCGGCTTGAGTCATCATCGAAAACGTTCTTGCGTTTTTTTTCAGATCAGGACGGGTGAGTTCGGTTTTCGCAAAGCTTTCACCGACTTGCACATTTCCAAAGTTTGCGCCGCCGCCTTTAATACCGACATTTCCGCTCGCCGCCGCTAAAGCGTCAATCCAGCGTATCGTCCCGCCGCCGTTTTTATATCTCTGCATCCCAAGACCCATAAAAGTAGAAGCGGGACCGTCTGCATATAGATCAGCAAGATATTCAATCTCTTCTAAAGACGTTTCTGTTTTCTCAATGATCTCATCAAAAGAAATCGCGCGCAGCAGCTTTTCTATTTCTTCAAAACCGACTGAATGCTTTTGAATGAAATCGGCATCCGTTCTGCCGGTTTGGCATAATACTTTCAAAACACCGGCCGCAAGCCAGCCATCCATGCCGGGTTTGACGGATATATACCGGTCGGCAAGCTTTGCGGTCGGATTAAAAATAGGGTCGATGACCGTCAGTGTCGCCCCTTTTTTCTTCACCTGCTGCAAATGATGATAGAGGTGCATATTCGTCCGGGACACATTTCTGCCCCATACGATCACATGCTTGCTGTGATAAATATCAAGCGGTCCATGCCCGTAAGAGCGCCCGAAATCCCAGCGCTGCGCTTCAATTCCGGAACCCCAGCAAATACTTCCCGCAATCTCCGTCACACCGCCGTATCCATTGAAAAAACGCTGGTCGAGCGCCTTCAAAAGACCGTTATTTGCGTAGTCATGACTGTGCAGCACAGCGGCAGTGCCAAACGTTTCCTTAATCACCGCCATTTTTTCAGCAATTTCATCCAACGCCTGTTCCCAGGAAATGCGGACAAATTCGCCGTCTATCTTTTTCAAAGGATAACGAAGCCGTTCCGGAGCATTCGTTTTCGTCTCCAGCATTCTGCCCCGGCCGCAAATTTTTCCTTCTGTAATGGGGTGATTCGGGTCTCCGTCTACTTTCGTCACCTTCCCATCTTCAACTGTCACCAAAAAGCCGCAGCTGTCCCAGCAATTCAGCGGGCACGCTGACTGATGCACTTTGCTCATCGGGCCTCTTCCTCTCCTCTATATGAAAAAGCATGAGCGCCAGCCTTTATGATGTAGGCTCCTCATGCTTGACGAGTACTTTTTTCAGCTTTCTCTCAAAATCTCTTCTCGGAATCATGACACTGTGGGAACACCCCGTACATTTGATCCGAATATCCATTCCCATCCGAATGATTTTCCACCTGTTTTCACCGCAAGGGTGCGGTTTCTTCATTTCAACAATATCATTCAGGCCAAAGTCTTTATCCGCCAAGACCCTTCACCTCTCTTCATAGACTGCTTTATTTATTGTACAAAAAAAGACAGGATAAGAGCAACGGCCGCACTCAAAATGAGCATTATACTTTTTTCCATCTTCCTAATATAGGGTAAAGAAGAAGACATACCAGCAAATAAAGACTTAATAGCCCGTAAATGGGATACAAAATGGCGATTAAATCTGAAAAGCCGATTGTCGTAAAAGGCACCATCACAGCTAAAAGAAGAAAGACGAGCATCCATCTCGGCAATTTCACAAATACAAGCATGCGGCTGGACAGCCCGAACAGGCCGGTCACGGTTGTCGTATAGATGGCTAAAAAAAGTACCGCGGCCATACAAAGAAATAACGGATAAGGAGCGCCTTCAAGGACGGCAAAGAGAGGAATCTCGTATTGTGTGAGACTGCCTGAAAGCTGCACAAGCGTTTCATTGTAGACAAAAGAAATCACACCAAAAATAAGCCCGCTTGCAATACTGGCGATTTTCGCTTCCCCAAGCCCTTTCATATCCTTTCCGACAGAAGAAAGAACCGCCACAACAGAAAGGATGTTTAATGACGTAAAGGTAATACTTGCCGGCCAATTAAATTGCCGGGTCAAATCTATCGTCCACGTGTAATGATGGGTTGTCTGAAAAAAGATCAATGCATATAAAAGCCCGGCTACAAGAATCGGTATCAAAATACTATTCAAAGATAATATTCCTTTTATATCCCAAAAGAATAAAAAGACGGTCACGATGCAAAAAAGAGAAATACCGATCCAAAACGGCAGCTTGTACATTTGCAGCGTCACACCGCCTCCGGCAATCATGACCGTCGTCGTTGAAAACAAATAAAACATAATAAGTACATCATAGATTTTGGCAAGAGCCGGCCCCATCAGATGCTCAAGCACAGGTAAAAAGTGCGTTGATTGAACACGATAGCTGATCTTCAACACTATATAAGCCGAAATGGTGAACATGACTGTAAACAATATAATAGCCAGTCCGCTTTCAACACCGAAAAACTGCCATATTTCCTGCCCGCTTGCATAACCGGCCCCAATCTGGCTGCTTAATATGAGCAGCATCCACCTCATCCCGGCTCTCCACACCCTTATCACCTCATAAAATTTCAGATAATCTCCGCATATTGCTACTATATTGAGTGACAGCGGCAATCATTCATACAAACGGGACAAATATGGTATGATAAAAATAATTGACTAATCAGAAAATTATTTTATGAAATTATTATAAGGAGCCCAAACTCATGTACATCAGGCGTTTAACCGCAAGTGATACTCAGCCCTATTCCAACATCAGACTCGAAGCTTTAAAGGATCACCCGGACGCTTTCGCCGTCAGCCATAATGAGGAGAAAGAATGGCTGCCCGAAAAATTCAAAGCCAGGATCGAAGCCGACAATGCCATCATGCTTGGCGCTTTTGAAAAAGACAGACTGATAGGAATCATTAAGATATCCAAGCAGCCTCTGTATAAACTAAGACACATTGCGATTATCGGTTCTATGTATGTTTCTCCCGAATACCGGGGGTCAGGCGCAGGAAAAGCGTTAATGACCAAAGCCATCAGCCAGGCAAAGAAGATGAAAGACACGGAACAGCTCCATCTCTCAGTTACTTCAACAAATGAACCCGGCAAAAAACTCTGCGCTCAATAGAATTCACCTACAGAAAAAGATCACACGGTCTTATATCTTTCATGAACTTAGAGAACAACAGCTCTAAGTTCTTTTTTCTATCCCGCTCTTTTCAAACAATCGGTATGCTGATCACTGCATAAGCATAAAAAAAGGCGGTGCTGGATATACTGTAAACAACCATACATCATCAAAAACATCAGTGTAATACTCGTATGACATGACAAGGAAGTGAACCCTATGAATCGAAAAGGCGGGCTTTTTTCTCAAGAACGGGCAAAACAATATGTGTCTCATACAGATTCTTCTGCCGCGAATCAAATACAAGCGATCCTTGCTTCATCTTTACGTAAAGCAGCCGGCCGACCGTTAGTCACCGTATGTATCGGTACAGATCGATCGACCGGAGATTCATTAGGTCCGCTCGTAGGAACAAAGTTAGAAAACATGAAATTAGGCAGGTTGCACGTTTACGGTACACTGTCAGATCCCGTTCACGCCGTAAATATGAAAGACAAACTGAAAGATATTCACCATATACATAAAAATCCGTTTATTATTGCGGTTGACGCTTGTTTAGGCCGCGTTAAAAGCGTAGGGTCATTTCAAATCGGCGATGGGCCGCTGAAACCCGGAGCTGGTGTTCAAAAAGACCTTCCTGAGATCGGTGACGTCCATATCAATGGAATCGTCAATGTCAGCGGGTTTATGGAGTATTTTGTTTTGCAGAATACGAGGCTCCATCTTGTTATGAGCATGGCGAATGTTTTAGCAGAGGGATTACAGCTGACAGATAAAACAGAAGGCCGCCAGGAACGGCTCAGTCCGTTTCATAAGCTGACAAGACGTATATAAAAAAACCATCTTTTTTTAAAAGATGGTTTTTACGCTTCTCTTTCAGACAAAAGCTCAAGGATACGTTCAAGGTCTTCATTTGAGAAAAACTCAATCTCAATTTTCCCCTTTTTCTTTTGTCTCTTAATATTGACTGTTGTTCCGAAGTAATTTTGCAAATACGATTCCCGCTCTTTTAACACAACATCTTGAACAGGTTCTTTTTTCTTTGTTTCACGTGGAACATTACTGTTTAATTGCTGAATGAGCTGCTCAAGCTGACGGACGTTAAGCTGTTCTTCAACCACTTTCTTCACAAGCGGTTCAAGCTTGTTTTTATTTTTCAAACCGAGCAGGGTTCTGCCGTGCCCCATGGATAACGTACCTTCTACAATGAGGTTCTGGATGCTTTCAGGAAGCGTCAGCAGTCTTAAATGGTTGGCAATATGAGGTCTGCTTTTCCCGAGCCGTTTAGCGAGCTGTTCCTGCGTAATATCCAAATGCTTCAGCAGTGAATCATATGCAAGAGCTTCTTCAAGCGGTGATAAATCTTCCCGCTGAAGGTTCTCCAATAGGGCGATTTCCCGCATCAGCGATTCAGATAACTCCCGCACGATAGCCGGCACTGTCTCTTTACCGGCAAGTTTTGCGGCGCGATAACGGCGTTCGCCGGCTACAATATCGTAGCCCTTCAATGATTTTCTCACGATAATGGGCTGAAGAATGCCATGCTGAATGATGGATTCCTTCAGTTCAGCTAATGACTCATCATCAAATTGTTTTCTTGGCTGATAAGGATTGGGGCGTAAATCACTGATCTTAATCTCTTCCACTGTCTCTTCAGACAAATCAACTTGATTAAACAACGCATTAATCCCTTTTCCGAGCCCGCCTTTAGCCATTCGCTGCCACTTCCTTTGCTAAATCTAAATATACTTCCGCACCTCTCGAACGCGGATCGTATAATATGATCGGCTTGCCATGACTCGGCGCCTCACTTAAACGGACATTGCGAGGGATAATGGTTTGATACACTTTATCTCTAAAGTATTTCTTCACCTCTTCTATAACTTGAATACCGAGATTCGTTCTGGCATCAAGCATCGTCAGAAGCACTCCTTCTATCATTAAGTCTGTATTTAAATGTTTTTGCACAAGCCGAACTGTATTTAATAATTGACTCAATCCTTCAAGAGCGTAATATTCGCACTGAACCGGGATAACAACTGAATCTGACGCGGTAAGCGCATTAATCGTTAATAACCCGAGAGACGGAGGACAATCAATAATCATGTAATCGTAATTTTGTTTCACTGATTCTAATGCTCTTTTCAGCCTGACCTCTCTTGAAATCGTCGGAACCAATTCGATTTCCGCTCCCGCAAGCTGGATCGTGGCTGGAATGACATCTAAGTTCTCTACTGAAGTCGGTTTGATAATCTCTGTTACATCTGCGTCATCTACTAAAATATCGTACACACAATGATCCACATCGGCTTTTTCAATCCCTAATCCGCTCGTTGCGTTGCCCTGCGGATCAATATCAACAAGAAGAACCCTTTTACCTATGTAAGCTAAGCAAGCCCCCAGATTAACAGAAGTCGTTGTCTTCCCGACTCCGCCTTTTTGGTTCGTAATTGCTATGATTTTTCCCACGATGTCACCTACCTTCACATGAACATGTACTGTCTTGTTTCTATCTTATCAAAAAAAGAGTAAAGCGTTTTATTTTTTTCATAATTTGTTTATCAGCAAGTGAAAAAAATGTAAACGAAAAAGACACTTTCCCTTATAAGTTCTCCGATAAAGTGACTTTTTTGACTGTGAAAAGACAATATACGACGAAAAAATATAAATTTTTACATTTATAATGTATGGTGTACAATAAATCTATCATTATCCTAAAATAGTTTTTTGACTAAAATAAAAACTCCCCTGCTGATCAGGAGAGTTTTTATTTAGGTATCCGAATGGTAAGCTGAATGTACTCTTCGAATTCTTCTTCCTCAGTATTCAGTCTGACGCCGCTGTCTTCCACCATGGACAATGACTGGCGAATCGTATTCATTGCAATTCGTGTATCTCGGCTGAACGCTTTGCGTCTCGGCTTTGGTTTCTGCTTATTCTGTTCAAGCATTTTCACCACTCGGTCTTCCGTCTGCTTGACATTTAAGCTTTTCTCAATGATTTCCGCAAGCAAAGTGACCTGAAGCTCCGGCTGTTTGAGCGGGATCAGGGCCCTTGCATGGCGTTCCGTGATTTTTTTCTCCATAATCGCATCCTGAACGGGTTCCGGAAGCTTTAACAATCGGAGCTTGTTCGCAATCGTTGACTGGCCCTTTCCTAAACGCTGCGCCAAGGCTTCCTGTGTTAAATCATGAAGTTCTAACAGCCTTGCGTACGCATGAGCTTCCTCAATGGAGGACAATTCTTCCCTCTGCAGGTTTTCAATCAAAGCGACAGATGCCGTTTCCGTATCAGAGAAATCCTTTATAATTGCGGGAATCTTCTCCCATTCAAGCGTCTGTACCGCTCTCCAGCGCCTTTCACCCGCAATGAGCTCATATTGGCCTTCATCTTCTGTATGTCTGACAACAATCGGCTGAATGATGCCGTGTGTATGGATCGTCATTGCTAACTCTTTGATCTTTTCATCTGAGAAAATGGTGCGTGGCTGAAAACGGTTGGGAACGATAGCATGTACCGGTATCTCGAGTATCTCTTCTTTATTTGTATCATGCTCAGCTATCTCCGGTTCCTCTTCCTTCTCACCAAACCCGAAGAAACGAGAGAATGAATGCTTCATGTACCTACACCACCTTTAAAAACTGCCATTTTTATAATTCTATTTTCTCATGGTTTTTCCTGCTGTATCTTCATCAATTTTGCAGAAAATATGATGGAATTGTCACATCAGGCTGTCTAAATTACCCTTCAATTGGCGATTTATTTGGAGTACCCGGTTTTCTCGGATATTTTTTCGGAGTGCTTTTCATCTTGCGAATTAACATAATGTTCCGTTCACTTTCTTCAACGGGAAGTGTAAAGGAATGAACTTGTTCAAGCTCTCCTCCCAATACTTTAATCGCCTTTTGTCCCGCTTTCAATTCTTCATCAGCCGCTGCTGCTTTTAGAGCGGCAAATACGCCGTTTTTCTTGACCAGCGGCAGACAAAGCTCGCTCAGAACAGACAGACGCGCCACTGCACGGGCCGTCACGAGATCAAAGCTTTCCCGGACGTCCTTGCGCTGTCCGAACGTCTCTGCCCTGTCATGGACAAATGTCGTATGCTCTAATTGTAAAGCATCAGCGAGATTTTCCAAAAACGTAATCCGCTTATTCAGTGAATCGACGATGGTGACATGCAGATGCGGGAAGCAGATTTTGATGGGCAGGCTTGGAAAACCGGCACCGGCGCCGACGTCACAAAGAGTGGTGACCTTTTCAAAATCAATATAAAATGCCGCCGTAATCGAATCATAAAAATGCTTGAGATATACTTCCTTTTTCTCAGTGATAGACGTCAGATTCATCTTTTCGTTCCATTCCACGAGCATCTGGTAATACAACTCGAATTGCTCCAGCTGGCGGTCAGAAAGGGAAATCCCTTTCTCCGCTAAACTGGATGTAAATTCCTCTATATTCATGCCGTCATCCTTTCTATTCAGCTACCTTGGCAATACGGCCCTGCTCCAGGTATACCAGCAGGATTGAAATATCTGCCGGATTGACTCCGGAAATACGGGACGCTTGAGCAACTGATAAAGGACGCACTTCTTTCAGCTTTTGGCGGGCTTCAGTTGCAATTCCTTTAATGGCGTCATAATCAATCCGATCAGGGATTTTTTTGTTTTCCATTTTCTTCAGCTTCTCCACTTGCTGCAAGGATTTTTCGATATATCCTTCATATTTCACCTGAATTTCCACTTGTTCCGCCACATCTTGCGGAACCGGAGAATCAGCAGGTGCAAGTTTTGTCACTGTTTCATAGTTCATTTCCGGACGTTTCATTAAATCTGTGCCGCGCACTCCGTCTTTCAGCTCGCTTCCGCCGAGTGAACGGATATATTCCTGATTTTCAGGAGACGGCTTGATAATAACAGACCAGAGACGTTTTTTCTCAGCCTCAATCGCCGCTTTTTTCTTTTCAAACGCTTCATAGCGCTCATCAGAAATTAAGCCGATTTCATGGCCGATTTCCGTCAGACGAAGATCCGCATTATCATGGCGGAGCAGCAGTCTGTATTCCGCGCGTGAAGTCAGCAGACGGTATGGTTCATTGGTTCCTTTCGTTACCAAATCATCGATCAATACACCGATATACGCATCGGAACGGCTGAGGATCACCTCTTCTTTTCCAAGCGCTTTGCGGCCTGCGTTGATTCCCGCCATAATTCCTTGTCCGGCTGCTTCTTCATAACCTGATGTACCGTTAATTTGACCGGCCGTATACAGGTTAGGAATTTTTTTCGTCTCCAGTGTAGGCCAGAGCTGCGTCGGTACGATCGCGTCATACTCAATCGCATATCCGGCTCTCATCATTTGCACCTTTTCCAGTCCCGGAATGGTCGCCAGCATCCGCTGCTGTACGTCCTCAGGAAGGCTCGTGGATAAACCTTGAACGTATACTTCCTGCGTATTCCTGCCTTCCGGCTCAAGGAAAATCTGATGACGCGGTTTATCATTAAACCGAACGACTTTATCTTCAATAGAAGGGCAATATCTCGGCCCCGTTCCTTTAATCATACCGGAATACATTGGCGAACGATGCAGATTGCTGTCGATGATCTCATGAGTCTCAGGACTCGTGTAAGTCAGCCAGCAAGGCAGCTGATCGGTAATGTATTCAACCGTTTCATATGAGAAAGCGCGCGGAACCGGGTCCCCCGGCTGGATTTCTGTTTTGCTGTAATCAATGGAATCGCTTGATACGCGAGGAGGGGTTCCCGTTTTAAAACGAACGAGATCAAAACCGAGCTCCTCTAAGTGCTCAGAAAGTTTAATAGACGGCTGCTGGTTATTCGGACCGCTTGAGTAAGACAGATCACCAAGAATGATCCGCCCTCTTAAATACGTCCCCGTTGTCAGTACGACCGTTTTCGCCTTATATTCAGCACCGGTTTGCGTAATGACACCGCGGCACTCGCCGTCTTCAATGATTAAACGCTCGGCAATCCCTTGAAGAAGTGTCAAATTCGGTGTTTTTTCCAGCGTATGCTTCATTTCATGCTGATATTGGAATTTATCCGCCTGCGCTCGCAGCGCCCGTACGGCCGGACCTTTTCCTGTATTCAGCATTCTCATTTGAATATGAGTTTTATCTATATTTCTTGCCATTTCTCCGCCGAGCGCGTCAATTTCGCGGACGACAATCCCTTTCGCGGGGCCGCCGACAGACGGATTACATGGCATAAACGCAACCATATCAAGATTAATCGTCAAAACAAGCGTTTTAGCTCCCTGGCGCGCGGATGCGAGCGCAGCCTCAACACCGGCATGCCCGGCGCCGATGACAATCACGTCGTATTGGCCTGCTTCATACCCCATGGTTTTTTCCTCCCTTTTATTTACCTAAACAAAATTGTGAAAAGAGCTGATCAATTAAGCTTTCGTGGACGGCATCACCGATGATTTCGCCCAGCAGCTCCCAGCACCTTGTCAGATCAATTTGCACCATATCAATCGGAACATCCTGCTCAATTCCATTCAGTGCATCATCAATGGCTTGCTTTGCCTGATGCAGAATCGAGATATGACGGGTGTTGCTGACATATGTGAGGTCTCCGCTTTCGATCGCTCCTGTATAAAATAGCGACTGAATCGCTTCCTCTAAATCTTGAATGCCTTCTTCTTTCAGCAATGAGGTCGTGACGACGGGCCGGCCTTTTGCAAGCTCTTTGACGCGCTCAGCGTCAATCTTAGCCTCGAGATCTGTCTTATTCATAATGACAATGACGTCCATTCCCTCAACCGCTTCAAATAATTTCACATCTTCTTCAGAAAGCTCTTCGCTGTGGTTAAGCACAAGCAAAATGAGATCCGCTTCCTTCAGAACCTGGCGTGACCGTTCAACACCGATTCTTTCGACGATGTCTTCGGTCTCACGGATTCCGGCGGTATCGACAAGCCGGAGCGGCACGCCTCGGACATTGACATATTCCTCAATCACATCACGCGTCGTTCCCGGAATATCGGTTACGATCGCCTTCGTTTCATGGACAAGACTGTTAAGCAAAGAGGATTTCCCTACGTTCGGACGGCCGATGATGACGGTAGACAGTCCCTCGCGCAAAATTTTCCCCTGCTCAGACGTACGGAGCAGCGCCTCGATTTCTTTCTTCACACCGCTCGCCTTCTCCACTAAGAGCTGATGCGTCATTTCTTCGACGTCATCATATTCCGGATAATCTATATTAACCTCAACATGGGCAAGTGTTTCTAATAATTCATCACGAAGACGGCGGACAAGCGCAGAAAGCCGTCCTTCCATCTGATTCATGGCGACATTCATGGCACGGTCCGTTTTGGCCCTGATCAGATCCATCACCGCTTCCGCCTGTGACAGGTCAATCCGTCCGTTTAAAAATGCGCGCTTCGTAAACTCACCGGGTTCTGCCAGTCTCGCGCCTTCTCTTAAAGCAAGCTGGAGCACCTGATTAACCGTCACAATCCCTCCGTGACAGTTGATTTCGATGACATCTTCCCTTGTGAATGTTCTGGGCGCTCTTAAAACAGACACCATCACTTCCTCAATAATCCGTCCCGTAGTGCTGTCTGCAATATGCCCGTAATGAATGGTATGCGATTCTGCCGAACTGAGCGTTTTGCCTTTCGGACCCTTGTACATTTTGTCGGCAATTTTTACGGCTTCCGGCCCGCTCAGCCGAACGATCGCGATCGCGCCTTCACCCATCGGAGTTGAAATCGCTGCAATTGTATCCATGCTGTTCACCTCTCTTTATCTCTGTTTCCATCTATATAAAAAATTTTATTTACGCCAAAATTAAAAGATAACATAGTTTGGTTTGAAGTGGAAGATACGTTATCCACAAAGGCAGAAATTCATCCCTTATTACTTTAACTTATCCACATGTGAATAACAATTAATTTTATTTCCTAAAACCTTTTTTATCAACAGCATACACCGAAAAAGAAAAAACTTAAACGCCAAAAGTATGATTCTGCTTAGGAATAGAGCCAATTTTGCCAATAAAAAAACCGAAGTTCCGATTTTACCCGGACTTCGGTTTTCTGCTATCTTTATGGGAAATAACGAGATGGCGGTACCGGCCTTCACCGGTAGAAAAAGTTTTGATATTTGGATGCTTCGCCAGAGCGTCATGGATGATTTTTCTTTCACCAGACGGCATCGGTTCTAAATGCACATCTTTTTTCGTTTTCGATACCTGCTTGGCCAGCCTGTTTGCCAGCTGATCCAGAATTTCTCTTCTTTTCAGACGATAATTCTCAGCGTCGACAACGGCTTGGCGGTACTGGCCGGAGCCGCGGTTCAACACAAGCTGCGTCAATGTTTCCAGGGCATTGAGTGTTTGTCCTCTCTTACCAATGAGCAGCGCCGCTTTTTCACCCTTAATATGAAAACAAACTGTTTTTTTGTTTTCCTCCGTGACAATCTCGGAAGGCCCGGCAATGGTATTGATGATTTCTTCCAGATACGCTTTCGCTTCCTGAACGGAATTTTTTTTCTCTTTCAGTTCTACGATCGCATTCTTTTTTCCGAAAATACCCAAAAACCCTTTATATTCTTCCTGCACCACCGTTATTTCTACTTGATCTTTCGTCAGTTGAAGTTCCTGAAGGCCTGATTGAACTGCTTCTTCGACATTCCGTCCCGCAGCAGTCACCTTCTTCACTTTTTCTTTCCTCCCGCTTTCTGCGTTTCCGGATCGTGTTTAATGTCCGGTCCTTTAATAAGGAATGTCTGAGCAATCATAAACAAGTTTCCGACTACCCAATAAAGAGAAAGCGCGCTCGGGAAGTTGATCGCAAATACGATGATCATGATCGGCATAATCCATACCATCATTGCCATTTGAGGATTCTGAGAAGGATTTCCGGCCATCATCAGCTTCTGCTGGACAAAAGTGGCCACACCGGCAACGATAGGAAGAATATAGTAAGGATCTTTCTCGCCTAAATCAAACCATAAAAAGCTATGCTGTGAAATGGCTTGCGTACGCATAATAGCGTGGTAAAATCCGATCAAAATCGGCATTTGAATCAGGATCGGGAAACATCCCGCCAGCGGGTTTACCCCATGCTTTGAAAACAGGGCCATTGTTTCCTGCTGAAGCTTCTGCTGCGTTTTTTGATCTTTTGAGCTGTATTTTTCTCTAAGCTTCTGCATTTCGGGCTGCAGCGCCTGCATCGCTTTTGAGCTTCGAAGCTGTTTGATCATCAGCGGCAGAATCAGCAGACGGATTAAAATCGTAACGATGATGATCGATAAACCATAGTTATCGCCCGTCAGTTTCGCTACGTACGTAATGACTTCTGACAATGGATATACAACATATTTGTCCCAGAAATGCGGACTATTCGCCGTAATCGGCTCTTTTACACTCGAGCATCCGGCCAGCAGCACGAGCATACCGACCATACTCAGTAGTAACCATATTCTCCTTTTCAAGAACGTTTCCTCCTATACCATTCTTTATAAACCTTGTATGTATTTTAGCATCTTTCAGTTTTAAATGGCGGTCATTTTTCGCCAAACAAAAGGAAGCGCTTTTAAAAACGTGAAGAAAACAAAATATGAGCTATTTCGACGAAGATTTCTTATATAAAGAGGTTTTTCTGAATAAGTGCTGCAGACTTTTTTTCGTTTCTTCAATACTGAGTTCAGCTGCGGGTTTTCTAGCGATAATAATAAAATCTTTCGGCTTGAGAAGCTCTTTTTCCTCCTGGATCGCCTGCCTGATTAAACGCTTCACCCGGTTGCGCACGACGGCATTGCCGATTTTTTTGCTGACAGAAAGCCCTACCCGGAGCTCTTTCTGCTGCGGCTGATCAAGGGTATACAGCACGAACTGGCGGTTTGCCATAGACGTTCCGCGTTTAAACACTTTTTGAAAATCTTCATTTTTCTTTAACCGATTTCGCTTCTTCACTTTGATTCACTCCGATATTCACTCGCAGAAACTTTTATTTCTATCTAAAAAAAACGGGCCGCCGGAAAACTGAAGAAATTTCTCCAGTTCCGGGCGACGCGTGATCTCTTTTCTCATAATGTGAAAAAAGACCACTGACATTATTCAGTGGCCTAAGCTGATAATACTTTTCTGCCTTTGCGGCGACGGCGTGCTAATACTAGACGACCGTTTTTTGAACTCATACGGCTTCTGAAGCCATGAACTTTACTGCGTTTACGGTTATTCGGTTGGAATGTTCTTTTCATTTATGACACCTCCCTCGAGGAATAGCTGTTAAAGACAGTCTTACTTATTATATTTGTGCTGCCTATTCATTGTCAACTTCAGCAGTGCTTTTATTTCTTACAACCATAATAGGATAACATACCTTAACCAGTTTAGAAACCTTAATTTTCATATTCCTTTTAGCGCAAAAAAAAGGCCCCGGCCTCTGAAAAAAACGGCATGTGGAT